>NZ_LLER01000009.1 GCF_001500315.1 Staphylococcus auricularis | reverse complement strand
TACAAACTGTTGAATCCCTTTAGGTCCAATGATGGTTAAAGGTTTATGTTCCCCACCTTGAAAAGATCGGCTCGTTAGTAGACCGGGCAAGCCAAAAATATGATCCCCATGGAGATGTGTAATAAAAATATGGTCGACCTTACCTAATTTAATAGAATGATTTAATATTTGGTGTTGCGTCGCCTCTCCTACATCAAACAACCAGATGGCATTTGAGTACGGCTCTAAGTTTAACGCAATCGCCTGTGTATTTCGTTCTTTAGTCGGTAACCCTGCACTTGTGCCGAAGAATGTGATTTGCAACAAAGGCACCTCCCTTTCAATAGTCATTTTAGCATACTCACGATTAAATCATATAGTGGGATTGACTTTAAGCAAAAAGGTATGAATGCAGGTTAGAATTGTTCTATAATGTATACAGATTTCTAAAAGAATTGAGGTTATTAGCTTGAGTACTAGAAACAAGAATATTCCCTGTTTAATAACGATATTCGGGGCGACAGGTGATTTAAGTCACCGAAAATTATTCCCATCATTATTTCATCTTTACCAACAACAAAATTTAAGCGAACATTTTGCGATTATTGGTATAGGTAGAAGAGATTTAAAAAATGATGATTTCCGTATTCAAGTGAAATCATCAATTCAAGCCCACGTACAAGATACGACACAGCTAGATGAATTTATGGATCATGTGTTTTATCACAAACATGATGTAAATGACGAAGCAAGTTACCAATCACTCTTAGCAGTGAGCCAACAGTTAGATCAGAAATTCGAGTTACAAGGTAACAGATTGTTCTATTTAGCGATGGCACCGAAATTCTTCGGTATTATTTCAGATTATCTGAAATCTTCAGGTTTAACAGATGTTGAAGGATTTAAACGTCTTGTCATTGAAAAACCATTCGGCAATGACCTCGCATCTGCAGAAGAATTAAATAATCAAATTCGTCGTTCATTTGAAGAAAAAGAAATATATCGTATCGACCATTATTTAGGTAAAGATATGGTACAAAATATCGAAGTACTCCGCTTTGCGAATGCAATGTTTGAACCTTTATGGAATAATAAATTCATTTCAAATATTCAAGTCACTTCTTCTGAAAAATTAGGTGTCGAAGATCGAGGAGGCTACTACGAAACAAGTGGTGCGCTAAAAGATATGGTGCAAAACCACATGCTTCAAATGGTGGCACTGTTAGCGATGGAACCACCTATAAGTCTTAAAAGTGAAGACATTCGTTCAGAAAAAGTAAAAGTGCTCAAATCTTTACGTAAACTTGAACCAAGCGAAGTGAATCAAAACTTTGTCCGTGGTCAATATGATCAAGGTAAAATAGATGATCAAGATGTCATCGCTTATCGAAAAGAAGACCGTGTAGATGAACAGTCAAATACACCAACCTTTGTCTCAGGTAAATTAACAATAGATAACTTTAGATGGGCTGGCGTTCCTTTTTATATCAGAACAGGTAAACGCATGAAAGATAAATCTATCCAAGTTGTCGTTGAATTTAAAGAAGTACCGTTAAATCTTTACTATGAAACAGACAACAAATTAGAATCAAATTTATTAGTGATCAATATACAACCTAACGAAGGTGTTTCTTTACATCTCAATGCGAAGAAAAATGTACAAAGTATAGATACTAAACCTGTGCAATTATCTTACGCTATGAGTGCTCAAGATAAAATGAACACTGTCGATGCGTATGAAAATTTATTATTCGATATTTTAAACGGTGACCCAACCAACTTTACACATTGGGAAGAATTAAAATCCACATGGAAATTTGTTGATACAATTCAAAACGAATGGGATAAAACAGAACCTGACTTCCCTAACTATGAAGCAGGTACGAACGGCCCGCTAGATAGCGACTTACTGTTAAGTCGTGACGGTTTCCATTGGTGGGACGACATTCAATAATTCATTCGTTGACATGTGAATAATTTAGAGCTGCAACAAAACGGTGACCTATCTCACGTTTTGTTGCTTTTTTGAAATGAATTTGAAACAGTTTAGATTAATATTAAATCAGATTGCGACGCTATGTCTCTAAATATCAGTTTGTTTTTTATCGTTTAATTAATGTAAATATTATCTGATATGAGATGTCAAAGTATGAAAAATAAGGTAGAATATAACGTAATAGTATTACGATTGGAAAATGTTTAGGAGTGAAAGTATTGGACGTTATCAAGCAAATACAACAGGCAATTGTTTATATAGAGGACCACTTATTAGAGCCGTTTCATTTGCAAGACCTTAGTGATTACGTTGGTCTTTCACCTTACCACTTAGATCAGTCTTTTAAAATGATTGTGGGTCAATCACCAAGTGATTATGCATTAGCACGCAAAATGACACTTGCTGCACAAGATGTTATCGCCGGCTCAGGTCGTTTAGTCGACATTGCTAAGAAGTACCATTACCCTGATGCACATAGTTTTGCACAGGCGTTCAGTGAGGTACACCAGGTTTCACCACTACAGGCCAATTTAAAACGTGATATGTTAAATATTCAACCTAGATTGTATATCAAGTTAACAACTACTGAGCGAGAACCTTATCCTTATCAACTAGAGAATAGTGAAGACACAGCACTTGTAGGTTATGCTCGATTTGTGCCAACCTCCGAATTGGAGAATCCATTTAAGGTGCCAGATTTTTTAGAGGATTTATTGCTAGATGGTAAAATTAAAGAATTACGCAAATATAATGACGTCAGTCCGCATGAACTATTTGTGATTAACTGCCCACTCGATGAAGGCATGGAAATCTTTGTGGGTGTCGCAAGTGAACGCTACCCTGCACATTTAGAAAGCCGTTTCCTCCCTTCTCGTCAATATGCGAAATTTAATCTTCAAGGCGAACTCGATTATGTTGTAAATGAAGCATGGTACTATATCGAGACGAGCTTACAACTCACATTACCTTATGAAAATAATAGTCTTTACGTTGAAATATATCCGTTTGATATTTCATTTGATAATCCATTTACGAAAGTTCAATTATGGGTGCCTGTAGATAAAGAAGCACTCTCGGATTAGGATGATAAGAAAATATATTTCTGTGGTTTCAATGAACCGTAAAAACCTCTTACAGCTTCCTTTTAATTGGAAATTGTAAGAGGTTTATTTTTATATGTTAAGATAATTCGACGACAAAAGCCTCATAAGGTTGAATCGCTTCTAGATTAATCTGATGTTGGGGATAGTTGTGAAGCGGCACTGATTTACCTGTAATATCTAAATCAGTGTTTAACTTTGTTACTGAACCCGTTAAGTTGCCGACGACAAGGATTGATTCATGATCTAATGAACGTGTATACGCGAAAATGTGTTCATTTTCAGCATCGATAAGTTGGAAATGGCCATAAGTATAGATGTCTGCAGACTTTCTAAGTTGAATCAAAGCCATATAAAAATGAAGTATAGATTGAGCATCATTTAACTGTTGCGCCACGTTAATTTCAGTGTAGTTTGGATTGATCGGGAACCAAGGTTCGACTGTAGAAAATCCGGCGTAATCCGTTGTATCCCACTGCATCGGTGTACGTGCATTATCACGATTTTCCATTTTATGCTTATCTAGGAGCGCTTCGACATCTCCACCTTGCTGTTGCACAATTTTATACTCATTCACCACTGCGACATCGTTAAAGATCTCTATACTGTCGAATGGGTAGTTCGTCATCCCTATCTCTTGACCTTGATAAATAAACGGTGTGCCTTGTTGTAAGAAATAGACCACTGCGTGACTCGTCGCCGATTCGTACCAATAATGTGTATCGTCTCCCCATGTAGATACACGTCGAGGTTGATCATGATTTTCAATAAATAATGCATTCCACCCTACGCCATCTAAACGTTGTTGCCATCGATTTAGCACCTCTTTATACGCCTTAACATCGAATTGACTTTCACCCGTATGCCATAAATCGAGGTGTTCAAATTGGAAAATCATATTAAATTTACCTTTTGATTCGCCAACCCAATCTTTAGCATCGTCAGTACTTACACCGTTTGCCTCACCTACTGTCATGATGTCATACTTACTTAACGACTCATCTTTCATTTCTTGTAGCCAATCTTGAATTCCAGGTTGATTCATATCAACATCAAATGCAGGTGCGTACGTTTTACCTTCAGGCACTGGTAAATCTCCTGCTTCAAAAGTCTTTTTAATATGTGTAATGGCGTCCACACGAAAACCATCAATCCCTTTATCAAACCACCAATTCATCATGTTAAAAATCGCTTCTCTTACGTCATCATTATGCCAATTTAAATCAGGCTGTTTTTTACTAAATAAATGGAAATAATATTGTTCAGTCTGTGGATCAAATTCCCAAGTAGAGCCATTAAAGATACTTTCCCAGTTGTTCGGTTCTGAACCATCCGCTTTGGGATCAGCCCAAATATACCAGTCTCGTTTAGGATTATCCTTACTAGAACGAGATTCGATAAACCAAGGATGTTCATCTGAAGTGTGATTGACTACTAGGTCTAAAATGAGTTTCATTCCCCGTTCATGAACACCGCTTAACAACGCATCAAAATCTTCCATTGTGCCAAATTCAGTCATGATAGACTGATAATCACTAATATCGTAACCATTATCATCGTTTGGTGATTGATACATCGGACTTAACCATATGACATCAATGCCGAGTGTCTGTAAATAATCTAACTTTTCAATGATACCTGGTAAGTCGCCGATACCGTCATCGTTACTGTCATTAAAACTTCTTGGGTAAATCTGATAAGCGACTGCTTCTTTCCACCAATTTCTTTGCATCGTTTTCTCTCCCTATGTTGCATTCATTTTTAAACATGAATATATGATGTTCATTCATGAATAAATCGCTTTCATAACTTATCTTAAGCTTAGACAAACGCTTCAAACAAGTCAACTCATAGAAAAAAGGATGAAACACACATGGTTTCATCCTTGATATCATTGATTCAATTGTTGGTTATTGTATAAACATTATGCTTCTTTCCATTGTGTATGGAAGACACCTTCGCGATCTTTTCGTTCATACGTATGTGCACCGAAGTAATCACGTTGCGCTTGGATTAAGTTAGCTGGTAAGTTTTCAGTGCGATAACTATCGTAATAATTGATACTTGCTGAAAAGCCTGGTGTAGGAATACCGTTTGTGATGGCAGTCCCTACGACTTCACGTAATGCATCTTGATAATTTGTAACGATGTCTTTGAAATATGGATCTAATAAGAGATTTTGTAATTTAGGGTCTTGATCGTAAGCATCTTTAATTTTTTGTAAGAATTGCGCACGGATGATACAACCTTCACGCCAAATCATTGCAAGTTCGCCGAGTTTTAAATCCCAGTCGTTTTCTTCACTTGCTTTACGCATTTGTGTAAATCCTTGGGCATAAGAGCAAATTTTACTCATGTATAAAGCTTTACGGATTTTTTCTAAGAATGCCTCTTTATCGCCATCAAATTGGGCTTTTGGACCATTTAATGCTTTAGAAGCTGCAACACGTTCGTCTTTTAGTGAAGAAATAAAACGTGCAAATACTGATTCTGTGATAATCGTAAGTGGAACACCTGCGTTTAACGCATTGATAGAAGTCCATTTACCTGTACCTTTTTGACCAGCAGTATCTAAGATTTTTTCTACAAGTGGTTCGCCAGTTTCTTCATCGATTCGAGTGAAGATATCACCAGTGATTTCGATGAGATAGCTTGAAAGTTCGCCTTCATTCCACTCTTTAAATGTTTGTGAAATTTCTTCATGAGACATGCCAAGTAAATCTTTCATCATGACATAACTTTCAGCGATTAATTGCATGTCGGCATATTCGATACCATTATGCACCATTTTCACATAATGGCCTGCACCATTCGGACCAATGTAAGTGACACAAGGTGCGCCATCTTTTGCTTTAGCTGAAATAGATTCTAAAATATGACTGACTTTATCAAATGCATCTTTTTGGCCACCTGGCATTAATGATGGACCTGTAAGCGCTCCGACTTCACCGCCTGAAACACCCATACCAATAAAGTTAATATTACTTTTAGCTAAGGCATTATTTCTTCTTACTGTGTCTTGATAATTGGTATTACCACCATCAATTAAAATGTCATCATCATCTAATAATGGTAACAGACTATCAATCGTCGCATCTGTCGCTTCACCTGCTTTAACCATTAATAAAATTTTACGTGGTTTTTCAAGTGAATTCACAAATTCTTCTAATGAATAAGTAGGATGGATATTTTTACCTTCTGATTCACCCATCATGAGTTCCGTTTTTTCGGAAGAACGATTAAATACAGATACGCTATAACCACGTGATTCTATATTCCAAGCGAGGTTTTTACCCATTACGGCTAAACCTACTACACCGATTTCTTGTGTCATTTACTTATCTCTCCTATTCTTTGAGTTCTCGTACATTGTACCATAACGGCGCCATCACATCATTAAATCAGATTATCAGATTGACGTGATAATTTTACAATTTCTACGAGTTGTCGAGTTAATAAATAAAGTGATTCTATTGATATACGTTCAGCCGTTGTATGAATATTTTCATAACCTACGCCTAAAATTACTGTAGGAATTCCGAGCTCATTTAAAATATTACCATCTGAACTGTCTTGAGTAAGGGCTGTCGTTGCAGATAAATTTAAAGCAGTCGCACTATCTTGAGCGAGTGTTATCGCTTTACACGGTGATTGAAGGTTGAATCCAGGTAATTGTTGTTTCACATTTACTTCTGCAACTGTTTGATAATTATGAGCCATGTGTTGAAAGGTATCTTTGATATGATTGAGCTGCGCATCAAATAATTCTTTACCAAAGGAACGGAGTGTAATGGTTAAGGCGACGCGATCTTGAAGGTTATCTGTGCCAGAGTCCCCCTCAAAATGACTGATTTGAATAGTCGAATGCTCATCAGTATAGGTTGAACGCAATTGACGCAATGCTTGAGTAAGCAACGTTATCGCACTTACATGTGATGATGAATGATTTGAATTCGCACGAGTGCCATATAAGACGATTTCGATTTCAGATGAATATGGAGACGCAACGATCGTCGTACCAATCGCAGCATGTGCATCTACATTAAAACCATAACATGCATTTAACAATGATGGATCTAGCGCTTTCGCACCTTGCAAGCCCACCTCTTCTTGAACTGTGATAATGAGTTGAATAGCTCCGTGTGCGATTTGATCCTCTTTCAATATGCGAACAAGTTCAATCATCGCGGTTAAACCTGCTTTATCATCTGCACCTAATATGGTCGTACCATCAGAATAAATATAACCATCTTCATATATTTGTGGTTTAATCTTAGCTCCAGGTGTTACAGTATCCATATGAGCCGTAAAACAAATCGGTTCACACCACTCATACCCAGCAGTAGCAGGTATAGAAATGATTAAGTTATTTACATGCGTATCTAGCTGTTGACTTGCTTGATCTTCCTGAACTGTAAGATCGAGTGCTTGAAACACACGTGTCAACACTCCATGTAGCGTCGCTTCATAGCCGGTTTCTGAATTGATTTGTACGAGTTCTAAAAAAGTGCGTAATAATCTATCTTTATCCATCCGCTCAACTCCTATCATTTGGAAAACCATGTATCGTTACAAATCAAAATGCTTAAATAATGTACAATCTAAAATATTTTGATTATAATGTATACTAAAAATTGATGCTTAAAAGTTCTCTGTGTAGAGTGTAAATCATGTTTAGAGAACCACCATACATATTCACTAATTGGAGGAATCAGGTTGAATAATAAAGTATTTCGTATTGTTATTATCGTCATGCTTGTCGCAATCGTACTTGCACTTATACTCACAAGTGTCGTACCATTAACAATGCAATAAAGTAAACGTTAAGCCACAATAGAGGAGTCACTCAAACGCCCCACTCTAAGGACGATGAGTTGATTCATCTATTGTGGCTTTTTTCTTATGACGCTTTCACATCGTGGTGCATTTTCAATGAACCGAATTGTGATTTAATATTTAAGTATTCTTCGAGTTCATTCAGTAATTGGATAATGCTTGCACGTGTGAGTAATGCCTCATGTGTTTCTGGTAACGCTAATTCATCAAGTTCTAATCTAATTTCATAGAGTGAGTGAAGACGTAAGAATGTGTAATCATTGCTGTTGACATTGTTGCTCACTTCTTCAAACAACTCTGCAATTTGATCTAGGATCGCATCATTGGTTTGGATTTGTTGCAATAACTTTTGCATACGTTGGAGTAATTCTAACTGTGTTTCTCGCATATCGAAATAATAATAGTACGCATTTTCATTTCGTACAAAGTGATTCTTAACATCTCTAAATGCGAGTGATTTTGCTGAACTTACTGTGGATTCTATGCGTTTAAATAACGGGTCTAAATTCAACTCTTTATTATATTCTTGGCAGTAATTATGAAACGCTTTGAACACTTGTGTGATTTGACGTTCTACTTGTTCTTTATATTCGTCTAAACTGCCATCTAAACTTGGCATAATGATATTCATTAAGAAGGCAATACCTAAGCCCACGATTAATAATAAGACTTCATTTATAAACAAGTCCAAATCAATGGTCTTGGCGTTGAACACATGCAGTAAGATAACGCAACTCGTCACAACACCCTCTTGGACATTAAACATGACGGCTAAAGGTATGAAGAGTAAGACAATTAAACCGAGGACGATGGCATGTTGTCCTAAAAGTTGAAAAATGATAGATCCTAAGATTAATATCATGATACACGATACAAATCTTGAAATGATGGCTTGTACAGAGTGTACCTTCGTATGTTTGATACATAAAACCACTAAAATAGCACTAGATGCAAAATTATCTAAACCTAATGCTTTAGCTACAATTACACCTAGTGCCATACCCACAGCAGTTTTAATCGTTCTAAATCCAATTCTGTAGGGATTTAAACGTAGCATCCAACCAACCTCTAAACTTCAGCACAATTTGCTTCAAATAAGTTTTGGAGCTGTGTAATAACATCCATAATATCGTGACCTTCGATTTGATGACGTTCAATCATCTCAACGATTTTTCCATCTTTCATTAATGCGAAGGATGGACTTGAAGGTGCATAACCTTCGAAATAATCACGTGCTTGTTGTGTCGCTTCTTTATCTTGTCCTGCAAATACAGTGACGAGACGATCAGGAAGTTTATCGTAGTGTAATGCATGTGTTGCAGCAGGACGCGCAACGCCACCTGCACAGCCACAAACTGAATTGATCATGACAAGTGTTGTACCATCTTGAGATAACACTTGATCAACTTCTTCAGGAGAAGTCAATTGTTCATAACCTGCTGATTCAATCTCAGAACGTGCTTTGTCTACCACGTCATTCATATATAAATCAAAGTTTAAATCCATGAGTGATCACCTTTATTCTTAATATTTTATTATATTCTACTCATTAATATCGTTTAACTCAACATTTATAATCAAAGCATAACACATTCCAGGCTATAGTTCAGTACTTTGACAGAGAATCTGTACACTGATTTCATATTCATTCACCATGGCTAAATGGATGATCGATATGTTTCAGTGATGCATATTCCACTTAAAATTAAT
This sequence comes from Staphylococcus auricularis, assembly GCF_001500315.1. GTDB lineage: Bacteria > Bacillota > Bacilli > Staphylococcales > Staphylococcaceae > Staphylococcus > Staphylococcus auricularis. The sequence goes on along the minus strand of NZ_LLER01000009.1, from coordinate 236,093 downwards.
AGATATTGGTATGTTCTACCGCATAGCTCTCAATTTTATCTTTTACAAATTGCATAAACCGACCCGCTTGGAGACCGTCTAAAATACGATGATCGATTGATAGGCATAGGTTTACCATATCTCTAATTGCGATCATATTGTCGATTACAACAGGTTTTTTCACGATGGATTCAACTTGTAAAATAGCTGCTTGTGGGTGATTGATAATACCCATTGATGATACGGAGCCAAACGTACCTGTGTTGTTTACAGTAAATGTACCGTCTTGCATATCAGTTGTTTCTAATTTATGCTGGCGTGCTTTCGTTGCGAGTGTATTGATTTCTCTCGCTATACCTTTGATCGATTTTTCATCAGCATGTTTAATCACCGGCACATAGAGTTTATTTTCATCAGCTACTGCAATAGAAATATTTATGTCATCGTGGACGACGATTTCAGAACCCTGCCAACTACTATTCAGTAATGGATACGCTCTTAAACCTTCTGCGACAGCTTTGATAAAGAATGAAAAATAAGTCAGATTATAACCTTCTTGCGCTTTAAATTGAGCTTTGTAGTGATTGCGTGTTTGAACAAGTGATGTCGCATCCGCTTCAATCATCATCCACGCATGTGGGATTTCTGTGACACTTGTCACCATATTTTTCGCGATTTGTTTACGCACGCCGTCGATTGGAATGCTTTGTTGTGAGTTAGAAGTCGCTTTCTGTTGCGTTGTTGATTGTGAAGTAGATTGTACAGAAGGTTGATCTGCTTTAGATGCTGAAGTTTGCTGCGCTTGATTAATCGCTTGTTCCACATCTTTCTTCGTCACGCGACCTTCGAATCCTGTTCCTTCGATTTGCGTTAAATCTAAATCATGCTCACTCGCTAAACGCATGACAACAGGTGAATAACGGCCATTATTTTTAGCACTTTGTTTGACCGCAGGATTTTCAGCTGTCTCTTGAATACCTTCAGTGCTCATAGTCGCTTGGCTGTTATTAGATTCAACAGCATCTGTATTTTCAGTTTCACCTTCTTGTTGCTCAGACTCATCTTGTGCATCATCTTCAGTATCTAAGTGACAAATGACTTCCCCAACTTCGATGGTTTCTCCTTCTTCGACAACAATTTTAGAAATGGTACCCGCATAGGTTGAAGGTACTTCTGCAGTCACTTTGTCGGTAATGACTTCACAAATGGGATCATATTCGTCTATTGTATCGCCTTCTGATACTAACCATTGTTCAATTGTACCTTCATGGACACTTTCTCCTAATTTAGGCATTTTTATTTCCATAGTGAGCCTCCTTAATATCTTGCGAGTTCACGCATTTTTTCTTTAATTTTTTCAGGATTCATCATGAATTCGTCCTCTAACTGTGGAGAGAAAGGCATCGCAGGTACATCAGGCGCAGCTAAACGCATAATAGGTGCATCTAAATCGAAGAGACAATGTTCAGCAATGATTGCAGCTACCTCTGACATTACGCTACCTTCTAAATTATCTTCTGTGACCAATAGGATTTTACCATTTTGTTTTGCGCGATCGATAATCGTTTCTTTATCAAGCGGATATACTGTTCTGAGATCTACCACTTCTACATGAATACCTTCTTCTTCTAACATATCCGCTGCTTGAATACAGAAATTCACGCATAAACCATAAGTAAATACTGTGATATCCGTACCTTGTCGTTTCACATCGGCTTTACCTAATGGAATTGTATAATAATCTTCAGGAACGTCTTCTTTAAGTAAGCGATAAGCTTGTTTATGTTCAAAATAAAGCACTGGATCATTCGATTCGACTGAAGCAAGGAGTAATCCTTTTGCATCATACGGTGTTGAAGGGATGACAATCGTTAATCCTGGTGTAGAAGCAAAGACGCTTTCAATACTTTGTGAATGGTAGAGTCCACCGTGAATGCCACCACCAAATGGCGCACGGACTGTGATGGGACATTGCCAATCATTGTTAGAGCGATAACGCATTTTAGCTGCTTCACTCATAATTTGGTTTGTGGCAGGTAAAATATAGTCTGAAAATTGGATTTCAGCAATCGGTCTTTTACCAATCATTGCTGCTCCAATTGCTGTACCCACAATATTTGATTCAGCTAAAGGGGTATCTATGACACGCTCAGTACCATATTTGGCTTGTAAGCCTGCTGTAGCACCAAAAACGCCACCTTTTTTACCGACATCTTCACCCAATACAAAAACATCGTCATCCTTATCCATGACCATGTCCATTGCTTGTTGTATTGCGTCTAAATAGGTTAGATTTGCCATTATTGTAAGCTCCCTTCTTCATATACGTGTTTGTATGTTTCTTCGGCAGATGGATAAGGTGCTTGTTCTGCTTCTTTCGTTGCGGTTTTAATGATTTCTTTATTATCATTTTCAACGGATTCAAACCAAGCTTCATCCGCTATATTTTCATCTAATAAATACTGTTTAAAACGCTGATTACAGTCTTCAACTTTGAGCGCATCTCTGATTTCTTGAGAACGGTATTGATCGTCGTCATCAGAAGAATGGGCCGTCATTCTTGTACACATTGCTTCTAATAGTGTGGCACCTTCGCCATTCAATGCACGTGTTCTAGCTTCCTTCATAGCTTTGTACATCGCAATCGGATCGTTACCATCCACGCGTTCACCATGCATACCATAACCAATGGCGCGATCAGATAATTTCTCAGCTGCATATTGTAATGAATCTGGTACTGAGATCGCATATTTATTATTTTCAATCACACAGATAAACGGCAATTTATGTACACCAGCAAAGTTCAATCCTTCATGGAAATCCCCTTGGTTCGAGCTTCCTTCACCGACAGTAGTCATCGCAATATTAGATTTTTTGTCCATTTTTAACGCAAGTGAAGCCCCGACCGCATGTAAGATTTGAGTACCTACTGGAGACCCTTGGGATAAAATGCCAAGTTTTTTATGACCAAAGTGAGACGGCATTTGTTTTCCGCCTGAATTAATGTCTTCTTTTTTTCCGAAAGCAGAGAGTAGAATATCTTTTGCAGTCATACCTAAATATGTAACAAGCACAAGGTCGCGATAATAAGGAGAAGAAATATCTCCCTCTGCCATCGCATATCCCATGCCGATTTGTGCTGCTTCTTGTCCTTGACAGCTAATGACAAAAGAAATTTTACCTGCTCTATTTAATAACCACATGCGTTCGTCTAACTTTCTACCAAAATCCATCCACGTATACATTGTTTTTAAATCTTCTTCAGTCAGTCCGGCTGCTTTATAATCTTCCATATTTCATCCTCCTTAGACGTGTATTGCTTTTTGTTCAACCTTTAATCCTATTTCCATCAGCATCTCGGATATGGATGGATGTGCATGTGTTGTACGCCCTAATTCTAACGTTGACCCATTCATGAATTGGAGTAAGGCTACTTCGTTAATCAGTTCTGTCACATGAGGTCCAATCATGTTAAAACCAATCACTTCATCATTTTGTTGATCAATGATAATTTCACAAAAGCCACGTTGTGACGTGCCTGCTTCAATTAATGCTTTACCCATGGCTTTAAATGGGACTTTGTATGTCGTAGTATCGATAGATTTTGCATCAGCGGTCGCTTTATCTATACCGATGGATGCAACTTCTGGATATGTATAAATACATCTAGGAATGCGTGTATAGTCTACTGCAATCGGTTGTGCTTGAAACATATGCTCGACTGCAGCCACCGCTTCAGTCGTCCCAGCATGCGCAAGTTGAAGGTGACCGATGCAGTCTCCCGCAGCATAGATGTGTTTGTCTTTCGTTTGTTGATACGCATTCACTTCAATATGACCTTGGGGAGTGAACTGGACATTCGTATTGTTTAGTCCGATATCATGTGTATTAGGTGTGCGACCTATTGCCATTAAACAAAGATCGACCGTAATATTTTGTTCGCTTAATTTGAATGTGAGAGAAGTTGCATCACGTGTCACACTTTGTTCAGAGAGCGTCTCATTTTCATAGAATTTAACGCCTCTAGCTGATAATTCTTTTTTCAACGTACGTGCGATACTCTGACTTTCAGTGTTCAAAATACGTTTGTTACTTTCAATAACTGAAACTTCAACGCCTAAGTCAATGAGCATCGATGCAAATTCTAACCCAATCACACCGCCACCGATAATTGCAATCGATTGTGGCAATGTGTTTAAGCTCAAAATATCATCACTAGACAAGACTTGTTGATGATCGATAATTAAAAATGGTAACTCACTCGGGCTGGAACCCGTCGTGATTAAGACGTACTGATTCGTCAGTAATTCTGATTCACCGTCTTCATATTCGACTGAAATCGTACCGCTTTGAGGTGAAAAAATCGACGTACCTAAAATGCGGCCTGTACCATTGTAAACATCAATATGATGTTGTTTCATCAAACCTTGTACACCTTGATACATTTGATTAACGATTTCGGTCTTACGTGCTTGCATCTGACTGAAATCGAATCCAACATCGCTCACATGGACGCCAAAATCGTTACTGTTTTTAGCAGTACGTAAGATTTCAGCGGATTTCAATAACGATTTTGTAGGGATACACCCTTTATGCAGACATGTGCCGCCAAGTTGTGCGCGTTCAACAATGGCTACCTTTTTACCTAATTGTGAAGCTCTAATTGCGGCGACATAGCCTGCTGTCCCACCACCTAAAATGACTAAGTCATACTGTTGTTCTGCCATGACGTATACTCCTATCTTTCTATATATCAACTTCGATGATCTAATGAGGAAACAAATAATAAATCTTTCTCATTACCAATAACTCAATTATACTTTTATTGCCTCTCTCTAAACAAATAAAAATAATTTCGTATAAAGTTATATTTTATCGTTAACAACACATTATGAATGTAGAAGACGCTTATATCTATACTGAGAGATTTTATTATTTTTGATTTTGTTCAATCATTTCTTTTGCATTTTGTCTTGTAAGATCAGTAACTGTCGCACCAGAAATCATTCGTGCCACTTCATCTACGCGGTCATCTCCCGTCAACTCTTGAACTTGAGTAGTGGTGCGATCTTCTGTTGTGGATTTACTAATCAGCATGTGATGGTCACTCATCGTTGCAACCTGTGGCAAGTGAGAAATACATATTACTTGAATGTATGACGCCAGGTCACGCATTTTTTCAGCCATTTTTTGTGCTGCTTTACCAGAGACACCAGAATCGACTTCATCAAATAGGATTGCAGTTTGACCTCTTGATTTTACAAAAATGGTTTTCAATGCAAGCATGATACGAGATAATTCCCCACCTGAAGCGATTTTATTCAAACTTTTTAAAGGTTCGCCTTTATTCGGGCTAATTAAAAACTCGACTGATTCGATACCTTCTCGCGTAGGTTCGTTTAATGCGGTAAATGCAATTTCTAGATTCGCATCCTTCATTTGTAAGTTCTGAATTTCATCAACGATATGGTCACGTAATGTATGTGCGACTTTACGTCGTGATTTTGAAAGTGCTTGGCCTTTTTCTAATACCGCTTTATGCAATCGGTCAATATCCTGACGTAATTCAGCTGTGCTTTCTTCATAATTTTCGATTTTATTGATTTCATTTTCCAATTTGCTTTGATAACTAATTAAGTCAGAGATATCTTTACCATATTTTCGTTTGAGATTATTAAGTAAATTCATTCTTGATTCAAGTTCATTGAGGTATTGTTCATCAAATTCTGTATTCGTTAATTCATCGTATAGTTGATGTTTCGCATCTTCTAATGTGTAGTAGAATTGATCAACTTGTTCCATCAAACCTTGATATTTTTCTGGGAGTATTTCATTGATTGTTTGTAATTCTTTACTCAATTCATATAATCTATCCGTAATCGCATGTTCATCTGTTAAAGTGAGATGCGCATTATTTAATGCTTGATTGAGATTTTCCGAATTCTGAATACGCTTGATATCGGTTTCTAATTGTTCAACTTCGCCTTCTTTTAATTGTGCTTCATTAATTTCTTCATATTGGAATTTCAACAAATCTAAACGTTGTAACAGGGCTTGGTCTGCATTTTCTAATTCGGCAAGCTCTGTTTTCTTACTTTGATATTGCTCAAATGTTTCTTTATAGTCATCTAAAAGTGATTGATACTGGCCTTCAGCATAATTATCTAATAGTTGTAAATGATATTTTTGCTTTAATAACGTTTGAGTTTCATGTTGACCATGGATATCTAACAGTTCTTGCATCACTCGACGTAAATCTTGCAGTGTCACAATTTGATTGTTGATACGACAAATGCTTTTACCTGAACTGAAGATTTCACGTTTTACGAGTAAGAAGTCTTCATCAATATCGATAGAAAGTTCCTCAAGTATTTCAATCGCGTCTTTACTGTCATCAATATCAAAGACACCCTCAATGACAGCTTTTTTCTCCCCATGGCGCACATAATCTGAAGAAGCGCGTACGCCGATTAATTGACCAATCGCATCGATAATAATAGATTTACCCGCACCTGTTTCACCACTTAAAACAGTTAATCCATCACCAAAATGAATTTCTAATTCTGCTATAATCGCAAACTGTCTAATAGATAAAGTTTGTAACATCAGTATCACTTCCTAATGGCTATAATAAATTAAATATACGTGCTTTAATTTGCTCTCCAGATTCTTTATCTCGACAAATAATAAGGCAAGTATCATCACCACAGATTGTACCTAAGACTTCTTCCCAATCTATTTGATCCAGGATCGCACCGATCGATTGCGCATTCCCTGGTAACGTTTTTAATACTAATAAATTATCAGTACCGTCAATATTTACAAATGAGTCCATTAAATAACGACCTAATTTTTCTAAAGGATGATATTTTCTATCATTAGGTAAACTATAAACATATTGTCCTGTTGGTGTGGGCACTTTGATGAGTTGTAACTCTTTAATATCTCGTGATACCGTTGCTTGAGTGACATTCAACTCATAATCATTTAAGCGCTTAACCAATTCATCTTGTGTTTCTATTTTTTCGTTGGAGATAATTTCTCTAATTTTAATGTGCCTTACTGATTTTTTTGCCATATTAACCCCTCCCAAAACAAGCGAATATTTATACAATGATTTTAGCATATCAATCATCATTCCACTACTAAAGCTGCTCGATAAAATAATGAACCAACTGCAGCACACCAACGCCATGGAACAATCAAATTCGTATAAAAGCACATTTTTAACATTTATATCTATACATCGTTGAATTCATTAATTTAAAATAAATACATACATCGATTGCCTAACTAAATGAGGGTGAACGACACCATGCGCATCATTCACCCATATTGTTAATGATTTCTTTGATTAAATATTTCTATGATTATTTCCAAATGCGTTGTATCATATTGCGAGTCGATTTGTCGCAGTGCTCCATACGCTTGTTCCATTTCTTCATTGAGTTTGTCTTTAGCACCCTGTTCTCCTAATAATGAAACATACGTACTCTTATTATTCTCTATGTCGCTACCTACTTTTTTACCTAGTTTTGCTTCGTCACCAAATACATCTAATAAATCATCTTTAATTTGAAACATCAGCCCGAGATGTTGCCCGTATTTTTCAAGTGCTTTCGCAGTAGCTTCACTAGGTTTAGCAATGTCGACTGCAGCCATTATAGCAAATTCGAGTAATGCACCTGTCTTCGCACGGTGAATCTGTTGCAATGTCGCTAAATCGATTTGTGTATTCTCACTTTCCATATCAAGCACTTGGCCGCCAACCATTCCAAGATGGCCACTGGCTTGAGATAAACGCTGAATGAGTTGTACTTTGATATCACTCGTTAATTGTTCATCAAAGCTTATCATTTCGAAAGCTTTTGTAAGTAATGCATCACCTGCAAGAATCGCTTTCCAATCACCATAAACCTTGTGATTGGTCAATTTACCTCTGCGGTAATCATCATTGTCCATAGCAGGTAAATCATCATGTATCAGTGAATATGTATGAATCATTTCTAAAGCGATTGCTGTGCGCATGCCTTGCTCACTGTTATGAGTGAGCATATCTAAAGTGACGAGAAGCAATAGAGGTCGTATACGCTTACCACCAGCTTCAAGGGAATAACGCATACTTTCTTCGAGGTTAGTATTGAGCGGTGAAGCAGGTACAGCGTTTGTTAAATCTGCTTCAATCTTTTGAACAAAATCATTCATCTGCTGATTCATCATTAGAAACTTCCTCTTCCTCATCTTCATTCTTAATCATTTCGTTTACTTTTTTCTCAGCGTTTTTCAATGTATCTTCACAGGATGCAGATAACTTCATTCCACGTTGATAAAGTTCTAAAGATTCTTCTAAGGAAACTGTTTCATTATCAAGTTTTTGAACAATATTTTCTAATTCAGACATCATTTCTTCAAAACTTTGATTTTCTTTATTCGTCATGATTACACCTTACTTTCTTAACTTCTGCATCTACTTGACCATCTTTCATCGTTAACTGAATTTGATCTTGTGCTTTTAAATCGTGCGTGCTTGTGATAACCTGATCCGCTTTGTTAACAATCGTATAACCGCGTAACATCGTTTGGGTTGGACTGAGTCGATCTAAGTTTTCAATGTTGTTTTTCAAACGTTGTCGATGTTGCGTAATGTTCTGACTCAACGTTTTGATTAGAAAATGCGCAGATTGTTGTGTTTGTTGTTGTTTACGTTCAATTTCTGCACTCACTTTTTTTAAGCTGAATTGTTGTTTAAGGAGTTTCAACTGTTGATGATGATCGTTAATGATCATTTTAATTTTTAACTGAAGTTGTTTTTCTAAATCATCTCGGCGTTGTATATGTTGATCATACAATAACGACGGGCTTTTGAACTTGTAATATGAGGATAAGTGTTCGAGATGTTTACGATGTTGCTGAAGTTGTTGCTTAACGTTACGTATGAGCACTAACTGAACTTGCTTCAACTGCTGTCTTAACTCAGTTTGATCCGGCGTAGCGATAACCGCAGCCTGCGTTGGTGTAGCTGCACGATAATCTGCGACAAAATCACTCAACGTAAAATCTGTCTCATGTCCGACAGAAGAGATGACCGGTGTTTGACAGTTGAAAATAGCATGAACGACAGCTTCTTCATTAAAGTTCCATAAGTCTTCGATGGAACCCCCGCCACGTCCTAAAATGATTGTATCTGCGTTCAGTGTATCTGCATACGCAAGTTTTTCAATAATATCATCTTTTGCCTGTTTTCCTTGTACAAGCGTACTTATTTTTTCGATTTGTACGAGAGGATAACGACTGCGAATGGTAGATTCAATATCTCTAATTGCTGCACCTGTTGAAGCAGTGAGGACAGCGATTTTGTTAGGATACTTAGGGATTGGCTTTTTGTAGCGTTGATCGAAGTAACCTTCTTGATTGAGTTTCTTTTTCAATGCTTCAAGTCGTTGATACAAATTACCAACACCATCAATATGCATTTTATTCACGTAAATTTGATAATTACCACGACGTTCATAAACAGAAACGCGTGCTTCTATGAGCACTTCGTCTCCCTCTTTGGGATCAAAATCCAATTTGGTTGCGTTCCCTTTGAACATCATAGCGTTAATGACGCTTTGATTATCTTTCACGTTAAAATATAAATGCCCACTAGAGTGTTTCTTAAAATTTGAAATTTCACCTTTCAGTAAAACAGATTGGAGATGGGGATCTTGATCAAATTTATATTTGATATATTTAGTTAATGCTGAAACACTTAAATAATCTGCCATCTTTTATCACTCTTTTATTTAATATTACTGAGCACACCATTAATAAATTTGTAGTGATCTTCATCACTGAATTGTTTTGCTAGTTCTACCGCTTCATTGATGATCACTTTATCAGGTGTCTCACTGTTCAATAACTCAAATGTTGCCATGCGCAAGATAATGCGATCTGATTTCAGTAATCTTTCTAATGTCCAATCTTTTAAATAAGGTTGGATTTTTTGATCTAAAACAGGTTCATGATCTTTAACACCAGTCACTAACCAATGAATAAAATCAAATTCTAAATCTGGATCATCATCTTTTATAAAACTAATTGCCTCTTCAATCGTTAAATCATTATCTTTTATTTCCAATTGAAAAAGAGTTTGAAATGCTTGTTTTCTTGATTCTTTTCGACTCATGATAAACCCCTTCAAATTTGAATTTCTAAGTTAAAATTTTAGATTAAGCAATATGTGTAATATGAATATTAATTTGTGCAGGCTCCACAGCGATCATTGTTGTCAGTGAGTTGAAAATAGAACGCTGTATCGCTTGTGCGGTTTTTGAAATATTCACATCATGCTCTAACACACAATAAACATCAATGTAGATGCCGTCATCTTTACTATATACTTTGACATCTTTACCGAGCTGTTTCGGATTAACACGCTCGAAGTTAGATTGTTTAAGCTCTTTAAAATGTCCCTGTAAACCTTTGACTTCTGCAGTTGCGATGCTCGCAATTACTGTAATGACTTCAGGCGCAATTTCTACTTTACCTAAGTGTGTATGTGAAGGTTGAGATACTTTCACCATGGACATACCTCCTATTCCATATCTTCATCCATTATGTTGTATTTTTCCAAGAATTTCGTGTTGTAATCGCCTCGATTAAAGACTTCATGGTTAAGTAAACGTAAGTGGAACGGAATAGTTGTATCAATACCTAATACTAAGTATTCACCTAAAGCACGAATACCCGTCTTAATCGCTTGTTCCCGCGTTGGTTCATGCACGATCAATTTACCGACCATAGAGTCGTAATAAGGAGGGATTGTATAATTAGTATAACATGCAGATTCAACGCGAACGCCAAAACCACCTGGAGCTAGGTATTGAGTAATCTTACCTGGTGAAGGCATAAAGTTTTTGTATGGATTTTCTGCATTGATACGAAATTCAATTGCATGTCCGTTCATGTTAATGTCTTCTTGTTTGAAAGGAAGTGGCTCTCCAGCTGCGATTTTTAATTGTAGTCGAACGAGGTCCACACCTGTAACCATCTCTGTTACTGGATGTTCAACTTGAATACGCGTGTTCATTTCCATGAAATAAAAATCATTCGTTTCTAAATCATATATAAATTCAACCGTACCGGCATTTTCATAGTTCACAGCTTGTGCAGCTCTGACTGCTGCTTGTCCCATTTCCTCACGTTTTTCATCCGTAAGTATTTGTGAAGGAGATTCCTCTACAAGCTTTTGCATACGGCGCTGAATCGTACAATCACGTTCACCTAAATGTACGACATTGCAAAATTTATCTCCCATAATTTGAATTTCAATGTGTCTGAAATTCTCGATATATTTTTCTAAGTAAAGGCCGCCATTACCAAAAGCAGTTTCTGCTTCTTTTTGAGTCATTTTAAAGCCGTTTTCTAGCTCTTTCTCATCTCTCGCAACACGGATTCCTTTACCGCCACCACCAGCAGTCGCTTTAATAATAACTGGATATCCAATGCGCTCCGCTATTGCTTTCGCATCATCAATTGATTCCATTAAACCGTCACTACCTGGTACAACGGGAACATCTGCTTTTTTCATTTCTTCTTTAGCTACGTCTTTGATACCCATTTTTTGGATTGACTCATAACTTGGTCCAATAAACTGTAATTGACATGCTTCACAGAGTTCAGCAAAATCGCCATTTTCAGCGAGGAAACCGTATCCTGGGTGTACGGCGTCACAACCTGTAGAGGTCGCTATCGAAAGGATATTTGGGATGTTCAAATATGAATCTTTAGACTGAGTAGGACCTACGCAATATGCTTCATCAGCAATTTGAGTATGTAGTGCGTCTTTGTCTCCTTCAGAATATATCGCAACGGTTTGTAATCCCAATTCGTGGCATGCGCGGATAACGCGTACTGCAATTTCTCCACGGTTTGCAATTAATATTTTATTCATTATTTCACCTTAAATAACGGTTGGCCATACTCAACCATTTGACCGTCTTCTACTAGGATTTCTGTAATTTCACCAGAGACTTCAGCTTGAATTTCATTAAATAATTTCATCGCTTCTAGGATACATACCGTTGAATCTTTGGAAACCGTGTCACCGACTTGAACGTACGCGCTTTCTTCAGGGGAAGGAGATTTATAAAATGTACCTACCATAGGAGCATTGATTGTTTGTAAATCATCGCTTGCTTCTGATTCTGATGTGTTTGATTGCGCTTCAGGTGCAGGGTTTTGTGCAGGTGCCTCTGCTTGTGGTGCTTGCGCTTGAGCAACTTGACCAGAAACTTGAGGTGTGATGATTTCAGTTTCTTTTTCCTTCTTAAGAACGACGCTGCCGCCTTTATCATCAATGTTGATTTCAGTTAAATTTGATTGATCTAAGATATCTATCAATTCTTTTATTTCTTTAAAATTCATAAATCCAGACTCCTTCAGAATAATTTCATCTATCTATTTTATTTTACTTGACTATAATATTCAATTCAAGCATACATATACGCGTCTTTAAGTCGATAAGTGCTGTAATGAAAAAAGCGGGAAAGAAATCTTAAATAATTAAGTAACAACGCGTTCCATTCAACAAGTTTACACATGCGCTTATTGAATGAGCTATGAAGCGTTTGGTGTGGAAAAATCATCTAATTAATCCTACTTATAAACGCTTGCTAAGCTCTCGATGTTGACTTAAGCTCTTACATTATCTTTTACAAATGTAAGCATTTAGATTCCATATTCCCGCTCCATGAAAAGATTTAGCCACACTGTTCAATTTACTTACGCAAATCAAACTGCGCTATCATATATTTGATCACAAGTGCTAAATCCATTCATGTGCCTTCATTTTATAATTTGAGTGAATTAAGATCTTGAGATATAACTACCATCACTTGTGTTAATGACAAGTACATCGCCTTCGTTGACGAATAGAGGTACGTTGAGTTCATATCCAGTTTCAACTGTTGCAGATTTAGTCGCACCTGTAGCTGTATTACCTTTGATACCTGGTTCAGTTTCTGTTACTTCTAACTCAACCGTTTTAGGTAATTCAATACCGATTGTTTCGCCTTCATAACTTTGAATTTGAACTTCCATGTTTGCTTTAAGGAATTTCAATTCGTCAGTTAATTGGTCAGCTGGTAATTCAGTTTGTTCGAATGTTTCATTATCCATGAACACATGCATATCACCATCGGCATATAAGTATTGCATACGACGATTTTCAATCATCGCTTGTTCTACTTTTTCACCAGCTCTGAATGTTTTTTCTTGAATTGCCCCAGTTCTTAAGTTTTTTAATTTAGAACGGACAAAGGCAGACCCTTTTCCTGGTTTTACGTGTTGGAAATCAATGACTTTCCAAATACCATTGTCTACAGAAATTGTTAAACCTGTTTTAAAATCATTAACCGAAATCATTCAGTTTTCCTCCTCAATTTTACGCTATATTATAAAATAATAAGGTCTTTTGTAGATTTAGTAAAGCGCTGACACCCATTTTCTGTGATGAGAATGTCATCTTCAATTCGAACGCCGCCTAAACCTTCAACATAAATGCCAGGTTCAATTGTAACACATTGATTGACATTTAATGTAGCATCACTATTTTTGGAAATGGTTGGGCCTTCATGAACATCAAGCCCTATACCGTGACCTAATGAGTGACCAAACGCATCACCATATCCTTTTTCAGCGATATAGTCTCGCGCTACAGCATCTAAATCTTTACCTGTGATGCCTGGTTTAGCAGCTTCAATTCCTTTTTTATTCGCTTCTAGTACAATGTTATAAATATCAACTAATTTTTGATCTGGTTGACCAACAGCGAATGTACGGGTCATATCTGAAGCATATCCTTTATAGTAAGCGCCAAAATCAAGTGTGACTAGATCACCATTTTCAATTGCTTTATCACTAGCCACACCGTGTGGTAACGCACCACGCTGACCAGAGGCAACGATCGTTGTGAAAGAAGTGCCTTCTGCACCGAGTTCAAGCATTTTACTTTCTAATTTTGCTTTCACTTGTTGTTCTGTCATACCCGCTTTAACGACTGTCAAAATATATTCGTAAGCTTCATCAGCAATATCAGCTGCTTGTTGAATGAGTTCAATTTCATCTTCATCTTTCACTTCTCTAATTTTCTCAATTAATCCAGAGATACTTTGAAGTGTATACTGGCCTTTATCGAGTTGTGTGAATTGATCGTAACTGATTAGATCCCCTTCAAAACCTACCTTTTCAGCATTAACTGATTCTAATTGCTGCACGATTGCGTCGATCAAATTACCTTGTTGATTAACGATTTCAAATTCTGTGGCTTCATTTGTGGCTTGTTCTATGTATCTGAAATCTGTTAATAAGTATTGTTCAGATGTTGTGATTACCAGGGCACCGCTAGTTCCTGAAAATTTTGATAAATAACGGCGATTATAATCTGATAACACCACAATTGCGTCTAGTTGTTCATCCTGTAAGTTATTTTTTAATGTCTGTAATCGAGTCATCCCCTCATCCTCCTATACAATAAATTTGTACAATCTTTATATATACATTAAAATGATAGCATAATTAACATATACATGAATAGTTAAAAAATTAGGAGTTAGGAAATGAAAAAGAAATTAGTGACAATCGTATCATTGTCCGTTTTGCTTGTGGGCTGTGGTAGTCAAGATTTAGGACCACTCGAAGATAAAACAACAAAGTTACGCGATGACAATCATCAACTAAAAATAGACATTCAGGAACTCAACCACTCTATCAATAATGAAAAAAGTAAGATAAACAGTCTAAAAAAAGATAAAGCAAATATGTCTAAAGCGAAAAGCAATAATAAAAAAGCGAAAAATTTAGAAGCGACATCAAATTATTATAGTGATATCAATCAAGCGATTAGTAAGTATAATCGTATCGAGGAAGAAATTTCTCAAAATAAAGGTAAAGAAAACATTAAGAAAAAATTAGATGATATTCAACGTGATATTGATGAAGCTTATGATAAATATACGGAAGATATCGACACCTCAGGTAAAACATCAGGCGAAGTGAAAGACAAAGCGAAAAGTATTAAAAAAATAAACAAAAAACTAAGTTCATCTCTCACAGATATTAGTGAAGGATATGCTTCAAAAGATAAAGATAAAATCAAAGATGGACAAAGTGATTTAGCGTCTATTAATTTAAATCAATAGCGCGTTTCAACCATGCTTGGGAGGGTTAACATGTTAAAAAAAGGGTTGTTCTACTTCATATTGATTGTAGCTGCCATCGGTTTAATTATGAATTTAGACCATTTTATTTTTGGCTTACTCAATATGTTCATTAGTTTAGTCATCATTGGGGTTATTCTGTACCTCATCTACTATTTCTTTTTCCTTACAGAAGATCAACGTAAATACAAAAAAGCAAAACGCAAATATAGAAAACAACATCGACGCCGCTAATATAAATATGAAAAGAGCCGGAATTGACTAGTAAAAAGTCTTCCGGCTAATTTTTTGCTCTTATTTTCTATAATTCCATTCGTCAGATTTAAATTTTTCAATCAACGTATTCACTTCATTTTGCTGTGCAGTGGTTAATTCTAATGGTGTAAATTCAAGATCAAGTGCTTTTTGGAAACCAGCTGCGAACGCTTCTTCCATCTCGTTGATTGTGATGTGTCTATCAGCTATATCGTTGATCGCGACTGCTTTATCCATAAATGACGTTTTCATTTTATCTCGTAAACGATCATGTTTAAATTTAAACATATCAAAGAGGTCATCAACATCTACGTCCTGTAACAAAGAACCATGTTGTAGTATGACGCCTTTTTGTCTCACTTGCGCACTTCCTGCAATTTTTCGGCCTTCTACCACAAGTTCATACCAACTCGGCGCATCAAAACACACGGCACTATGAGGTTGTTTCAACAGCTCTCGTTCTTCTTTCGTATGCGGAATCGCAAAATAAGCATCGAATCCTAAATGTTTAAACCCTTCTAATAGCCCTTCTGAGATGACTCGATATGCTGCAGTCACCGTCGAAGGCATACGTGGATGTGATTCAGGTACAATCACACTGTATGTTAATTCTTTATCGTGTAAGACGCCTCTACCGCCCGTCTGACGTCTTACTAATCCATATCCTTTTTCTTTTACTTTATCTACGTCAATATCACGATGAATGCGTTGGAAATAGCCAATAGATAATGTCGCTGGATCCCATGTGTAAAAACGGATCACAGGTGCTATTTCACCTCTTGAAACAAAATTAAGTAACGCTTCATCCATCGCCATGTTATAATATGGATCATTACTACCCGTATTGATAAAATTCCAAGTTTCAGTCATTTTAAAATCTCCCCACACTTTTGTCTCTACAAATCAAAAACAAATTAAGTGAATTTAATCACAAATAGTTGCATACCCCTAGAAGAATGACAGATATACTTTGATAAATTACGCTATCAGCCTTATAATATATAATATCGTTTAATTAGGGAGGATGCAAGATGAGTAGTTTGTGGATAATTGTTATATTATTAGTCATCGTCGTTGGATATATGATTTTCAACGCCATTATAAACAAAAGATCAGTTGAAGAATTAAATCAATATGAATTCCATCAAGGGATGAGAAAAGCCCAAGTAATAGATGTCAGAGAAAAAGTTGATTATGACTATGGACATATCAATGGTGCAAGAAATATCCCAATTACGATGTTTAAACAAAGATATCAAGGTTTAAGAAAAGACCAACCCGTTTATCTTTGTGATGCAAATGGTATAGCCAGTTACCGTGCTGCCCGTATTTTGAAGAAAAACGGTTATAAAGATATCTACATGTTAAAAGGCGGATATAAAAAATGGACTGGTAAAATTAAATCTAAAAAATAATATAATGAGCTATAAAGGCTGGAACATGATATTGTTCCAGCCTTTATTTTTGTGACCTCTTTTGCCCTATGATATATAAAAAGGACTAGCAAAGACATGGAATGCCTCTACTAGTCCGCTAGTGAATAAAACAGTGCTTAATATCTCAAGTGTTATGCAACGTATGAACAATCGTGCACATACGTATCAGATGCATTGTTTTAACTGTATACTATTTTTCAGATTTTAACCCTTCAAATTTTAATACAGGTTTACGTGCTGCTTTAGTTTCATCTAAACGATCAATGATAGTTGTATGTGGTGCTTCTAACACTTTATCAGGATCGTTTTCAGCTTCATCCGCGATTTGAAGCATAGTGTCGCAGAAATAATCTAATGTTTCTTTAGATTCAGTTTCTGTTGGTTCGATCATCATTGCTTCATCCACTATTAATGGAAAGTAGTTAGTTGGCGGATGAATACCAAAGTCTAATAAGCGTTTCGCAATATCCATTGTACGCACACCGTGTTCTTTTTGTTTAGAACCACTTAATACGAATTCGTGTTTACAGTATTGATCATATGGAATTTCGAAACGATCTTTCAAGCGTGCTTTAATATAGTTTGCATTAAGTACTGCTGATTCAGAAACTTCGCGTAAACCAACGTTACCCATAGAACGGATGTACGTATAAGCACGTAGGTAAATACCAAAGTTACCATAGAATGGTTTCACACGGCCGATAGAGTTTTCAATGTCGTTATCGTATTTGTAAGTATCATTTTCTTTAACGACCATTGGTTTTGGTAAGAAGCTAGCAAGTTCTTTTTTAACACCTACTGGACCAGCACCTGGACCACCGCCACCGTGTGGGCCTGTGAATGTTTTATGCAAGTTTAAGTGCACTGCATCGAATCCCATGTCACCAGGACGTACTTTATCCATAATCGCGTTTAAGTTTGCGCCATCGTAGTAAAGTAAGCCGCCTGCTTCGTGGACGATTTCACGAATATCCATGATATTTTTCTCGAAAATACCTAGTGTATTCGGATTAGTTAACATGATTGCTGCAGTATTTTCATTTACTACACGTTTTAAGTCTTCGATATCAACTTCACCGCGTTCATTTGATTTAACCGTAACGGCTTTAAATCCTGAGAATGCAGCTGAAGCTGGGTTAGTACCGTGTGCAGAGTCAGGTACGATAACTTCATCACGGTGACCTTCACCATTATGTTGATGGTAAGCTTTGAAAATCATTAATGAAGTCCATTCACCATGCGCACCTGCAGCTGGTTGTAATGTAATTTCATCCATACCAGTAATTTCTTTAAGTTCTTCTTGTAAGCTATAAATGATTTCAAGTGAACCTTGAACTTGTGATTCATCTTGTAATGGATGTGCTTCAGAAAATCCTGGAATACGTGCCACTTTTTCATTGATTTTAGGATTGTATTTCATCGTACAAGAACCAAGTGGATAGAAACCAGAATCTACACCAAAGTTTTTATTAGATAATTCAGTATAGTGACGTACTAAATCTAATTCTGCAACTTCTGGGAATTCTGCTTTTTTGCTTCTTACAAATTTAGAATCTAATAATTTGTCAACTGCGCCATTGTCGATTTCTCTTTTCGGTAAAGAATACGCAAATCTGCCTACTTTTGAGCGTTCGAAAATTAATGGACTAGATTTACTTACTACCATTAAGCTCACCTGCTTTCTCAACAAATGTATCAATTTCATCTTTAGTTCTCAATTCCGTAACTGCAACTAACATATGATTATCAAATTGTTCTGACACTTCGCTTAAATCAAAGCCACCGATCATACCTTCTTTGATTAATGCATCGTTAACTTCTTTGACAGGTTTATCAAATTTAACAACGAATTCATTAAATGAAGTACCGTTATCAACTTCGAAACCTGCTTCTTTAAATTGTGATTTTGCATAGTTTGCATTTTCGAAATTTTGAACTGCACTTTCGTAAACACCTTGTTTACCTAATGCAGACATACAAATTGAAGATGCTAAAGCGTTGAGTGCTTGGTTAGAACAAATATTAGAAGTCGCTTTTTCACGACGAATATGTTGTTCACGAGCTTGTAATGTTAATACGAAACCGCGATTTCCATCGTCATCTTCAGTTTGTCCAACTAATCTACCTGGAACTTTACGCATTAATTTTTTAGTTGTAGCAAAGAAACCACAGTGTGGACCACCGAATTGTGTTGGAATACCGAATGGTTGAGTATCGCCGACAACAATATCTGCACCAAAGCTACCTGGAGGAGTTAATAATCCAAGTGCTAATGGATTAGCATAAACGATGAATAATGCTTTTTTATCTTCAATAAATGAATGGATTTTTTCAAGATCTTCAATTGAGCCGTAGAAGTTAGGATATTGAACTGCTACTGCAGCTGTATCATCATCGACAGCTTCTTCTAATTTTTCAAGATCAGTAATTGTACCATCTAAGTCTACTTCTATTACTTCATAGTTGTCTCTCACTTTTGAGTAAGTGTCGAGTACTTGAAGTGCTTGGTAATGCACACCTTTAGATACTACAATTTTATTTTTCTTAGTTTGAGCAAATGCTAAGATACAAGCTTCTGCAAAACTTGTCATACCGTCGTACATAGATGAATTTGCTATATCCATGTCTGTTAACTCACAAATAAGTGTTTGGAATTCAAAGATTGCTTGTAATTCCCCTTGTGAAATTTCAGGTTGGTATGGTGTATAAGCAGTATAAAACTCAGAACGAGAAATCAATGAATCTACTAACGCAGGCGCATAATGATCATAAACACCAGCACCTAAGAAAGAAGCATGTGTTTCTTTTGTTACGTTTTTACTAGCAACTTGTGATAAGCGTCTGAATAAAGTGTTTTCTGCTTCACCATCTGCAATATCTAATTCTCTGTTAAGTAAAATATCTTTGGGTACATCTCCATACAATTCATCTATAGAATCTGCACCAATTGTTTGTAACATTTCTTCTCTGTCTTTATCGGTTAATGGAATATAACGATGACTCAAAATGTACACCCCTTTTCAATTATTTGCTAATTTGGTTTTTCTTAACAATTTTCCCTTTAACTTGTCTTTTTCTAACTTGAACTAGAATTTCTTTACCTAATTCAAATTCACTGCGTTTGATGATTGCTAAGGCGATAGATTTACCAGTTAATGGTGATTGAGTACCAGAAGTAACTTCACCAATTTCATTACCATCTAAATCTAATACTTTGTAACCAGTACGAGGAATACCTTTGTCAATCATTTCTAGACCAACTGTTCTGTATTCAGAACCATTTTCTTTTTGGTCTTTCAATACTGATTTACCGATGAAGTCGTCATCAATTAATGGTTTAGCAGCAAATGCAATACCACCTTCATATGGTGTGATTGATTCGCTTAAATCTTGACCATGTAATGGTAAACCTGCTTCTAAACGTAATGTATCACGAGCACCGAGACCACAAGGTGTCACATCATGTTCTAAAAGACCGTCCCAAATAGCTACAGTATCGTTTGAATCACAGTAAATTTCGAAACCATCTTCGCCAGTATATCCTGATTGTGAAAGAATGACTTTTTTATCAAAAATTGTTACATCTAATTTGAAATCAAATGGTTGCATTTCTGATACATCTACATCAACGAGTTCAGCAACTAAATCACGTGCTTTAGGTCCTTGTACTGCAAGTTGACCGTATTGATCTGAGACATTTGTTACTTCTGCGTCGAAATCGTCTGAATGAGATTTCATCCAATCAAAGTCTTTGTCTGTGTTTGCAGCGTTTACAACGAGTACATAGGTTTCGTCATCAAGTTGATAAGTGATTAAATCATCAATAACACCACCTTTTTCATTACATAGAGCGGTATATTGAGCTTTGCCTACAGCGACTTTACTTGTATCGTTAGAAAGTAAGTACTGTACTAATTTACTTGCTTCTGGTCCTTTAATTTGTACTTCACCCATATGGCTTACATCAAAAAGTCCAATGTTGTTACGAACGGCATTGTGTTCGTCTTTAATAGTTGTAAATTGAACAGGCATTGCCCATCCACCAAATTCTACGATTTTAGCGCCACTATCTACATATTTTTGATAAAGTGGTGTTTGCTTTAATTCACTAGACATTTAGAAACCCCCTAATTTTGTTTAAAATCAAAAGAGAGGATAGTATTTCTTCCCAGTTTCAATCACTCCAAGGAGCGTTACGACATCGTCCTTCTGCCTGAGAGTTTCGACGCTATGCCTTGCACCTTCGGCGATAGTTAAGAGATCAATGCATCGCTCAACTATGCTCTCCGATATCGATCATTCGCAATCTAACAATTGAAAAATTTCTTCACTTAAAACTTCAACTGTTTGAATACTATTCACCTTTTTGAATGCGATTTCATTATATCTTGAAACCCGTTTCGAATACAAGTTTTTTAATTCGACAAAAGATTTATTCTTGGCATTAGGTCTATTTTTATCATTTTTAATTCTTGAAAAAATTGTATCGAAATCACAATCAACCCAAATGACGCCTTTTGCGTTGCGTAATAACGCTAAAGAAGGTGCGTATTCTATAATGCCTCCACCGGTCGCTATGATGTCATAAGTAGACATTGTTTCCTGTAAGGCTTCGTACTCCAATTCGCGGAATGCTGCTTCTCCTTTATTTTCGAAAATTTCAGGAATGTTCTGTGACGTTTTATTAACAATATAATCGTCTAAATCGACAAAAGTAAGGGATTTTTGATTCGCAATATATTTTCCAAGGGTGCTTTTACCGGTACCCATAAAACCAACTAAAATAAGTGAGGGATTACTCATCTTGATTATTTCTATCTCCTTTTTTAATATGCGTTTCAATTTGTTTATCATAATAAGATTCTATATGATGTAGCGTTGTTAGTTTCAACGTATATTGTAGAGTATAAAATGAAATTAGCGAAAAATACAACATAACCATAGAGGCGATAAAAGGAGATATAAACGCATCTATTTTATAAGTAAATCGTTTTTGAATATGAACCACCTTTTTCTATAAGCGTCACTCTGATGACGATTAATTTACCATCTCGTGATACGTTAAACGCATTGATACGATTGAGTAGAGTAATGTTGCCATCGTTATTAACCATTTTAATGATTTTCTTATTTTTAAAAGTATACTTCACAGTATCTTTCTGCTTCTTGAACACTAAGGTGTGTCCCTTGTCTTTAATTTCTACTGTTTTATTATCCGCTTCGAGTAAATCAGCCGTTACATCTCTGGCAAAGAACGCTAAATCAATTTCTGCATGACTATTTAAACGTGTGTTAAAAAAGCAGTGCTCTGAATTAATGGTGGGACTATAGTGAGAATCAAGCTCGTTACGAAAAGAGCTAACAGTAATTCAATGTACGTAAAACCTGGAGATCTAAGGTTTTGTACAATACTTTTGATTTTGAGAGAGATGTTTGATGCAATAACGCTTATTGCTTTTGTAAACGTCGTATAAATCATAACGGATGCCTTTCTGTAACTCTTTTTCTGAATATCGATCTAACGAAGCTAACAAGATTCGCTTCATTTCGATATCATTTGTTTTAGCGTGAAACGTTTGATTCAGTTGTAAAATAAATGGTAGTAGCACAATACATATCAAAGCAATCATACTAAAGGAAATCAAAGCATCTAACAAGAATGATCCTGCCGCTTCAAACTTTTTCATAACGGAGTCTTCCTTTTTCAATATAAAAAATGATGCGATACTGTCGATCATGAAACGATAAGTACAAAGAACCAAATTGATTGATATGGCCCATTTTGTCAAAGCTAATATAGCGTACGTTAGTTTTAGGATTGATATGTCCTTTATTTAACGAAATAGGCGCTACTTTCTTCCCATCTTGTTGCTTGATTTGAATATGTCCTTTCCCTTTTAGAAACAGTAAAATAATCGTCTGCTCTTCTTTAATCGCTTTCGCTTTATAGTAATTAAATTGTGAAATTAACCGGTTAAGCGTGTATTCATCTGACGCATAGACCTCTTTCTGCCAAGGAGCAGACATTTGTATGATGAGAAGGATACTTATAATAGATAATACAAAGAGCATTTCAATATAGGTGAATGCGGGAACTTGCTTAAGTAGCATGCGCTTCCCCGTTTTGAATAGCAATCACGGCACCTGATTTACATCTCTTTTGATTTTCTTTAATAAAACCATCTTGCACTAAATCATCAATTGTATTCGGTTTTCTATCATGTTTTAGCGTATATGCTTCAATTTGACTGTTCACCATTTTCAGTTGTGCATCACAACCTTTAGCTTGTATGTTTTCAGATTGTTTCGCGATGTTCGGGATTATGAGGATGAGCAAAATACTAATAATCAATAATACAAGTAACATTTCGATCAACGTAAAAGCTTTTTGTCTGAGTTTTTTTATATTCAATTGAATCACCTAAGCGCATCAATACGCTTCCTTTCTAATTCGTTTTATATAATCATTTTTAGTGTCTGGGTGGGAACACTTCATCATTTAATCGTTTGCATCAAATCAAACATAGGTAACATAATTACGAGATAAAGTGAGCTAATTAAAAATGCAAGTAACGAAAATATAATCGGTTGTATAAATTTAATTTGTTTTAAAAGCTTACGCTCAATTTGTTCAATGACAATCGCGCTATATAGCTGTAATTCCACATCTAATTTTCCTTTCTTTTCACCCTGTTCAATAAACGATAATAATTCAGGCTGAAAGCACCCCACTTCTCTTAAAATATCCGACAACTGTAAGCCTTTTTCTGTGCCTAATTTAATCTGCGAAGCCAAATAAGTTAAGTAACGATCTTCAGTCTGTGATTCGTAAATATCAACAATATGACTGAGCGTAACGCCATTGTTATAAAACAACGCAAATTCAGAAGCGAGTCGATACGTTTTGAAAAATTTATAGTAACTGGCGATAAGTGGGAGCCGCTTCGCAAAGATAATCTTCTGGGGTGGTGACAATTTTTTATAATGCCAACGTAGTAGATAAAAAAGGAAAAGGATGAAAATAAATATGAAGCATATCGCAGAAGGAAGATGTACTATAAATTGTGTGAGGTAATGTTGTAACGGAGATAATTGAACATCCATCGTTTCATAGAGGTTTTGAAATTCGGGGATAATCGTTTGATTGAGGACGATTAACATCACTGAGAATATCGTGATGAGTACGATAGGATATTGAATCGTTTTAATTAATGATCGCTTTGCTTTGAGGTGTCGGGTCATAAAATTAATCGCATGAGGGATGCATTCTTGTAACTGGCTAAACAGTTCAGCAAAGTAGATTAACATGATAACAGTTCGAGGAAAGTTGAGGAGTTTAAGAACTTGATGACAGCTAGCGCCACTATTGAGTGCTTCTATAATGGCTTGGTTTTCCGAAGCATGGCGTAAGTCGATTTGAGTGAGCAAAAAAGAAAATGATTCTGTTAACGTAAAACCGTTAGCGAGTAAATCGCTCAATCGCCGTAACAATGCAATTTGTGATGCACTTGAGAGCACGCGCTTTCGTTTAAATTTGATATTATGTGTATTTATTCGCAACTTCTTCACAAATCACACCTGCTTTAGTTAATTCTTGAATCATATAAGACAATGTCTGATATTGCTTTGGTAAATGCTTCTCATGATCAAAGAAATAGTTAATATCATCCTTCTTCATAATCTCGCAAACAAGTCTTAATTCATCTTCATTGTCTTTAATTAAACGTTGATTACTGATACAAAGAATGGCTTGTTTCATTTCTTGTTCTGTGACACCCATTTCTTGCAATCTTAAAATCACGCCCTTACAATCTTCTGCATGTATCGTTGAGAGCACGAGATGGCCACTTAAACTTGCTTGTAATACCTGTTTTGCTATAGAGGCATCTCTGATTTCTCCTACAAGAATAATATCTGGATCGCAACGTAGAATGGCTTTTAAAGAGGATGCATAATCAATCCCTGCTTTCGTGTTGACTGATATTTGCGTAATGCCTTGTAAAAGACGCTCTACTGGGTCTTCAATCGCTATAATATTTAAATTCAGTTTGTCTTTTGCATAAGCTACCATTTGATACATCAGCGTACTTTTGCCTGAGCCTGTAGGACCACTAAATAGAATGAGACCTTATTTCTTATTCATATGGTGATATAAATCAGTCATGTCTTCGTTTTGTGTTTGTGATTGAAAGTATTGCGGAATGACACGAATCACACAGCTCTCAATTCCTAATGCTAATGGCAAGGTTGAGACTCGCAAGTAATATAGTGTTTGGTGTTTAAACAAATAACGGCCACTCTGCGCTTTATTATGTGTAGATACATCTAATCCAGCTAAGTATTTCATATACGTGAGTAATTTGATGTAGTTTTGACGTTGTATGATGTCATAGTCTACTAGATCCCCTTTAACACGAAACTTGATATGAGTCTCCGTACCTGCTGGAATAAAGTGGATGTCCGAAACCTTTTGTATGATTGCTTTTTTCATCAGTTGTTCGAATAATATCTTCAAAAAATCACCTCCTACATGTATACACGTGGGAGGTGACCTTTTTACTCTTATTAAGTTAATGATTTTGATACAAAACTGTGATTCGTTTATAACCTGAATCAATTAAAATAAAAATGGATTAT
The DNA here is from genome assembly GCF_001500315.1 of Staphylococcus auricularis. Classification (GTDB taxonomy): domain Bacteria; phylum Bacillota; class Bacilli; order Staphylococcales; family Staphylococcaceae; genus Staphylococcus; species Staphylococcus auricularis. Next base: position 210,586 of record NZ_LLER01000009.1, on the reverse strand, counting down.
CGTGTTCATTTTCAATCGTCGTACTTGGGCCATGACCAGGATATAGTGGTTTCGTTTCTTCTAAATTGAATATTTTATCCATGATAGAATCAATCAGAGTTTCGAAATCACCCTGATAAAGATCTGTTCGACCGATACCACCATTGAACAGTGTATCACCTACGACTGCAAAATCATCAAATACAAATGTCAAACTACCAGGGGAATGTCCTGGTGTGTGTAACACTTCAATATCAAAATTATCAATGGATAACCGCCCTTCTTCAAGCGATTGTGGTGTCACATGACTCGTTACACGAGGTAAACCGTACTGTTTAAATTTTTCAGAACCATTTTTATCTGCATCTGTTAAAAATTCAAATTCAATCGGTGACATATATACGGGCACATCATATGTATTTACAATGTCATCTAATGCCCCGATATGATCAAAATGTGCATGGGTCAACAAAATAGCCTTTAACGGCTTATTGATTTCATTAAGCCGTTCGATAATGCGCTGACTCTCATCTGAAGGATCAATTAAAATCACAGCTTCATCATTTTCCACAAAATAAGTATTTGTTGCGACTAACCCTAAAGTTAAATGTGATATTTGCATAACTCATCTCTCACTTTAATCTAAGTGTTTTTGTACAGAAGCCAATTTATCGTTCATTTTACGTGTTTTATCACGTCTGTCATCGATTCTGATATTGGTACATACGCGATCTAAACCTTTGTTGAATGGAAGTTCATGAATAGCTTGGATCACTTCGAATAAATCTTTTAAGTCACCTTCAATTAATGTGTTCATTGGTGTGAGTTGATAATCAATTTTACCTTCTTGTTTGAATGATTCTAATTTCGTTTGGATTTCTGCGATATATTTACTCACACTTGGGCCTTCAGTTCCTACTGGTATTACGACTACATCGACAATTGCCATTATTTAACGCCTTCCTTTTCTATAATATAAGTATAAATAAGTCCTGCCGCTCCTGTGATACCTGCATCATTACCGAGTTCTGCTTGTACAATTTCAGTACCTTCTTGAGCAGGTTTAAACGTGTAATGACGGTAAGTCGTTTTAATATTTTCAATCAATATCAAGCCTGCTGTAGACATGCCGCCTCCAAGCACGATGTATTTCGGATTACTCGTCACACTCACAATGCTACAGAGATAAGCAATGTAATTCGCTACACGTTCAGTGATGAAGATACAAAACGGGTCGCCTTCTTTTGCTGCATCGAACACTGCTTTGGCTGTAACCTGGTTATTTTTAATTAAATGAAGGATGGAAGATCTGAATGTTAATTTAGGATAATAGAAATGAACTAAATTAACGACACCTGTAGCAGATGCGACCGTCTCAATACATCCTGATTTACCACAGTTACATTGGAAACGTTGATCTATATCGACCAAAATATGGCCAAGTTCAGCGCCTGCACCGTTATGTCCATGGACAATTTCGCCATTAGAAATGACACCGCCACCTAAGCCAGTGCCGAGTGTAATGGCAACAACATCATCTGCACCTTGACCAGCGCCCTTATGTTTTTCTCCTAGTGCTGCGACATTCGCATCATTATCTACATAAATAGGACAGTCAATAAATTGTTTGAAAATGTCTCTTACATTGACTTTGTCATTCCAATATAGATTGACGGCTCCGTGAACGACACCCGTTTCAAAATCAACAGGACCTGGGACGCCAATACCGACGCCAATGACCTCTTCTACCGTATAGTTTAATGTATTCAATTTACTTTTAAAAGCTTCATAGATATCTTTCAATAATTTGACACCAGTTGGATCTGTTACATCTGTGTCGATAGACCATTTTTCAATGCGCTCTAATGCTTGATCAAAGATCCCTAATTTACAGGTTGTGCCACCGATATCGGCTGCTAAAATTATCTGCTTCATTCATCCATTCATCCTTCTTCGTTTAATTATCATTTTACTTTTTAAATATTGATCTTTCGTAATCAACTCATACTCATATAAATTATTTATTTCTTGTTCCATCATCTCGAGTCTATCTTGTTCATCTTTAAAATAAATAATAAATCCAAATTGTTTTAACAGTTGTTGTACATCATATAATGTTTCGATTTGTTGTCTCACTGATCATCCAGCTCGTTTTTCAAATTTTTATAAGCTTCGCTATTCGGATTAATCTCCACCGCTTTTTTAATATATTTTTTGGCCTTTTTTTCATCATCAAGTGAACGGTTGGCAATCGCTAATTGATAATTTAACAATCCGCTATTAGGAAAGTTTTTAAGACCACGTTCCCATTGGGCCATCGCTTCTGCTTTAGAGCTTTTTGTGGCTGTAATCATCCCTGCTAAATAGTAGGTCTCATCATCTGCATAGCCTTTATTAATTGTATGATCAACGATGTCTTGTGCTTCTTTATAATCTGTGTCATAAAGTTCATTTTTAATCATAGTGTTATAGATGTTCTCTTCATCAATCGTATAAATTCTTACAATCGCTAAAATTAATAATATCGCAGCCACAATGATGCTAATCCAAAAGATATTTCGATTCTTGTTGAAATAATATGGAATAATGACTGTAAAGATACCGCCGATAAAGCCACCTACGTGTGCCACAATATTAATATTAGGCATGAATAGTGATAATCCGATAAGTACGACTAATGCAATCAGTAATTCTCCAATCGCTTTTCGATTAAATTGTTTACTGAGGAAAATGATTGTTACAATCGCACCAATTAAACCAAAGATAGCGCCACTTGCGCCTGCTGATACCGTTGAGAGGTTGAACGATAATGACGCAAAGTTACCTACGATACCAGATATAAGGTATAGCACTAACATACGCCAGTGACCTATAAGAGATTCAACAATTTTACCAAATAAGAATAAACTCAACATATTCATTAAAAGATGTTCAAACCCAAAATGTAGGAACATGGAAGAAATTAGGCGATACCATTCACCATGAACAAAGTTAAAATGAACTAAACCACCTACATCCAGTAATTTAATATCTGAGAAATGATTTAAAAATAACACCATTGCTAACCATATCACTACATTGATCGCTATCAGTGCATAGGTAACAGGCGCAAATTTTAATAAATGTTTCTCTACTGGATTGTTATTAAGCATCCGCTTCTTATAGTGGTGTGTCGTCTTTTTATCATCATTTAATTTATTAATTTGTCGTGTGAAAAAGTTAGGCATGTTTTTAGCCATAGCTGCTTCATCATGAATCATATGAAATTTTAAATCAATCGGACGTTTTTCATCTAAATTATCATTGCTGAGTTCGTATTCAGTGAAAAGATAGTATTGATAAGTTTTAGGTGAAAACCCTAAATGTGTTTCTATATCCGCTTGATGTTCGATAAGTCGGCTTTTTAAAAAGCGTGTTTCTTGGCTTGTATTGACACCATATTTAAAAATGGCCACATCTTTTTTTAACTTATTCGCCAGCCAAACTTCTTGCTGTTCTTGGCTGAGATAGACAACTTGATAATCGTTGTAACTAACCCATAAGTATATACATTTCCAGTATTGCTTTTCAGTAATCATGTTGGCCTCCAATTATGTTGTAGCTATTATTAACTCATCAACTGGCTGATCATGAGATTCTACTTCAAAATCTGCCAATTGAAAATCATATACTAAGCTGATGGTATCAGGTTGATATTGTGTTAAAAATTTATCGTAAAAACCGCCACCATAGCCGATACGATAGCCCTCTTGATTAAACGCGACGCCTGGTACAATGACGAGATCAAGGTCATTTGAAATCGGTAAATCTGCTGTCGAGTGATTGATGCCTTTAGCATCTTTTCCAATCTGGTCGATATCCTCAACTTGTTTAAAAGACATCTCTTTTTTATCATAATCTGTTTCAGGTACGAAAACTGCTTTTTTATCGTCTAACATATGGGAAATGATGCGATATGTATTTACTTCGTGTGACATTGACAGCACGATGCCAATCCGGTCTGCGTTTTGATATTTGCTTGTTTCATATAACTGATTCGCTAAATATTGATCTGCATTTTGTTTGTCGTTGTCATTGAATGATTTCATTTTTGCAATTGTGTTTTTGCGCAATGTTTTTTTATCCAATATCCTCATCCCTTATCTGTGTACTTAACTCATTATAACGTTATTAAAAACCATTGTCATTAAACTATCATTTACTTTATTTCCTTTAATCATGTTTCTATCAAATTGTTGATATTTATAACTAACATATGCTTTAAAAGTTTAAAATTGAATAAATTAAAAGCTGGCAACTCATTGAAAGTTACCAGCTTAAATATCTATAAACTTGAATGAATTAAGTTGTTATTTGCGATCTTTTCCGAAATAGTAGTTGATGACGTCTCTACCTAAGTCACCGCCGTTTAACCATGGTTCAGGAACAGGTTGATTACTATACACGATTGAAAATGCCAGCTGTGGATTATCTTGTGGTGCATATCCAATATAAGTTGAATTAACTCGTGGTTTACCGTCTTGGAAGACTTCTGCTGTACCTGTTTTACCTGCTGAAGGTACTTTCGTGTTATGGAAACTTTGGTAACCCGTACCATCTTTTTCGTTAAATACCATGTCAAAACCTTGTTGAACTTGGTTAATTTCTTCTTCAGAATTATTTACTTTATTCAACACCGTACCTTTAATGTTTTGCTTAATCGGACCAAGACCATCTTCATTAGTTGCTTTTCTTATTTCTGAACCAATGTGTGGTTGAATACGTGTACCATCATTCGCAATGGTAGAGATGTATTGCGCAAGTTGCATAGTAGTATAGGTATCATACTGACCAATGGCTAAGTCTAGATAATTACCCCCATTAGTTGTTAATGGCTCAATTTGACCGATGGTTTCATTTGGAAGATCGATACCTGTTTTCACACCTAAACCAACTTGATTTAAACCTTTACGTAGTTTTTGGCCTGCTTCAACGACATCCGTTGGCAAGTTCATATTTGGAGTATACGGTTGACCTGCAATGTTTAATGCCGTTTTGAACATGTAAACGTTAGATGAATGCATAAGTGCTTCTTTATCGTTGATTGTCACTCTACCATGTTGGTTAAAGTAAGAACGTTTAGTCAAACCACCACTGAAGTGTAATGGTGAGTCGACCATTGTTTCGCCCACATGAATTGCATCATTTTGATAGCCCGCTAATAACGTACCACCTTTAACAGATGATCCTGCTGCGAATTGTTGAGTAAACGTACCAATATCGTTATCAGTCATGCTACCGTCTTTATCGATTTGTTTACCGGCAATAGCGAGGATGTCACCGTTACGTGGATCTGTGACGACGATGAGTGCATTATCCATATCTCTCGCGCCTTCGCTACGTAATTTTTTAATTTGTTTTTCGAGATATTCTTCTGTTTTTTGTTGAAGATCCATATCAATTGTGAGTACTAAGTCATTGCCGCGTGAACCTTTATTCACAACTTCTGAGTCGATGACGTCACCTGATTTATCTGTCGTATATCTCATTTCTTTTTTCTTACCTTTTAGAATGCTTTCATATTGATATTCTAGGTAAGATTTTCCGACACGGTCATTTCTAGAATAACCTTCAGATAAATATTTCTGCGTTAACTCTTTAGGAAGACCTTCATTTGATGTCGATACATCACCGAAGATACCTCTTAAGCTATCGCCATATGGATATTTTCTATCCCAGTCCATCGTTGTATTCACACCTGGTAGACTAGATAGTTTTTGTGAAACTGCAGCGTATTCTTCATCGCTCACATCTTCATTTTTTATCATTTGAGGATTTAATGTAGACCCTGCCATCATTTCTTTATAAATGGCGAGCACTTCTAAATCATGATCTGAAAAAGAATTGAGTTGTTTGTCGGTTATTTTTTCACGTTGCGCTTCATCATATTGTTCTTGTGAAATACTACCTGCTTCTAATAAACTGCGCTCTTTTGACATCATTTTCTGTGCTTGATCTGGATGTTTTTGAATCCAAAAGTCTTGTTTATCACGTTCTGTGATTTTATCTGTATCCATTGATATCAATTTAGATAATTTTTCTGCAGTATCGAGTATTTCATCTTGAGACGTTTTTTTACCTCTTGTATACGTAATCGCTTTTTTAGATGCGTTATCTACAAGTATTTTGCCGTTTCGGTCTAAGATTCTTCCTCGTGGGACAGATTCATTTACCGTGATATTTTCACTGTTTTTGATTTCCTGTTTATAATGAGACCCTTGTGCAATTTGTAAATAACCTAATCTAAGGATAACAATTGCAAAGATCAATACTACAATGCCGAAGATAAAACTGATCCTCTTATTCATTGTATTTCTTAGTTTTTCATCATTTGTTTTTTCCTTAAGTCTTTTTAACAACACAACCTACCTCTATTCAAACGTTCTATCTACAAATGATATACGAAAATCCGTGATTTTTCTATTATTTTAATTCAAAAAAAAGACGACCTATATCAATAGGCCGTCAAAAAGAGTCGAATTATTGAGCTGCTTGATATAATTCGTCAACTTTTTCCCAGTTTACAACGTTCCAGAAGTTTTCGATATATTCTGGACGTTTGTTTTGATATTTAAGGTAATAAGCGTGTTCCCAAACGTCAATACCTAAAATAGGTGTTTTACCTTCTGTAATTGGGTTATCTTGGTTAGGTGTAGTAGTGATTTCTAATTTACCTTCAGCATTTACAACGAGCCAACCCCAGCCTGAACCAAAGCGAGCTGCTGCAGCGTCAGCAAATTCTTTTTTGAAATCGTCTAAAGAACCCCATTGTTCTTTAATTTTATCTACGACTGTACCTTTTTCTTCAGAGTTAGGAGTTAATAATTCCCAGAATAATGAGTGATTTAAGTGTCCACCACCATTATTTCGTACAGCTGTTTGAATATCTTCAGGTACGCTATCTAAATTAGCAACAATTTCTTCGATAGATTTATTTTCTAAATCTGTACCTTCAACTGCTGAATTTAATTTAGTTACATATGTGTTGTGGTGTTTGTCATGGTGGATTTCCATAGTTTCTTTATCAATATACGGTTCTAACGCATCGAAATCATAAGGTAAGTTTGGTAATTCAAAAGCCATAAATAATCATCCTCCTAAGTGTAATTACACTAAGCATAGCAATAAATTCATTTATCAACAATCTTAATGCTTACTGTATCAATCATATATTATAGATGTTTACTATCTTTGATCCATTCTAAGTATATCTCAAATATTAGGTTTTTAAACATAGTTAAGTTAGAAATTTAATAATTCTTACTTAAAAGCTAGGTTTAGTTAGATATACATAACAAATGAACGGATAAATCACCTATCGTTGACTTCATTTCAGCAAGATTGAAATACTATATTCGTATAAGAAGGAACATTAAACGGTTTGTTTTTCTTTCTGACATTTTTCGCATACACCGTAAACTTCTAATTTATGTGTATGGATAGAAACGTTCGGTAAATTAGACTGTATTTCATCAATTGGACAGAACTCAATGACTTTAGTATCTCCGCATACTTCACAAATAAAGTGATGATGGTGATGTTCTGAACAAGCAATTCTAAATTTCATTTCTCCATCCAATTCTGTACTTTCTATAATGCCTAGATCTTTAAATAAATGTAAATTACGATAAATCGTATCAAATGAGATACCTGGATAGTTTTTATCCATTTTCTGTTGGATATATTTTGCATTAATATATTTATCTTCTGAAACAAAGATATCTATCATATCACGGCGTTTGTTTGTATATTTATGACCGTGTTCTTTAAGTATTTGTATTGCATTATCTGTTTTCATTATTAACAGCCCCTTTTTTAACTTTAACCTTCAGTTTCTGAAGTACCATCGTTAAAATTAATATGAATACGAGTATCATGACGATGACACCACCCGGAGAAATATCTAGATAAAAGGCTAAGAACAATCCTGAAATCACGGATACTTCACCAAGTATGATACTCAGTATAATCAATTGCTTAAATCCTTTTGTAATTCGCATCGCAATTGCAATAGGTAACGTGATTAATGCACTCACTAATAAGATACCTATGACGCGCATAGATGCTGAGATGACCATAGCGACGATCGCAATGAAAAGAAATTGAATCCATTTTGGTAATCCAATGACTTTGCTATATTCATCATCGAAAGATAGGACGAACAATTCTTTGTATAATGATAAGATAAAAATCGTTACTATAATTACTATAATAATGATTGTAATCATATCACTCAAACTTACTGCACTGATTGAACCAAAAAGTAATCCTACAATCTCTTGGTTAAAACCGTCTGCGAGTGATATGAATATGGCACTTAAAGCTACCCCTGAACTCATGATAATAGGTATCGCAATTTCTTGATAATTACTAAATGTGGTACGTAACTTCTCAATGAGTAACGCACCGACGATCGCAAATAACACCCCAAACCACATCGGGTTAATGAGTGCCGCTGTCGGTATAATCGTGATTAAGAACATACCAAATGAAATACCACCGAGCGTGACGTGACTTAGCGCATCAGCGATTAAAGATAACCGTCTGACGACAATAAAGGCACCAATAAATGGCGCAATGAAACCGATGAGTATCCCACTAATGAGTGAATACCTCATGAAGTCGAAATTTAATAATGCATCAATCATTCAGAACAACACTCCCTATCATGTTGGTGATCCACAAATTGAATTGGATGACCATAAATCTTAGAAATTTCAACTTCGTCTAATGATTTAAACTCATCTGTCGTACCGTGGAAGTGCAAGTGTCGATTTAAGCATGCGACTTCTGTTGCTGTATCTGCTACGACACCAATATCATGTGTCACGAGAATGATAGTAACTCCTTCTCGTTTTAATCGCTCTAGTGTTTCATAGAAGGCATTCACGTGTTTCGCATCGATACCGCTCGTGGGTTCATCTAAAATGAGTACAGTTGGGTCACTGACTAACGCGCGTGCGATTAACACACGTTGTTGTTGTCCACCTGACAGTTCGGCGATATTGCGATCAATAAGATGTTCTATGTTGAGTCGATGTAATACATCTTTCACTTTTTGTACATCATTTTTATTAAACCATTGAAATAAACGTTTTCTTTTAGTTAAGCCGCTCAACACAATTTCTTTTACACTTGCAGGGAATCCTGCTTTAAAAGAAAGTGCTTTTTGTGACACATAGCTAATTTTTAGCATCGTCTGTTTGCCGTTATACCGTTTGCCGTCAACGTACATTTCTCCACGTTGCATCGGTAACAGACCTAAAATAATTTTTAATAATGTAGATTTTCCAGCTCCGTTAGGTCCAACGATCGCCAAAAATTCTCCTCTGTTAATTTTAATGTTAATATTTTCCAACACTTGTTTATTGTCGAAAAAATAATCTATATTTTTTAATTCAAAGACTGGCGTTGACATTTTTTCACCTCGCTATTAACTATAATATGCATTGAAATGATTGTAAATAGTAATGTTTACGATGCACTTCCGCTTACTAACAAGATTAATAATTGTACTCTCCATAGCAGAATGAGTGCAACACTGATGTTATTCGTAGTTATATCGCACCTAACAAACTATCATTTTCAATCGGAATAATAGAAAAAGTTGAAGATAAAAAAGTACAGAAGCTCAACTTGACCGCTTCTGTACAAGACCTCATTTTATTGATTTAAAATTTTCGTTTTTAAATCTGGATCGAATGTTTCAGATTTAAGCATCTCTATTTCAAATTGATATGGTGGTTTTTTATTTTTCTTATCTTCGCCCACATAAGGTGTTTCTAAAATTTTTGGAATATCTTTAAACGCATCGTGATGCACTACATAGTTCAATGCATCGAATCCAATATGACCAAATCCAATATTTTCGTGGCGGTCTTTATGCGCACCAATATCATTTTTACTATCGTTTACGTGGACCACTTTAATGCGATCGATACCAATAATTTTATCGAATTCATTAAGCACGCCATCGAAGTCGTCTCTGATTTGATAACCTGCATCATGAGTATGACACGTATCAAAGCAAATGGACAAGCGCTCATTATGTTCAACACCGTCGATGATTCTCGCAAGCTCTTCAAAATTTCGACCTACTTCTGAACCTTTGCCTGCCATCGTTTCAAGTGCAATTCTTACATCGTTTTCTTGAGTCAACACTTCATTGAGTCCTTCAATGATTTTTTTAATACCTTCATCAGCACCCGCTCCCACATGAGAGCCTGGGTGTAACACGATGTCTTTTGCACCTAACGCTTGTGTTCTTTCGATTTCGTTTTGTAAAAACTCAACGCCCAAGTCAAATACATGTGGTTTTTGTGTATTCGCGATATTGATAATGTAAGGTGCATGCACAATGATATTTGATAACCCGTAAGATTCCATAAGTTCATGACCTTTTTCAATATTCAAATCTTCAATCGCTTTACGTCTCGTATTTTGAGGCGCACCTGTATAAATCATAAATGTAGATTCGCCAAATTTATGTGCTTCTTCAGCTGAACCTGCGAGCATTTTTTTACCATTCATAGACACGTGTGAGCCTATTAACATGAGATTCACCTAACCTTTATTTTTGTTATTTCTTTTTGAACGTTTACTATATTGTCTACGTTCTTGGCGTTTTGCTTCTTCTAGTTGACGTTTAAATTTCTTCTTATAACCAGGTTTAACTTTTTTATTGTTGCGTTTCACTTTGTATTTTACCTGATTCGTCACTACATCATCTTTCTTCTGACGTTTATGTCTTGTATTGTGCGCTTTCACTGGTTTAAGCTCACCATTTTTAATATCTACTGTTTCAAAATGATAGCCTCTATCTTCTATCAATGAAATTGCGTCCTCTTCATCTGGACTGTAGAGCGTGATCGCAACACCATGATATTGACCACGACCTGTTCTACCAACACGATGTGTAAAGAAATCAATATCATTCGGTACATCAAAGTTAATAACGTGACTCACGCCCTCTATATCTATACCACGAGAGGCTAAGTCACTCGCGATGACGTATTGAAAATCGAGATTGCGAATACGTTTCATCTGTTGCTTACGTTCACGCGGTGTTAAACCACCGTGTATCATACCGTATTTAATACCATACCCATCTAATTCTTCTGCTAAATCGTCAGCGTTATCCCTACTATTACAAAAGATAATACATAAATAAGGATTCAATATATCGATAAGTTTAAGTGTTTTTCTAACTTTGGCTTCACCTTTAGTTGGAATTAAATAAAACTCGATATTTTTCTTGTTTTGAGACTGACTGTCTATTTTAACATACTCCGGTTGTTCTAAATATTTATTCAAGAAAGGATGTAAGGATTTCGGAATCGTTGCACTGAACACTGCGATACGAGCCTCACTATCGAGTCTTGCAGCGATTAAATCAACATCCTCTATTAAACCGAGATCAATCATTAAATCCGCTTCATCAATGACAAGATACGAAGCTAGATGCACATGTAAATCCCCATGTTTTGCTAAGTCATTAATACGTGTCGGTGTCCCAATAATTAAATGGGGTTGATTTTTAGCACGTTGTTTATCTTTTTCGATATCAGTACCGCCGATAAACAATTTAACACTCACACCTGATTTAAACTGAGCAAGATGACTTGCTGTATTAAATAATTGTTGTGCTAACTCACGTGTGGGCGCCACTACAATCGCTTGAGGTTCATTTGTATCAGTATTGATGTGGTGGATAAGCGGTAGTAAAAATGCATGAGATTTACCCGTTCCTGTTTGAGATTGACCGATTAAATTAACCTGCTTTAGCATTTTGGGAATGACACGGGATTGGATTTCTGTTGGTTTAGAAAAGTTGAGGTCTTTGACTGCCTCTATTAAGCTCGGCTCTAAGTTAAAGTTTTCAAAAGGATGTTTAGCCATCTTTGTCCTCCTATGAATTTTGATTGGTTCCGATGAACACTACATCATGTATGTGCTTCTTTTAATAATAGTTAAAAGGATCTGTATTTTGCTCTGAAGCATGGATATCGAATGAAATATCTGTCTCAGATAACCATTGTTTTAACAACTCAACGAGTCCTTCTCTCATCACATGTTCACTATAGTGATTAATATCTAGTAAATTGATACCCGCTGTTTTCGCATCGAGTGCCTCATGATGCTTAATATCTCCTGTTAAAAAGATATCTGCGCCTTGTGCTGCAGCCATATATTCGTTTCCAATACCTGCACCACCAATTAACGCAACTGTTTTAATCTTAGCCGATAAATCACCAATAAATCTGACGCTCGGCATATCTAACTGAGTCTTCACGTGATCGATAAATGTTTCTATATCAAGTGCATGTTCTAATTCTCCAATCATTCCCAGACCTAAATTAGCAGTTTGAACAACTGGAATAAAGTCAAATACCGGTTCTTCATATGGATGATGTTGAAGGATGAGTTGCTGCACTTTAGTACGTTCACCTTTATCGATCATAAACTCTAACTTAACCTCGTTGACATATTCAATTTCATTAAGTTGACCAATAGTTGGATTTGCATCATCTACAGGTTTAAATTGACCTTGTCCCTCAGCTTCAAAAAAGCAATAGTGATAATTACCTGTTCTCGCAAGTCCAGCTTGATCTAATTGTTGTTTAAATGTCTCTACATCATCTTTAGGTATATAAACATACACTTTATAATAATTGGTATCCTCTGGATCGAGAATTTGTTGCTGTTGTAATCCTAAACGATCTGCGAGCATCGCATTCACACCGTGAGGGTATACATCTAAATTCGTATGTAATGCGATGACATTGATATCATTTTGAATGAGTTTGCGAATGATTGCCCCATAACCATCATTTTGAGTAATGTTTTTTATGCCTTTAAAAATAAGTGGATGATGGCAAATGATGGTATTCACACCTGCTGAAATTGCTTCCTCGACAATTGCTTTCGTACAATCTAAAGCTGTCAATATGCCATTCACTTCAGCACTTTCATCTCCTATAATGAGACCTACATTATCCCACTCTTCCGCGGTTGCTAAAGGCACGTGTTGATCAATCACGGTCATAAGTTCACTGATTTTCATCTCTAATCACCTCGTCGATTAACGTTAACTGATGGTTTATTTGTTGCAGTCTTTCTGCATGCTTAGTTGGATCTAAATTTTGTTTAATCTTAAGTAGTGCCTGTTGTTCATGTTCCCATTTTTTATAAAATAAATCCGTTTTCTCTTTTATTAAATAAGGCCCAAACGTCGCTTCTATCTCTGATAACGTCACCGGAGTCGTAGCATAATCAGCCACCACTATTTCATAAATGTGACCTTTCTCCTCTAAGATTTCTTCTGCAATGATACGATAACTTAATTGTTTTAGACAGTATCGTAACGTCTTAGTTTTGATGTTGCTTTGTAACACAAGTCTCGGTTGATGCTCTAATTTCGCTTGGCCTTCAGTTAATATTTTAGCAATTAATGGTCCACCCATGCCACAAATCGTAATTGTCGATACATGGTCTTCTGGCTGAATGACAGATAATCCATCTCCTAGTCTAACATCAATCGCATGATCAGCTTGATAATCAGCAACATTTTGCTTAGATGAATTGTAAGGACCTTCAATCACTTCACCTGCTATCGCACGTTGTATGAGGTTTTGTTCTAAAGCATAAAGTGGAAGATAAGCATGATCTGAGCCAATATCAGCAAGCATATCTCCTTTGATATACTGACTCACCTGCTTTAAACGTTGGTTTAACGGTATCATAGGTGTACACCTTCCCGAATAAAATTGATGATATATCACAAAAAAAGAGACTGGGACAATGGCGTTTTTAATCCACTCTATCACACATCAATAAGAATATTCCCCCTTATTATCAGTGGTTATGAGCGAATCACTTATCATAAAGCACGATCACTTCAATGCTTTATGAGGCAAACGATAAATGCCCCAATCTCTATAGGATTAATCCATAAAGTCTTTTAGACGTTTACTTCTGCTAGGGTGTCTTAATTTTCTTAGTGCTTTCGCTTCGATTTGACGAATACGTTCTCTAGTGACACCGAATACTTTACCTACTTCTTCTAAAGTGCGTGTACGTCCATCGTCTAATCCAAAACGTAGACGTAAGACATTTTCCTCGCGGTCTGTTAACGTATCTAATACATCTTCTAATTGTTCTTTTAACAGTTCATATGCTGCATGGTCTGAAGGACTTTGCGCTTCTTGATCTTCAATAAAGTCACCAAGGTGGCTGTCGTCTTCTTCACCAATTGGCGTTTCTAATGAAACTGGTTCTTGTGCTATTTTCAAGATTTCTCGTACTTTTTCAGGTGGTAAATCCATTTCTTCACCGATTTCTTCTGGTGCTGGATCACGACCTAAATCTTGAAGTAATTGTCTTTGAATACGAATTAATTTATTGATCGTTTCAACCATGTGTACCGGAATACGGATCGTTCTGGCTTGGTCTGCAATCGCTCTTGTAATCGCTTGACGAATCCACCAGGTAGCGTAAGTAGAGAATTTGAATCCTTTACTGAAGTCAAATTTTTCTACTGCTTTAATTAAGCCCATATTCCCTTCTTGAATTAAGTCTAAGAATAACATGCCGCGACCCACGTATCTTTTTGCGATACTGACGACTAAACGAAGGTTGGCTTCAGCTAAACGTGATTTAGCAATTTCATCACCTTGCTCAATGCGTTTCGCAAGTTCAATTTCTTCTTGGGCACTCAATAAGTTGACGCGTCCAATTTCTTTAAGATACATCCGGACAGGGTCATTAATTTTGACGCCTGGAGGAGCGCTCAAATCGTTAGGGTTTAACGACTCGTCTGTATCGTTATTATCTTTTTGATTGACTAACTTAATCTCATTATCATTAAGTTGGTCGAAGAATTCATCCATTTGGTCACTGTCCATTTCAAAGTGTTGCAGTTTCTCAGAAATTTCTTCATGACTTAATTGACCTTCTTTTTTACCTTTTTCCAATAATTGTTTTTTAACATCTTCCATTGTTAAAGTTGGATCTATGGTTTGTTTTTTTACTTTGACTTTACTTTCAGACATGAATAGGCCTCCCGCGTTTAATATCACTTTTATACCAACTTTAAATGTTTAGAATTCATCTCATTCTACATTTAAAAAAGTAACATAACTGTTAATAATCCCGTTATTCTCTGATGTCTCCCAATCTATACAATGTAAAACTCAATTGTTTCTACTTTTATTTCGATTAACAATTTGTTCCAAGTAATATTTTTGAAGTTCTACATCACCTAATCGAGTGGCTTCTCTTAATTTATGATTGAGCGATTCTATTGATTCTTCTTTGCGTTGCTTGGATAACGTGTTAATATAATCATCAATTTCATTTTCATAAGGTTCTGCATTGATTGTATAGTTATCCAATGCAATTAAAGTTTCTTTCAATTCATTAGACTCTACATATTGTAAACCGTCACTTATGTTGAAATAATCATTTTCTCCATAAAAACGGTGTAAAAAATTAAATATACTTTTAAAATGTTCATTTGTAAAGTCTTCTGCTTCAATCGAACGATAATAATCTAAGAACAGATCTTTATCATTCATAAAGTGTTTCAACAAGGCTCTCTCAGCCTTTTCAGCAGTTGATAAATGACTAAAAATCGTAGGAGTATCATTGATATTGCTGTATTCAGCTTGATAATTTGATGTACTCCCCACACTATTATTTAGACTATCAAAGCTAACTTTAAACAATTCAGCGACTTCTTGCAATACTTTTTTGCGTAGAATTGGCGACTGCATATAGGAAATATCTTGTGTTGTTTCTTTTAAATATTTTTCATATGCTAAATCATTATGATTTATTTCATCCTGATGTAACTTCACTTTATACAGTACAAATGCCCGCTTTTCATGTTCGACAAAATGTTGAAACGCTTCTTGTCCGTGCTTCATGATATACTCATCTGGGTCCATGCCTTGAGGTAATTCAACGACAAATACATTAAGTCCTTGTTGTAATAACGCTTGACCTGTTTTAAGCGTCGCTTCTTTCCCTGCATAGTCCCCATCAAACATCAATGTAACGTTCGATGTTAATTTTTTTAAAAATGTCATGTGTTCTTGGGATAATTGCGTCCCCATACTTGCGATGACTTGTTTAAGGCCCGCTTCATCCGCTTTAATTACATCCATAAAGCCTTCAAGGATGATGACTTCATCCGCTTGACGAATAGGCTTTCTTGCACGATCTACATTATACAATAACCGTCGTTTTTGGAAAATAGGCGATTCTGGACTGTTCAAATATTTAGGTTCTTGATCTGTGTAGGTCCTTCCTGAATATCCCACTGTCCGACCTTGTGCATTTGTAAGTGGAAAAATGATGCGATCTCTAAATCTATCGTAATAACTGAAGTTCTCTTCATTTCGTGAAAGCAAACCTGCTTCATAAGCAAGTTCGATATCGTACCCTTTTTTCTGCAAAAAATCATGACAAAATTGTGCATTATTAGGTGCATACCCGATTTTTCGCGATTCAATGGTCTCAGTTGAAAAACCTCTATCCTTTAGATACGATAATGCAGCTTCTCCTTCTACCGTTTTTAAAAGCGCATAGTGGTAGTAGGATTGCATCAATTCATGCATTTCAATCATCTGCAAATCTTCAGAGGCAATTTTCGTCGAGCCATCTGAGGTTTGTTGTGACGGGACGTTGACTTCGATATTGACTCTTTCCCCAAGGTTCCGAACAGCTTCTGTAAAGGAAATACCTTCAATTTCTTGTAAAAATTGAAAGACATTGCCGCCTCTTTTACAACCAAAGCAGTGACAGATTTGTTTATCTTCCGAAACTGTAAAGGAAGGTGTCTTTTCATCATGAAAAGGACACAACCCAATGTAATTGCGCCCTCTTTTCTCTAATTTCACGTATTCACTTACTAAATCCAGGATATCCGTCTTATCTTTTATCTCATTGATCACAGATTGTTCTATTCGCAAAGTATATCACCTGTTAAACCTTAGTTTTATTATTATAATATTTTTTAAACGTTTTGAGAATAGTTCTGCTCAATAATTCGAATGATATCGTTTGCAGTTTCTTCAATGGCTTTATCTGACACATCGATGACAGGACAATCAAGCTTGTCCACTAGGTCTTGGAAATACTCAATTTCTTCTTTGATGCGCTGCTCTGTTGCATAGCGTGCATTATCTCCGAGTCCAAGCTGTTTTAATCGTTCTCTTCGAATGCGATTGAGTTTTTCATCGCTGATGCGTAGTGCGATGATTTTACGCGGATCCGTAGAAAACAATTTATCCGGTGGTGTCACTTCAGGCACAATCGGAATGTTCATCACTTTATAACTTTCTTTATGTGCTAAATATTGTGACAGTGGTGTTTTAGATGTACGAGAAACCCCTAATAACACAATATCTGCTTTACTTAATCCTTTTGGATCTTTGCCGTCATCATATTTAACAGCAAATTCAATCGCTTCTATTTTTTTGAAATATGCTTCGTCTAAGCGATGGACAAGACCGGGTTCATAATAAGGTTCTTCATTTATCTCTTCGCGGAAAATATTCATGAGAGGCCCCATAATATCCACAGATTTAATTTGTTTCTCTTTGATTTTCGCTTCCATATATTTTCTAATTTCAGGTTTAACTAATGTATAAACAATCACTGCATGATTATCTACCGCAATTTGAATCACCTCATCCACATTTTCGAGTGATTCAATGTAAGGATAGCGACTGATATCTGGTTCACAATGATTCGGATTAAATTGTGAGATACCTGCACGTGCCACCAATTCAGCAGTTTCGCCAACCGAATCGGATGCGACGATAATTTTAACTTTTTTCATGAATTTACCCTCCAGTTATTCTTTAAATAGTGAGACAAAAATTTTGGTGATTGTTGTTTTTGAAATTCTGCCTTTAACTTCAAATTGGCCATTATCTTTTTCTTGAACAATAGGAAGAGAATCATTTTCTTTTTCAATCATTAAATTAGCTGCATAAATGACACGATCTTCTGCGAATACATAATTAATATTTGGCATTCTACTCATAATGACTGAGACGGGCATCGTATGGATGTCTTCTCCTACCATTGAAGAGCGCAGTAAATCTTTTCTGGAACATACGCCTACAAAATCTCCATCATGGTTAATGACAAACAGTGTACTCACATCTTCTAAGAACAATGTACAAATTGCATCATAAACACTCATATCGCTCTTAACAACAACTGGATGTGACGCATAATCTTTAACTATGTATTGTTTGAGTTCATCAGCGAATAACTTATGACGCGTTTGACCGGTATAATAATAACCTACACGAGGTCTCGCTTCTAATATCCCTGACATCGTTAAAATAGCGAGATCTGGTCGTAATGTCGCGCGTGTAAGGCTCAATTGATCTGCAATATGTTCCCCAGTAATTGGCCCATTTGTTTTTACAATTTCGATAATGCGCTGTTGTCTTTGACTGAGTTCGATAGGTCTTCACCCCTTTACCTTTCAAAATTATTATACATTGATTTCTAATTAGCTACAAATACATACAATTACTTGCGATTATCATTCAATTAAATTACAATGAGTTATGTAGCGAGTTAAGGATAGTGAAAGCTTAACAATTCAAATTGGCATTAAATGAATGAAATATAAAAGCGAGTGTCTACACTAAATTGGGTGGAACCGCGGGTTAAAAAAGCATATAAACGTATTACATACGATTTATAAATTAACTCGTCCCAAGCTGTTGAATCATACACATGTTTCGATAGCTTGGGGCGTATTTTTATGTGAAAAGGAGTGCTTTAATCATGGAAAAAGATATGGATACAATTGTACAACTTGCCAAACATAGAGGTTTTGTCTTTCCAGGTAGTGACATCTACGGTGGTCTTTCAAACACTTGGGACTATGGTCCACTTGGCGTTGAATTAAAAAATAATATTAAAAAAGCTTGGTGGCAAAAATTTATTACACAATCCCCTTATAACGTGGGTATCGATGCTGCGATTTTAATGAACCCTAAAACTTGGGAAGCATCTGGTCATATCGGTAACTTTAACGATCCAATGATCGACAATAAAGACAGTAAAATTCGTTACCGTGCTGATAAATTAATTGAAGATTACATGGCGAACGAAAAAGGTGATGAAAACTTTGTCGCTGATGGCCTTAGCTTTGATGAAATGAAACGCATCATCGACGAAGAAGGCATTGTATGTCCAGTCAGTGGTACTGCGAATTGGACTGATATTCGACAATTCAACCTTATGTTCAAAACATTCCAAGGGGTTACTGAAGACTCTACAAACGAACTCTTCTTACGTCCTGAAACAGCACAAGGTATCTTCGTAAACTATAAAAACGTGCAACGTACAATGCGTAAAAAATTACCATTCGGTATTGGTCAAATCGGTAAATCATTCCGTAATGAAATCACTCCAGGTAACTTCATTTTCAGAACACGTGAATTCGAACAAATGGAACTTGAATTCTTCTGTAAACCTGGTGATGAAATCGAATGGCAAAATTACTGGAAAAACTACGCAAGCCAATGGTTAAAAGATTTAGGCTTACAAGAAGATAACACACGTTTACGTGATCATGATGAAGAAGAACTTTCTCACTATTCAAATGCAACAACAGATATCGAATACCGCTTCCCATTCGGTTGGGGCGAACTTTGGGGTATCGCAAGTCGTACAGACTATGACTTAAAACAACACATGGAACACTCTGGTGAAGACTTCAATTACCACGATCCAGAAACAAATGAAAAATACTTACCATACTGTATCGAACCTTCACTTGGTGCTGATCGTGTAACACTTGCTTTCTTATGTGATGCTTATGACGAAGAAGGTGTAGAAGGCAGTAAAGAAGCGCGTACTGTATTACACTTCCACCCTGCATTAGCACCTTATAAAGCAGCCGTGCTACCATTAAGTAAAAAACTTTCTAGTGAAGCAATCAAAGTGTTCGAACAATTGAGTCCTAAATTCTCAATCGACTTTGACGAATCTCAATCTATCGGTAAACGTTACCGTCGTCAAGATGAAATCGGAACACCTTACTGTATTACATTTGACTTTGATTCATTAGATGATAATCAAGTCACTGTTCGTGACAGAGATACGATGGAACAAACACGTATGCCAATCTCTGATTTAGAAGATTTCTTAGCTGAAAGAGTTAAATTCTAATCAGTTTAAGCGAACAATCAAAAGCAGCAGTTAGCTCCCATGCTAACTGCTGCTTTTTTATATTATATATGACTGTTTAATCCTCATCTTTTGAGTTTTGTTCGATTCTGCGGAGTTGATTGATTAGTTTTTGACTTCTGAAGTAAACACCTGCATATTCGCGATATAACATGATGAGTAATTCAGACATTTCTTCTACTATTGTTTGATGGATATTTAATGAGTTCATCTTATCAATCGGTAAGTGCTGAAGTACATTCAACAAGTACAATGTTTTATTGGAAATACGTAACGCATGCGGATCTTGATCGAGTGCTTCAAATGAAATCGCACCATCATATCTAAAACTGTAACCGCATAGTTGAGATTGATCGGTATTTCCTGTCACACTACAGTGATTAAACTGTGCGTTAAAACCAAAGCGTGTCATACATTTGAGTAAAATCACTACAGACATGAGTTGCGCAGATGTACCTTGATTGATTTTATCTAAAGCGAAAGACACAAGATCGTAACAGTATTGTGATACGGCATCTCCTTCTAGTGCTTTATCGACCACTTCTACACATAAACTCGCATAACTATTTTCATAGATATCTAACCGAAGTTCATAATTCAAATTGATGACATCGATAGAGTTTAACGTCCCCATGCCTTTCCATTTATTATAAATAAACAAGCCATATACAAACATCTGTGTACTGGCTTGTAATCCACTTCTACTTTTTTTCGCCCTTCTTACCATTAAAGGAACTTTCGCACCATGTTCATTTAGAATGGTGATGATTTTATCTGATTCGCCGTAATCTACAGATTTAATTATAATGCCTTTTTGTTTCATTAACACTGTAGCTCACCGCTTTCTCATCAATCTTGGTCTTCAATATAACCCATTTGGCGAATGAAGTTTACTTTGTTACGCCAATCTTTTTGAACTTTCACCCAGAGTTCTAAATAAACTTTAGAGCCTAAGAGATTTTCAATATCATGTCTTGCGCGTTTACCTACTTCTTTCAGTTTTTTACCGCCTTTACCAATGACAATCCCTTTTTGAGAATCACGTTCAACATAGATGGTTGCTTCAATACGTACATGATCTTCATCTTTTTTAATCATACGATCGACATTGACCCCAATCGCATGGGGAATTTCTTCACTTGTTAAATGTAAGATTTTTTCTCTGATCAATTCACTCACTACAAACTGTTCAGGGTGATCAGAGACTTGATCTTCTGGATAGTATTGAGGGCCTTCAGGTAGATAAGATTTAAGCACCTCAATAAAATGATCTACGTTATGGCCTTCTAATGCAGACATCGGTACCATCTCAGTAAATGACATGTAAGATTGATACTGTTCAATTCTTGGCATTAATTCATCTGGATGGACTAAGTCAATTTTATTTAAAACAAGAAATACCGGTGTTTTCACATCTTTTAACATGTCCATAATGTACTCATCACCGCGACCAATTTCTTCATTAACATTGACCATAAACATAATCGCATCGATTTCAGATAATGTATTTTTTGCGACACGCATCATGTAGTCGCCTAATTTGTGTTTAGGTTTATGAATACCCGGTGTATCAAGGAAGATAATTTGAGCATCATCTTGTGTCATGACACCTTGAATTTTATTACGGGTAGTTTGTGCTTTATCAGACATGATCGCTATTTTGTGTCCGATCACTCTGTTGACAAATGTTGATTTACCTACATTCGGTCTCCCAATAATTGAGACAAATCCTGATTTATATTCACTCATTCATTTAAATCCTTTCCTGAAAATCCTAATGGTAATAATTCTGCTACTGTCATTTCTATCATTTTACCTTCTTGATTCGTCATATAAACGGGCATGTCATCATCACAAAGTTCTTTTAACACTTGTCTACATGCACCACATGGTGAAGAAGGTTCCTCTGCATCTACCGTAATAGTAATAGATTCAAAATCTCCTGGTCGATAACCATCTGAAATAGCGGCAACTAAACTAGAGCGTTCTGCACAAATCGCCATAGGATAGGCAGCATTTTCCACATTAGCACCATAATAACTCCGACCATCTTTCGTGCGTAAATAAGCCCCGACTTTAAAATGACTATACGGTGCATATGCATTGGATTATGTTTCACGCACCGCTTCAAAATATTCTTTTTGATAGCTCATGTTCTTATCCTCACTTTGTTCATTTCACATTCAATTCACTAAGGTTCAATAAAATATATGGGGTATAAAAATAATTAATCCAATCACTAACGCGATGAGCGCTGTGATAAGTACACTTGCAGCAGCTACATCTTTCGCATGCTTAGCCAACGCGTGATAATCTGAAGTCACGAGATCCACCACATATTCTAACGCGGTATTCATCGCTTCAAATGCGCTTACTAATCCAATCGCAATAATAATAAACATCCATTCTATCGCTGTCAGCTGGAAAATGAATCCACATACTACGACGATGAGTGCAATGAGCACATGAATCAGAAACTTGTAATCTTTCTTAAATAACGCATATAACCCTTCAAACGCATATCTAAAACGTCTCATGATCTTAATCACGTGTGAGGCCATACGCGTTCAAGATCGTATCTTGACGGCCAAACATTTCTTTCTCATCAGCTTCATTCATATGGTCATAGCCTAATAAATGTAAAAAGCCATGAAGTGCTAAAAATCCAAGTTCCCTTTCGAATGAATGTCCATATTCACTCGCTTGTTCTTCCGCAACATCCGTACAAATAATAATATCACCTAATACACGTGGCATGTCTAGACCGCTAATTTCCGGTTCATCTTCTTCTAACGCAAAAGAAATCACATCAGTCACTTTATCTTTATCGCGATACATGTGATTTATCTGTTGGATTTCATCTTTATCTACAAACGTAATTGAAAGCTCTGTATCTTCTTCAATAGATTCTTGTTGTTTCGCAAACGTTAATAAGTCTTCGATTTGGTCACACCAGCTTTGGTCGACGCGTTCTGTTTGATCGCTGAAATCTATGGTAAACATTTATTCCACTCCTTCGTATCTTTCTATGATTTTACTAACTAGTGGATGTCTAACAACATCAGTTTGGTCTAACTTAATGACACTAATGCCTTTTACGGAGTGAAGTTTTTTAACCGCTTCCTTAAGTCCACTTTTAACACCTTTAGGTAAATCGATTTGTGTTTGGTCACCGGTTACGACCATTTTTGACCCAAAGCCAAGACGTGTTAAAAACATTTTCATTTGCGCATGTGTAGTATTTTGCGCTTCGTCTAAAATGACAAAGGCATCATCTAATGTTCTACCTCTCATGTAAGCTAGCGGTGCAATTTCAATAATGCCACGCTCTATAAACCGTTCAGTTTGTTCGCGGCCTAATACAGTATTTAAACCATCGTATAAAGGTCTTAAATAAGGATCGACTTTTTCTTTTAAGTCCCCTGGAAGGAAACCTAATGATTCACCTGCTTCTACAGCTGGTCGTGTGAGTACGATCCGTTTTACATTTCCTTTACGCAGTTGTTTGGCTGCGTAGACAACAGCTAAGAATGTTTTACCTGTTCCTGCTGGTCCGAGTCCGAATGCTAAATCATTTCTTTTCATAGCGTTGATGTATAGACGTTGTCCCATCGTTTTTGCACGAATCGTCTTACCAAACGCATCTTTCGTGATTTCTTCTTCATATAAATCTAAAAGATGTTGAATCGTATTATTCTGTGCCATTTTAATGGCTGCTTCAACATCTTTCAACGTTATTGTTACGCCTTGTTCAATCACTTTTAAGAGATTTTTTAATACGGATTCAGCTTTTTCTACTTGCTCTACTTGTTGACCTTTAACGGCAATTTCCTGGCCGCGAGCATGTACTATAACATCAAATTCTTCTTCAATTGCTTTAATATGTTCATCATTGTTACCAATTAAAGCTTGGGCTTCATTGATGTCATCGATTTGAATAATTCCAGGCATATAGGCGCTCCTTTGCTATTAGATTCGTTCATCTATATTTTATCTTATTAGAATTGAACTTACAAAATAAAAACTCCACAGAGGGAGGTTCTACAGGCTTTAGGGGAAAATTTAAATCGTATTTCTATAAATAATTTCTACTGAACTTAACCAGTTACTGTGTACGTTAACAATTCATTAATGAGAGCATCGGTGCGCCATCTGTGGCATATCTCTAAATATATTGATGTTAGCCAAAGATAAATGAGTGAAAAGCTATTTTAGCCAGAAAAAAAGTGGAAAGACGATCACATTTATATCAAATGCTCGTCATTTCCACTCTTAATTACGTTCCTCATAGTCTGCGAAGCTATCTATCATATAGACTAAGATAACTGTTTCGGTTTATCTAAAATTTCTGACCAGATGACGCCGTTAATGACTTCATCATCACTAAATCTCAAATCGTTGTCTGCTGTAATGGGTTTTTGAGCCTGACTCGCAAAGAGATTTTTCAGACGCATACGTTTCGCCCTCTCATACAAGTACTTATCATTAATAATATGTTCTGCACGTTTTTGCAGTTGTTGAACTTGTTTTTCCCGCGCTCTATCATACTCAGTACGCACATTAGTGATATCCGCCGAAATCGTATTTTTCAACTCATCTCTTAATGCTTGATCTTTAGCTTCTTGCGACTGTTGTTGTCGTTCAGCATCTTGTGGCTCTTCACTTGTTGTAGGTTGCGCTGCTTCTTCGATGCGTCTTACTTTTTCAGCTTGTACGCGTTTAGGCTCAAATTGTCTTGTTTGTGAAGGTGTGGGTTCTTGACGTGTTGTTGTTTGTTCATCTTCATCGTCGTCTTCATCGACCCAATCTTCTAATTCCTTAAATGTTTCTTCGACACGTTCCATAAAGGACTTTTTCGGTTTGTTAGATTCAGCTCTAGGTTGTTCTTTGGGTTTACTCGGATCTCCTTTTTTATGATCATTATTCGTAAACGTACTGATCAAGGATCCAACAATCGCGATGATAAAGATTATTAGACCAATATTCATTTAATCACCCCTAATTATTGTTCTGGTGATTCGTCGTCTTCTTGTTTTGTTTTATCATTGATAGCGTTTCTCATACCTGTGTCTGCTTCTACATTTTTAAGATTATAGTAATCTTTCACACCGATATTACCTGAACGTAATGCTTCTGACATCGCAAGTGGTACTTCTGCTTCTGCTTCAACCACTTTGGCACGCATTTCTTGTACACGTGCTTTCATTTCTTGTTCGCTAGCAACAGCCATTGCTCTACGTTCTTCGGCTTTAGCTTGTGCAATATTTTTATCAGCAATTGCTTGTTCTGTTTGTAGATCGGCACCGATGTTTTTACTGATGTCTACGTCGGCGATATCAATAGACAGAATTTCAAATGCAGTACCTGAATCTAAACCTTTACTTAATACGGTTTTAGAAATGTTATCAGGATTTTCTAAGACTTGTGTGTGGTGTTCACTTGAACCGATTGTTGATACGATACCTTCACCGACACGTGCAATGATTGTTTCTTCACCAGCACCACCGACTAAGCGAGCGATATTAGCACGAACTGTAATACGCGCTTTCGCTTTCACTTCGATACCGTTCATGGCCACACCAGCGATAAATGGTGTTTCAATGACTTTCGGGTTTACAGACATTTGAACCGCTTCTAACACGTCACGACCTGCTAAGTCGATTGCTGCACCACGTTCAAATGGTAAGTTGATATCTGCACGTTGCGCTGCGATATTTGCATCTACAACGCGATCTACATTACCACCAGCTAGATAGTGAGATTCTAATTGGTTCGTAGTGAGGTTAAGTCCTGCTTTATGTGCTTTGATTAATGGTGCGATAACTTTACGTGGAGAGACTCTACGTAATCTCATACCAATTAATGTACCAATACCGACTTTAACACCTGCAGCTATTGCTGAAATCCATAAGCCAATAGGTACAAATGAGAATAAAATAATTAAAGCTATAATAACTATTACAACTAAAATACCGATTGAAATTAATCCAGACATATTGTTACTCCTTTGTTATTCCTTTTCTCTGACAACGACCCGTGTACCTTCAACCTGTAATACAGTTACTGTTTTATTGCGTAAAATAAACTCACCGTCTGATACAGCGTCGATGCGTTCGCCGTCTATACTGATGATGCCGGCAGGTCGTAAATCAGTTAAAGTTTTTGCTGTTTTATTCACTAAATCAGAGCGATTATCATGAGAAGTATATCCAGCTTCTGCATTGGTTGAATCTTTTAATATTACTTTATCTAAAAATGGAATTGAACGATTAAATATTTTCACTAAAATCACCCATTCTATGATTGCCAAAATTAATGCAATGACTACATTGACGATCATCACTAATAAACTATCACCCAGCATCATGATACTTAAGACGACAAGGCCCATACCAATGATGCCCATAACTGCTCCAACCACGAAGAGTTCTATGATAATAAATATAACACCGATGACAAATAAAATAACAGAGACTAAATTGACCTCACCTTTAATAAGGAATCCTAAAAAGAATATCAATAATAATAGCGCAGCCACAATACCGGCCATATTAATACGTCTTGAATATAATTGATATAGGAAACCTAAAAAGATAATGATGGTAAAGACTAAAGAAACGATAGGATTTACGATAAAATCAGCTATACGTTGATACCATTCGATTCCATCAGCAAAGTTAAGTAATAAGATGTTTTGTATACCACTCAGCAAATTCACACTCTCACCTCGCTCTCTCCTTAATTATACATGAAACCCCTTTAGGATTATAGGTTTTTTAATATAAAAATATTAATTGAAAAGTTAACCATAGTTGAGTTATTTTAGTTAAAAATTTTCAAAAATAACGTTGTAATCTATCTACATACTCTAACACATGGTGAGCGTTAAAGTCCGTAAATCAGTTTATTTAAATGATGTATATATGTAACAAACAAATTAAAAGATAACGAATAACTTACATTAAAAAATTGTTGATACAAAATAAAAAAGCCCTAGCTCTCTAGCTAAGACTTTTCTCTCATTTATAATTAATGTTGGGTTGAGGGAGTCAACGAACAATAATTATTTGAATTTACGTTTACGTGCAGCTTCTGATTTCTTTTTACGTCTTACACTTGGTTTTTCGTAAAATTCGCGTTTACGGACTTCTTGAATTGTACCGCTTTTAGAAACTGAACGTTTGAAGCGACGTAACGCATCTTCAAGTGATTCGTTTTTACGGACTACTGTTTTAGACATCTGTATTTCCCTCCCTCCAAATATCAACGAAACTTTATAATCATTACATAGTATTAAACTATGTATCTGTTAGTATAATATAATTGCCTATTGCGGTCAATCAGTAAAATTTACATTTTTAATATTTGCAAACAGCATCAATTATAGACGTTGTGATACATCTCATCTCAATGAGATAGTTCTTGTTCATAGCTAATTGCACTCAACGCATAAAGCGGTGCAGTTTCTGCTCTCAAGATACGCGGACCTAACCCAATGGTAGTACCTTCATTTTCAAAGAGAGCGACTTCATCTTCAGTTAAACCACCTTCAGGTCCGAATATAATTAACACGCGATCTTCAGGTTGAAACTGAGCGACCAAAGAACGAAATTGATGCGTTTCTCCATCTTTTGCAGCATCTTCATACGCAAGTAATACATGATCAAATTGATCAATATCTTCATAGACAGCCTTCAAACTCTCTTTATATGTCACTTCAGGTATCTTCAAACGATAACTTTGTTCGGCAGCTTCTTTAATGATTTTTTGCCAGCGTTCTAGCTTTTTAGCTACCTTATTTTGTGTGAGTTTCACTACGGAACGCGTCATTTGTGTAGCGATAAAATGAGACGCGCCAAGCTCTGTCGCTTTTTGAATCAACCATTCATATTTATCTGCTTTGATCAAACCACTACATACTGTGATATGTTGTGGCAACTCACTAT
Organism: Staphylococcus auricularis; assembly: GCF_001500315.1. Classification (GTDB taxonomy): domain Bacteria; phylum Bacillota; class Bacilli; order Staphylococcales; family Staphylococcaceae; genus Staphylococcus; species Staphylococcus auricularis. Next base: position 182,399 of record NZ_LLER01000009.1, on the reverse strand, counting down.
CAATCGTCATATCTTCTGTTAACTTGATTTCGATCTGATCTGAATCAATCTTTGTGATTTCACAGCGATACACTTGTTGATCGTTAAATGTAACTATGATTTCGTTACCTACATCGTTACGCATGACATTAACGATGTGATGCACATCCTCTTTACTTGTGATAAAAAAACGCTGACTTGGATCAGCGTTTTGGTCTATAAAATATCTTTGCACGTTCAGTCGCTCACTTTCTGTCCAACGATACATACCCAATCATTTTGATGTTCCGTTGAAATGATTTTAAAACCAACACGCTCCATGTGTTCGATAATGGATTCGTATTTAGATTCTATAATGCCTGAGGTAATAAAATAACCCGCTTCATTTACTACATCATAAGCATCTTCAATCATTTCATCAATAATATGCGCTAAGATGTTCGCTATTACGACATCAAAATGACCGGTTTCTTCTGTAAGTAAATCACTTGGCACTGCTTCAATTTGATCGACACAATTATTTTTTCTGAAATTATCCTGTGCGACCTTCACAGCCATTTCATCTAAATCTAACGCTTTGATGCGTTCTACGCCAAGCAGGTGACAAGCAATACTGAGAATACCAGAACCTGTGCCAACATCAATTACAGCATCTGACGGTTTGACGTAACGTTCGATCGCTTTTAAACACATACTTGTCGTCGGATGATCTCCTGTGCCAAATGCCATACCAGGATCAAGTTCGATACAAAGTTCGTCTTCGTTCTCTTTTTGATAACTTTCCCAGCTAGGAACAATCGTAAAGCGCTCAGAAGCACGAAATGGATGAAAATAGTTTTTCCATTCGTTCTCCCAGTCTTGTTCTTCCAGTGTTTGTTCCTCAACCTTAAGCAAGTTTTGATCCATTTGTTCGATTTCATTTAAATTGTCTAACAATTGCTGTTTAAATGCTGCTGTATATTTCATTTCATTGAAATAGGCTTTGATACGAACCCCTTCATCGGGATAGTCGTCACGATTAAGTTCAAAGACTTCTCCGTAGCGATCTTCAAAGTCTTGTTCTAAATCTGTAGAATCTTCTATGACAACCCCATTAGAGCCTAATTCTTCTAACATATCTGCAACAATCGCAGACACTTCATGATTAACTGTAATTGAAAGTTCGACCCAGTTCATTTATTTTATTCTCCTTTAAAGAAACGTTTCGCTTTGTCTTTAAAATTAGATGATTGTTCTTTAATTGATTCACCACTAATATCAGCGAATTCACGCAATAATTCTTTTTGACGGTCGTTGAGTTTCGTAGGTGTGTTTACTTTAATATTAACAAAGATGTCACCATAGCCGTAGCCATGTACATTTTTTACACCTTTTTCTTTCAATCTGAATTGTTTAGCAGTTTGTGTACCTGCTGGAATGGTTAACATGACGCTACCTTTAAGTGTAGGTACTTTAACTTCATCACCTAAAGCAGCTTGTGCAAAGCTAACGTTCAAGTCATAGAATAAATCGTCGCCATCACGTTCAAATTTGTCAGAAGGTTTAACTCTGAATACGACATATAAGTCACCTTGAGGGCCACCATTTTCACCAGGCGCACCTTCACCGGCTAATCTGATTTGTTGATCATTGTTTATACCTTCAGGCACTTTCACGTTAATTTTGACATTTTTGTTTTCTGTACCTTTACCATGGCATGTTGGACATGGTTCTTCAAATTCTTCACCTGTACCATCACATACTGGACAAACTTTTTGAGTTCTTACACGTCCTAAGATGGTATTTTGTTCGACTGTTGTATGGCCTGATCCGTTACAGTAATGACATGTTTTTTTCTTAGTACCCGGTTTAGCACCGTTACCATTACATGTATGACATTTCACATCTTTACGGATTGTGATATCTTTTTTAGCACCAAATACCGCTTCATCAAATGTGATTGTCATGTTGTATTGTAAGTCGTCACCTTTACGTGGCGCATTAGGATCACTTGAGCGACCGTCACCGAAGAATGAACTGAAGATATCTTCAAAGCCGCCGCCAAATCCGCTAAAGTCTTGGCCACCGAAACCTTGACCGCCAAAGCCACCTTGTGGGCCATCATGACCGAATTGGTCGTAATTTGCACGTTTATCTGGGTCACTGAGAACTTCATATGCTTCAGATATTTCTTTGAATTTTTCGTCGGCGCCTTCTTCTTTATTTATATCTGGGTGGTATTTTTTAGATAATTTACGATAAGCCTTTTTAATTTCATCTTTGGATGCGTCTTTACTTACACCTAAGACTTCATAATAATCTCGTTTGTTGGCCACTGTCTATCTCTCCTTTTCCATTTTTAAAATAAACACTACATAAAAAGGAAAAAGAGGCTGGGACATGTGATAGTCCTAGCCCCTTAAAATCTTTCAGCCTTAATTGGACAGTTGATTGTTGGAATCATCACGAATGTACAATGACTGATTCCACATCATTATGCCTAGCGTGAGCGCGACGCCGTTATGCACTCGCAACATCGTTGTACGCACACGCTCTAAATGGCTAAGCAAATGTGTCGTTTTATTTGATGAGTTGTTTGTTCATCTCAAATTATTTATTGTCTTTGTCGTCATCATTCACTTCAGTGAAGTCAGCATCTTCGACATTGCTGTCGTTGCTTTGGCTGCTGTCATCACCTTGTGATTGTTGAGCTTGTTGCGCTTGTTGGTAAACTTTAGCAGATAAGTCTTGAACTACTTTTTCAAGATCTTCTTTTTTAGCTTTGATGTCATCTAAGTCTTGACCTTCAAGTGCTGATTTAAGCGCATCTTTTTTCTCTTCAGCATTAGATTTGTCATCTTCACTGATGTTGTCGCCTAAATCGTTGATTGTTTTTTCAACTTGGAATACTAAGCTATCTGCTTCGTTACGTAAGTCACTTTCTTGACGACGTTTTTCATCGGCTTCCGCATTTTCTTCTGCGTCTTTAACCATACGATCAATTTCATCATCTGATAATGAAGAGCTTGATTGGATAGTGATGTTTTGTTCTTTGTTTGTACCTAAATCTTTAGCAGTAACGTTTACGATACCGTTTTTATCGATGTCGAAAGTAACTTCGATTTGAGGTACACCACGTGGAGCTGGTGGAATATCAGTTAATTGGAATCTACCAAGTGTTTTGTTGTCATTAGCCATTGGACGTTCACCTTGTAATACGTGAATATCTACGGCTGGTTGGTTATCTGCTGCTGTTGAGTAAACCTGTGATTTAGAAGTTGGGATAGTTGTATTACGTTCGATTAACGTATTCATACGTCCACCCATGATTTCGATACCTAATGAAAGTGGTGTTACGTCAAGTAATACAACGTCTTTAACGTCACCAGTGATAACCCCACCTTGGATTGCTGCACCCATTGCAACAACTTCGTCTGGGTTTACACCTTTATGAGGGTCTTTACCAGTTTCTTTTTTAACTGCATCTTGTACTGCTGGGATTCTTGTAGAACCACCAACTAAGATCACTTCGTCAATGTCTGAGCTTGAAAGACCAGCATCTTTAAGTGCTTGACGTGTAGGTTCCATTGTTTTTTGGATTAATGAATCTGATAACTCTTCGAATTTAGAACGAGTTAAGTTCACTTCTAAGTGTAATGGGCCATTTTCACCAGCTGAGATGAATGGTAATGAAACTTGAGTTTGAGATACGCCTGATAAGTCTTTTTTAGCTTTTTCAGCAGCGTCTTTAAGACGTTGTAATGCCATTTTATCTTGTGATAAATCTACGCCGTTTTCTTTTTGGAATTCTGATACAAGATAATCAATGATCACTTGGTCAAAGTCGTCACCACCAAGTTTGTTGTCACCTGCAGTTGAAAGTACTTCGAATACACCGTCACCTAATTCAAGGATTGAAACGTCGAAAGTACCGCCACCTAAGTCAAATACAAGTACTTTTTGATCTTGTTCAGTTTTGTCTAAACCGTAAGCTAATGCTGCAGCTGTTGGTTCGTTGATAATACGTTCAACTTCTAATCCAGCGATTTTACCAGCATCTTTAGTTGCTTGACGTTCACCATCGTTGAAGTAAGCTGGAACTGTGATAACTGCTTTTTCTACTTTTTCACCTAAATAATCTTCAGCAGTTTTTTTAAGGTTTTGTAAGATCATTGCTGAGATTTCTTGAGGTGCATATTTTTTACCTTCGATATCAACTTTATAATCTGTACCCATATGACGTTTGATTGATTGTACAGTGTTTGGGTTTGTGATTGCTTGACGTTTTGCAACCTCACCTACTTGTGTTTCATCATTTTTGAAAGCTACAACAGATGGTGTTGTTCTTGCGCCTTCAGGGTTTTGGATAACTTTTGGATCGTCACCTTCTAATACTGCAACACAAGAATTTGTTGTACCTAAGTCAATACCTATTACTTTACTCATAACTAATTTCCTCCTAAATAAAATGTTGTTGATTAATATTTAATGTTGTTATGAAAATCTATTGGTTTACCTTAACCATAGAAGGTCTTAACACGCGTTCTTTCAATTTATATCCTTTTTGTAATTCTTGAGTGATTTGACCACTTTCATATTCTGAGTTGTCATCTTGCATCACTGCTTGATGGAAGTTTGGATCAAATTGTTGACCTTCTGTTTCAATGACTTCTAAGCCATTATCTTTCAACGCTTTCAATAGACTATCGTAAACCATTTGAACACCTTTTTGAAGTGAATTAAATTGTTCAGTGTCACCTTCAATTTGTAAGGCACGTTCAATGTTGTCTATGGTTGGTAAAATATCTGTAAGCACGCTTTGTGCTTGGTATGTTTTCATTGTTTGATTTTCTTTTTGGATTCTTCGTTTATAATTATCAAACTCTGCATAGAGTCTTAAATATTTTTCTTCATTTTCTTTTACTTCATCTTTTAATTGTTGAATTTCTTCATCTTTCGGATCTACATCTTCTTGTTCATTTTCATCTTGTAAATCGTCATTTTGATTATCTTCATTTGTTTCAGAAGCTGTATCTTCTGTGTCTTTAGTCTGTTCAGAAGTCGTTGCTTCTTCTGTGTTAGCAGTTTGTTCAGTTTCTTCAACTGATTCAGCTTCTGTTTGTTGTTCATCAGTTTGATTGTTTACTGATTCGTTTGTTTCTGCCATGTTCTGCCCTCCAATACTCATTTCAATCACCAAATTGCATTCAGTAATTGAATTACATTCTGATAGTGCATTGCTGTTGGTCCGATGACTGCAATCTTACCTTTAAGTTGGCTGTTGATGTGATATTCACTCGTCACAATTGCAATATCACTCATAATGGGATCGATCTCATGACCTATTTTTACATTAATAGGTGATGCATTCGCTGTATCTAGTAATTGAGTCACACGATTTGATTCGATATACTGTAAAATCGGTTGAATCGACGAAACGTTGGACTCATTTAATGCGTTGATCAGCTTAACCTTTCCGCCCATATAAATGCCATTACTTTGATCATCGATATGAATCTGAATTGTGTTTATCATATCTTTGATAAACTCTTTTTCAGTGAGTGAATCTGCAAAAGAATTCAAGTCAAATTCAAACTGACTATGATTCCATTCGCTACATTTTGCAGTGACAAAATTAGCTATTTTAGTCAACTGCTCAGAGGTTAACTTCATTTTGGAAGTTAAATACAAATGTTCAACATGACCAGATTTAAATACGACAATCATAATAACTAAGTAAGAACTTGCACGGACCAAGTGGATATTATCAATGATATCTTCACTATGATCTGGACGCATAACCAATGTTGTATATTGAGATGCGACGGATAATTCTCGTGCAAACTCACTTAACGCTGATGCAATGTTGAAGTTGTTTTCAACGAGCAACGATTTCAAGCGTTGTGTTTTGCTTTGTTGATGATGAGATGTTTCTTCCAATAGGTTATCTACATAGTATCTGAACCCTAGTTCAGAGGGCATGCGTCCTGAAGAAGTGTGCGCTTTTGAAATGAGTTGTTTATCTTCTAACACTTTCATCTCATTCCGGATGGTCGCTGTACTTACTCCAAGATGATGACGTTCTATTAAAGTCTTTGATCCTACTGGCTGATCTAAATCCACATAATCTTCAACAATCGCATTTAGTATGCGTAATTGTCTATCAGTAATCATGTTTTCACCTCATTAGCACTCTCTTGTTTCGAGTGCTAATTATAATATAACAAGTTGGTCAAAGTAAGTCAATGTTAAAGCATCCGTTTTTCAAAACTTTTTATACGCTAAGTAAAAATGCCTCAAACACTTCGTTTCCAATCACTTTTCCGCGTTCAGTCATAGAGATAAAGTCACCTTGTTTCACCAACAATCCTCGTTGGATGAGGTCATTAATCGTTTGACCATATACGTTATCGATTGGTTCATCAAATTTTTCGTGGAAGCGTTGAATGCTAACTCCTCGGTTCATTCTTAATCCTAAAAACATTTCCTCTTCCATTTGTTCATCTCTTGTTGGAAAAGTAGAGTGCAATAATGGTCGTTCGTTTTGTTCAATTTTTTTAATGTAATGATTGACCGGATTTACATTCGTGTACCGTTCACCATCCACGTAACCACTCGCACCTGCACCAAAGCCATAGTAACCTTCGTTTTTCCAATATACTTTATTATGTTCAGATTCATGTCCTACTTTCGCAAAGTTAGAAATTTCATATTGATGCATGTCACTTTCTTCCATACGGTGCATTAAATGAGTGTACATCGCTTCACCTAAGTCTTCTGAAAGTAGTTTAAGTTTTCCTTTACGATATAAGTTATAGAATTGTGTTTTCGGTTCAAGGATAAGGCCATAACTCGAAATATGATCAATATCCATAGACAGTGCCAATTCCAAGCTCTCTTTGAAATCGTCTAAAGATTGTTTAGGAAGGTCATACATTAAATCTAAACTGATTGAAGGGATGCACACTTGTCGTGCATGATCAACAGCTTGATAGATATCCGCTGTGCGATGCGTACGCCCTAAAATATCCAATAGTTCTTGTTTAAAGGTTTGAACACCCATAGATAAACGATTCACACCATATTCATGAAGAAGTTGAACTTTTTCTAGCGTCAGTTCATCAGGGTTTGCCTCAAAGCTGAATTCACCTTCAATAGTAAAAATGCGTGTGATCGCTTGAAGTAACTTCTCTAACTGGTCATAACTTAAAGCGGTCGGTGTGCCCCCGCCAACGAATAACGTTTCTAATGTTCTAACTTCACTTTGTTCCATTTCTTTAATCAAACAATCTAAGTATTCATCTACAGGCTGATTATGAATGAAATACTTATTAAAATCACAATATGTACAGATACGCACACAAAATGGAATGTGTATATAAGCACTTCTCACTTGCATAAGCTCACCCCTTTTCATATTCCTCGTGCTCACTCACAAAAATAAGGAGCGGAATGGAAATCGCTATCAGATTTCTAACTTCCGCCCCATGTCAACCGTTCTTATCAAAATTAAATGTCATACTTTTTCTATTATATAACTGGATTACATCAGAAATTTTAAATTAAGAAACACTTAGGTTTAAGAATCATCATCCATTTTAAGTACAGCTAAGAAAGCGTCTTGTGGAATTTCAACATTTCCGACTGCTTTCATTTTCGCTTTACCAGCTTTTTGTTTTTCTAATAATTTCCGTTTACGGGTAATGTCACCGCCATAACATTTAGACAACACGTTTTTACCCATTGATTTAATGTTCGTACGAGCGACAATTTTTTGTCCTACTGCGGCTTGGACAGGTACCTCGAATTGTTGTCGTGGTATAAGGGTTTTTAGTTTTTCAACGAGTGCACGGCCACGTTCATATGCGAATGTTTTGTGCACAATGAAACTCAACGCGTCGACTTTATCACCATTTAATAGAATATCCATTTTCACGAGATCACTTTCTTTATTTTCAATGAACTCGTAATCAAATGACGCATAGCCTTTCGTATTCGATTTCAACTGATCGAAGAAATCAAAGACGACTTCAGAGAGTGGCATTTCATAAATAATATTGACGCGGATATCATCGAGATAATCCATATTAATAAATTGACCACGACGACGTTGACATAGTTCCATCACAGCGCCTACATAGTCATTTGGTACCATCATCGTCGCTCTGACATAAGGTTCATAAATCGTTTCGATACGATCACGTTCAGGCATTTGTGCAGGATTGTCTACTGTCACTTCTTCTCCTGTTTTTAAGAAACATTGATAGATAACAGATGGTGCAGTCGCAATCAGTTCAATACCAAATTCGCGTTCAATACGCTCTTGAATGATTTCCATATGCAACATACCTAAGAAACCAGTTCTGAAACCAAAGCCAAGCGCTTGTGAGGATTCGGGTTCGAATTCGAGTGAGGAATCGTTTAATTGTAATTTTTCTAACGCTTCACGTAAATCGTTATAATCTTTGTTATCGATTGGGAACAGTCCGCAATACACCATTGGATTCATTTTTTTATATCCTGATAATGGTTTATCGGCAGGACGTTCCGCATGGGTAATCGTATCACCAACACGTGAATCATCTACATTCTTAATGCTTGCGATGATATAACCTACGTCACCGACTGTTAGTTCTTCAATCGGTAATTGTTTTGGTGTGTTAATCCCAACTTCAGTCACTTCAAATTCTTTTCCAGTCGCCATCATTTTGATGCGGTCGCCTGCTTTTACGACACCTTCTACGACACGTATAGAAGAAATGACACCGCGATAAGAATCGTATTCTGAGTCGAAGATGAGCGCTTTTAATGGCGCTTCTGGATCCCCTTCAGGTGGAGGCACAACTTCTACTAATTTTTCTAAAATTTCTTCGATACCTATATTGGACTTCGCACTAGCGAGGACAACATCATCTTGATCTAATCCGATGACGTCTTCAATTTCTTGTTTCACTCTCTCAGGTTCAGCTGCAGGTAGATCAATTTTATTGACTACAGGTAGCAATTCTAAATCGTTATCTAAAGCTAAGTAAACGTTCGCTAACGTTTGTGCTTCTATCCCTTGTGCCGCATCTACAACTAAAATGGCTCCTTCACATGCAGCTAATGAACGTGAAACTTCGTATGTAAAGTCGACATGTCCCGGTGTGTCGATGAGATGGAAGGTATATGTTTCGCCATCTTTCGCTTCATAGTTCAAACGTACTGCATTTAATTTAATTGTAATACCACGTTCTCTTTCTAAATCCATAGAATCTAATAATTGATCCTGCATGTCTCTCTCTTCTACAGATTTAGTATTTTCGAGAATACGATCAGCTAAAGTTGATTTACCGTGATCGATGTGAGCAATTATAGAAAAGTTTCTTATATTTTCACGTCGCTTTAAACGTTCTTGTTTATCCATATTCAATCATTCTCACTTTCGTTATTCTAACCGATTTAAATCTTCAATATCGTAGTAATGTTAACGTTTTTACTACGCGAATGCAACTTACTTTTTAGTTCTATGATTAAACAGTTGCTGTTACAAGGTCATTTGACTTCAACATTTTGTAAAATATGCTATGATGACTCAAAGTGCATCATTTTTATCATTTATGAATCATATTATTTGAACTGCAAAGGTTCTTTATTACATGATCATGAATCAGATCATCATCAATGAATCTACAACGTTAATTATAAAGCTAATGCGCTGTGTTTCCAACTGGAGAAATCGCACAATGTGTAAAACAAGCTATTTTTATTTTATCTGATCTGGTGTATGAATCGCTTGAGTGAACCAGAGATGTTATACTCAAAAATCATTGCACAAATACCTTTGCTTTGGTAAAATATTTCTTGTTGTAATTAAATTTGAATTTGATGCCTTAGCGCACTTTTAGGAGGTGACAGATATGCCAAATATTAAATCTGCAGTAAAACGCGTTAGACGTACAGAAACAGCTGAACAACGCAATAACTCTCAAAAAAACCAAATGCGTACAGCAGTAAAAAGAGCGAAATCAGCTATCGAAACTAACGCAGACAATAAAACTGAATTAGTAAACTTTGCTACTAAAAAAGTAGATAAAGCTGCTAAAAACAACTTAATCCATTCAAACAAAGCTGATCGTATTAAATCTTCATTAATGACAGCTAACAAATAAGAATGACTGAGTTAAACAAAAGAAATGACAAACTGCAAGGTCTTTAGGACTTAGCAGTTTGTCATTTTTTTATAGGGATAAAATAAAAAGTTCTAAAATTAAGTTTTTATCCATGTAAGAAGATTTTAGTTTATAGTCTGTCTCTGCACAGCTATCAATAATATTGAGTAATGACGGCAATGCATATCGGCGAGCTTGATTCCAAGCTAGTTTCACTCGATAAGGATGAGCATTGACCGTTTTAGAAATCTGTTGATTACTATAACCTTTTTGTTGCAAAATCTTGCATTGATAATATAAGCGATAATTATTCGTGATTAATGCGAGCAGTTTAATCGGTTCCTCTTTCATCGCTATCAAATCTTTCACTAATTGAACTGCTTTTGCTTTTTTATTCTGTTGAATATAGTCCGTTAATAAGAAAACATTCTGTTCTAAACTTCTATTGACGATTTGTTTCACATCATCTTTATTAACAGTATTGCGATCTCCTAAAAACAAAATTAATTTTTCTAATTCTTGCTTAACGATGTTGTAATTGATACCTGTCAATTCTATAAATAAGTTGAGCGCATCTTCTTTGATATCTTTATATTCATGATTCAAATATTGCTTAATCCACTGTTTCATATCTTGTTCAGACATTTGCTCTATTTTACTGAGCCGCGTATGTTTTTTTAATGTTTTAACTACTTTTTTTCTTTCATCTAGCTTCGCTTGATATACTTCAAATACGATTAAATTTTGGCCATCATATTTTTCTAGAAATTCCGTCAGAGCTGAAGTATTGGGTTGTTGATCTTTAGCGACCTTTTCCCCTGTAAACACAAAAGCATTCTTCACTAAAATAGCTTTCTTATCTGAGAAAAAAGGCAAAGTTAAACTTTCCTCTATAATTTGGTTGATATCATGATCATATAAATTATATTTTACAAAATTGAAATCATCTTTTTCTTCGCCTAAGTATTTTTCAATTAATTGATTAGATTCCTTTTCGACCAGTTCAGGCACTTCACCATAAACCGTTACGATATTGTCACTCAACGTCAGCACCCTTTCTACTTTTCACAGATAAATACTATATCATAGTTAGCTAAAAATACAGTGTAAAGCATTCACTAACGTGCTGTTTGGATGTGTAATGGGTGTGCTAAAGTAAGCGTCACTTCCCCAACTTCTGCCGTATTAATAATGGTAGATTGATGATCGAGTAATAAAGCTTCCACTTCTTCGTTTGGTAATTTATAACGGTTTTGATTACCAGATGAAATGAGGCTAATATCAGGTTGAATCGTACGTATAAATGCTTCACTCGAGCTCGTTTTACTTCCGTGGTGTCCTACCTTTAAAATATCTATTTTAGGCAGCTCGTATTTTTTTAATAAAATGGCTTCGTTTTCCTTCGTCGCATCTCCCATAAAAAGGACATGGTAATGGTCAATTTCGAGAAGCGTGATAATCGACTGTAAATTTGCATCTTCACTTGTTGGCACTGTAGCATCTAATAATTTTAGTATACCGTAAGTTAATGATATATCTGACATATCTCTGACATATCTCTGAAATCACTCACATGTGTGTCTAATTTAGCTGCGTAATGTTTTAAATAAGCCAATTGTTCAGGATTGAAACTGTCCACATTAATGATGAGTTGTTTTACATGGATTTGTGTCATGATATAATCTAGCTCTCCGATATGATCCGCATGGGGATGGGTAATAATTAAATAGTCGAGCTTCGTGATTCCTCGCTTTTTAAATGTAGACAAAATTTGATACTTACTAATTGAATGATTATTAACTTCGTTCTCCCGTATTGCCTTACCACCAGTATCTATCATGACTGTTTCACCAGCTTTATTTTGAAATAAAAAAGCATCACCTTGTCCCACATCTAACATTGTAAGTTGATTGGTATGTTGAAGTGGCACTTTTGTTATGATAACTGCAAATATCATGAACATGAAGACTGCACTAACAAAGCGACGTTTCACAAAATAATGAAGCACCATTAGTAAGGCAAATAAGACGAAACACAACCATATAGAACTAAGTTCTGGAATAAACCACTTAAATTTTACAAAGTACAAACAGATATCGACGCATTGGTCATGAATGAAAAACAGAAAATTAAGTAGCTGGTCTAATAAATAAAATGGAAACGGTAAATGAAGTAAAATAAACCGGAGTAAAGCGAGCGGAAATAGTAAAAAAGTATAGAAAGGCACAAAAAGTAGATTTGAGATGAGGCCCATCCATTGAATTTCATTAAAGTGGAAAGCGCTAATCATAAAAGAGCCTAATTGAGCTATAAAAGTGAGGTAAAGCAAGTTGAGCCAACCTTGTTGAGTTCGTTCAAAAAGTGGTTTTGATAATAAGATAAATAGAGTGATTAAAAAAGAAAATTGGAAGCCAATATCATATATAAAGTGAGGAAAAATTAAGCTGATAAATACGAAACATAGCCCTAATGTATCGACACCTTGGTGCAGCCATTTTCGCGGTAAAAAGAGTATGAATAATACTGTAATAATAGACCTCACCGCACTAGGTGCTAAATCAGTGTATAACCCAAAGACAATCAAAACGACACAAAGTACTATTTTGATAAACACAGTGGGTACACGTAAACCTATTAACACCGTAAAAATAATGGCACTCAGAGCAGTCACGTGTGAACCACTGACTGCTAATAAATGATAGATACCTATCGCTTTAACATCTGTGAGTTCTTGCTCATCCAATTGAGATACATCACCAGAAATTAGCGCTACAATTCGACCTGGAAAATGGATAGCTGTCTCTTGTAATTGATCAGTTATGAACTTTTGATGCTGCTTTAAATAATCGTGCTGCCTTTCAGGCGTCGCAGTACAACTACCAAAGTCCACGGACTTGATAAATAAGTGAAACGGACTATGAATGTGATCGTTAATAGGCTTGAATTGTCCTCGAATCTGACACGTTAAATGAAACAGTTGTTCCCCGTGACCTAAAGCATCTTGCTCTTTTTTAGGATAATAACTATACTTAAAACGCTCATTTCGTACGTTCACAAAACCTTTGAACTGATTCCCTTTTTTAACGGGCTGTTGTGTAAATGTCGCTACGCCTTGATATTCACTTTGTTGTTGCATCTTATTGAACTGCGCGGTCTGAACTTTTTCATGATGCTGAAAATAAAAATGACTCAACACAACTACAGCAAAACAAAGCAGTAAGAATATGAACGTAAAACGTTTTTGAATCGCTATGAAAATCAATATGGCAGCTAAAAAAGTGCCAGAGGTTTGACATGTAACCATAAAATACCAATTAAAAAACTTAGTGCAAGATAAAACAATATGTCCTATTGATCCAATAAATATTGTGCTACATGTGCTTTATCAAATGGAATTCTTTTATATTTTACTCCAGATTGTTCTAATAATTTTATAGCGTATTCATGGTTGTGATAATCTTGCGCGTAATAAATTTCTTTAATTCCTGCTTGAATAATGGATTTCGTACAATTTAAACAAGGAAAATGTGTGACGTAAATCGCTGCCCCTTCAGTTGACACACCTTGCTTCGCACATTGCAAAATCGCATTCATTTCAGCATGTATCGTTCTGATACAATGGCCATCTTCAATCAAACATCCCTCATCAATACAATGCACTTCACCTGCAACAGATCCATTGTAACCACCTGCGATGATACGATGATCTTTAACGATGGTTGCCCCTACAGATAAGCGTTGACATGTGGATCGTAATGATAATAAATGGCTTTGTGCCATAAAATATTCTTCCCATTTAATGCGTTCCATATCTGAAATACACACTATATCCGACTATCAAGAAGCTATTGCCTTAATAATGGGTATAGTTACTCCTTTCTATTGTCTATTTATCCTATCATTTAGATTAATCGTTAGATGACTGAGATGCAACAATATTTATATTGTGAGATAAGGTGCGAGATTTTCAAAAGTCTTCTCACCGATGCCTTTCACTTCTTTAAGTTGATCGATGGAAGAAAATGAACCTTGTGTTTCTCGAAATTCAATAATCGCTTTAGCTTTTGACGGCCCAATGCCAGGTATGGTCTGCAGTTCTGTTTCAGTCGCTTGATTAAGGTTCACTTGCGGTTTATCGGTAGTACCTGTTTGTGGCGTACCAGCAGCACTTCCGCTTGTCGATGTCGTAGCAGTAGCTGTATTTGATGGTTGATCCGCTTCACCCTTTTTAGGTATATAAATCAATTTTTGATCGACTAACTTTTCGGATAAATTGATCGTAGATAAATCTGCATCTTCATTGACTTTCGCTTTGTCGAGTAACTGCTTCATGCGATCACTGATCTTCATTTGATAAATATTTGGATGTTTGACTGCACCTTTAATATCCACATATATATCCTCAATCTTCTCGTTTTGTTTTGCGTAACCTTCTGCTTGTGTTTGTTTATATGTCGGAGATGACTTTTGCTTTGTTCCATTTTCAGCTTGTAACAGTGCAGTCGATTCAAACGGAGCGTCATCTATATCCTGATGTGACCATGTAAAAGCCATAAATAAGATCACACATACTACACCTATTAAAATGAACCATTTCCACTTGTTGAGCCATTGTTGTATCGTTTCCCAGTTTGTCATTATAAAAAATCACTCCTTTCTCTATATACACGTAGAAAGAAGTGATTTTACTTTTTTATTTAGTTACGATGAAGAATAAACGATGTCCTTTGTCACTATGGTTTTGAACATCAAAGTCTACAAATGTTTCAATATGTTTAAACCCAGCTTGTAACAACATTTGTTTATAATCATCTTCTGCATATGTACGTTGATAATGTGATTCGTCAAAACGACGATACGTACCATCTGCTTGCGCTACAAAAAATGACATATCGTGCCA
Organism: Staphylococcus auricularis; assembly: GCF_001500315.1. GTDB lineage: Bacteria > Bacillota > Bacilli > Staphylococcales > Staphylococcaceae > Staphylococcus > Staphylococcus auricularis. Next base: position 167,390 of record NZ_LLER01000009.1, on the reverse strand, counting down.
AACACTATCAGGTTCTTCACCCTTAACTGCTTCCCAAGCTAAAAAGACTTGGTCAGTCTCATCGATATAACATTGGTCATTAAACAGTGTCGACATTTTATACAGTGTATGTACATCAAACATGAATACACCATCATCTTTTAAATGATGAAAGACGCGTTCAAACGTTTGTTGTACATCTTCTGTCTCACCCAAATAGTTTAACGAATCACAAAAAATAGTAATTGCATCAAACTGTTGTTGCAAGTCAAAATCAGTCATGTCGCCTTCAATCCAATTAACTGCATTAGATTTTTCTCTGGCAACCGCTAACATATCTACACTTAAATCCATACCAGTGACATGGTCAAATTGATTGAGTAATGTGGTAAACGAACCCGTACCACACCCCAAATCTAGAATTGAATGTTTTTGATTACTAAATTGTGTTACGATGTCCAACCACGTTTCATAAGGCTGATCCATCGTTAACTGATCATAAAATGAACTCATTTCTTCGTACTGGACCATTTTTAATAAACAGCCTGTCCGTAAGAACCTAATGGAGCATCTTGATATAATTTCTCTAGATTATAATAACTGCGTTCATCTTTATGGAAAATGTGAACAACGACATCAGCAAGGTCAATCAAAATCCAACGTGCTTCGTTATAGCCTTCCATGCGTTTCACTTCAATACCTGCTTCGTGAGCTGCATCTTTCACTGCTCTCGCGATGGATTGAACTTGTCGTTCATTATTACCATGACTGACTACGAAGTAATCCGTCATATCACTGATGCCTTTCATATCCAAAGAAATTACATCTTCTGCTTTTTTATTTTCTGTTGCTTTCACAGCAATATCTAATAATTGTCCCGAATTCATTTAATCATCCTTTACTCTTTCATCACTATAATTATAATAATTCAAACATGCAAGGGTATCGTCATAAACGTTAATGTCTTTACTAATCAAGTGTAACACAGTGCGCTTAGAAATTTCATAAATTGTTTTATCTAAGCTACCTTGATTGTATGCCATATCGCGGATTTCTTCAACGCCTGGGGTTTTTCTACCTGGTTCAATATAATCCGCAATAAATACTAGTTTTTCTGTTTTTGTCATTTGTGCACGTCCAGTTGTATGATAATGGATCGCTAGCAAAATTTCTTCATCTGTAATACCAAATTGTTCCCGCATAATCACAGATGCTACAGGTCCATGTAAGATTTCTGCACCGTAGCTCAATAAGTTTTGATCTAAATCGTATTGTCTTACGATTTGGTACATGGAACTCAAATCATCATATTTGCAGTAATCGTGTACGATACCTGCAAGCTCAGCTTTCTCTGCGTCTCCTTCATATATTTCTGCGAGTTTCACGGCTGTATCCGCAACTCTTAAAGAGTGTTCATATCGTTTTTTCGGTAACTTGTCTTTGACAGCTGCTTTAGCTTCTTCACTATTCATATAAACCTTCCTCTCTAATATATTGTTCAACGGTTGGAGGAACAAGTACTTGAATATTTTGTCCGTTTTGAATTCGTTTTCTAATCATACTTGAACTGATGTCGATTCGAGGTATATTCACAGCTAACATCCCCGCTTCAACGTCTTGAGAAGATTGATTTCGGTTTACGACCACAAAGGTCACCATTTGTTTCAATTCTTCAATTCGATACCATTGATCCAACTGATCATATTGATCAGTACCAATGACCACGTAAACGTTGACGTCACCATAATTATCTATGATTTCTTTAATCGTATCAAATGTATAGCTTTGTCCACCACGCTCTAATTCTGTATGATTAATTTCTCCAAATTGTAAAATATCAATCACTGATTCGATCATATGTACGCGATATTTCGAATCTAAGAAAGCATCATGCGTTTTCAACGGCGACATATAACTAGGCAAAAATATAAACTCGTCTGGTTGGATTTGATGATAAACTTCACTAGCGACGACCATGTGTGCAGTGTGGATTGGATTAAATTGCCCACCATATATAACAATTGAATGTGTCATTATGGGAGTTCAATCTTTTTATTTTCAGTAGATTCTTTATAGAGCACGATCATAGAGCCAATCACTTGGACAATTTCACTCTCTGTTGTTTCACTGATGGTTTGAGCTAAATCATCTTTATCATCAAAATTATTTTGTAATACATGTATTTTTATCAATTCACGTTTTTCTAAAATGTCGTTAAGTTGTGCCACCATATTTTCATTCACTCCACTTTTACCAACTTGGAAAGTAGGTTCGATATGATGCGCTTTACTTCTTAAAAATCTTTTCTGTTTCCCAGTTAACATCTGTTTGTCTCCTTTTCTTTATAAATGTTGTAAAACCGTCTCTTTCATAATATCAATACTTGCTTGATGACCCGTCCATATTTTATAACTTTCTGCACCCTGATATACAAACATATCTAAACCGTTATATATAGGATTCCCTTTTTGTTCAGCATCTAACAAAATCGGAGTTTTCGCTGGAATGTAGACAATGTCACTGACCAGTGTCTCTGGTGCTAAGTGATCGAGTGAAATCACTTGTCCTGTATCACCATTCATTCCCGCTGGAGTTGTGTTAATAATGATATCAAACTGTCCAAGTGCGTTTTCCGCTTCTTCTAAAGTCATCTGATTAACGTCAAGTGACCAGTGTTCAAAGCGACGCATCGTTCTATTTGCGACTGAAATCGGATTTGATACTACTTCGTCTAATGCATGTGCAATTCCTTTACTTGCGCCTCCAGCTCCTAAAATTAAAATACGTGCCTCGTTCAAGTTAGGATAGACTGAATTTAGACCCTTAACATAACCAATACCATCTGTGTTATATCCAATCCAACGACCGTCTTGAATATGCACCGTATTGACGGCACCAATATCACGTGCTTTCGAATCAATATCATCTAAATATGGTATAATACGTTCTTTGTGTGGAATAGTGACGTTAAACCCATCCAATTCCTTTTCAGTGATAATATCTTTAATGTGATGAAAATGTTGTTCGGGGATATCTAAAGCTTCATAGGTATGATTTTCTCCTAATACACTAAAATTCTCATTGTGCATGACTGGAGATAACGAATGTTTAATTGGATGTCCGATGACAGCGAACTTCACACTTACACCACCTTACATAATTGATTTTCTTAAGATGACATCTACTGCTTTTGGTACACGTACAATCACTTTCGCACCTGCTTCTATCGTAATAAAACCTAAACCAGCAATCATGACATCTTTTTTCTCTTTACCTGTCTCAAGACGTACAGCTTTCACTTGTTCTAAATCGAATTGAGCTGGATCACTTGGCGGTGCAAGTACAGAACCAAGTTGGTTTCGCCACAAATCATTCGCTTTTTCTGTTTTAGTACGATGAATATTTAATTCATTAGAGAAGTAACAAATTAACGGACGTTTACCTCCACTGACGTAATCAATTCTAGCTAATCCACCAAAAAATAATGTCTGTCCTTCATTCAACTGATAGACGCGCTGTTTGATTTCTGATTTCGGCATGATTGTTTTGAGTTCTTTATCCGTAACATAATGTGTCATTTGATGCGCTTGGATAATTCCAGGTGTATCGAACATAAAGTGTGTTTCATCTAATGGGATATCTATCATGTCTAACGTGGTACCTGGGAAACGAGATGTTGTAATGACATCTTTTTCGCCCATTGTCCGTTCGATTAATTTATTGATGAGTGTAGATTTCCCAACGTTCGTTGTACCGACAATATAGATGTCTTCATCTTGACGAATGCGATTGATCGCATCGAGTAAATCTTCAATACCTTGGCCTTTTTTAGATGAGAGTAACACGACATCTTCTGCGACAAGGCCATACTTGCGAGATGTTTTCTTCAACCATTCTTTCAGGCGGCGTTTATTCATTTGTTTTGGTAATAAATCAATCTTATTCGCAGCTAAGATAATCTTTTTATTACCGACGATGCGTTTTAATGCATTAATGAATGAACCTTCGAAATCAAAGACATCGACGACATTCACCACGATACCTTTTTGATCTGCTAAGCTATTTAACAAATCTAAAAAGTCATCACTATCTAAACCAACATCTTGAATCTCGTTGTAATTTTTCAAGCGAAAACAACGCTGACAAACGACATCTTCTTTGAACAAATTATGTTCAGGTACATAGCCCGGTGCACTTGGATCTTCTGATTGTAAAGGTGCACCACAACCTATACATTTTAATACTTCTGTATCAGACAAATACTATTCCTCCCACTTAATATATCCTCTATTTTTAAAGTGATGTAACAACCGTCTTTCAATAATACGATTACACTTCGTCATCATACCGTCCGTAGATTTAATAGGCACGACCATGATCGTATACAGATGGTTCCGATTACCACCAAATACATCTGTTAACATTTGGTCACCAATGACGACGACTTCTTCAGGTTTTAACCCCATTTGATGGACCGCTTTTTTAAATGATTTACCCATTGGTTTACGTGCTTTGAAAATATAATCCACATTGAGTGCTCGCGCAAAACTAGCTACTCTTTCTTCGTGATTGTTTGAAACAATCGTAACCGTTATATCTGCTTCTTTAAGAGATTGAAACCAGTTTTTAATCTCTTCTGTCGGTTCTGCCACGTCCCAACCAACTAAGGTATTATCTAAATCCGTTATAATGCCTTTAACTCCAGTCTCTGCTAATTGTTGAATATCAATTTCAAACACCGATTGCACGTACTGATTGGGCATAAAATTACTTTTTAATAATCCCATTTCTTGTCACCTTATTCATCTAAACTTTCGATTAAGTATCTTACCATGTCACTTGAAGATTTGGCTGCTTCACCTAAAAATTCATCAAATGTTACATTAGCTTCACCGTTTGATTTATCAGAGATCGCTCTCGTAATAATAAATGGTACATCAAATTGGTAACAAGTTTGTGCGATGGCACCCGCTTCCATTTCTACTGCAAGTGCTTGATTAAAATGACGTTTGATCGTTAAACGTTGGTCATTTGTACCGATAAAACTGTCACCTGAAACGATTAAGCCAGTGTGTGCAACAAGTTGTTGTGCTTCAATCGCATCAATCGCTTTTGCAAGCAACTGTTGATCTGCATTATAGACAGCTGGCATATCTGGTAACTGTCCTAAAACATAGCCAAAAGCACGGGCATCTGCATCGTGATAACCCACTGTTTCACTCACTACGACATCACCAATATTCAATTTATCATCCAACGCACCCGCTGATCCTGTATTAATAATGATAGAAGGATTAAATTCATTGATGAGTAGTGCAGTTGAGATGGCTACGTTAACTTTTCCGATACCACTTTGCGTTAACACAACAGATTTGCCTTTTAACGTACCTTTATAAAATTTAACATGAGCAATATTGATTTCTTCTAATGATTGTAATTCATCTTTTAATATAGCGACTTCCTCTTCCATCGCACCAATAATACCTATCATGCCTGTCACCTCTACTATATATATTTACTTTAGCTATTTTATCATATTTAAGAATAGAGCTCGATATCAGATCGTTGTTCTATCTTATTTTACCTGTTTACGAAAATCAACAAACATCTTTCGTTTGAGTCTTCAATACTTTGAACAAGGAATGGCCTATGATACAAGCACTTATTATACAGTGCACAAAAAAGAACTTAAAATAAAACATGACGTTTCAAATTAAGTTCTTCATCACATCTATCCCTTTTAATTATCATTATTTAAAAAGATCTAATAAGCCTTGTAATGAGAAAATACCGGCAAAAATCGTGATGACAACAGCTACAATACCGAAAACGAGCATCCAAGTTGGATGGCGATAGTCACCAACGATTGAGCGACGTTTACTCGCAATTAAAATCGTACCTAATGTAATTGGTAAGATTAAGCCATTTAAAGCACCTGCGATAATCAATAATGTCACCGGTCTACCTACAGATAAGAAAATAATTGTTGAAATAACAATGAACGTAATGACAATTAAGTTATTTTTATTAAATAATGATTTATGCATTGTCTTAATGAATGTCGCACTCGTATAAGCAGAACCAATCACTGAAGACATCGCTGCTGCAAATAAAACGATACCGAAAATATTTTTACCTATTGGGCCAAGCACATGTTCAAAGACTGATGCAGGTGGATTTTCCGAACTAAGCGTTACGCCTGTTACGACAACACCTAAGACAGCTAAGAATAACAATGCACGTAGAACGCCCGTTGTTAAAATACCAGTAATCGCTGCTTTATTAACAAAAGGTAGAAAATCTTGACCTTTAATGCCCGAATCTAAAATTCTGTGGGCACCAGCAAAAGTGATATAGCCACCTACAGTCCCACCAACTAATGTGATAATAGGTAAAACAAGTGCAAATGGTTGTTCAGGTAACACCATATGTGTCAGTGCTTCACCATAAGGTGGCTTGCTTTAAACATAACAAACGCTACGATAATAATCATGAGCACACCTAAAAACATTGTGACAACGTCCATGATTTTTTGGCCGCTCTTACTCACGAAGATGAGGATTGCTAAGACAGCTGTAATCGCTGCGCCCCATTTGACATCTAAGCCAAAGATCGCATTTAGACCAAGTCCTGCACCTGCAATATTACCGATATTAAAAGCAAGGCCTCCAATACCGATTAAGATGGAAATGAACGTTCCTAATCCTTTAAAAACATCATTCGCAATTTCTTGTCCTCGTTCACCTGTAACTACGAGCACACGCCAAATATTAATCTGTGCACCAATATCTATCAAGATTGATAGTAAAATCGCGAAAGCAAAACTAGCTGCAAACTGTGCTGTAAAAACCGCAGTTTGCGTTAAGAACGCAGGACCAATGGCCGATGTCGCCATCAGAAAGACTGATCCTAGCAATAGCCTCCTGTGATTTTTTGTGATTTTAAACGCCTCTGTTTGAGGTTTCTTTTCTCCCATAGTTTAACCCCCTAATTGTGTAATCGAAATACCTTCTTTCGATAACGCTTTTCTAATTTGCGTGACGAACTCTAAAGCATGTGCACCATCGCCGTGAACACAGATGGTATCTGCTTGTAAATCTATTTCTTTACCAGTTCGACTGATGACTTTGTTTTCAGTCACCATTTTTAATACTTGTTGAATGGCTTCGTCTGTATCTGCTATCACAGCATCATCCTCCTTACGGCTTACGAGTTGTCCATCTTCTTCATAACGACGGTCAGCAAAGACTTCTGATGCTGTGTTTAATCCGATTGCTTTAGCTTCAGAAATTAACAACGTATTTGATAATCCTACAAATATCAATGATGGATCAAAATCATATACGGCTTGCGCAATTGCTTGAGCAATATCCTTATTACGTGCGCCCATTTGATATAACGCACCGTGTGGTTTGACGTGATTCATTTTAACGTCATGAATACTGCAAAAACCTTGCAACGCACCTAATTGATAGACCACGATGTTATAGATTTCTGCTGCTGAGATATCCATATTACGACGACCAAAACCTTGAAGATCAGGTAAGCCTGGGTGAGCCCCAATGCCTACGTCATGTTGTTTTGCGAGTTCAACTGTTTCATTTAAAACGTTCCAATCACCTGCATGAAAACCACAAGCGACATTGGCTGAAGTAATCAATGGAATAATCTGTTGATCTCCACCGAATCCATAATTACCAAACGCTTCACCTAAGTCACAATTCAAATCCACTTTCATCATGATTCCTCCTTCGCGATTTGATAACGATCTAAGAATTTAATATCGACATCTTTCGCATCATTTTCCACATAAACTGGATATGAAAGTACAGCATATAAGAAGTCAGCTGTAGTTGTGAAACCATCTATGACCATTTCATCTAACGTCATTTTCAACTTGTGAATGGCTTCAGCACGTGTCGTCGATTTTACGATCACTTTAGCAACTAAAGAATCATAGTAAGGTGAGACACGATAACCTTGATATAAGAGTGAATCGACACGTACGTTAAATCCTTGTGGTAAATGTAATGCGTCCACACGCCCTGGTGTCGGCTGGAAGTTTTTCTGTGGATTTTCAGCATTTATTCGCGCTTCAATCACGTGACCGTCAAACTGAATATCTTCTTGTGTAAATGGCAATGTGCCATGCACCATTAAATATAATTGTGCCTGTAATAAATCTCTGTTGGCTCTCATTTCTGTCACGGTATGTTCAACTTGAATCCGTGCGTTCATTTCTATGAAATAATACGCGTCTTCTGTCACGAGAAATTCGATGGTTCCTGCGCTACGATAATCTGGAGCTTTCGCAACTTTTACTGCGTCTTCACACATGTTTTGTCGTTTTTCGTCTGAAAGTGCAGCACAAGGTGATTCTTCGATGAGTTTCTGATTTTTACGTTGGACAGAACAATCACGTTCTCCTAAATGTATGTATTCAGATTGGCCATCGCCTAAGACTTGGACCTCTACGTGCTTAGCTACTGGGATAAATGCTTCTACGTATACACGGTCATCATTAAAGTACTTTTTACCTTCACTTTTAGCTTCTTTTAAGGCTTTTGGTAATTCTTCCGCCGTTTTTACGATACGAATACCTTTACCGCCGCCTCCGCTAGCTGCTTTTAGCACGACAGGAAAATCAATGTCTTTAGCGATTTCCTCTACTTCTTCCACGGTGCTCACTGCATCGGTTGAACCAGGTATAATCGGTACACCTGCTGCATCTACCGTTTGTCTAGCCGTAATTTTATCTCCCATCATTTTCATTGTCTGTTGCGTTGGTCCGATAAAGTAAATATCATTTTCTTCTACTTTTTTAGCAAATGATGGGCTTTCTGATAAAAAGCCATAGCCTGGGTGAATAGCATTAGCGCCAGTAATCATAGCTGCTGAAATAATACGGTCTTCATTTAAGTAACTATCTAATGGATTTGCATCTCCAATACAAACAGCTTGATCTGCTAAACTGACATGTAAGCTGGATTCATCACCTTTAGCATAAACTGCTACTGTTTCTATATTCATTTCTCTACAGGCTCGAATAATTCGAACTGCGATTTCTCCTCTATTTGCGATTAAACAACGATACACTGCTTTCGCCCCCATTTGTCAAAAGTTGATTATTTTACCTTGATAATCGTCTGATCATACTCCACATTAGATCCATGATCCACAAGGATTTCTTCTACTGTACCCGAAACATCACTAGTGACTTCATTCATGACTTTCATCGCTTCAATATAGCCTACGATGTCACCTTCGTTAATTTGATCTCCGACTTTAACGACTGGTTCAGTCAATTCTTTTTCATCTTGAAGATAGAATGTGCCAACCATTTGCGTTTTAATTGCTTTAAGATCATCTGAAGCCGCTGATGCTTGGTCACCTGAAGAGGTATGCGCACTATTTTCACTACCAGAAACGACTGATGTTTGTTCGACTTGCTGTGGTGCTTGTTGTTGATCTTGAGTAAAATCTAATTCTATTTCATGTTCATAGTCTTTGTATTTAAACTTTTGTACTTCATTATCTTTAACTAGTTTAATTATTTTTTCTACTTGTTCAAAATTCATTATCTATTCTCCTCGTAACAATTTTTGTAATCTTTGAGACGTCGTTCTTAACTGTGACAAAGTGAACAACGGCGCCGAATCTATTTGATCTAATTGTTGTTTGAATGCTTGAATTTTTTCGTTATAACGTTTTGTAGCTTCTTCCGTTGATATCCATTCAAAATTGATGGTATCTCCTGGCTTTTTCTGTGCTAAGAATGGAAGGTCTGCTTTGCAAACCGTCGCGATTTTCGTATAACCGCCTACCGTTTGTTTGTCATTGAGTAAAACGATAGGATTGCCATCATTTGGTACTTGGATACTACCTAATGCTACAGGTTCAGAAATAATATCTGAACTGTTTTTAGGCGCTAAATTAACACCTTGTAAACGGTAACCCATGCGGTCTGCTTGATCAGAAACCGTAAAATCATTGTTAACGATGGTTGCTTTGGCTTCATCTGAGAATGCGTCGAATTGCGGACCTTCAATGATGTGAAATCGAGATGTGTCTTCTGGCAAGAGTGATACATCACTACCTAAACCAGCATATTTGTGATATCCTTCATGATCACTCATTTGAATGATGTCGTTTGCTTTTAGCACGCGTCCATGAAAGCCACCTATACCACTTCGCGTATGAGTGGAATAACTGCCAGCTACGCATGGAACATCTATTGGATTACCAAAGTGGATATAAGCTCTGACACCTTCTACCGCTTGATTCAACGCGAGTACATCACCTTTGTCAGCCATGATGACACTTTGATTAGCAACAGGTTGATCATTTAACGTTGCTTTAAAATGTGCACCCGTAATCACAAATGTATTCGGTTCTAAAAATTCAATCGTTGGACCAATCATCGCGCATTCGATAGCTGGCCCTTCATTATGGATCAAAGCCTGTCCAAGCTGAAAATGTAATGGATCTAATGCACCAGCAGTTGAAAACCCTTGGTCTTGATAACCAAAACGACCAAGATCTTGAATCGTTGAAAATAAACCAGGTTTAACAATTTTAATGCTCATGACTAACTTTCACCCACTTTTCCATCACTTGTTCCCCGTTCTCTTGAGCAGAAACAATTTCATCATAAGTTTCTTTGTCTATTTCATAGAATTTTATGTAATCACCAGGTTGATACATAACCATTGGATCTTGATCCATATTCAATACTTTAACTGGTGTACGGCCTATAATCTGCCAGCCACCTGGAGAAGCACTAGGGTATAAACCGGTTTGATTGTTCGCTATACCGACAGAGCCTGCTTCTAGTTTAGTTCTAGGTTCCGAACGTCTTGGTGTATGAAGTCGTTCGTCTAAGCCACCTAAAAACGGGAATCCAGGCATGAAGCCTAACATATATATTAAATATTGATTCGCTGTGTGTAAGCGGATTACTTCGTCTGTAGAAAGCTGATTATGTTCCGCAACCGCTTCGATATCTGGTCCGTATTCATCTCCATAAAGGACGGGTAAATGAATCACACGTTTGGAAGCTTTCTCTTCAGCCATGTTTTCAAGTTGAGTTTCAGAGATGTCTAATGACTCTAGTACAGCTTGCGGTGTGCTCACAGTCATATCTATGATGAGCATCACCGCTCTATAGGAAGCAACCGTCTCAACGATGGCTTCATGTTGTTGCTTATGTATGTAATTTACAAGTAATTGAACTTTGTCATATGTTTTGGGATCTATTTCATCTTCGAAATAAATCATAATCGTTTCTTCGTTAATAACTTGAAAGTCCAAAAAGAAATCCCCCTTTTAAGTCCTTAGTGAACTTTAGAATATACAATACAAACTAATTATATCATCTTACAATATTAATTGTTTAATAAAGATTAGTTATTGAATTGCATAATGTATACTTATTGTAACACGACAGTGTAATACATAGAAATTATATTTCATTCCATTTAGAACATTCTGACTTTTGTCACACCTTTATACCAGTAGTTTTAAAAGTCACATATACTATTCTATTTTTATTTAGCCATCATATCAACTATATCTGTTCATAATAAACAGATTTATGTATTATAACACTCAAAATATGTAAAAATTCCCAAACAAATCCACCATTTGTTTGGGAATAGAGTTATTTTTATTCAATACCAACGATTTTAACATCGATTTCAGCACCATTTGGTAAAGCTACACGTACTTCATCGTTTAAGTGTTTACCAATTAAACTTTGTGCCATTGGTGATTCGTTTGAAATTTTACCATTAAATACGTCTGCTTCTGCAGAACCTACAATTTTATAGCTTTCTTCTTCGTCACCAGGTAGTTCAACGAATGTAACTGTTTTACCGATTTGAACGACATTGTTATCGCCGTTATCTTCAATAATTACAGCGTATCTAATCATGTTTTCAACACGTTGGATATCTTGTTCGATGAAGCCTTGTTCATCTTTTGCTGCATCGTACTCAGAGTTCTCAGAAAGGTCCCCGAAAGAACGTGCTACTTTAATTTTTTCTACGATTTCAGGTCTTTTAACTGTTTTTAATTCTTCTAATTCTTGTTCTAGTTTTTCATAACCTTCACGAGTCATTGGGTATTGTTTTTGATTTTCCATAGTTTCATCTTCCTTTACTTTATTTATTGTTTACTGACTAATGTTTGTATTTTCGTCGTCATGATATCGATAGCAACCTTATTACTGCCACCTTCTGGAATAATGATATCTGCATATTTCTTCGTCGGTTCGATGAATTGGTTATGCATAGGTCGAACCACGTTTAAATATTGGTTAATCACTGATTCCATGGAGCGACCGCGTTCTTCAGTATCTCGAATGAGACGTCTGAGGATACGCAGGTCTGCATCGGTATCGACATATATTTTTACATCCATTAAATCACGTAATGTTTTGTTTTCAAGGGTGAAAATACCTTCCACTATGATAACATCTTTAGGTTCAAATGTAATCGTTTCACTACTGCGTGTATGATTGGTGTAATCATATGTCGGTACATTGACGACCTTGCCTCTACGTAAATCCTGTAAGTTTGAAATTAAGAGATCATTATCAAATGCAAATGGATGATCGTAGTTCGTTTCCAATCTCTCTTCAAATGTTAAATGAGATTGATCTTTATAATAGTAATCTTGTGCGAGTAATGCAACACTATACCCTTCAAGATTTTTCATGATTTCATTTGTCACGGTTGTCTTTCCTGAGCCTGAACCGCCTGCAATACCAATTATCGTCGTTCCGTTCATTGTCCAATTTCCTTTCTCATCATATTGTTCGCGTAGAGTGGATGTTCGACTTTGATTTGAACGATTTGTAATGGATGTCTTGCAGCATCTAGCTCGTTACCTTCTTCATCATAAATCGCATCGACGACCTGTCTGAAGGTATCGATTTCTGGACCGTAAAATTCTATCTCTTGCCCTGGTTTAAAATGATTCCGTTGTTGAATCGTTGCTATCTGAGTCGTTTCATCATAATCCAGTACTAAACCACAAAAATCATATTTAGACATTTTAGATTGTTCTCTTTTACCGAACATTTGCTCTTCATATCCTGGTGTGCCTTCAAAAAAGGCGGGTGCGGTATCACGATTTGCACATTTATCGAGTTCTATCAACCAGTTAGGATCAATTTTAAAGTTTTCAGGATCTGCTGCATAAGCATCGATCACTTTTCTATAAACTGATACAACAGTCGCGATATAATGAATCGATTTCATGCGCCCCTCAATTTTTAATGAATCAATACCAATATCCATCATCTTAGGAATAGATTCGATTAATTTCAAGTCTTTGGGGCTCATCGCAAATGGTGTGACATCTGATTCATCATACAATAAATCTAGCTCGCCATCATCATCGATTTTAAGTAAATCGTAATCCCAGCGGCAACTTTGGCAACAGCCACCTCTATTAGAGTCACGCGCTGTCATATGATTACTTAACGTGCAACGTCCAGAATAGGCAATACACATCGCACCATGTATAAATGCTTCGATTTCAATGTCGACTTTATCTTTCATTTCTTGCATTTCCATCGCACCAGTTTCACGTGCAAGGACGACGCGATCTAGTCCTTCTTCTTTCCAAAATTCCACCGCTTTGTAATTGGATAATGATTGTTGTGTAGAAAGATGGATCTCTAACCGAGGTGCCACTTTTTTACAAGTTTCAATTATTAATGGATCGGCAACGATAATCCCATGTACACCCGCTTCTTCAAGTGACTTGAGATATGTATCTAGACCCTCCATATTTTCATCGTGAGCAATAATGTTCGTCGTTACATAAATTTTCGCACCGTAACGTTCAGCGAAAGCCACTCCTTCTGCAATTTCTTCTATTGTAAAGTTGTCCGCATTTGATCTCAAACCGTATTCTTGTCCACCTAAAAATACGGCATCTGCCCCATAATGAACTGCAATTTTTAATTTTTCCAGATTACCTGCTGGGGCCAATAGTTCTGGCTTTTTCATTTTAGCTTTCGTAGATACGGGCGCTTTTTCTAAAGTTTTCACAGACAATCCTCCTTAATATACAGTTTGTTTATATAAGAAGCCTTCATCAAATGGTCGATGTTCTGGTCGAATAGCTTCAATAGGATCCACCAACATGAATTTTTCATCATCATATGCTTCAGGATCTTCTTCATAAAGATCAATCGCTTCACGGTATTGTTCCGTACAGACATTAATATATTCTTCTGTTTGCAGTACGCCATCTATTTTCAATGCATCGATACCTGCTTCAAATAACGGTTCGAGTTCTTCTATTAAACAGATGTCATTGGGTGACATGATGTGTGTACCATTATAATCTTCAAACACAGGATACATGTTTTCGCGTTCTTCATCATAAAGCAGTAAATCGTGATCGTCATCTGAACGTTGGATCTTCATTTGTCTATCTTGGAAGGTATAATAATTACCTAACAGCATACGCTTAGACTGGAACATGCATGTCATTCCATGGACTTGAACTTCAATTTCAACATTCGCATGTGCTTTAATATTTAGGATTTCTTCTAGACTTAATTCTCTCGCAAGCACAGCACGACTAGCACCTTTTTTACCCCAATAGTTACATTGGAAATAGTTTGTAACTAGCGTTTCTGCGTCCCAATGAAGTGAAATAGGATTTTGTTCATTTTTCACGTACATCACAACGGCAGGATCCCCAAATATAATGCGATCCACGCGAATTTCATGGAGAAAACGGATATAATCTTCTAATGCGTTTAAATGATAGTTGTGAAAGATACCATTTACCGCAGCATAAGCTTTTTTACCGTGTCGATGAATTAAATCCACCGCTTCTTCCATCGCGTCGCGGTTAAATTCACCTGCTAAACGTAAACCAAATTTTTGTTCCCCGAGGACAAATGCATCGGCACCTTTATCGATCAACGTTTCGATATGTCCAACAGATTTAGGTGTTACTAGTAATTCTGTCATACAGACGCTCCTTTAATAGATATTGCTACGCCATCATCCATATTTAAAAAAGTTGTTGCGTATTGAGTTTGTTCCATTAACCATTTATTATAAGCGTTAATTTTTTTCGCCATTTGTCGTTTGTTACGAGATTTAACCGCATCGATGTTCGCTACAAAGTCGTGATACAACACGTTATCAGTAATAACAAGACCACCTTCACGTAAATAAGGTGTATATCGCTCGAAAAACTTCTGTGATTGTGCCTTTGCCGCATCAATAAAGACCATATCGTACGTGCGGTCAGCGACTTGGTCCATCACTTCTAACGCATCCCCGTGTATTTGACGAATTTGTTGATCATAATTGAATGCTGAAATATTATGTTTCGCACGTTGCTGCATCGTTTCATCACGTTCAATCGTCGTTACTTCTATTTCTGGAGATACAGAAGCAAAATGCATTGCGCTGTATCCAATCGCAGTACCGATTTCAAGAATGTACGTCGTTTTGTGCATTCGAATCAGTTGCTTAATCAACTCAAGCGTCAATTTATCAACAATCGGTACATGATTGTCTTCAGCATAAGGACGCAATGATTCAATCTCATTATCATTATGTTTTAGTAGCTCTAATAAATAGTTTTGATTATGATCCATCTGATATCTTCCTTTAATATTCGAAATACAATTTAATATAATAAAATAAACCAGCCAAACATTGCTGACTGATTGTAGGATATCTCCTCAATAATAATCGTTACGATCACATTGGTAAAATATTTCTAGAAGGTTGGTCGCCACAATTAAAATGAGGTTTAAATTGATTGAAGCCTTGTTTTGACTTTCACTACTCGCTTGTCGTTCCTTAAAACATTGCTCGTACAAATTAACTCTAAATATTTTATCATATTTTCATTTACTTTACTATATTAAATATATCCTTAACGTTAATCTGTTCACATACTTTTTCAATTACATGTCAATAATCTACATTTCAGCACAAAATAAAAGCGAGCGGAGTAAGGAACTGCATCTGCTCGAAATCCTATCACCTAGATAGTTTCTCACGTTCTACTTCCTACTGCTCCGCTCACATTCAATCACGCATTCATTATTTTATGCGTCTGCTTCATCGTCTAATTCTGTATTGACGATTTCTTCAATCATATTCCATTCTTCATCAGATTCAACTGGTAACAATTTGCCACCGTCACCGCTTTCATCTGTTTCGTTAATCATAGGAATAAGCTCGATTAAATCATCATCGTCTGCTTCTGCGCCTTCTTCAGCGAGAATAACATATTCTTTTTCGAATTCGGGATGATAGAATTCAAGCATTTTACGATATAGGACTTCATCGCCATTTTCATCGTATAATGTGAGTAATTCTTCTTCATTATTAACTCGTAATTCTGCATCGTGATTATGTTCAGCCATTGATAATCTCTCCTTTTATTGTATAGAATCTAAATAACCTTGCAGTATAAATACGGCAGCCATTTTATCAATGACTTTCTTTCTTTTCTGTCTTGATACATCAGCTTCTAGTAGTGATCGTTCAGCTGCTTTCGTACTTAAACGCTCATCCCACATAATAATTTCTAAAGTGGGCATCGCTTGTTGCAACTGTTCTTTATATTGTAACGAAGCTTCACCACGAAAGCCAATAGAATTATTCATATTTTTGGGCAGTCCAATGACAACTGTCCCAACATTTTCATTCTCTATGATCTCAACGAGTTGATCTATCCCTAGTTCGTTCTTTTCTTCATTAATATGGAGTGTATCTAATCCTTGTGCGGTCCATCCCATCAGATCGCTAATTGCTATGCCTACAGTTTTACTTCCAACATCTAATCCAATAATTTTTTGCTTTAACATATAATCCTATTTCTAATTTTGTTTTAAATAATGTGACACGAGTTCTTCCATAATGTCATCACGATCGATGCGTCGAATTTGATTTCTAGCTTCATTGTGACGTGGAATATAAGCTGGGTCTCCAGAAAGTAAATAACCTACGATTTGATTTACTGGATTGTAACCACGTTCTTCTAGCGTTTGGTAGACATTAAGAAGTACTTTTTTGACTTCATCTTTTGGAACTTCTTCATAATCAAATTTCATTGTTTTATCAAAGTTTGCCATATTAACACTCCTTTATAATGCATAAGAATGATACGCATATATTTAACACGTCTCCATTTTACACGAGACGGATAGAGAGTTATAGCGATTTAATATAATTTTTAATGAAACTTAATGATTCTGTTATGTTCTCAGGTTGGGAACCGCCACCTTGTGCCATATCAGGTCGTCCGCCACCTTTACCGCCTACAACAGGTGCCATTTCTTTGATGATGTTACCGGCTTTGATTTGGTCTGTTAAATCTTTTGGAACCGTTGCAATTAATGATACTTTACCACCGACATCGCTCACTAAGATGATAATCGTATCTTGAAGTTTAGATTTAAAGTCATCCATTGTTTCTCTGATTGCTTTACTATTAGCGACTTCAACTTGTGTTGCGAGGACTTTGAAACCATTTATTTCTTCAACTTGATCTTGGATGTCACCCATTTTCAGACTTGTTACTTCTTTATTTAACTGCTCAACTTGTTTAGATAAATCTTTGTCATGTTGTTGAAGTTGCATGATTTTATCGTAAACTTGATCATCAGCTTTAGCTTTGACTTGTTGTTTAACCGCGTTAAATTTATCTTGAATAGATTCTAAGTATAAGAACGCTGCTTTTCCAGTGAGTGCTTCAATACGACGCACACCCGCACCTGTACCAGATTCACTCATGATTTTGAACAAGCCAATTTCAGATGTATTACTTACGTGGATACCACCACAAAGTTCAATAGAGAATGGAGACATATCTACGACACGGACGATGTCGCCATATTTTTCACCGAATAGTGCCATCGCACCCATCGCTTTCGCTTCATCGATTGGCATCTCTTTGATGGATACATCTAAACTATTCCAGATTTCTTCGTTAACCCGGCGTTCTACTTGATCAATTTCTTCTTGTGACATCGGACCAAAATGAGAGAAGTCGAAACGTAAACGATCGGGTTCTACTAATGAACCAGCTTGGTTAACATGATCGCCTAATACCTCTTTCAGTGCAGCGTGTAGTAAGTGAGTTGCACTGTGGTTTTTCTTAATAGAGCGACGTTCATCGTGATTGACAGTTGCTTTAACTGTGCTACCTGTTTTCACTTGACCGAATTGTACTTCACCTTTATGCAGATTTTGTCCATTTGGTGCTTTAGTGACTTCTGTAACGACAATTTCAAAGGTATCACTTTGAACCGTTCCTTGGTCTGCAACTTGTCCACCGCTCACTGCATAGAATGGTGTTTCGCTTAGTACAAAATAAATCACTTGTCCCGCTTCAGCTTGATCTACTGCTTCGCCATTGTAAATGATGTCGGTTAACGTAGTATCTTGATCCATCACATCGTAACCAACGAATTGGCTATCAGTATGAATGTTTTTCAACACTTCACTTTGAACTTGCATAGATTGTGAATTTTGACGTGCTTGACGTGCACGTTCACGTTGTTTGTCCATCTCTGCAGCAAACGTATCCATATCAATCGTTAATCCTTCTTGTTCAGCAATTTCTTCAGTGAGTTCAATAGGGAAACCATACGTATCATACAGTTTAAATGCATCTTTACCATCGATTTCACCATTTGCTTCTTTCGCATTTACGATTAAGTCGTTGAGGATAGCTAAACCATCTTCAAGTGTTTCATGGAAACGTTCTTCTTCTGATTTAATCACACGTTTGATGAAGTCCGCTTTTTCTTTCACATTTGGATAATAAGGTTCCATAATATCTGCCACTATATCGACGAGTTGATATAAGAATGGTTCATTGATATCTAACGATTGACTGAAACGCACGGCACGACGAAGTAATCTTCTTAAAACATAGCCACGTCCTTCATTCGCAGGTAATGCGCCATCCGCAATAGCAAAAGCGATGGTTCTAATATGATCTGCAATCACTTTGAATGCGATGTCGTACGTATCATTTTCTAGATATTTTTTATCAGCAATATTTTCAACTTCATGAATGATAAGCATGAATAAATCTGTTTCATAGTTTGTACGCACATCTTGTGAAATGGAAGCCATACGTTCGAGACCCATGCCGGTATCAATGTTTTTATTTGGTAACGGTGTATACGTGTGGTCTTTGTTATGATTGAACTCACTAAATACTAAGTTCCAAATTTCTAAGTAGCGTTCATTTTCACCACCTGGATACATTTCTTCTTCAGGATCCTCTGCACCGTATTCTGACCCGCGATAATAGAAAATCTCAGTGTTTGGACCAGATGGGCCTTCACCAATATCCCAGAAATTTCCTTCAATACGAATGATACGGCTTTCTTCAAGTCCGATGTCTTCGTGCCAAATGCGATAAGCTTCTGTATCTTCTGGATGAATTGTGACGTATAAACGTTCTGGTTCAATCGCCATCCATTTCTCGTCTGTTAAGAATTCCCATGCATAAGCAATCGCTTCGTTTTTAAAGTAATCACCAATAGAAAAGTTACCTAACATTTCAAAGAATGTATGGTGACGCGCAGTAAAACCTACATTTTCAATATCATTTGTACGAATTGCTTTTTGAGAGTTCACAATACGAGGTAAACGCGGTGTTTCGCGACCATCAAAGTATTTTTTCAACGTCGCTACACCTGAATTGATCCATAGTAAAGAATCATCATCGATCGGAACGAGTGAAGCTGATGGTTCAACCATATGACCTTTATCCACGAAAAAGTCAATAAAATTTTGTCGTATCTCGCTCGCTTTTAAATTTTTCATTCTTTTCTCATCCTCCATTTTTAACAGCATAAAAAAATGCTCATCCTCACTGAAGGGACGAACATTCGCGGTACCACCCTAATTATAAGTCGTGACGTCATCACTCACGAAACTTATCTCTCATTAGTTATTTATGAATTTGACATCAAGTAGCGTTCAACTTCACTAGCTGTATCTCTCAGCAACTGATACATCTCTGTGTGCGTAGTAAAAGTTTACTCGTCTTCATGTTTTAATCTCATTGGTCTGATGTGTGGATTGTACATTTCACATAGACATTCATATATAAATTAATTTTATAGTCTTATTGTATTGATTTTCAAGCTCAAAGTCAATCATCATTGAAATCGTAAGGCGTAACTTTTCCCATATTAATCATTGGATCAATGCTGAACATATCCGTTTCCGTCAATACAAAATTAGCTTCTTGTGTTGGTGTTTCTGCTTCCTCACTATCTGCATCAGTCACTTCAGAATTGTGTTCTTCTGTGTTGTTATCTTCATCTTCACCGAAGTATTGTTTTAAGAATGTACAAAGCTGTGTCATCCGTGCCTTACCTTCAGTATTAAGACCAATGTCAAAAGCTTGGGGATCTCCGAGTAACACCAGTGATTGTTTCGCCCTTGTTAACCCTGTATAAAGGATTGGTTTTTGCAACATGCGATAATATTGTTTCACCATTGGCATGATCACGATTGGGAATTCCGAACCTTGAGATTTATGGATCGAAGTGCAATAAGCATGAGTTAATTCAATTAAATCTTGTCGTGTGAAGGTAATTTCATTGCCTTCAAAATCAACGACTAAGACATCTTTATTCAGCGCATTTTCTTTAGCCCAAAACACTCCTACAATAACGCCAATATCTCCGTTGAAGATATTATCGTTAGGTCGATTGACAAGCTGTAATACTTTATCGCCCTTACGGAAGACCACATCACCAAATTCAATTTCACGTGAGTCTTTCGCTTTCGGGTTTAAAATGTCTTGCAGTACTTTATTGAGCTTTTTAATCCCTGCTGAGCCTTTATACATCGGTGCAAGGACTTGAATATCACTCATGTCGTAACCTTTCGTTACAGCATTCGATACAATCTGCTCGACAACATTCGGAATTTGTTCTGCACCACATCTGATGAAATTTCGATCGTGATACCGTTTCGTAATATCAATCGGTTGACCCAATTTAATGTGATGGGCGAGTTCAATAATACTTGAACCATCTTGTTGACGATAAACTTCGGTTAAGTTCACCCTAGGAATGACTTTCGATTCAATTAAATCTTTGAACACTTGACCTGGTCCAACAGATGGAAGCTGGTCTTCATCACCGACAAAGATAATCTGTGCATCTAACGGCACAGCACTCATAAATTGATGGAACAACCATGTATCTACCATCGACATCTCATCGATGATAATCAACCGAGCATTAATTTCATGATCTAAAATGTCTTCCGGTTGGGTATCCTGATTCCATCCAATTAAACGGTGAATCGTCATCGCTTCTAAGCCTGTCGCTTCAGCTAACCGTTTCGCTGCACGACCTGTAGGCGCTGCGAGCACTACTGGATAATCATCTTCGCTATAATCATCATAATCGAGTGAAATACCATGGACTTCTGCATATAAATCAACAATACCTTTAATGACTGTTGTTTTACCAGTTCCGGGGCCCCCTGTGAGCAACATGACTTTCGTATTCATCGCTGTCTGTAATGCTTCTTTTTGTAAAGCGGCATAACTGACTTCTTGTCGTTCTTCAATTTCTCCGATATGTAATTGTAAATCTGATAATTCAAATTCTGTCATTTTATGTGTGTAGCTAAAGACTCTATACAGTGTTTGGACACTCTTTAATTCGGAGTAATAGAGGCTAGGTATTGCGAGCTGATCTTCGTGTTCAATTAATTTAGTTTCCTCAATCAATTCCTGCGTCATGCTTTCAACTAACGCTGTCTCAATCGTTTCTTCAGGTGGTTGTGACAACATGTCTACTGTCATCTCATAAACATATGATGTTGGGAGATACGTATGACCTTGTTTCACACATTCTTCTTCGAGAACATAAAGTAAACCCGCTTTAATGCGTTCTGGATCGTCATAAGCAATACCAATATTACGTGCGAGTGTATCTGCTTTATTAAAACCAATACCCTTAACATCATAAACGAGTTGGTAGGGCTTTTTCTCTACAATCTCTAACGTATCACTCATGTATGTTTGATAGATATTCATTGCCAGTTTAGGTCCGAAACCTAAATCATGTAACCGGATAATAATTTTTTCTGTTTCTTGGTTTGCATTGATTTGTTCAGCAATTTGTTGTTGTTTCTTTTTCGAAAGCCCAGGCACTTTAGACAGTAATGTTTCATCATTTAATATGTCATTAATCGCATTATCTCCAAGGGCATTCACAATACTTTGAGCAGTTTTTTTACCGACACCTTTAAAAAGATCGCTAGATAAATAACTGATGATGGCTTCTTTTGTTTGAGGTAATTCTTTTTCAAACGTTTCGGCTTTTAGTTGCTTACCATATTTGGTGTGATTAACAATTTGGCCTTTGAAGGTATACACATCACCTTCTACAATGTCAGGAAAGAACCCTACAACCGTTGGCGTTGAATCAAACGTTTCATCTGACTCACTAGGCTCTACTTTTAACACAGTATAAAAATTATCTTTATTTTGGAATACGATTGCGTCAACAGTGCCTTTCACTGTCGTCTGTTCAAACAATGTAGGGCCTTCCTCCATGTTAATCCTCCTCTTCTGCTAATTGTTCAAATGTTTTTATCGCATGCTGGCTCATGACATGTTTAGGATCTATGTCTACCGCACGTTTAAAATAAGGCATCGCTTCGGTTGTATCTTCTGTTAACATATAGGTAGCTAATCCTAAATTGTACAGTGCATCGACATGTTCTTTGTCTATTTCTAATACCAATTTAAGTTGTTTTACTGCCGCTTCAAACATTTCCAAATGACATAAAACTAAACCATATTGAAATTGCACTTCAGCATCTTTGTTCGGTTCTAATTCAGCTGCAGTCATAAGAAATGGCATTGCTTCTCTGAATGCACCCAACTGATTAAATGACATGCCAATCATGTAGTTCGCATCTACTTTTTCCATATTGAATTGAAGTGCTTGTTGATATAGTTTAATCGCTTCATTATAACGGCCTTCATTGTAATATACATTAGCTAGATTATAATAAATTGCGCCGTTTTCAGGATCCAAAGTAATCGCACGTTGGAAGAAGCGCTCCGCATGTTCTACTTCGCCCGCTTCGGCGATTAAAATACCTGCATTGATATAATTTTCTACTTCTTTTGGATTTGCTTCAATATTATCAAAGAGTGATTGTAACGCTTCTTCAACCTTGCCATCTTTGATTAATTGATAAATCTGTTGTTGTTCCACTGAAATACCTCATTTCTTACATATCATTATAACATGTGCTTCTTTCCATGTGTGAAAAGACAAAACAGGACAAGACTGTGTGATTGTCTCGTCCTATTTTGTAATGGTTACATATAATTTTACAAACACAATTTACAATACATAACTTAATTGACCTGAATTTTTGTAGACTTCATCGATTGTTGCACCGCCTAAGCACACTTCTTCATCGTAAAAAACAACCGCTTGTCCCGGTGTAATTGCACGAACAGGTTGATCAAATGTAACACGTAACGCATTATCATTTTCTCGTTGTACAAATACTTTCGTATCTTTTTGACGATATCTGAATTTGGCTGTACATTCAAAGCCTTGTTCAAGGTCTACTGGATTAACAAAGGAATAATCAGATGCGATCAGACAATCACTATAAAGTGCATCATGATCAAAACCTTGTTCTACATATAGTACGTTATCTGCTAAATTTTTACCTACAACGAACCAAGGATCGCCATCGCCACCGATGCCTAAACCATGACGTTGACCGATCGTATAGTACATCAACCCACTATGCATCCCTTTTTTCTCACCATTAAGTGTACGCATTTCACCTGATTGAGCAGGTAAATATTGAGATAAGAATGTTTTGAAATTACGTTCTCCAATAAAGCATATACCAGTTGAATCTTTTTTCTTAGCAGTGGCTAAGTCTTGTTCTTCCGCAATACGACGTACTTCTTTTTTATCCATATCGCCGATTGGGAACATGACATGAGACAATTGTTCTTGAGAAAGTTGATTTAAGAAATACGTTTGATCTTTATTGTTATCGACACCGCGAAGCATTTCAACGTGGCCGTCATCATGACGGCGAATACGTGCGTAATGACCTGTGGCTACATAGTCAGCCCCTAGTTTTAAAGCGTGTTCTAAGAAAGCTTTAAATTTAATTTCTTTATTACACATGACATCTGGATTTGGTGTGCGTCCTTTTTTATATTCATCTAAGAAATATGTGAACACTTTATCCCAGTATTCTTGTTCGAAGTTAACAGCGTAGTACGGTATACCAATTTGGTTACATACTTCAATGACATCATTATAATCTTCAGTTGCAGTACATACACCGTTTTCGTCCGTGTCATCCCAGTTTTTCATGAATATGCCGATCACTTCATAGCCTTGTTCTTTTAACAAGTAGGCAGTCACAGAACTGTCTACACCACCAGACATGCCTACAACTACTCTTGTATCTTGATTTGACAATTAGTTTACCTCCCTAAATCGATGATATATTTTATGAATTTCTGCAGCTACCGTTTTAATTTCTTTTTCAGTCGTTAATTCGTTAAAGCTAAAACGCACAGAATGGTTTGCGCGATCTTCATCATTATACATTGCTGTTAAAACGTGTGATGGTGTCATTGAACCCGCTGTACATGCTGAACCAGCTGAAACATAGACTTGTGCTAAATCTAATAAAGTAAGCAAGGTTTCAACATCTATAAATGGAAAATATAGATTAACTACATGTCCTGTGGCATTCGTCATAGAGCCATTCAATTCAAACGGTATCGCTCTTTCTTGCAATGTGACTAAAAATTGATTTTTTAAATTCATTAAATGGACGTTATTGTCATCCATGTTTGTAACAGCTAAGTTCATCGCTTCTGCTAAGCCTACTATTTGTGGTAGGTTTTCAGTACCTGCACGGCGTTTGGTCTCTTGTTCACCACCAAATTGACTATATTGAATCGGTGTCTCTGCTTTAACATAAAGCACACCTACACCTTTAGGACCACCAAACTTATGAGCTGTAATACTCATCGCGTCGATATTAAAATCTGCCATATTAATATCTAAATGCCCCACTGCTTGCACTGCATCAACGTGTAATAATGCATTGGACTCGGAGACGATTTGGTCAATGTCATACATTGGTTGAACCGTACCAACCTCGTTGTTCACAAACATGATTGAAACGAGTGTAGTCTCAGGCGTCAGAGCCTCACGTAATTGGTCCAAATCAACGACGCCTTCTTCATTTACATCTAAATACGTCACGTCAAACCCTTCACGTTCTAATTGTTCGAACACATGGAGTACAGAGTGATGTTCTATTTTAGTGGTAATGAGATGTTTACCTTTTGCTTGATTAGCATATGCGATGCCCTTAATCGCTGTATTACTAGATTCAGTTGCGCCACTCGTAAAGATAATTTCTTTAGGAGAAGCCCCGATTAATTTAGCGACTGTACGACGAGCTTCATCTAAATACTTACGTGCATCTCTTCCTACTGAATGGATTGAAGAAGGATTTCCGTAATGACTTTGATAAATATTCATCATTTTTTCTATGACCTCAGCACGCACTGGTGTCGTAGCTGCATAATCAAGATATACTTCCATGGGTTTGACACTCCTCATTTTTAAAATCATTATCCCTATCATAGCACCATATATATGAATTTTCTAGTTGACAGTTTATGACTAAATGGATAAAAAATAGGTTTTCAAATGCATGATTCATCATTCTCAAATAGTTTCCTTATTAATCATTAACGAAAATCAAATTTTAGAATTTATATTTAAAGGAACATTTTTTACACTTGTAAAATTTTAACAGAAATTATGCTGAGTGCAAGAGTGAGCAATATTTTACGAGCGGCAACATTTCATTGTTATAATTATAATAATTGTAGAAGAAGGAGTGTCATTGAATGGAGAATTTGAAACTTTCTGCACTCAACCTTGTACCTGTACGTGATGGACAAGATGATGCAGATGCTTTAAGCGATATGGTCTCACTTGCGCAACATCTTGATGACTTAGGATACGAACGTTACTGGATTGCGGAACACCATAACGCACCTAATTTAGTCAGTTCTGCAACAGCTCTATTAATACAACACACCTTAGAACATACCGATCATATTCGTGTTGGTTCTGGAGGCATCATGTTACCCAACCATGCGCCACTAGTTGTCGCTGAACAATTTGGTACGATGGCAACGCTTTTCCCTAACCGTGTAGATTTAGGTTTAGGCCGTGCGCCAGGTACAGACATGATGACAGCTAGCGCGCTACGTCGTGACCAACACAATGGTGTATATCAATTTCCTGAAGAGATAGAAGAACTTCAAACCTTCTTCAGTCCTGAAAATGAACAAGCTTACGTCAGAGCTTATCCAGCTGCAGGAAAAGATATTCCTTTATATGTGCTTGGCTCTTCAACTGACTCAGCGCATTTAGCAGCTCGAAAAGGATTACCTTATGTCTTTGCTGGACACTTTGCGCCACAACAAATGAAAGACGCAATTCAAATCTATAAAGAATTATTCCAACCTTCTGATGTGTTAGACAAACCTTATATGATTGTCTGCTTGAATGCGATTGTTGCAGAAACCGATGAACAAGCTCAATACTTAGCCTCTACACAGGCACAAGTGATGATTAGTATTCTTCGTGGTAAAATGCAACCCGTTCAACCACCTACAGACGATTTACGTAGTGTGCTTACTGAAAGAGAATATGAACTTGCGCAGCAACGTTTCCGCACTTCATTGATTGGTTCAGAAGATACGGTCAAAGAACAATTAAAAGCGTTTATGGACCATTATGGTTCTTTCGATGAATTAATGGTTGTAAGTTATATTTATGATCAAGATCTTCAAAAAGAATCATACAGTCGTTTAAAACATGCGTTAAACGATGAAAAATAAAGTTAAGAAATAGTTGAAAATGAAGAAGTCCGCTTATACAAAACAAAACAATTTGTATAAGCGGACTTTTGTATGCGTGAGACAAAATTTAAGAGGCTAGAACGCAATACGTTCTAGCCTCTCAATTCATACAGTCATTCAATTTGTATTCATGCTGTTTTATAAAATCAATGATTTAATCATCGAGGTTACTTCAAATATAAAATAACTCTATGATCTTTCGGTTAATAAGGTGAAATTATTTTTTGAATTTATCAATAACGTCGTTAGCTTTTTCTTTTACGTTGTCAACGACTTCTTTAGCTTTACCAGAAGCTTTGTCTTCTTTACCTTCTTTTTCTAAATCTTTATTGTTAGTTGCGTTACCAACTGTTTCTTTCACGTTACCTTTTGCTTGTTCTAATTTTTTGTTTTCCTCTGCCATAAGTAATTCCTCCTTTGACTGTATATACAGATAATACCACAGCCGTTGAATGTTAAACATAATTTTTAATTCTTTATTTATCAATTTTTTATGATCTTTCATTAAGTAATTATAACTTACACATTTTCTCTTAAAAAATCAACTAAAAACATTCAAATTTACATGTTTTTAACGTAATTATTAAAATGTGTAGCTATTTGATTACTCAATCATTCAATGACTCAAAGTGTATTATTAGAAGGTACCTTTCTTACATAGTTCATTGAATATGGGTAGTTTATATAATTGAGTTGAAGATGTCAACACTTAAATGTAAAACATGTATCCATCGAGATTATCTGTTTCTTTATAATCAACTAAGTCTTTCAAGGTTGTATTATCTAATACATCTCTCACTGCGTCTCTCATGCGTATCCAGAGTTCTTTTTGAGCTGGGGGTTCTGAATCGATACTTTCGACAAAAGTAATCGGTCCTTCTAATAAACGAATGATATCACCAGCTGTAATATCTTCAGCAGCTATTCGTAATTGATAACCACCTTTAGCGCCACGTACACTTCTGATGAGCCCTGCATTTCTTAAGGGGCCTACAAGTTGTTCTAAATATAAATCACTAAGATTGTTTTCTTCGGCTATAGATTTTAATGATATACAACCTTGCCCTTCTTTTTTGGCTAAGGAAATCATTAATGTTAATCCATATCTCCCTTTTGTTGATATCTTCATTATATAACCTCTCTAACTGTCTTATTTTAAAACTATTTATTCCCATTCTATCATTTTTTACGTTAATATAGAATGAGAAAGGTGTGAACGAAGTGACTAATGAACCACTTGCATTTCGAATGAGACCAAACAATATTGATGAAATCCTCTCACAACAACATCTTGTTGGACCTAAAGGCATTATACGTCGGATGGTTGAGACAGAGCGATTATCATCAATGATCTTTTACGGTCCTCCAGGTATTGGTAAAACAAGTATCGCAAAAGCGATCTCCGGTAGTACAAAAAGCAAATTCAGACAACTCAATGCCGTCACAAATACCAAAAAAGATATGCAATATATTGTAGAAGAAGCAAAAATGTCTGGTCAAGTCGTACTGTTACTCGACGAAATTCATCGACTTGATCAAGCGAAACAAGATTTCTTATTACCTCATTTAGAAAGCGGTAAAATCATCTTAATTGGTGCGACTACTTCTAATCCCTATCATGCCATTAATCCGGCCATTCGTTCAAGAGCACAAATCTTTGAACTTTATCCACTAGAAGATGATGATATCCGCACCGCTTTAGATCGTGCATTAGAAGACGAAGCGCGTGGCTTAGGTCAGTATCAGGCGACCGTTGACAAGGATGCAATGGAATATTTTTCTACTCAAAGTCAAGGTGACGTCCGCAGTGCATTAAACGCGTTAGAACTTGCCGTGTTAAGTGCAGATGAAACGGATGGCACGCGACATATCACACTCCAAGATGCGAAAGATTGTTTACAAAAAGGTGCATTTGTCAGTGATAAAGATGGTGATATGCATTATGATGTCATGAGTGCATTTCAAAAATCAATCAGGGGAAGTGACGTTAACGCTGCCCTTCATTACCTCGCACGTTTAATCGAAGCAGGAGACTTACCTACGATTGCTCGTCGCTTACTCGTCATCAGTTTTGAAGATATTGGGTTAGCTTCTCCGAATGCAGGCCAACGTACACTTGCAGCAATTGAAGCTGCTGAAAGACTTAGATTCCCAGAAGCACGTATTCCACTTAGCCAAGCTGTCATAGAACTCTGTCTTTCACCTAAATCAAATTCAGGTATTTCAGCCATCGATGCAACGCTCAGTGATATTCGTAAAGGAAACGTGGGTCAAATTCCCGATCACCTCAAAGATGGTCACTATTCTGGTGCTAAAAAACTCGGCCGTGCCATAGGTTACAAATATCCACATAACTATGATAATGGTTTCGTTCCACAACAGTATTTACCAGATAAATTGAAAAACCAAATTTATTACGAACCCAAAACAACATCTAAAAGTGAACAACAATTCAAGACTATTTATGATAATTTAATGCAATCACAAAAAGAAAATAATTAACGCACTGTTAGCTATAAGTCTATGAATAAAAAGAACGTCTATCATTACAAACGATAGACGCTCTTTTTGTGCGATAAGTCGCATTGCATCATAGCAATCACATAGGCTCATCCATTGATGTTGTCTGAGTTCTAAGCTATAGCAAATCCAGCTAAACGAGCATTATCTCACCTTAAAAATTTCCATAAAAAAACACGTAAGACAAAAGCCTTACGTGCCGATAGACTCCGTTGATGCCGTAGTTGTAATAGCTTGATCATTCGGCCTGCTGTGTACAGGTGGGTGCCCTGTTTCTTGGTTTGCAAGTCCTCAATGAGAGGCATGTGCGCCGCAAGAAAACCTATTGGGCTCCCGGATCAAAGAGTGTTAGGCCCAAATAAAAAGCAAACTTACGAACACTACAGACATCTATCTTGTGCCTATCATCATAACACATACAGCCACATAAGCAAGAAATAAAGCCTTGAATTTAGTGTCTAATTAGTGTCTAATGCGTAATGATAATTCTTGAAGTTGCGCATCAGAAACTTCCCCTGGTGCATCGGTTAAAAGACATGTTGCAGATGCTGTTTTAGGGAATGCAATCGTATCTCTTAAGTTAGTACGTCCTGTGAGCAGCATTACTAATCGGTCTAGACCTAATGCAATACCACCATGTGGAGGAGCTCCGTATTTGAATGCATTGAGTAAGAAGCCGAACTGTTCTTGCGCTTGTTCTTCTGTAAATCCAAGCACTTCAAACATTTTAGCTTGTAATGCGCGATCGTGAATTCTGATTGAACCACCGCCGAGTTCATAGCCGTTAAGCACGACGTCATACGCATTCGCTTGCGCATTTTCAGGTTCGTCATCTAATTTTTCAATGTCTTCTGGTTTAGGTGATGTAAATGGATGGTGTGCAGCCACATAACGTTGTGCTTCATCGTCATATTCTAACAATGGCCAGTCAGTCACCCATAAGAAGTTCAGTTTTTCAGGATCGATTAAATCTAAATCTCTCGCAAGTTTTTGACGTAATGCACCTAAACTTTGTGCAACAACGTCTTTACTATCAGCGACGAATAAGACTAAGTCACCTGCTTTTGCATCTGTTAGTTGTTTTAATGTTTCAATATGTTCATCTTCAAAGAAACGGGCGATTGGGCCACTTAAACCATCTTCTACGACTTTAACCCAAGCTAAGCCTTTCGCTCCATAGATGTTTACAAACTCAGTTAAGCCATCGATATCTTTACGTGTATATTGGTCTGCGGCACCCTCAGCAACGATTGCTTTCACTTGGCCACCACTTTCTACAGCACCTTTGAATACTTTAAAGTCCATTGTGTGACCTAATTCTGAGACATCGATGAGTTCCATGCCGTAGCGTGTATCTGGTTTATCTGAACCATAACGTGCCATCGCTTCATCGTAAGTCATACGAGGGAATGGTGTAGGAATATCTTTCCCTTTTACATCTTTTACGACTTTTTGAAGCATTTCTTCGCCCATTTCAATGACGTCTTCTTGATCGACAAAGCTCATTTCCATATCCACTTGTGTGAATTCTGGTTGACGGTCTGCACGTAAGTCTTCATCACGGAAACATTTGACGATTTGGTAATATTTATCGAATCCACTAATCATCAATAATTGTTTAAAGATTTGCGGTGATTGAGGAAGTGCGTAGAATTCCCCTTCATGTACACGAGATGGCACGAGATAGTCACGCGCACCTTCTGGCGTAGATTTAGTTAATACAGGTGTTTCAATGTCATAAAAACCTGACTTATCAAGGTATTCACGAATAGAACGTGTAATTTGATGGCGCATTTTGAACGTTTGAGCCAATTCTTGACGTCTCAAGTCTAAATAACGATATTTCAAACGAATATTTTCATCTACATTTTGGTTTTCTTCGTTAATCGCAAACGGTGGTGTTTCAGATTTGTTTATAATTTCGATGCTTGAAACTTGAACCTCTACTTGACCAGTAGGAATTTTAGGGTTAACTGTTTCAGCATCTCTTTTTTTAACGATACCAGTTACTTCTACGACATATTCAGAACGAATAGATTCAGCAACTTCGAGCGCTTCTTTTGAAAATGAAGGGTTGAAAACAACTTGTACAAATCCTTCACGGTCACGTAAGTCAACGAAGATAAGGCCGCCTAAGTCACGTCGATTGTGTACCCAACCTTTTAAAGTCACTTCTTGATCTAAATACGATTCTGTAATTAAACCGCAATACGTTGTTCGTTTACTCATTTCTTATCAATCTCCTTATTTATGTGCTTTGAGATAATCAGCGATTTCATCTAACTGAACAGTGTCAGATTCACCTGTATCCATATTTTTAATATCAATTTGTTTGCTTTCTAATTCTCTGTCCCCAATCACGATGGTATAGCGCGCATTTAATCGATCGGCTTGTTTCATCTGACCTTTCATTTTACGTGACATGTAATCTTTATCTGCGCTAATACCTTCATGACGTAATTGACTTAAAAGTTTAACTGCGTAACGGTCTGCTTCTTCTCCTGTTGTCACCACAAATAAATCAAAGTCTTCTTCCACATCTAACTCAATGCCTTCTTCTTCTAAAGCCATGAGCAACCGTTCGATGCTTAACGCGAAGCCAATACCTGTTTCAGATGGACCGTCAAGCAATTCAAGCAAGCCGTTGTAACGACCGCCACCACATAGAGTGGTGATCGCACCATCATAGTTAGGATCATCAATCATTAATTCAAAAGCTGTATGTGTATAATAATCCAACCCTCTCACTAAGTGTGGATCTTCCACATAAGGAATACCTAAATCATCGAGATGTGATTTCACTTCTTCATAGTATTGTTGTGAAGCATCATTCAAGTATTCTGTAATGCTTGGTGCGTTTTGTACCGCTTCATGATTTCGATCGACTTTACAATCTAGGATACGCATCGGATTCGTGTGAAGACGTGCTTGACAATCATCACAGAATTCATGAATCACGGGCTCAAAGTGATCCACTAACGCATCGTTATAAGCTTTACGTGAATCGATATCACCAATACTATTGATGACTAATTTTAAATGTTTTAGACCAAATGATTCATAGATGTGCATGACCATCGCAAGCACTTCAGCATCGATACTCGGATTTTCAGCGCCAATCGCTTCGACCCCAAATTGAGTGAATTGACGATAACGCCCTTTTTGTTTCCGTTCGTATCTGAACATAGGTCCATTGTAATAAAGTTTAACCGGTTGGTTCGGATCGCCGTGCATTTTATTCTCAATATAAGAACGTACCACTGCAGCTGTACCTTCTGGACGTAACGTCATGCTGCGTTGCCCTTTATCTTCAAAGGTATACATTTCTTTTTGAACGACATCGGTAGAATCACCTACACCGCGTGCAAAAAGATCTGTACTTTCAAACATTGGCGTACGAATTTCTTTATAATTATATAGTTTCATCAGTTCATGTAATTTGTTTTCAATATAGCGCCATTTTTTGGTTTCACCTGGCAAAATATCTTGTGTGCCTCTAGGGATTTTTATCATTCGACCAATCACTCCTTTTTGCAATAAAAAAGCCCTTGCATGACGCTCATGTCATACAAGGGACGAAATTCCGTGTTGCCACCCTAATTGGTTATAATTACTTATAACCCGCTCTTGACGAATAACGTTCGTTACACGGCTTTAAGTTACTAAAGCACCTCTTCTTGTGTCCATGATTTATACTACGCAGCGTAATTTTTCAGCCTAGAATTACGTCTCTACACACAAATCATTTGTGCTACCTTATTGTGAATAATCACCCAAGAATACGTACGGTTTTAAATATATTATTCTTAATTATCATAACGAGTTTTTTTATAATTTGCAAGTCCTTTATTCCATGAAATAATTACGTAACCCGTCTACAATTGCTTGTTCGATAATTTGTCTATGTAGTTTGTTATTGATGAGTTTTTCATCAGTGGGATTGCTAATGTATCCCAGTTCTAGTAAAACAGCAGGTGCATTCGTTTGTCTTAATACTTGAATATTTTGCTGTCTTGCACCCCGATTACTAAATAATGCTTTCTTCTGAATACTTTGGTTCAATGTTTCTGCTAGAGCTGCTTGATCTTTTTTAAACCAGAAAACAGTAGCTCCATTTGCATTATCTGAGTCTAAGGCATCGTTATGCAAACTGATAAATACATCGCCTTTAAGATTGCGATCTCCAAGACTGACGTACTCATCTTTGGTACGTGTCATTTTGACTTTAGCGCCTTCTTTTTCAAGCAACGGTTTTAATTCTTTCGCTGTCTTTAACGTGGATACTTTTTCTAAACTTTTATTCTCAGTATTACTAGAAGCGCCTTGGTCTTCACCACCATGACCCGGGTCGAGTACAATCGTTTTACCTTCGAGTGGATTTTCATTTTGCGTTTTATTTTTCGCAATATTTAAGTTGGTATGCCAACCTGCAACCCACCCTTTCCGTTTGCCGTCTGAAGATTCGACTTCAATCCATTTGCCGTTTTCACCGAGTTTATTAAAATGTTCACCTTTCCGAATTGGGTACAATTCAGGATAAGACGCATTCGGTCCGGTACGTATTTCTGCATCCTCAGTGACGTAAATCTTACCGCTATCTTTATCGTTATAATTTAAAAACGGGAAAAGCAAGATCACAAATAGAATGAATGCAATCGTTACGATGAGTGTTGGCACATTGAACATATGATATTTCGTTAACCAACGCTTGATCTTTGTCATATCACTTTGCCATCCTGACTTTCATAGATAATTGTCACAGGTCCATCATTTTCAATATCGACCAACATATCTGTACCGAATTGACCTGGTAGCACATTTAAGTCATAGCTACGTAAAGCATCGTTAAAGTATTCGTACAGTTGATTAGCCGCTTCCGGATCCATCGCATTCGTAAAACCCGGACGGTTTCCCTTTCTCACATCTGCGTATAGTGTAAACTGAGAAATAGAAAGTATTTCACCGTCAACTTGGCTAATATTTAGATTCAATTTACCATTTTCATCTTCGAATAATCTCGCATTCGCTATTTTTTTAGCTAATGCATCGGCATCTTGTTGGGTAGAATGTTGACCCACGCCTACGAGTAAACAATAACCTTGCTCAATCTGGTTGTTTATTTCTTCATTTGTTACAGAAGCTTTTTTTACTCTTTGTAACACAATTCTCATTTATATTGCACCTCTAATTCCATACTCTAGTTACGGTATAAACATCACCAAGTTGTTTGATTTTATCTACAACTTTATATACATCATTTACATTTTTAACCATGATGCTCAGGTTAATGATAGCATTTTTATCTACGTCTGAGCGACCAGAAACTTTGATGAGTTGACTTTTCGTCGCGTTCACTGCTTGTAATACCTCATTTAGAAGGCCATTTCTATCATACGCTGACACTTCTAAATCTACTTGATATTTCTGCGTTGTATCTCGTGATTTGACCCATTCTACGTCGATGAGTCGTTCTTTTTCATTTCTGATATTAGGACAATCGGTGCGATGAACTTTGATGCCGTGACCTTTCGTAATATATCCTACGATATCATCTCCCGGAATTGGGTTACAACATTTAGATAATTTGATTAACACATTTTCAATACCTTCGACATAAACACCACTATCTGTGACGATATTTTCTTTAATCGGCATTGATTTGTTGACTTCTTGTGCTTCATTGAGCGCTTTTTGTTTATCTAAAATGCGTTGTTTTTCTGTGAGTTTATTAACGACTTGTGTCGCTGTAATACCGCCAAATCCCACTGCAGCATAGAGGTCATCATGATTAGCAAAATTGTAGCGCTCATTCACGACTGCGATATTATTGTCAGTTAAAATATCTTCAACACGGTAGCCTTGTTCTTTAATTTCTGCTTCTACCATGAACTTACCTTTTTCAATGTTAGATGAACGGTCTTGTTTTTTAAAGAAACTTCGAATTTTATTTTTCGCACTGGAGGATTTCACAATTTTCAACCAGTCACGACTTGGGCCATATGAATGCTTGCTCGTTCTAATCTCAACGATATCACCGGTTTGTAACACATAATCTATCGGCACGATCTTACCGTTGACTTTGGCACCAATCATCTTATTACCTACTTCACTATGTATAGCGTAAGCGAAATCAATCGGTACCGCGCCATACGGTAATTCCATGACGTCACTTGCTGGAGTAAATGCATAAACCTTATCACTTTGTAAATCGAATTTGAGTGATTCCATAAATTCTTCTGCGTCTGTTGCAGTCTTATCTGTTTCAGCAAGTTCTCTGAGCCAGCTGAGTTTGTTGTTAAAGGCTTGCGTTTTTTCATTGACTTGGACACCCTCTTTATAAGCCCAGTGTGCAGCCACACCGTGTTCTGCGATTTCATGCATTTCAAACGTACGAATTTGTATTTCCAATGGATCGCCATTTGGACCAACGACGGTTGTGTGTAACGATTGATACATGTTTTGTTTCGGCATGGCGATATAATCTTTAAAACGCCCTGGCATCGGTTTCCATAACGTATGAACAAGACCCAGTACTGCGTAACAATCATTGATTGAATTGACGATGACCCTGATTGCGAGCAGGTCAAATATTTGATCGAATTGTTTCTTCTGCTTCACCATTTTACGATAAATGCTGTAGATGTGTTTCGGTCTACCACTGATTTCTCCAGTGATATTCATGCGATCGAGTTCTCCTTGAATGCGATCGATTGCTTTATCGATATATGCTTCACGGTCGCTGCGTTTTTTTCTCATTAAATTAACGATTCTGAAATATTGCACGCTATCTATATAACGAAGTGCCGTATCTTCGAGTTCCCACTTAATCGTATTGATCCCTAATCGATGTGCTAGTGGTGCATAGATTTCTAACGTTTCTTTTGAAATTCTGATTTGCTTTTCACGCGGCATTGCTTTGAGCGTCCGCATATTGTGTAAGCGGTCTGCGAGTTTGACTAATATAACGCGGACATCTTTGGCAATCGCGATAAATAATTTTCTGTGATTTTCTGCTTGCTGTTCTTCTTTAGATCTGTATTTCACTTTTTTCAATTTCGTCACACCATCGACAATGACAGCAACTTCTTCGTTAAACATTTCTTTGACGTCATCAAAACTATAGCTCGTATCTTCTATGACGTCATGTAGGAAGCCAGCAACAATCGTTGGACCATCAAGATGCATCTCCGTTAAGATACCCGCGACTTGAATAGGATGCATTATAAAAGGTAACCCATTTTTACGAAATTGACCTTGATGTGCTTCGTAAGCAAGATGATAACTTTTTAAAACATATTCATATTCTTCTTCAGCTAAATATGATTTGGCCTTATACAACACTTCATCTGCACTATATGGATATTCATTATTCATTACCAACACCTCTATTCTCTTAACTATTACTCAATTCTTACGCTGTATTTGCGGGTTCAATAACTGACTGTCAGGGCCTTTCACCCATATCATAAGTTATTCGTTCTATTTTTATTGAAATAATAGTTCTATGATACTACATCTAGAAAAATAAATAAATAAGTTCGAAATACAACAGGATTCATAAAATTGTCCGGCACTGATTTGATGCATCTTGAAAGATAGCCGTCGCATCCTTTATAGAACTAAGACGTAGCGTTTTAGATCTTTTTAGCTAATAGAAAAGGCCAGGGTCTGAACCCTAGCCTCATGATGTAGTGATTGCGCTATTAAGAATCGTATGAAATTAAACTCATTACGTCATAATCTTTAATACGTTCAATGCCATTTAAATATTTAAGTTCAATAATAAATGCGATGCCGACAACGATGCCACCAAGTTTTTTAACGAGTTTAATCGCCGCTTCAACTGTACCACCTGTCGCTAATAAGTCATCTGTAATCAAAACACGTTGACCTGGACGGATCGCATCTTTGTGCATCGTTAATACGTTTGTTCCATATTCTAAGTCATACTCATATTTGATCACTTCACGTGGTAATTTGCCTTCTTTTCTAACTGGAGCAAAGCCAATACCCATTGAGTATGCGACCGGGCAACCGATGATAAAGCCACGGGCTTCTGGTCCAACGACAACATCTATTTCTTTATCTTGTGCGTATTGTACGATTTGGTCTGTCGCATAACCATAAGCTTCACCATTATCCATAATTGTTGTAATATCTTTGAAGTTCACTCCTTTTTCAGGCCAATCTTGAACCTCAGAAACATATTGTTTTAAATCCATTGTCATTTCCTCCTACTTAATTAACAGTTAGCTCTGACTTTATCCATGCTTTCAGTTTCGCAAAATCTTCATAAAGGAGCAATTGTTCTACTTCAATTCGTTGCAATCTTGCTTGATACAACTGACTTGATTCAATGCTTTTCTTCTCAGTCTGTTGATTTACAACGATGCGATCTGCTTCATTTTGAATAAAACCAAGTTCTAAAAATACTTTTAACATAAACATCAATATATTCGGTTTTACATTTAAGAACTGACAAAGTGGCATGCCATCTTCAGCCAGATGCAACTCACCTTTTTTCAATAAGGCCTTGTAACAATTTTTAAAGGTATCAATCTTTGGCATACCTTCAAAATAAATCGATTGATCATGCTTCAACTCAAGATATATTTGTGATAAATCGACATGTTGAAGCGTCGTCTCCACGTCTTCTAATTTAGCTGGCAAATCTCTGAAGACGTATTTATCATAGTGTTGCTCAATCTCTTCACCATAGTAATAATAATTATCCGCTAATTTTTCACTTTTAGGATGAATGAGAAATGCAACATCTGACATGTGCTGATCAAATTGATTCCATTTATTTTTACTGCGGTAGTCTAATATTTGAAGTTGATTGGTTCCTAGATCATCAATGATAAATTGCGGTGACTGATGTCCATTCCATTCGTTGATTTGTAATGTACCAATGATATCTATAGGTTGTTGTGTCTCTAGTTCTCTAATTAAGTTCCCATTATTCCAATATAGCGCTTGTAAATGCGAGTCACCAAGTGTGAGTTTCAAGTGTTTCCCTTCTTGACCAATCGCTTTAGCTTGTACCATTGGGACTTCTTGAAGTTCAAAGCAAGGACTTGAAAAATCAGTGCCAAAAGGTCTGAGACGATAGATATCTTGAATGTTCTTGATTGAAATATCTGCTTCAGATAGTTTCACATCTACTTTTTTCGTATGCACTAATGAAGTAGATGCTGTAATGCGTTCCATGCTTTCGTTTAGCGCTTTTCTTAACGGTTCGACTTGATCTATCGCTAATGTCATCCCTGCAGCCATGTGATGGCCACCAAATTTACTAATCAACTCAGCGTGCTCATTTAATATATCAAACATAGAGACTTGCTCAATGCTGCGTGCTGAACCTTTCGCATGTTGTTGTTCCGTGTCTATATTCAATAGAATCGTCGGTAAACTATATGTTTCGACAATACGTGAAGCTACGATGCCTAGCACACCTTCATGCCAATCCTCTTTCGCCAAGAGCAAAAATTGGTTACCTTGTTCCACTTGTGATTCAGCCATTTCCATCGCTTCATCGACAATTTGAGAGACAATATTTTTACGTTCTTGATTAAAGAACTCCACTTGCTCAGCTAAGAATGTGGCTTCATCTTCAGTGTCCGCCATCAATAACTCTGCTGCCATCGCGGCATCTTCTAAACGACCCACCGCATTTAAACGTGGCCCAATAACAAAACCTATTGTTTCTTCGGTAATGTCATCTTTATAACTTGCTTGAGCTAAGATTGCTTTAATTGATTCAGGACAATGCGTATTTAAGACTTCTAAACCTTCTTTGACGATGGTGCGGTTTTCATCTGTGAGTGACACCAAATCTGCAATAGTTCCAATCGCTGCCAAAGCTTTAAATTTCTCAGGTGGCTCATTGAGTAACGCTTGAGATAACTTGTAAGCGACACCCGCACCACATAGATATTTAAACGGATAGTCATGCTCAGGGTGCATCGGATGTACAATCGCATAGGCATCAGGTAACGTGTCACCAATTTCATGGTGGTCCGTAACGATGACATCGACACCTAACGATTGCGCGACTTCAATAGGTTGATGTCCTTGGATCCCGTTATCAACTGTGATGATCAGTGACACACCTTCGTCATGCGCGTTTCTAAACGCAAGTTCGTTCGGTCCATAACCTTCTGAAAAACGGTTTGGTATGTACCAGCCCACGTGAGCACCTAATTCTCTTAGCGTTGTAACTAATATCGTTGTAGATGTCACACCATCCGCGTCATAATCCCCGTAGACCAATATCATTTCATTTTGGTCAATCGCGTGATTAATACGTTCGACGGCTTTATCGATATCACTAAGTAGATTAACATCATGTTCCGGTGTAGGCTGCTCTAAAATTTGAGCGATATCTTGTTGTTCTGTAATCCCTTTACTTTCGAGTACTTTTTTAACGATAGGAGTGAGTTTAAATTGATCTGCTGTCTTATCAGAGATCGTTGCTGTTGTAGATTTTGTATCCCAATGATATTTTGGTTTAATCATGCTACGCTCCCTCTTTTCCACAAGCAATTATACATAATATCTAGCTAAATAAAAAGTACTAGCAATTCATGAATCTAAGCAAATTTTGTTCAATATATGAAAAAAGAGGCCGAACCTCCGAAACAGCAATAGCTTAGCTTGAATTGTGCATTGCATTGTCAGAACATTGCTTAACATGTTGCACGATAACTTTGCTAAAGCTCATTTTAGTATGGGTTGCTTAATCAACTCATGCTTCGGAAAGGCGCTCGACCTCTTAGATTAATTAAACTAATATTTTTTCTTCGTTTTTACGTTTTTCTTTATGAACCACTAATTTATGGTTATCAGATTTTTTCAGTTGATGTTTTTTCATGATACCCCAAAGAGGTACGGCAATGAATACTGATGAGAACACCCCAGAAATTAAACCGATGAGTAATGCTAATGAGAAGTTGAAGATGCTTGAAGCACCTAAGATGAGTAATGCAATCACGACAACGATGACTGTCAGTACAGTATTGATTGAACGTGTCATGGTTTGTCTTACTGAACGGTTAACTATATCATCAATTTGTTCTGGTTTCGTGATGACGCGCATTTTACGTAAGTTCTCACGTACCCTGTCGAATGTAACGATCGTATCGTTAATAGAATAACCAACAATCGTTAACACGGCAGCGATAAATGTGATGTCGACTTCGATTCTGAATAAACTAAACACCGCAATAATCATGAACGCATCATGAAGCAGTGCGAGCACGGAACTGAGACCCATGCGCCATTCGAATCTGAAAGTAACATAGATGATAATACCAATCGCTGCATACATTAAGGCTAACATCGCATTTTTAGCTAGTTCTTGACCTATGACTGGTGAAACGGTATTAACAGTCGGATCATTACCGAATTGATCATGTACCACGTCTTTAATGTCTGATACCTGATCTTTGGATAAGTCTTTTTTGAATTGAGCTGTTACATTTTTACCATCGTTACTTAATGTGACTTGGTCTGGATCAAAGTCTTCTGATTTCAACACTTGTTCGACTTTAGGTTGAGTGACTGCATCTTCTGATTTAAAGTCAACACGCGTACCACTTGAGAAGTCGATACCTAAGTTGAGCTTGAAGATGGAAAGGATGATCGCACCAATAATAATGATGACGATACTTGCGCTAAACAATGGTTTAGCCAGTTTCATAAAGTCCCAACGTTCAAATGATGTTTTCAATTGATGTACATCGATGCCTTCGTTGATATCGTGAATTTTATTTTTATTCACACCGAACAACCAAGGACGTTTTTTGAAGAAGTTGGATGAAACAAGTAGTGAAAGTAAAATTCTTGATAAGAATACAGCTGTAACAAAGATCATTAAAATACCAAGGAGTAACATGGTAGCGAAACCTTTAACTGAACTTTCACCAAAGAAGAACAGAACGGCAGCTGCGATTACTGTTGTTAAGTTCGCATCGACAATGGTTAAGAATGAGCTGCTGTTGGCTTTTTTGTACGCTTGTTTAAGCGTTCGTCCGACCCTGAGTTCGTCTTTGATCCGTTCATACATGATAATGTTCGCATCGACAGCCATACCTACACCCAAGACGAGTGCGGCTAAACCAGGTAATGTAAGGACCCCGGATATTAAATTAAACGCGACGAGCGTTAAGTAGATGTAAGTCGTTAATGCAATGACGGCAACGATACCTGGTAATCTATAGAATCCAACCATGAATATGTAGATTAATGCGATACCGATCGCAGCAGCAAGGATCGTTTTATCCAATGCATCTTGACCAAACTGCGCACCTACTGAATTAGAATAAATTTCATCTAGTTTAACAGGAAGTGAACCAGAGTTTAATAATTCAGCAATTTGTTTTGCTTCTTTAACCCCTTCGTTACCTGAAAAACCACCTGAAATTTCTACGCTATCTGAATTAATCGGTTGATCAACAGTAGCGGCAGAAACATATTTGGGTTCGTCTTTTGTTACTTCTTTGTGGTAAGAATCACCTTTTTCAAAGTCTAACCAAACGACCATAATATTTTCTTTTTTCTTAGATATTTCTTCGGTAACTTCTTTAAATTTCTCTTTATCTTTTAATTTAAAAGTTACTGCTGGCGAATTTGTATCTTGTTTGAACTCTTGTTTTGCTGAGCCTTGTTTGATATCCTTACCAGTCAGTTTAACATTATCGTCTGCATCTCGGATTGTTAAATTGGCTTGTGAAGATAACAAATCACGCGCTTGCGATTGGTTTTGAACCCCAGCTAATTGAACGCGAATACGGTTATTTTCCTCAACTTGAATCTTAGGTTCAGAGACACCAAGCACATTGACACGTTGTTCTAATGTTCTAGATGTTGCGGTGACGGCTTTATTATCAATTTTATCCCCGTCATTTAGAGGGTTAACTTGATAAAGGACTTCAAATCCACCCTGTAAGTCCAAGCCTAAGTTAACATCTTTAACTACTTTCTTATATGTAAGTCCCATCCCAGCAAACAATAGGACTACAATCAATACGAAAGCAATTATTCTACTACTTTTCTTCACATGAACACCTCATTATTTACTTATGTATTAAGAATAATCGAAAAGTTAAGCGTTGCGCAAGTTAAATTCAACATTGTTTTTTACTCGCCGCTTAACATCATAACACATTACTGTAAGCAGCTAAAGAAACAACCATCATCTCAAGGGTTAGCGGAATATAATAAAAGAGGCTGGAATTTCAATCGTTCCAGCCTCTTTGATAGCTTTTTTAGCCTTGACTGGGGTCTTGCTAAACGGCACTGATATGCGCGTTAACTTCCCCCAAATCTATACTGATTATTTTGAATCAGTTATCATCTTTATTCATTAATTATGATGGATCAACTTGTCTAACTGATTGTTTTTCAAGTGTGATTTCTGTGCCACCGTTGTTAAGTGTTAATACAACAACAGTTTCATCTACACTACGTACAGTACCTTTGATACCACCAATTGTAGTAACATTTTGGCCTGATTGTAATTGGTTAACCATTTCACGGTGTTGTTTAGCTCGTTTTTGTTGTGGTCTAATTAATAAGAAATAAAATACTACGATTAATAAAATCGGTATTAATAATGAAGTAAGTTGCATGAAATATTCCCTTCCTTAAAAGTTTTTTGGGTTATCTACGTTAAGTCCATACTGTTCGAAAAACGTTTCTTTAAAATCGAGCAAACGATCTTCTCTGATCGCCTGACGAATATTTTCCATCAATTTAAGCAGAAAATATAGGTTATGATAAGTAGTAAGACGTATACCGAAAGTTTCTTCTGCTTTGATAAGATGTCTCAAATATGCTCTGCTATAATTGCGACATGTATAACAATCACAATTATCATCAAGCGGTCCAAAATCATCTGCATACTTAGCATTTTTAATGACTACTCTACCATGAGAAGTCATACACGTTCCATTTCGAGCAATACGTGTAGGTAGTACACAGTCAAACATATCCATACCTCTAATACTGCATTCAATTAATGCATCGGGAGAACCGACACCCATTAAATAACGCGGTTTATCTTTTGGCATAAATTGTTGTGTGTATTCTACCATATCGTACATCACTGGTTTAGGCTCACCGACAGATAAACCACCGATAGCGTAACCTGGAAAATCTAAAGCTACTAATTCTTCAGCGCTTTGCTTTCTCAAGTCTTTGTATTCTCCACCTTGGATAATGCCAAATAATGCTTGATCTTCAGGGCGTTGATGGGCTTCTAAACAACGTTTTGCCCATCGTGTCGTACGCTCTAAAGAATCTTTCACATATTGATATTCTGAAGGCATAGGTGGACATTCATCAAATGCCATCATAATGTCTGATCCTAAATCATTTTGAATTTGCATTGATTTTTCAGGACTTAAAAATAATTTAAAGCCATTTTTATGGTGTCTAAATTCTACGCCTTTTTCAGATATTTTTCGTAAATTACTTAAACTGAAGACTTGGAAGCCTCCAGAGTCAGTCAGTATTGGACCATCCCAATTCATAAATTGGTGTAATCCCCCACTCTTTCTAACGATATCATTTCCAGGTTGCAACCACAAGTGATAAGTATTTCCTAAAATAATTTTAGTGTTCATTTCATGTAACTCTTCAGGGCTCATCGTCTTCACAGTTGCTTGTGTTCCTACTGGCATAAACATCGGTGTTTCAAACGAACCATGCGGTGTGTGAACGATCCCGAGCCGTGCACCTGATTGCTTACATGTCTTTATATGCTCGTATGTTACTGCAGGCATAATTTATCTCCCTTCAATCCTTATATAATGAACATCGCATCGCCAAAGCTAAAGAAACGATATGACTGTTGAACCGCTTCATGATATGCATTTAAAATATTTTCTCGTGTACTAAATGCAGAGACTAACATCACGAGCGTAGATTTTGGTAAATGGAAATTGGTAATTAAACCATCGATTGCTTTAAATTCATAGCCCGGATAAATAAAGATGTCAGTCCATCCACTTTTGGCTACAAATTGATCTTCTGAAGAACGAATCGTTTCTAATGTTCTCGTTGAAGTTGTACCTACCGCGATAATGCGGTTGCCTTTCGCTCTTGTCTCATTTAATAAATCGGCCGTTTCTTGTGACATTTGATAATACTCGCTATGCATCTCGTGGTCATCAATATTTTCCACACTGACTGGTCTAAAGGTACCTAAACCTACGTGTAAGGTAATAAATGCCATATTGACGCCTTTATCTTTGATTTCGTCTAATAGTGCTTCAGTAAAATGTAACCCAGCAGTCGGTGCTGCAGCAGAACCATTTTCTTTCGCATAAACGGTTTGGTAACGTTCAGGGTCTTCCAAGCGCTCTTTGATATAAGGTGGAAGTGGCATCTCTCCTAGTTCATCGAGTCTTTCTTGCAAAATACCATCATAGTGTAAGCGCATAATGCGTCCACCTTGTTCTAGCACTTCGAT
Organism: Staphylococcus auricularis; assembly: GCF_001500315.1. GTDB lineage: Bacteria > Bacillota > Bacilli > Staphylococcales > Staphylococcaceae > Staphylococcus > Staphylococcus auricularis. The sequence continues at coordinate 122,428 of NZ_LLER01000009.1, read as the reverse complement.
ACATTCGGCAACGATCTTATCATCACCAAATGATAAACGGTCTCCTACTTTAATGCGTTTTGCTGGTTTAAGTAATACTTCCCAATCATTACCTTCAAGTTGAGTAAGCATCAACATTTCAACTTTTGCACCTGTACCTTCTTTAAGACCAAATAAACGAGCTGGCATAACTCTTGTATCGTTTAATACAAGTGTATCACCAGGCTCTAGATATGAAATGATATCTTTAAAGGTATGATGGCTCACTTCGCCTGTTTCTCTATCCATCACTAATAAACGACTTTCATCGCGTTCTTTTAAAGGTGTTTGTGCGATGAGTGATTCTGGTAATGGGTAGTCAAAATCTTCAATATTCACTTTATTCCCTCTTTTCACTTTCGCTGTAACCAAAATGTTCGTAAGCATATGGCGTTGCTTTACGTCCACGTGGCGTCCGTTCAATAAAACCTTGCTGTATCAAAAATGGCTCGTATACATCTTCTATCGTGACACGGTCTTCTCCAATCGATACAGCAATCGTGTCTAATCCAACAGGACCGCCTTTGTATTGTTCTAAAATGCAGTTCATCACTTTATGATCGATATGATCTAAGCCCATATCATCCACTTGTAGCAAGCGTAAGGCTTTTTTCGTAATGTCAATATTGATAAAGTCCGCTTCTTCGACTTGTTGAAAGTCACGCACACGTTTTAACAGACGGTTCGCAACTCGAGGTGTACCCCGGCTCCGTTTCGCCAGTTCACGTGCGCTTTGTTTATCAATCGTAGTATCTAATACATCTGCAGTACGTGAAATAATGTCTTCTAATTCATCAGTTTGATAGTATTCTAATCTTAAATGTACGCCAAAACGGTCTCGTAACGGCGCAGTTAAACTCCCCGCACGTGTCGTTGCACCTACTAATGTAAAGGGTGGTAAATCGATACGGATACTCCGTGCTTCTTCACCTTTACCTATGACAATGTCTAAGTAAAAGTCTTCCATTGCTGGATAAAGTACTTCCTCGACCACACTACTCAAACGATGAATTTCATCGATAAATAACACATCACCTGGTTGTAAACCGGATAAAATAGCTGCCAAATCACCTGGACGCTCAATGGAAGGTCCAGAAATGGTACGTATATTCACATCTAATTCATTGGCAATGATGTGAGATAACGTCGTTTTACCTAATCCAGGGGGACCAAATAATAAGACATGATCTAACGGTTCTTCTCTTAATTTTGCTGCTTTGATAAATACTTCTAAATTAGATTTAATCGTTTTTTGTCCGATATACTGTTTTAAATAGTTAGGTCGTAACGATAGCTCAAAATTTGATTCATCATCATGCAAAGATTGATCGACCATTCTATCATCCATTGAAGTATCCCCCTTTCTCTAGTTAAATTTAATGTACGAGTAATTGAAGTCCTTTTTTAACAGCCTCATCCACGCTCTCAACAGGCTCAGAAACTAATGCTTTTTCTACTTTGTTTAATTCACGTTTAGAGTAGCCGAGTGCTTCAAGCGCTAGCAATGCTTCTTTAATAATTGGTGATTGGCCATCTGCTTCTACTGTCTGGTCTTTAAGTAGCGCACCGCTATCTTCGTCAGAAATAATAACTTTACCTTTGAGATCTAACACGATTTGACGTGCTGTTTTTTTACCGATACCTGGGAATTTCGTAAGATAGCTATCATTTTCATTTTCAATGGCATATTTTACTTCATTTGGTGTGCTAGAGGCAAGAATAGCTAACGCAGATTTTGGACCTATTCCCGTCACTTTAATCAAATTGAGGAACATTTCTTTTTCTTCTTCGTTCATAAAACCATAGAGTATTTGCGCATCTTCACGTACAATCAATGACGTATAGATTGTCACCTCTTGATCTAAGTAGCGTTGAAAGCGATACGAGTTTGGTGTTTGTATTTCATAACCCACTCCAGAGGTAGTTTCTACTACGACATGCGTAGGAAATAATTGAGTTAATGTTCCTTTAATATATGCGTACATTGAATCTTCATCCTTTACATTGTCATACTAATCAATTCGACTCTTGAAACTTGGTTAATATTTCGTAATGTCGATACCACGTCATTAAATTCTAAATCTGTACCTTGTGCATCTAAAGAAAGCGTGATCGTTGCACGACCTTCCATAGGAATACTTTGATGAATTGTTAAGACAGAGAGGCGTAAATTAGATAACGTGTTAAGTACACGAGCGAGCACACCGACGATATCATTCACATAAAGAATGATGGTGAATTCGCGTGTACTAGACATTTTCTCATCTATTGGGAAAATAGTATTTCTATATTTGTAGAATGCACTACGAGATAAATCAAATTGTTTCACGGCTTCAAAAATAGATAAATTCGGGTCATTTTTTAAAGCCTCTTTGATTTGAAGTGTTTTCACGACAGACTCAGGTAGTACATCTTCGCGTATTAAATAGAAAGAACTATAATCTTTTTTATCCATTTGATACACCTCTATTCAACAAATTCAAATTCTCCTCCAAGAATTCTTACGATATCACCGTTTTCACAGCCACGTTCACGCAATGCATCATCGATACCCATTGAGCGCATTTGTCGTGCAAAGCGTCTCACTGCCGGATCACTATTGAAATCAGTCATCTTGAACATACGTTCAATAGATTTACCACTTACAACATAAGCACCATCATCGTCACGTGTAATCGTGAAGTTATCTTGGTTAGGTGTGTGTTTATAAAGTACACGGTTCACACCTGGTTCATCTTCTGTTTTCGTAAAGTCTACATCTTTTACTTTTTCGAGCTGATCAGCAATCGCATATAATAACGTATCGATATTATCGCGTGTATATGTAGACAATGGAATGATTTGTACATCTTCGTTGCCAAGTTCTTCTTTAAAGAGTGTTAAATTGTCTTCAGCATCTGGCATATCCATTTTGTTTGCGACTACAATTTGAGGACGTTCTTCTAAACGCTCTTCATAAGCACGTAATTCTTTATTTATGATTTGATAATCTTCGAAAGGATCGCGTCCTTCAGAACCACTCATATCTATCATGTGCACGATGACTTTCGTGCGTTCAACGTGTCTTAAAAATTGATGACCGAGACCAACGCCATCTGATGCCCCTTCGATAAGTCCTGGTAAATCTGCCATCACAAAGCTGCGATCATCAGCAGTAGAAACTACACCTAAATTAGGCTTTATTGTTGTAAAATGATAGGCACCGATTTTCGGTTTAGCCTTAGAGACAATAGAAAGTAATGTAGATTTACCGACACTAGGGAAACCAACTAAGCCCACATCAGCAAGCAGTTTCAATTCGAGTGTAATGTCGATTTCTTCACCTGGTTCACCATTTTCACTGAAATCAGGTGCAGGGTTTCGAGGTGAGGCAAAGCGAGAATTTCCGCGTCCGCCACGTCCTCCTTTGGCTACTACTGCACGTTGTCCTCCTTCTACGAGGTCTGCGAGTACTTCTCCATTTTCCTGATTTCTAATAATTGTACCTGGTGGCACACGCAAGATAAGATCTTCAGCATTTTTACCATGCATGTTACTACCTTGACCATTTTCACCTTTTTTAGCTTTAAATTGTCTTTGATATCTGAAATCGAGCAGCGTTCTTAGCCCTTCATCTACTTCAAAGACAACAGAAGCGCCATCGCCTCCATCACCGCCAGCTGGTCCGCCAAATGGGACATATTTTTCTCGGCGATACGCTGTAATTCCGTTACCCCCGTCGCCAGCTTTTAAAGATATTTCAACTTGATCGACGAACATGTTGCTCACCTCTTTTTTATATGATGTATTCATTTAATTATATCATTAGTTTGTTTCATAGAAAATATAGCAAAAATAAAACACCAGAAGTAATGACTTCTGGTGTTAACAAGAGACAGATTACTCAGCTGCTGAATATACAGAAACTTGTTTTCTGTCGCGACCTTTGCGTTCGAATTTTACAACGCCGTCGATTTTAGCGAATAATGTATCATCGCCACCGCGACCTACATTTTCACCAGGATGAATTTTAGTACCGCGTTGACGGTATAAAATAGATCCGCTAGTTACGTATTGGCCATCAGCACGTTTAGAACCTAAACGTTTTGATTCAGAGTCACGACCGTTTTTTGTAGAACTTACCCCTTTTTTAGAAGAGAAGAACTGTAAGTTTAATTTTAGCATTAGGTAGCACCTCACTTATAATTTAATCTAATATTTTCATTGTATTCTTCTTCAATCGTTTGAAGCGATACTAACATCGCTTGAAGAATTAATTGCGCTTTTTCATCATTTGTATTTACACTTCTGTAATGGAAGTGCCCACCATCATCGTCGTAATCTATATCTGGTTTTTCGTTTGTTAAGCCCATCACGGCATTAATACTACCGAATAATACGGCTGAAGCACCAGCACAAACTATGTCCTGACCATGAGAACCGTAATCCGCATGACCATCCATAATCACTTCATAGACTTGACCTTCATCATTTAACGTAATATCAACAGTAATCATAATTAAGCGTTGATTTTGTTAATAGTTAATTTAGTGTAAGGTTGACGATGACCTTGTTTACGTTTAGAGTCTTTACGACGTTTGTAAGTGAATACAGTAATTTTTTTACCGCGACCTTGTTTGTCGACTGTTGCGCTAACTGAAGCACCTTCAACTGTTGGCGCACCAACTTTAACAGAATCGCCACCTACAAATAATACTTTGTCGAAAGTGAATTCATCACCTTCGTTAGCGTTTAATTTTTCAACGAAGATTTCTTGACCTTCTTCTACTTTAATTTGTTTTCCGCCTGTTTCGATAATAGCAAACATACTTTGCACCTCCTATAATTTAAGTCACGCCAAGAACAGGTGACATATCATGTACTTAAACCTGAAATTGAGCGGTTGTATGTAGCTATAAACTACTCAACTACTGTAGTTTAGCATCATCTTTTTTTACTGTCAATATTCAGCTGTATTTTATGGAAGAATTTGTAGAGTAACGGTTCCATAATAATCAGTAAGACACCATTAATAATCATCGTTGGTATGAGTCGGAATAATACAAAATCAAATAAATCAAATGTGATTAAATCTAACATACCATAAATGATTGCTGTGTAGATTTCAAAGAATAATACACTCATTAAGGTCAACGCAAATAACATGACTCGGTCACGATAAAACGTTTTGAAGAATTGATCGAATATGACCACAAATAAGATGTAGCCAAATAAGTATAAACCATAGAAACTACCAAAGTATAAATCAGTTACGAGACCAAGGACTACTGCCATGATAAGCCCTACACCAAAGCTACGATAGATACTTAGTAACAAGATGTACATCAAGGTGAGATGCGGCACAAAGATAATGTCTTTTGTACCAATATGCATCGGTACGACCAAACTGATTTCGGCATCTAAGTAAAATACCAAGACGCCGATCAAAAAGTAATAAAGTGCGCGCATTAACGACCACCACTTTCATCATTAGCTACAGTATCGTCATCACGTTTAGCAACGTAAACATGAGATAAGTCACCTAAATTAGCGCCTGTTTTCACGCGGACTTCTTTAGATAAACCATAATCATCGTTAGATACTTTGGTTACTTCTCCCACATAAAGATCACTAGGAAGTTGATCTGCAAGACCACTTGTAACGACTTTATCACCTTTATCAATTTTGTCTTTATTATTGATATCAGTAATGACGAGCTCTTCACTTTTTTCATCATAATGATCGATTAAACCAAATACATTTTCACCATCGTGTTGTATATCTACTGATAAACGATTGCTTCGGGTATTCGTAGAAATTAAATCAACTTGAGATGAAAACTGATTTACTTTAGTCACACGACCTACAAGACCTTCTGTCGTCATTACAGCCATGTTTGTTTTAACGCCTGCTTTAGCACCTTTATTGATGACAAATCGGTTCATCCACTGGTCAGGATTTCTAGCTATTACTGTGCTTGAAATCGGATCGTATTGTGAAATATCATCCATATCTAATTCTTTTTTGTATTTTTTGTTTTCCGCTTTTAGGCGTTCATTTTCAGCCTCTAATTGTTTAACTCGGTTTGAGTCTGCTCCTGAATCATCATTTTGTAGCCAATTTTCAATAGAGCCTTTGACGAATTGAATTGGATAGCCGACTACCCTTTGACCCACGGATACGGAGTCGCTCACATATTGTTCTGCAGAAGTTTGGTTCTGAGAACGGATAGAGAGTCCAATTAAGGCAATAAATACAATAATTGCACACAAAATAACAATCAGTTTGTTATTTCTGAAAAACTTTAACAATCTAAACACCTCAATTAACAGTTCAAATTTCTATAACACGGTACATCCACACAGTCAGTAGATATGAATGTTGATATACATGAAGTTATCTGTCTATCTCGTTTGAGACAAAATAAAACTCCTTATTCAAGATCCTCTTATGTATTTAAAAGCGAAGATAAACCTTAATACTACTAATATAATTTAGCATACTTTAATTTGTAAAATATAATTATCGAAGTAATAGTATAGATTCAAAAATGAATGTATATGATCCTCATATAATATACGTTGGTATGTGTTGTAATAAGACCGTGACTGTGTTTATCGCTACGCTATAGTATAACAATTTTTGCATGTTAAATTCTATTGTTCACACTTCTAACCATACAGAAAGTGGGAGCAAGCCTAAAATGAAAGTCACCCATTCTATCTAGTATCACTCATTAGAAGTTGAATCGTGTACACTTTCATTGCCTTGACTTGCTCCCTTTTCATGGCTGCATCTTTAGCATAGACGCACCATTTTTATAACAATTCATTTTTCATTTTATATTAATCATTGCCTTTAGATTCTTCATCAGAAGATGATTCTTCTTTTTTCTCATCTTCTTTATATAGCGTTTCATCTTTTCTCCAACGCGCAAATAAATTTTGTGCTTTAGCTTGTTCATCAGCTTGTTTTGCTTTTGATTGTTCACTCATGAATTAGTCACCAACCTTTTTAGCTTTTTCATTATTAGGCTAACGCACTTAATTTGAGAATTCAATCACATTACTCATACGCTTCTTTATATTTTAACGGGATGTATTCATCTAATTCTTGTAGATCTTGCTGCATTTCAAGTTCGGTTGCATACACTCTAAGTGAATCTGAGCCAAATTTATAAATGATATATTCGTTCTCTCGTTGTCCTGCTAGATATTCATCATTATATCCCATTCGCTCTAAGCCAGTGACAGACATAAATTCAGATTTATCTAGCCATTCAAATACTTTTCTCACCTGGCTTAATGGGATATTATTGAGGATATCGTTATCTTTGACGATATAGCGTGTACCTCCATTTTCACCTTGAGCGGCTTCTTGTTCTTGAACAATAGGTCGTTCATGTTCATTAACAGGATTCCACGGTTGGTCCTTCAAAAATGGCGCATACCGCAATGCGAGATATACAATCAAGATCATCGCTACGATCGCTATAATATTTTTAATTAATCGTAATATAAATCGCATGATAGGCGCGCCTCCTCTTTTATCATAGTACATTTTACTCAAATCATTAAAATCACACATCAGACCACAGCATGACATGACTCATAACTATAGACCGATGTAAACAAACATGAACTTAAATATAATCTATATTAAGAGGTGAAAAAATGAATATACTAATTATAATCTTAATTGCACTTTTAGTTATCCTTCTTTTCAAAGTGGGTCTTTCTCTACTTAGAGTATTGATTTCTATAGCAGTTGCTGTCTTATGTATATATTTAGCTTATCAAGGTGTGATGTGGCTATTCGATCACTCCAATGAATATCTCAATACATCTAATTGGAATTTATAAAAGATCTTGTATATTTTCAAAGGATACATGATCTAACTATAAAACATAAAACTTCATAATGATTAAAACTGAATAAGCCTCTTGGGAGCATGATTTCGTTGGAATAAGCATGTGTTAGTGAATTTACTTATTAACTTTCACACGTTTCGATGTTACATATGCTCCCTTTTTATTTCCACGTCATTGATGGAACTCTGTGATGTTAATTTATTTTTTGGGAAAGTAATTGATATACATAGTAACAACCAGATAGTATCAAGCCCCATACAAGCCCAACAATTAAATTTGCGATAAAGAACATCAATTTTGATGCTTTTATATCAACCGCAATAATCATAATTACAGTGGTGAGCGTCATTCCAAGTAATGACAAACCGATCGCTATGCCAGTTCTTTTCCAATTGATAGATATACGTTTACGTACTAGTTGCATCAAGTATATCACTGGAAATATTAATCCAATCAACATGATTGCACTCAATCATTACACCTCATTTGTACTATTTTTCACTGACATTATACACGAAATAAATCACGAAGTGTTAACTAAGTTATAGATACATGTCAGTTCAAATACTTTCCCCACACAAAACCGTTATGCAATTTATTCAAATAGTCCCGCTTCAACTAAACTCAAATATTTCTGGTCACCAATAATAATGTGATCTAAGACATCAATTCCTAATACTTCACCACACTGTCTCAGTCGTGCTGTTGTAACCTTATCAGCTTCAGAAGGTGTAACATCGCCAGAAGGATGATTATGAACGACGATAATCGCGTGGCTCGAAGCTTTGATTGCTTCGTGAAAGACTTCTCGTGGATGCACAACAGAACTAGTTAGCGTACCGATAAAAATCACCTTTTGTTTAATGACAATATTTTTTGCATTTAAAAATAATACAACAAAATGTTCTTGTGTTAAGTCTTGTAATTTGCCCATCATAAATTGAGCCACATCATTTGGAGAAGTAATCTTTATTTTCTCATCAACGCTTCCAGAATGCATACGCTAACCTAATTCAAAAGCTGCTTTTAAAATGACAGCTTTATATAAACCGATACCTTTAAACTTTTTTAGTTCATCGATTGATAACTGCTTGATTTCTTTTAAATTTTCTACGCTGAGTAAGAGTTCATTTGCGATTTCTAAACTCGAAACACCCTTTCGCCCTGTATTAAGTAAAATCGCTAATAATTCAGCGTGGGAAAGGTAAGTTGCTCCGTAATTTAATAGGCGTTCTCGTGGCTTTTGTGACGTGGCAAGTTCGTTGATTCTCAAATAAAAAGACCTCCTTGATGTAAAGATGCATATTGTGAAATAACAAAACAAAAAGAGAGAAAGATAAAAGGAACAAGTGGCACATGGTGTGTTAAACGCTGTCGTTTATACAGCATAATACTAAGCATGACGATGCCTCCAATAATAAAAGTGAATAAAAAGACGTAAATGAAAACGATGATAGGTAAGAAGCATGCGAGCATACTAAAAACGAGTATATCGCCATATCCCATGGCCCGCCTACTACAAAAATAAAATAGGTGTAGGCCTATGATCATAAAAAACGCATGAGTAAGATGTATATCACTATAAAAATAACAACAACATGAAAAGATAATCATCATATGTAATGGGATGGATAGCGTAGCCATATCAAAGATACTCAATGTGAGTAACAAGAAGAATAACAAGAGGAATAATTCCGAAGTGATTGGTAGACTCATATTCAATAAAGGAATAGCACTAAGTGAGATGATTTCACCCAATGGATATAGCATGCTTAACTTTTGATGGCAACATCGGGAACGCCCTTTTTGAATGAGATAACTGATGATGGGGATCAGTTCTAAAGTGGATAAAGAACGATGGCAATAATCACAACGTGATCTCGAATATAAATATTTTATGGAGAGTTGTTCAACACCACACAACTGATATAGAAAACTGACGATAACAGGAAACAACAGTAGTTGGACAATCAAGCACATCACCTCGATCACATTATAACACAACTAATATATATTATAACGATTTTATCAAATATCAATAATTTGTATGTACTCCCCCTCCACATTTTTACTGCAAGTTATGATCATCTCATTTTTTACAACCGCCTTCCTTCTAAAATGCATTTTTCTTAATCAACTACACCCATTATCAAAGACATTTTCAACAAAAAATCGGGCTAACTCGTATGTAACATACTCAGTTAGTCCGATTTTCTGTGCTATATTATTTTAATCATTCATACTTAAAAATTTAATTTCGCTTTGACTTCACTAATGAAATACAAACTGCCTGTAATCAACAATCCATCACCATCGTAATTTTCAATAAAGGAAACGTAATCATCTATCATTTCTTTATTATCACTTGGGACATCTTGATAGATATCTTCTTTCGTTAATGATTTTGGAAACTCAAAGTCTGTAATGTAGAAGCGATCAGCAATTTCAGTTAAGTTCTCTGCCATTTTGCGGACTGATTTACCTTTGATGGCTGAAAACAGAATATCCATTTTATCTCTGTGATAATATTTTTTGATTGTGTCTGTAAGTGCAGAAACACTTTCTGTGTTATGTGCACCATCTAAAATCATCAAAGGTTGTTCTTTAACTTGTTCGATGCGACCTGTCCAATGTACTGACTCAATACCGTCAATCATTTTGTTAAAGTCAAGTTCTATGTAGTTTCGTTCATTTAACTCGATTAAAGCTGTAATAGCAAGCGCAGCATTTTCTTTTTGATGTTCACCAATCATTTCAAGGACGATGGTTTCTAATTCATAATCTTTGTAGCGATAAGTAAACTCGTCATCCTCTGAAACAATATTAATATCTCGATCAAATTCAATCGGCGTTGCGTGACGTTCTTCTGCATAACTGCGAATCACTTTTAATGCATCATCGTTTTTTACAGCATAAATGACAGGTATATGAGGCTTAACGATATCACCTTTATCTCTCGCAATATCGATGTAGGTATCACCTAAAATATCTGTATGGTCTAAACCGATGCTTGTGAGTATAGACATTATAGGATTAAATACATTCGTTGAATCATTTTTAATACCTAAACCAGCTTCGATAATTACAAAATCTACTGGGTGAAGTTTGCCAAAATAAACAAACATCATGGCAGTAATAATTTCGAATTCGGTAGCTACACCTAAATCTGTTTGTTCATCCATGTCTTCACTGACTGTTTTCACAATTTGTACGAGTTCAACGACTTCATCATCTGAAATAGGTACACCATTTAAACTAATACGTTCATTAAATGTCTCTATAAACGGTGAAGTGAACGTGCCGACCTCATAACCATTATCTACTAAAGCAGCTCTGAGGTAAGCAACGGTTGATCCTTTGCCATTCGTACCGCCAACGTGAATACCTCTGATGTTGTGTTGTGGATTGTTTAATCTCTCAAGCATCCATTCCATACGCTTGACTCCAGGTTTAACGCCAAATTTAGTTCTCTCATGTATCCAGTATAAACTATCTAGGTAATTCATGACTAAAACTCCTATGCTTTCAATTGATTAATTCTTTCTTTAACACCATCATATTTTTCTTGGTAATTCTGTTGTTTTTCACGTTCTTCGTTAATGATTTTTTCTGGGGCTTTGTTAACAAAGTTTTCGTTTGCTAATTTTTTGTTTACACGGTCTAATTCTTTTTGCCATTTGTCTAATTCTTTTTCAAGACGTGCAATTTCTTTGTCCATGTCGATTAATCCTTCAAGTGGTAACACGACATCTCCCGCTGCGGTTACTGAAGTCATTGCTTTTTCCGGTATATCAATTGATGTTTCAATCACTAATTCACTTGGATGACAGAAACGATCGATGTAATTTTGATTATCGATCAATGTCGCTTTGACTTGGTCATTTTTAGCTTGAATGAAAATAGGAATGGCTTTAGATAACGGTGTTTCAACTTCTTGACGTGATTGTCTGACTGATTTAATGATTTCTACAAGTTGTTCCATAGTTTCTTTACTATCTTCAAATATAAACTCTTTTCTTACGCGTGGCCACTCTGCCGTTACAATTGTTTCACCTTCATGCGGTAAGTTCTGCCAAATTTGCTCAGTTACAAATGGCATAAACGGATGTAACATGCGCATTGTTTGATCTAACACGTAAGTCAATACAGAACGTGTGACTTGTTTTTGATCTTCATCATCGCCGTTCATCGGTATTTTACTCATTTCGATATACCAATCACAGAATTCATCCCAGATGAAATTATAAAGCGCACGGCCTACTTCACCGAATTCATATTTATCACTGAGATCAGTGACTGTTTCGATTGTTTCGTTTAAGCGTGTCAAAATCCATTTATCTGCGAGAGATAATTGACCTGAAAGATCAACATCTTCCACTTTAAAGTCATCACCGATATTCATAATACTGAATCGTGCTGCGTTCCAAATTTTATTAATGAAGTTCCATACGGCTTCAACTTTTTCCGTAGAATAACGTAAATCATGACCTGGTGAAGAACCTGTCGCCAAGAAGTATCTCAAGCTGTCTGCACCATATTCATCAATGACATCCATAGGGTCGACCCCATTACCGAGTGATTTACTCATTTTACGACCATCTTCAGCACGTACAAGACCATGTAATAAGACATCTTCAAACGGACGTTGTTCAGTGAATTCTACGCCTTGGAATATCATACGTGCAACCCAGAAGAAGATGATATCATAACCTGTAATAAGTGCATTCGTTGGATAATAATGTTGGAAGTCTTTCGCTTCAACATCTGGCCAACCAAGTGTTGAGAATGGCCACAATGCGCTTGAGAACCATGTATCTAATACGTCTTCATCTTGCACCCAATTTTCAATGTCTTCTGGCGCTTCTTCTGCGACATAAAGTTCTCCAGTTTCTTTGTGATACCAAGCTGGAATTTGATGACCCCACCATAATTGACGTGAAATGGTCCAATCTCGGATTTCTTCCATCCAGCGATTGAATGTTTTTTCAAAACGCGGCGGTACGAAGTTTACGCGTTGATCTGTTTTTTGATTGTTTAACGCTTGTTCTGCAAGAGGTTTCATTTTAACGAACCACTGTGTAGAAAGATAAGGTTCAACGACAGCACCAGAACGTTCTGAGTGACCTACTGCATGTTCATGCTCTTCAATTTTAATAACGAGATCTTCATTTTTCAGATCTTCAACGAGTTGTTCACGACATTCGAAGCGATCCATACCTTCGTATTTGCCCGCTTTGTCGTTCATTTTACCAGATTCATCCATCACAACGATGCGTTCTAAATCATGACGATTACCAATTTCAAAGTCGTTTGGATCATGCGCAGGTGTTACTTTCATCGCACCACTACCAAATTCAATATCAACATAATCATCTGCTAAGATTGGTAGTTCTCTACCTACGATAGGTAAAATAACTTTTTTACCAATCACATCTTTATATCGGTCATCTTCTGGATTCACAACAATCGCTGTATCACCTAACATCGTTTCGGGACGAGTCGTCGCAATATCTATGTATCCATCTCCATCTGCATATGGATATTTGAAGTGATAAAATTTACCTTGCACATCTTCGTGAATTACTTCGATATCAGAAAGTGCAGTTTGTGCTACTGGATCCCAGTTAATGATGTACTCTCCGCGATAAATTAAGCCTTTGTTATACATATCCACAAACACTTTACGTACCGCTTTACTTAGACCATCATCTAACGTGAATCGTTCACGGCTATAGTCTAAGCCAAGACCTAATTTAGCCCATTGCTTACGGATAAATGACGCATATTCTTCTTTCCAATCCCAAACTTGTTCTAAAAATTTCTCTCTGCCTAAATCATGGCGTGAAATGCCTTGTTCATTTAACTTCGCTTCCACTTTAGCTTGTGTCGCGATACCTGCATGGTCCATACCAGGCAAGTATAATGTATCGTAACCTTGCATCCGCTTCATACGTGTGATGATATCTTGTAACGTTGTATCCCATGCATGTCCAAGATGCAGTTTACCTGTCACATTGGGAGGGGGGATAACAATTGTGTAGGGTTGTTTGTTCTCGTCTCTTGTTGCTTTAAAATAACCGTTGTCTACCCACTGTTGATAGCGCCCTGCTTCAACTTCTTGCGGGTTATATTTAGGTTTCATCTCCATCTTTTTGCCTCCTTAAAAATAAAAATATCCGTCCTGCTAAATTAATAATAGGACGGATATTCCGTGGTACCACCTAAATTCAAGAGCATGTCTATCCATCGTGATACGACATGAACTCAAGCACTCATAGTTATGATTAACGCTCAAAGCACGTTCTAACCTAATTTATCTTTATCAAGTTCAGTTAGAAATCTTGTGGGCTACCTTCGCTACAGATCATCTATACACTTTCAGCTCAATGTGTACTCTCTGAGAAATAATCAGTAGTTACTCTTCCCAAATCGCATTATTTAATTACGATATTATAGTATAATGAATCCTACAATAAGTCAATGAGGAGGCGCTAAATTTTATGAATCCTTGCGCGTTTAACACCAAAGATCCGTTATATATAAAATATCATGACGAAGTTTGGGGAAGACCTTGTTATGACAGTTTGAAGCTGTTTAAACTGATAGCTCTAGAATCGCAACATGCCGGTCTTTCTTGGCTTACTATCTTAAAGAAAAAATCAGCATACGAAGACGCTTTTTACCAGTTTGATCCTAATCGTATCGCGCAAATGACTCAAGACGATATCTCACAACTCATGTCATTTCCTAACATCATTCATAATCGTAAAAAGTTAGAAGCCATCGTTAACCAAGCTAAAGGTTATTTGGAAATCGAACGACAACATGGTAGCTTCAGTGGTTTTTTATGGAAAACAGTAGATTTAGAGCCGATCAACATGCATTATCAAACGCCTGAAGCACGCATCACTGTTGATGAACGTGCGACACAGTTATCAAAAGCTTTAAAATCGTTTGGCTTTAGCTTTTTAGGCCCAGTAACTGTGTTTTCATTTTTAGAGGCAGCAGGTCTTTATAACAGTCACTTAGAAAGTTGTCCTCACAATCCTGCACATACGGACAAAACTTTGGCGCCTGCAGCATGGTTTTAATGAACATATAGTGACAATTCGTCCTCACATAAAACCAATTTTACCGACGTTGTGCTGCCATCTTATTCAAAATAAACTGAATTAAAGGTGCAATGATAAATAAGATAAAAAAGATTCTAAATATATGATAGCTCGATATCATTGCGACGTCGCCACCCGTTTCCATTGCGACCAGTACAATTTGATTTACACCACCAGGGGCTGCGCTTAAGAACAAGTTATTAATATCATGGTTACTGAAATAACTAATGATATTAACCATGATGAAAGTCACAAGGATCAATAATACATTTTGTAATGTGATGGCTACAGCGATGCGCCCTTTCATTTGATCGAGTAAGTGAGCAATTTGAACCCCTATACTGATCATATATAACACTTGTGCAGCAGCGATGATATAATTATCCAACGCAAACGTCATGTTCGTCGTCAGATTCCAACCAATTAACACAATGATTGGTGCCAACAGTTCTTTCGTTGGAAAATGAATTTTCTTCATCAATACGTAGACAAGTGCAATACATACACCGATGATTAACACATGATGTAATGATAATACTTCAGTTAACGATGCCTGAACGAATGCACCCGCACTGTTTTGTTCCTTGGGACTTGAATACAAAAACGAGATCAATGGTATTAAAATGACGACAAAGATAATCCGAGACGTCTGCGTTAAACTCACGATCATGAGATTAGCACGTTTATCCTCCTCTGCCATTAACAACATTTGACTCAATGCACCTGGTATCACACTCAACATCGCAGTTTGAAAATTAACACGTGCAATCCCCTTAAATAGCGTTGCAATCAATAGCGACAACACGATTAATAACACGGTAATTAATACGATGAAAAGCCAATCATCCTTGATGTCACCAATGACACTTTTCGTAAAGGTCGTACCGATTTGAACTCCGAGTAAAATCATTCCTAGTAGTTTAATCCAAGATGGCCATTTGACTTCTAATTTTAAAACTCTAACACAGATAATCCCAGTTATAATTGGACCAAACATAAATGGAAGTAATACATGTAAAAAGTGCAGTGTAAGACTGATAGCAACCGCTATGAGAAACAGCAAACTATTATTCAACCATAAATGTTTTTTCATATAACCCAACTTCCAATAGTCGTTTCATAAATGTTTTGGATATAAAATGAACGTCTGAGCCATCTTAATGGTACTCAGACGTTTTTCTCTTTCTTATACGATTCGGCTTAATGCGCGATCAAAGGCTTCAACGGTTTGTTTAATATCTTCTTCAGTATGTGCAGTAGATAAGAACGTACCTTCAAATTGAGATGGCGGTAAGAAAATACCTTCTTTAGCAATTTCACCATACATTTTACCAAATAATTCTAAGTCACTTTGGTTGGCTTCATCAAAGTTTGTCACAGGCCCTTCGTTTAAGAAGTAACCGATCATTGAGCCCGCACGGTTAACGGTAATCGGCACATTGTGTTTTGCAAAGACATCTTTCAAGCCTTGTTCAAGAATGTCGCCTAGTTTATTAAAGTGCTCGTAAGATTCAGGTGTTAATTGACTGAGTGTTTCATAACCGCTTGTCATCGCAAGTGGATTACCTGATAAGGTACCAGCTTGATAAATCGTACCGACCGGCGCTATTTCATCCATGATTTCTTTTTTACCACCAAAAGCACCAACTGGAAGTCCACCACCGATGACTTTTCCTAAACAAGTTAAATCTGGAGTGACACCGAAATAACCTTGCGCACAGTTGTAACCGACTCTGAATCCAGTCATCACTTCGTCGAATATTAACAATGCGCCATAGTCGTTTGTCATATCACGTAAACCTTGTAAGAATCCTTCTTTCGGAGGTACGACACCCATATTACCGGCAACAGGTTCTACGATAACGCCTGCGATGTCATCGCCATATTGTTCGAAAGCAACTTTCAATGCATCTAAGTCGTTATAAGGTACTGTAATCGTGTTTTTCGCAGTACCTTCAGGCACGCCTGGAGAATCAGGTAAACCGAGTGTGGCAATACCTGAACCTGCTTTAATTAAGAGTGAATCACTATGTCCGTGATAACAACCTTCAAATTTCACAATTTTATTTCTACCTGTATAACCTCTTGCTAAACGGAGTGTGTCAAGGGTTGCTTCTGTACCAGAAGATACCATGCGTACTTTTTCTATTGATGGTACGCGTTCGATGACGAGTTCAGCTAATTTATTTTCTTCTAACGTTGAAGAGCCAAAGCTTGTACCACGATCAACCGCTTCATGTAATTTCTCAATGACACGCGGGTTTTTGTGGCCTAAAATGAGTGGTCCCCAACTCAATACATAATCGATATATTCATTCCCATCAATATCATAAATACGAGAACCTTCACCATGCTCCATAAATAAAGCTGGTGTGTCCACAGATTTAAAGGCTCTTACTGGACTATTTACCCCACCAGACATGAGGGGTTCTGCTTTTTTCATTGCTTCAATTGATTTGTCATAACGTGACATAAATGATTCCCTCCTCTATTATCCTTCATCAATATATCTACAAATATCTTTTGCGAAATAAGTAATAATAATATCAGCTCCTGCGCGTTTCATAGATTTAATTTGTTCCATAACGACTGCTTTTTCATCAATCCAACCATTTTGAGCAGCCGCTTTAATCATGCTGTACTCACCACTTACGTTGTATGCTACAACAGGGACGTTCGTGTGGTTGCGCACATCACGCACGATATCTAAGAAACTGAGTGCAGGTTTAACGATCATCATGTCTGCGCCTTCATGTAAATCACTTTCAAGTTCTCTCAAGGCTTCACGGCGATTCGCTGGATCCATTTGATATGTTTTTCGATCGCCAAATTGTGGTGCAGAATCTGCTGCATCTCTAAATGGACCAAAGAAGCTAGATGCGTATTTGATACCATAGCTCATGATAGGTACATTTTCATAATCTGCGTCATCTAACCCTTTACGAATGCTAGCGACAAAGCCGTCCATCATATTACTTGGTGCGATAATATCAGCACCTGCTTCTACTTGAGAAATCGCTGTTTTAACGAGTAATGGTAAAGATCTATCATTATCCACATCTTT
Source organism: Staphylococcus auricularis (assembly GCF_001500315.1). Taxonomy (GTDB): domain Bacteria; phylum Bacillota; class Bacilli; order Staphylococcales; family Staphylococcaceae; genus Staphylococcus; species Staphylococcus auricularis. Next base: position 104,384 of record NZ_LLER01000009.1, on the reverse strand, counting down.
CGTTTGTTCATTGATTAAGCCACAGTGGCCATGATCTGTATATTCACAAAGACACGTATCTGCTACAATCAATAAATCACTATATAATTGTTTTGCAATTCTAGTCGCTTCTTGAATGACACCATGTTCATCGTATGCTCCATGACCTTCAGGATCTTTTTCATTTGGTACACCAAAGAACATAATAGCTCGAATGCCTAAATCATAAGCTTCTTTAAGTTCCTCATGTAACAAGTTTAAACTGATTTGATAAATGCCTGGCATAGAACTAATTTCTTCTTTTACATCATCTTTTTCTACTACAAAAATAGGATAAATCAAATCATCTTTACGCACGTGTGTTTCACTAACTAAATTACGCATTGATTTAGAAGAACGTAATCTTCTATGTCTATCAAAATCCATTATTCTGCTTACCTTCTTTCGCTTTTTGTATCATTGCATCGATTGTTGGTTCATCTGACTGTATTGCAGACTGTCCATATTGTTGTATGGTCTGCAATGTTTGTTTTCCTATCACTATATAACGATGAAATTGAAGTGACTTACCATCTAAATAATCAAAGAAATATCTAACAGCTGAACTACTGGCAAACGTCACTGCAGCGACCTCGTTATTTTCTATGAGTTGAACAACCGCTTTAATATTTTCAAGATCGGGTTGTGGTTGATATAAATCAATCTTCTGAACGGTGATTCCGCATTCACGTAATTGTTCAACGAGATAAGGGCGTGCCGCTTTGCTCGAAGGGATGAGTACGTTTTCTTCCGCATGTATCGGACATTCAGCTAAGAACCCTTCTTGAGAATAGTCAGCCGGGTAAAAATCAACTTCAATACCTTCTTTTTCACAGTATGCTGCTGTCTTTTTACCTATAACAGCAACTTGCTTGAAATGCGACTGAGAAAGATACGGTTTAAAGTATTTAACTGCATTTTTAGATGAAAAAATAATCCAGTCATAGTGTACACTGAGTAACGTTTGATTGAAAGTAAGCGGCTCAATTTTAATAAATGGCTTATGCACGAGAGATGCGTCATTGCTTTCAATTTTGCTCGAATGTGTCATTACTATAACTGGATTCATAACTCTCACCCTTATTTATGATTCAGCATCATTTAATGCTTCAATGATTTTATGTGCGCCTTGATCTTGAAGTATTGTACTTACTTTTTCAGCAACTTCTACAGGATCTTTACCACGTTCTGTTTGTTGATAACGTTCTTTGCCATCCGTAGACATAATGAGACCTGTAAACTCGATGATACCATCATCTTCTTCAGTGGCATAACCACCAATAGGGACTTGACAGCTACCGTTCATTGCTTTTAAAAATGTGCGTTCAGCAGTCACACAACGAGCTACAGACTGATTATGTACTTTTTGTAAAAGTGCGATGAGTTCCTCGTCATCTGATCTGCATTCAATACCTAAAGCACCTTGACCAATGGCTGGAACGAGTGTTTCTTTGTCTAAATAAGCAGTAACGATATCGTCTGACCATCCCATACGTCTCAATCCTGCAGCAGCAAGTATAATCGCATCGTAATCTTCTGTTTCTAATTTGTGTAATCGTGTATCGATATTACCTCGAATCCACTTAATTTCTAAGTCAGGATATTTCGCTAAAATTTGCGCACCGCGACGTAGTGAACTTGTACCTATCACACTACCAGCAGGAAGTTGATCTAACGGTGTATGATTCTTCGCAATATATGCATCGAAAGGATTTTCTCTATCTGGCACGCAACCAAGTGTTAATCCTTCTGGTAACTCACTTGGCACATCTTTAAGTGAATGAATAGCTAAATCAATCGTATGATCAAATAATTCATTTTGGATTTCTTTGACGAACAGCCCTTTACCACCGACTTTTGATAGTTGCTTATCTAAAACACGATCACCTTTAGTGACGATCTCTTTAATTTCGATGTCTAGATCTGGCTGGATTTCTTTTAACTGATCGATGAATTGTTGGCTTTGTCTAAGTGCCAATTTACTTCTACGCGAACCGACAATCAGCTTACGCATCTCCGCATCACTTCCTCTCATATCTTTTAAAATGAAGCACTCATCAGTTCAATATCATCCTACAAGATGGTGAAAGCTTGAAACATGTGAGGCAAATAATAAATTAATCATACATAAGCAGAACAAGGCTATGTTCAGATAAATGAGTTTATGCTTTGTTAAAACTTTATATATTCTTAGTATAATATAACAGCCGTATAATAGAAGTATAATGAGGGACAATATGACTTTTGAATCAATAAAGATTGGATTTCCTAGTGTATTCAGACCCCACTGCACACCTAATACAATGCTGAGTATCAACATCACAAAGCCTATTAATGAACTATAGAATACTGTTTTTTCCAGCGTCGCCACGCTAGCTATACGAAAGTAAACTTGATTGAATTGCTTCCGCTTCAAATTATTATATTGAATTAGATATAGTATGGCATTCACAAAGGCGAAAGCAAACAACGCATAACTCACAATCGCTAAGCCAATATGTACAAATAACAGTTCGTTAATTAATCTTAACTGCTCGCCTTCAGCCTGACCTTGTATGGGTTGGTACGTCGTCAATGCGAGTAAAATAAAGCCGATGAGGTTAAATAAGAAAATAGATATATTCAACTGTTTAATCACAGAGATGACGATTGATATTGAGATAATTAACCATGTCAATACAAATAGCACATCGAAAATATTACCTAACAAGGCATGACGGTACATATTTATATAAATAGACAAAGAGATTGTTTGTAAAACCCAAACAATCCCCAGTGTTATAAACCCTACTTGTCTAATTCTATGATTCTTCGTTATAAAATCATAAAAATAGCAAAATATACTTATTAAATAAACGAGTAAGATAAGTTCATGAAATCTAAAAAATAGTGTTTCTTGCATAACATCACCATAGCTAGATGCTTATTCAAAACTTAAAATGCGACCGTGTCCTACTTCTGATTTAGCCTTTGATTGGCTTTTGGAAGCTTGTTGTTCTTTTTTCTCCTCTGTAGCTGCTTCGATGGCAAATATATTTTGAAAGAGCTCTAATTTTTCATTGCTTTTTCTATCATTACTCAACTCTTTAGCTTGTTTAATTGGATCTTTTAACATTTGATTGATGATGCTTTTCGTATGTTTAGAGATAACTTTGCGTTCACGCTCTGATAAATCAGGTAATTTGCGATCAATACTTTCCATTGTGTCAGCTTGAATGTTCATCGCTTTTTCTCTCAATGCACGAATGACAGGGACGACACCTAACATGTTGACCCACTCATTGTGAGCATCGATTTCACCTGGAATGTTTTGTTCAATTTGCGCTGCAGCTTGTTGACGTTCTCTCAAGTTTGCATCGACAAGTCCTTTAAGATCATCAACATCGTACGTAAAGCTATCAGCAATTGCATCGATATTCGGTTCTATATCTCTTGGTACCGCTATATCAATGAGTACTAACGAATCAGATTTACGATGTGGTGCGACTGATTTTAACATTTCATTCGTAATCATAAACTGTTCAGAGCTTGTTGAACTAATAACGATATCAGCTTGTGCTAATAAAGTTGGTAATGAATCTAAGGCATCATATGCAACATGATGTTTGTCAGCTAATCGTTGTGCATTTGCTAAAGTACGATTAACGACAGTAATATCTGTTACATCTGAACCTTGTAAATTTAATAGTGAAAGTTCACTCATATCCCCCGCACCAATAATCAGTACTTTTTTATGAGCTAATTTGCCAAACACTTTTTTAGCAAGTTCAACCGCAGCATAAGAAACGCTCACTGCATTATCTGCAATATCCGTTTCATTATGTGCTTTTTTCGCAAAAGTAATCGCTTGTTTGAACAGATGATTAAAAATTGTACCTGTTGTTTGTTCTTCTTGTGCCATGAAGAATGCATCTCTCATTTGACCAAGAATTTGTGTTTCACCGAGTACAATAGAATCTAATCCAGTAATGACGCGGAATAGATGTTCTACAGCGTCGTCCCCCACTTTAACTTCTGAAAAAGATTTAATGTCATCGACTTCAAAACCAAACTTACGCGCTAAAAATCTTTGAATGTAGTAACGACCTGTATGAATTTGGTCGACTACCGCGTATACTTCTGTGCGATTGCAAGTTGATAATATTACATTTTCTAAAATAGATTTTGTTTCGAATAAATCAACATTGGCTGAACGTTTAGCATCATTGTTAAAAGCAACTTGTTCTCTAAGTGCTACATCGGCTGTTCGCTGATTGATACTTACCGCGATTAAATGCATTTATAACGCCCTCCATAAATATTACAATAATGCAAGTATAACATATATATGGCCACATTTAAGCAACTTGCCCGATTAATTTAGAAGAATTATAATCTGCGGTCAAAAATTTGCCATAAATGCGGTAAAACAAATGATTTATCCTTTCCAATATTAAAATCATTATAAATAAGGTTCGATTAAGTCCCAAATTTGTTGTTGCTTGTTATTTTTTATCGAAGAATAACTAATAATTTGATCTTCCAGTTCCATTTCTAATTCGCGTTGAATACGCGCAAGATTTTTTTGAACCTTTCCTTTTGCGATTTTATCTTCTTTGGTCGCAACCACAAGCGTAGGAATTTCGTAATACTTGAGATAATCATACATCAATCGATCATCTTCTGTAGGATTATGTCTCAAATCAACTAACTGTATCACAAGCTTCAATGAATTTCTTGTCGTTAAATATTGTTCAATCATTTTGCCGAATGCTTCACGCTGGCTTTTGCTCACCTTTGCATAACCATAACCGGGTACATCGACAAATACGAGTTGTTGATCAATATCGTAAAAATTGAGCGTCTGTGTCTTTCCAGGTTGTTGAGAGGTGCGAGCCATATTTTTACGTCCGATCATACTATTGATAAAAGTAGATTTCCCTACATTGGAACGTCCACTCAGTGCAACTTCACTCAATCCCGTTTCAGGATATTGTTCTTGTTTCACCGCACTGATTAAAAGCTCTATATTATTTGGATTTATCTTCATTGTTCGACCCTCTCTTTCACATGATAGCTGTTCTATTATATTATAAAGTCCTTTGAAATGAAATCATTTGTCCAAAACACATACGTTTTTCACAAAATAAAAACATCCTTCTATACATGTACTTTCAAAGTTTTTGTTAGAAGGATGTTCAAAATAATAAACTATTTAATTATTGTCACTCATTAAGCAGAAGTCTGCGTTGAATTCACTAAATTACCTTCACTGTCATACAATTCAGGTTCTTTTTCTTCACTGATTGTATCACCCGTAATGATGACTTTTACGACACCATCAGATGAAGGAATATCATACATGATATCGATCAATGCTTCTTCTATGATAGAACGAAGACCACGGGCACCTGTTTTACGTTCGATGGCTTTATCACTAATCGCTGTAAGTGCTTCATCGGTAAATTCTAGTTCGACGTCGTCAAGTTCTAACATTTTAGTATATTGTTTAACCAGTGCATTTTTAGGTTGTGTTAAGATATTTTTCAACGCACTAACGTCTAACGTTTCTAGGTTTGCGACGATTGGCACACGACCGATAAATTCTGGAATTAAACCATAAGATTGAAGATCTTCTGGACGAATTTGTTCTAAAATTGCATCTTCATCATATTTATCTGCTTCGTTGCTTGAGAAGCCAATCACTTTTTCACCTAAACGGCCTTTGATGACTTCATCAATACCATCGAATGCCCCACCTAAGATAAATAGAATGTTTGTCGTATCAATTTGAATCAACTCTTGGTTTGGATGTTTTCTGCCACCTTGAGGCGGTACACTTGCAGTTGTGCCTTCTAAGATTTTAAGCAATGCTTGTTGTACCCCTTCACCAGAGACATCACGCGTGATAGATGTGTTTTCAGATTTACGTGCTACTTTATCGATTTCATCGACATAGATAATACCTTTTTCAGCTTTATCTATATCAAAATCAGCAGCCTGTATTAAACGGAGAAGGATATTTTCAACATCATCACCGACATAACCTGCTTCTGTTAAACTTGTTGCATCTGCAATTGCAAATGGTACATTAAGTGTTTTTGCAAGTGTTTGTGCAAGTAATGTTTTACCACTACCTGTAGGACCAATGAGAGCGATATTACTTTTTTGTAATTCGACATCATCTTCATTGTTAGGTCCAAGTTGTTGGATACGTTTGTAGTGATTGTATACCGCTACAGCTAATGATTTTTTAGCTTTTTCTTGCCCTATCACATAGTCATTCAAATGATCCATGATTTCTTTAGGAGTCGGTAATTCTTCTAATTCTTCAGGTTGAGATTGTGCGAGTTCTTCTTCTACAATCTCAGAACATAATTCAATACATTCATTACAAATATATACGCCACTTCCTGCTACAAGTTTTTTTACTTGATCTTGATCCTTGCCGCAGAAAGAACATTTTAGGTTTTCTTCATCTTCATTGAATTTGAACATTTTTACACCCCTATTCCGTAAAGACTATACTAGATAGTATTTTAATATGCAAATAGTAGCTTCCACAAATGTTATGCATAAAGTAGTGTAGCAGATACATTTCTTAAATGCATCTGCTACTTATTCATAGATTATTTATATTACTTTTATATGTGTTGAGTAATATTGATAATTATTCTTCTTCTTTGTTAGCTTCAGATGATTCTACTAATTTATCCTCATCAACTAAGAAATCGATCACTTTTTGGATTCTAACATCATTTTTAATGATATCAGTATTACCTAGTGTTTTTTTGATGTCTTCAACTGAGATGTTGAATTGTTGACTCATTTTATCGAGTTCACTGTCAATATCTTCATCAGATGCTTCGATGTTTTCAGCATTTGCGATTGCAGTTAATGTTAAGTTTGTTTTCACACGTTCGTGTGCATCGTCTTTCATTTGTTCTTTAAGTTGATCTTCATTTTGACCTGAAAGTTGGAAATAAGTTTCTAAGTTTAGGCCTTGTTGTTGAAGACGTTGAGCAAACTCTTGAAGCATGCGATTTGTTTCTGTTTCGATCATTGCATCTGGAATGTCTACAGTTGCATTGTCAGTAGCTTTTGTAATCGCTTCTTCTTTTTGAGTATTTTCTGCATCAGTCGCTTTATGTTCAGCTAAATGATTACGTAAGTTTTCTTTGTATTCATCTACTGAATCTGCATCTGAATCTAATTCGTTAGCGATTTCATCGTCTAATTCTGGCATATCTTTATATTTGATGTCGTTGACTTTTGTTTTGAATGTAGCTTCTTTACCAGCTAATTCTTCTGCATGATATTCTTCTGGGAAAGTAACGTTTACGTCTAATTCTTCTCCAGCTTTAGCTCCCACGAGTTGATCTTCGAAGCCTGGGATAAACATGCCTGAACCAATTTCTAAGTCGTAACCATCTGCTTGGCCACCTTCAAATTGTTCACCATCAACATAGCCGTCAAAGTCGATGTTTACAGTGTCGCCTTCTTCGACTTGTCCATCTTCTTTAACAACCATATCAGCTAAGTTGTTAAGTTGGTTATCAATTTGTTGTTGTACTTCTTCGTCAGTCACTTCAGTACTTTGTTTTTCAATTTCAAGACCTTTGTAGTCACCTAATTCTACTTCAGGTTCAACGACAACAGTTGCTTCGAATTTCATGTCGTTTCCTTTTTCGATTTGAGTGATATTGATTTCAGGTTGAGCGACTGGTTTAATGCCAGTTTCATCGATAGCATTACCGTATACTTCTGGTAGTAAAAGATCGACTGCATCTTGATATAATGCTTCTACGCCAAAACGTTGTTCGAAGATTTGACGTGGTACTTTACCTTTACGGAAACCAGGTACGTTCACTTGTTTAACTACTTTTTTAAATGCTTTATCAAGCGCTTTATCTACTTCTTCTGCAGGAACTGTAACTGATAGTACGCCTTCGTTGCCTTCCTGTTTTTCCCATGTTGCTGTCATGTATAAAAACCTCCATGATTAACCTATTTTATTTTTCAACCTCATCATTATAGCATAGGAGACCAAACTACACAAACCTAGCGTTCGTCTCGCAATCGATGACGTCTACTCATAGCTCTATTTCATTTATATACCCTTATTCAGATCACTTAATTGTGAATCAACTTGTTGAATGACAGGTATGATTTCATTTGACTCGTCTAAACTTTCCAAACCAATCATGGCTTTGAAATAGTTTTCGTATGCTTCTATCCAGACCGTTAGCGGAGCCATTTCTTCAAGATCTAGCGGATAAAGATGAATGGCGTGTATCGCAAACACATCAGTAATAGGATCTTGTAAAGCTCCGAGCGCATCACCTAATTCTTTCAATACCATTGGGGCAATTTTAGTCTGTAAGCTATAATGCTCTATATCTGGTAATTCACTTGGAACAATATCTACAGTGTAGCCTAATTTTTCTATTTTAATTGTGTCATTACATTGGGCTTTTTGTAAATACTCAAGCATGAGAGAAAGGACATTAGGTGCAAGATCAATCGATTGGATTAAATGAACCATTGTCGATTGATACTGGAATTGCCCACTATCAAGCAAATTCAATACTGCGTGAACTTGCTGTTCATTACTGAGTTGATCAAATTGTTCAAGGGATTGAACTGCTGCTTGATGTGTCTGTTCAAGCTTTCCTTGCGCATAGTCTTTAATAGGAAGTAATTCCATTCGTGTACGATGATTATTGACTTCATCAATGACTTGATCGATGACTTGCACCGTCTCATAGTATTGCCCTAATCCATTTAAACTTTTGGCATAATAAATGATTAATTCATCATAATTACGATGCCCTTGTTGTAGTAAAATAATGACTTCTTCTCTAAGTTCTAAATAATAACCCAGTTGATATAACATCGAACACTTCATGAGGGATAGTTGTTCATCCATCTCAAACTGTGCTTCGTACGTTTCTACCAATTGATACATCTCTTCATAATCTTCTTGTTGATACGCACGTTTAATATCTCTGATTAATTTATTTTTAGATTGTGGAAATGGAATTATATCAGACATTGACCCACTCCTATGCTAGTGCTTCCAAAATCAGTGCACTCCATGTTTCAAAATCATCATAATTGTTGATATCTTCGTAAGATTTCCATGCTATTTTCAATGTGTCAGTTTCTTTTGCTTCTACATCGTCGCTTGAGACTTTGATTTTAAAAACAACACCTAGATGTACTTGTCCTACTTCATTAGTATCATCATTAATGAAACCAATGTATTCAAGGTCTTGCGCATGGTCATCACTGAGTCCCACTTCTTCGTTTAGTTCACGTTGCGCATTTGTGCGGAAAGCTTCATTAATTGAAGTCGCATCCGGCACATCATTCATATGACCACCGACACCGATTGAAGATTGTCCATGTAATCTTTCTTCTCCACCGCCAGATAAGCGATCATAGACAAGGATTTCACCATTCTCATTTTCCAATAAACAATAGGAGATTAATTGTTTATAACTTGGATCTTCTTCCATATCACCACGACGTTTGACTTCGTATTGTGATAGTGTTTCATAAATAGCTTGTGCTTGAGACTGATCTCCAGCTAAAAAACCGTTAAAATGATTCTTTTCTTCATCAAAAACGGTTATTCTTGGTACTACGATAATCTGTTCATCAAATTTCGACATAATAATCTCCTTTTCTTGTGACTTCTTAATTATTTTATCAAAACTGCATATAGTTTTAAAATGATAGTGATAACAGTGAAGAGCGTGAAAAAATAACAAAATTCCCTTATGATGAAGTCGCTCTCGTTCTGAAATAAGAAATTGGGATAATAAAAAACGCTTGGGCTAAACCCAAGCGTTTGAATTTATATTATTTTAAAGCTTCTTTCGCTTTTGATACTAATTCACCGAATGCTTTATCGTCTGAAATAGCGATTTCTGAAAGCATTTTACGGTTGATATCGATACCAGCTTGTTTTAAGCCGTTCATTAAACGAGAGTAGCTGATGTCGTGTTGACGTGCAGCTGCATTGATACGTGTGATCCATAATTTACGGAAATCACGTTTTCTTTGACGACGGTCACGGAATGCGTATTGACCTGATTTCATAACTTGTTGTTTTGCTACTTTATATAAAGTGCGTTTTGCACCAAAATAACCTTTGGCTAATTTGATCGTTTTTTTACGACGCGCTTTTGTTACTGTTCCACCTTTAACTCGTGGCATAAAGAATTCCTCCTTGTATATGTGTTCCTTATATTATGTCTTTACGAAATAGACTATCGTTATATTTAATCGAATACCTTCACTTATTTTTTATAAGCTAATAATGATTTAACGCGTTTCATATCTGATTTGCTAACTAATTTAGCTTTACGTAATTTACGTTTTTGTTTTGTATTTTTATTTGCAAATAAGTGAGATGTGAAAGCTCTTGAACGTTTTAATTGACCTGAACCAGTTCTTTTAACACGTTTAGCAGCTCCACGGTGTGTTTTCATTTTAGGCATGATAATTTCCTCCTACGATTAATTGTTTATTTTTCGTTTTGTGGCGCAAGCATGATGAACATTTGGCGCCCGTCCATTTTAGGTTTTTGCTCAACGGTTGCAATATCTTTAGTTTCTTCAGCAAAGCGTTCTAATACGCGTTGACCGATTTCTTTATGAGTGATTGCACGTCCTCTGAAACGAATAGAAACTTTACATTTATCGCCTTTAGACAAGAATTTACGACCATTTTTCAATTTAGTATTGAAATCGTGGTCTTCAATTGTTGGACTTAAGCGAATTTCTTTAACGTTAATTGTTTTTTGTTTCTTTTTCATTTCTTTTTCTTTTTTCTGTTGTTCGAATTTGTATTTACCATAATCCATAATTCTTGCAACAGGTGGTTTTGCATTCGGAGCAACGACTACAACGTCAAGCTCAACGCGTTCTGCCATTTCTAGCGCTTCACGTTTAGATTTAACACCAATTTGTTCGCCATCTTGTCCGATTAAACGAATCTCTTTTGCTCGAATTTTCTCATTAACTTGAGTTTGATCTTTTGCTATGGTTGACACCTCCAAGATTTTTACGAAATTATCCCAAGCAAAAGAGCGGATAGCATACGCTACCCGCTCCCTTTCATACATGATTGTTCCATGTCGTAGTAACCTGCCAACTGCTCTATGGCGTCGCTACAGGTGAGAAGCGGGTGCTTCTACTTGGTTCGTTTCGTATTCAACAAGAACAATCATACCAACTTACATGCGATAAGTCAATACTTTTCAATATTATTTTTGATTCTCATGATGTTTCACATCATCCATTTTGAAGTCTTGTCTTAAATCAACTTCTTCTAACGGAATCATTTTAGTTTTATAACGTATTTTATGATAGAAGAAGAAAATTAAGAAGATCGGTATACCCATATAAGTGATAATAAAGCGATTGAGATTAAAATCACCGGATTGGATGAAGTCAACATCTTGTCCGATGATGACTAGCACACATAGGATACCCGCAAATATCGGTCCGAATGGGAACCATTTTGCTTTGTATTTCAATTTAGATTTATCGTAGTTTTGTTTACTAAATGCGCGTCTGAATCGGAAGTGGCTGATCGCAATACCAACCCATGCGATAAAGCCGGTCATACCACTTGCTGCGACGATGTATTCATAAGCGTCACCGCTAATATGTTGTAAGAAGAAGATCCCTACGACAATTGCTCCAGTTACGATGAGTGAGATGTAAGGCACCCCACTTTTGTTCGTTTTACCAAAGGCTGAGAACGCAAGTTTATCTTTACTCATTGAGTACAACATACGCGTTGATGCATACATCCCTGAGTTACCTGCTGATAACACTGAAGTTAAGATGACAGCATTCATGATAGAAGCAGCAAATGCAATACCTGCATGTTCAAAGACTAATGTGAATGGAGATGTCGCTACATCTTCTTCACCGCCCATAAGTGCCGGACTATCATAAGGTATTAACATACCGATGACGAAGATCGCTAACACGTAGAATAATAAAATTCTCCAGAACACTTGTTTAATCGCTTTCGGTACAGCACGTTCAGGATTTTCTGATTCACCAGCTGTAATACCAATTAACTCTGTCCCTTGGAAGGAGAATCCAGCGATTAAGAACACACCAAGGATAGAGAGTAAGCTGCCACCTAAGCCATCACCAAGTATTGGACCGTCTCCTTTAGTGAAGGTATCAAAGCCGACATATCCTCCACCCATAATACCGAGAATGGTTAATAAACCAATCACAATGAAGACAATCACAGTGACCACTTTAATCAGCGCAAACCAGAACTCACTTTCACCATATACACGAACAGATAAAGCGTTCAATGCAAAGATAATGACTAAGAAAATGAGACTCCAAATCCAAGCCGGAATCGCTTGCGTCGGTGACCAATACTGAATAATTTGTGCAGCGATTGTCACGTCAGCAGCTACTGTAATAACCCAGTTAAACCAATAATTCCAACCGAGTGCGAATCCAAGTGACGGATCGACGAAACGTGTTGCATACGTACTAAATGATCCTGACACTGGTAAATATGTTGCCATTTCACCGAGTGATGTCATTAAGAAGAACACCATGGCGCCGATGATTGCATAACCAAGTAATGCACCTAAGGCACCGGCATCATGTATCGCTCCACCAGAGGTCATAAAGAGACCCGTACCGATACAGCCCCCAATGGCGATCATCGATATGTGTCGATCTTTCAGACCACGTTGTACATCGTTGTTAGCATTATTTTGATTTCCCATAGAAGTTTCCTATCCTTTCCTACATAGAGGGGAACGACTAATATGTTTATCACTACAGTTGCTTGTCTTAACTTCACATAGCTCAAAAGATATGAGTGGTTTTATAAACAATATAAGCTTTGACAAACAGTGTTTAAGCAAAATCAAAAATGGTTGCATACCTTTTTGATATGCAACCATTTGGAATGATTTATATTCGGTAGCACATCACATATGTGACAGTTCAGTTTCTTTCGAATACTGCCCCAACAAACATTAGTAATGGCTAATGTTCATTTCGGCATCTTTACCTTTCACCACGTTAGCATCTGTCCCATTAGACAGCTAAGGTGTTACTCATTAAAGACGCGACCTCTAACTCTTATTTTCAATAATTTTTAAATGCTTAAATGTAAATATACATGAATCATCATGATGTTTCAAGCATCACTTTATGATCTTTGTTTTTTTAAGCGAATTTCATCGATTAAATTCCAGATAAACTCATCTTTTTCCACTGTTTCTTGATCTTTAGAACCGTATTTTCTAACGTTGACTTCTTGGTTTTCAACCTCTTTATCACCTACGACAAGTTGATAAGGGATTTTTTGCATTTGTGCTTCTCTGATTTTATAACCCATTTTTTCATTACGATCATCGATTTCTACACGGACACCGTGAGATTTTAATTCATCGAGAATCGTACGTGCGTAGTCATAATGAAGGTCGACGTTAACCGGAATAATCTCAACTTGTTTTGGCGCTAACCATGTTGGGAAAGCCCCTTTTGTTTCTTCTGTTAAGAATGCTACGAAACGTTCCATTGTAGATACAACACCACGATGGATAACCACTGGGCGATGATGTTCACCGTCTTGTCCGATATAAGTTAGATCGAATTTTTGTGGTAATAAGAAGTCAAGTTGTGCTGTTGATAACGTTTCTTCTTTACCCATTGCTGTTTGAACTTGTACGTCGAGTTTAGGACCGTAGAATGCCGCTTCACCGATTGCTTCTTCATAATCTAAACCAAGTTCGTCAACCGCTTCTTTTAACATTGCTTCTGCTTTATTCCACATGTCATCGTCATCATAATATTTATCTTTATCTTCAGGATCACGATAGCTTAAACGGAAACTGTAGTTTTCAAAACCAAAGTCTTCGTAAACATCTAAAATTAAGTTCACGACGCGTTTAAATTCTTCTTTAATTTGATCAGGTCTTACGAAAATGTGGGCGTCGTTTAATGTCATCCCTCTCACACGTTGAAGACCTGACACAGCACCACTTGCTTCATAACGGTGCATTGTACCTAATTCAGCGATACGTATTGGTAGTTCACGGTAAGAATGGGGTTTGTTCGCATACACCATCATATGGTGTGGACAGTTCATTGGTCTAAGTACCATGTTTTCATTTTCATCTAAACACATTGGAGGGAACATATCTTCTTGATAGTGATCCCAGTGTCCAGATGTTTTATATAAATCAACATTTGCCATAACAGGTGTATAAACATGGTCATAACCCATACTTACTTCTTTATCGACAATGTAACGTTCAATTTCACGACGAATTGTTGCACCATTTGGTAACCATAGTGGTAAACCAGCACCTACTAATGGATTTGTTGTAAACAATTCGAGTTCTTTACCGATTTTACGGTGATCACGTTCTTTACGTTCTTCTAGCATATTGAGGTGTGCTTTAAGATCTTTTTTGTCGAAGAATGCAGTACCATAAATCCGTTGTAACATTTTATTGTCGCTGTCACCGCGCCAGTAAGCACCTGCTGTAGATAATAATTTAAATTCTTTAATTTTAGATGTTGATGGTACGTGCACACCACGGCATAAGTCAGTAAACTCACCTTGAGTGTAGAGTGTGACATTTTCATCTTCTGGAATGGCATCAATCAATTCTAATTTATAAGGATCGTCTTTGAAAAATGCTTTTGCTTCTTCACGTGATACGACTTTTCGTTCGATTTTATGATTTTCATCTACAATTTTTTTCATTGTTTTTTCGATTTGGTCGAAATCATCTGAAGAAATATTTTGTTCTACATCGAAATCGTAGTAAAATCCGCCATCAATGACAGGACCTACACCAAATTTTACATCTCCGTAAAGGCGTTTTAACGCTTGTGCCATGAGATGCGCAGTAGAATGACGCAATACTTCAAGTGCTTCATCGCTACCTGGTGTGACGATTTCAATTGAACCATCTTCTTCAAGTGGACGTGTTAAATCTACCATTTTGCCATTAAATTTACCTGCAACTGCTTTTTTACGTAATCCAGGACTGATTGATTGTGCGATATCTTCAGTTGTTGTGCCTTGATCAAAGGCCTTTGTATTACCATCTGGAAACTGAATATTAATTTGATCCATCACTGATTTCCTCCTATTTAGCATAACTTATCAAAGTCATCGTACCCCTCATTAGCGCAAATAAAAAAAGACCTCACTCCTATTACAGGGGCGAGGTCTTCGCGGTACCACCCTAATTTTAAGCATACGCATGCACGGGAGCATGTCTATATGCTTTACTCTTCCTAAGATAACGGTCTTGAGCCGAGTATTCATTACAAATACTATATCATGAGGGAGTAACTCAAGTGCGTAATAGCTAAACTTGCAGCAGACGTTAGCTCTCTGGATATTACGACATGCTTGAATTATGTCCTCACATACGTTCACTTTGATTAAGATTTAATTATATTATACACCTTGTCGCTTAAAATTCAATCTTCTCGATGATTTTTTCCTTCAAGATAATATGGTTTGGCTAAAACTTTAATGCGTTCTAATATACGTGCTGCCTTGGTAAGCTCTGCACCTTCCCTTGTTACTGATAGATGATGTTCTAGTTCAGTTAAATCCATGTTTGAACTGAAGAAAGTTGGGAGTTCATGAATCATGCGATAGTGTAACAACGGTCCGAGCACCTCGTCTCTGACCCATGGTGTCGTTTCTTCAGCCCCAATATCATCAAGCATGAGAATGTTGGCTTCACGTACGCCTTGTAATTTGCTTTCAAATGTGCCATCTTTAAAGCTACTTTTTAACGTGCGAATCAATTCTGGCAGATACACAAGTGTTGAATGGATGTTATCGTATTTGAGTTCATTTGCAATCGCACCAAGGATAAATGATTTACCCGTGCCAAACGGACCGTATAAATAAAATCCTTTTGTCGGTGGATTTTCGGAGTTCATTGCCTGGCAAAACTGTTCTGCAGCACCTATGATATCCACGCGATTCCGATCGCTCATATAAATGTCTTCGAGTCGCGCATTAAGTGTATCTTTTTGCATAAAATGAGACGTAATCATACTTGCTTGTTGTTTTTCTTCATCGTGCTTGATTTTACATGGACACGGAAGGTAACGGATTTTAATATGGTTTTGATCAATATAAAGCTCAGGTACATGGCCTTTTACGAAATTCGGACAATCTTTAAATGCGTGACCATCATAATGTTTTTGCTGATCTTTATATTCCTGTAGTACATTTAAATCTTCATCAATCATCGCATTGGTGAGTTCCGCACGATGATCTTCGAGAAATTGTTTCACATCTGGATCATTGACAACATCTCTTTTAATCTTCTCAATGCGTTTTTGTAAGTCACGGGAAGGCCCCATGATATCGTTGAATTGTTGCATTTAAACTCAGTCCTCCTTCCGTCGTTGTCGTAGTCTTTTAGCTAACGCAGCTTTTTCTTTTTCAAATTGTGCTGTTTCTTCTTCCGACATTTGTGTACCTTGTTGCCCTTTATTATTGTCAGATTGATGGCGCTCTTGCAACCATTTTGGTGTCATCTCACGCGAAACAATTTTCTTCGGTCTTTGTGTATAAGACGTTTTGTTCGCTTTTCGTTTTTGACTATTTTCTTTTTGCTTCATGATATGTTCATACGCTTCTGAAGCTGTTTTAAATTCTAATTTTTTCCAGTTTGAAGCAATTTCTCTAATGTAATCTTTAGGTAAGCGATAATCATTTTTAAGCATGACATATTGTAACAGTACGTTTGTCACACCAAATGATAGTTTCTGTTGTTCTACCAATTCTTCCACGAGCGCTTTTTGACTCACGGTTGGTTCTGAATCAGACCATGACACGAGCATATCAATCGGACTCGTTTCATCTAGCAGTTTCATATACTGTTGCATAGACATGTTTTCGTCATCTTGCCCATTTGTTTCTTCCGCTTTCGCATCAATGCCCTGTACTGGCTGTTGATCATGCTTAGCTTGTAAGCGAGGAAGGTGCTGTTCATGTTCCATCAAGTAGTAAGATCGTGCATGCTTTCTTAGATCTTCAAAGGATAATTCTTGCGCACTCGTAATTGATTTCAAGATAATCCGCTTCATGTCCTCTGGTGTTAAACCATATAGCGTCGCAAGTTGAATGATTAAATTTTTAGCTTCTTTAGTTACGATATTCGAACTAATAAAGTGCGATTGCAATAAATCATATAACTGTTCAAAATCGAATTGTACGTGGCTGAGATTGACCCCATCATATGTTTCATCTCGTCTTACAAGTTGTGAATCAGGTACATCTTTATCCCGTGGTATAGTAAATACATCCGTATATTTACGAGTCGTTTCTTGATATTGTGATAAATCAACGGCCTCTGTATCTTCAAAATGTGCCTTCAATTGTAAGTATCGCTGTTTGCTTACTTCACTATATAAATAAACTGATAACATCGGATCATTGAAGTATTGATTCGCTGTTGGAGGTTGAACCAATTGATACACAAATGAAGATTGGTTTTCATCGTGTTTTACGAATGTCTTAACAAGTCCAATCCCTTCTAATAAATCCATAGCTTGGCGAAACTCTGATAAGTTTGTTTTCAGCTCATTCATGATGACATAATGTGTCATGACCGTTTCTTGCGGTGTATCTTTAAACTGGTCTAAGTAAATGTATAAACCTGTAGCCTGTGCACCTATCAAGGGTGTGAACAGACGATTTAAAATATCTAAATGTTGTTGCGTAAAAATAAAGTTGCGCAACACTTTGAAATGGTCATGTGGTCTTAAACCGTAGTCATATGACTGTAAACCCATTTATGAATCACTCCGATTTTCTTGTGACAGCATGCCTTGCATTGAACTCAGCAGTTGATCAATATCTTTAAATTCTTTGTATACTGAGGCAAATCGGACATAAGAAACTTGATCGACTTCCATCAGTAGATTCATGACGAGTTCTCCGATTTCTCTGGAAGAAACCTCTGCTTGACCCCCATCTCTTAATCCCCATTCGACACTGTTCGTAATTTCTTCTAATTGTTCATAGCGTACAGGCCGTTTTTCACATGAACGCACTAAACCATTTAATATTTTTTCACGTAAAAATTGCTCTCTCGTACCATCTTTTTTCACCACAATAAGCGGGCGTTTTTCAATATGTTCGAATGTGGTAAATCTTGTCCCACATGATTCACATTCTCTTCTTCGTCTAATCGCATTCACTTCGTCTGCATGTCTTGAATCAACAACACGAGAATTTGTAGCATTACATTTCGGACATTTCATATCTATCACTTATACACAAACGACAACTTCTGTAGGAATTAAGCTTTAACGGTTCCCGACTTCTGATAACAAGCATTCTACTTTACCTACATTCAATAAGACAACGTTCCAATCTACTGCATTGTCTTGTACTTTGTGACTTGTGTATTTTGCTCCTTTCCTCCATATTTCATACTCTATATTTACCTAATAACTGTGTTGATTTAGTCGCTATGAGATTGCTTTCATAGACATGATAAAATGGGCATTTCAACCTAATATGAGGCATGATTAATGTTCTGTAACATTTGAACATCAAATGGACTGTCATTCTGAATTATGGTCTATTATACTATAAAACCTTACATCTCTTAAAGCATAGTCAATTAGAATAAGACGCTTGCTTTAGTCCATTTAAATATTACCTTATTATATTGAACGCCTCTCGTGACTTTCTTCGATAAAACAAAAGACTGGGAAATAGCTTCCCAGCCTAATTACTTTATATCATGATTTAATTGTACATTTTATGATGTTCAATGTTTATTGTGCTGTTGTGGTTTGTTTCGCTGCTAATTGCTCACCGATTTGTTGTGCAATTTCTACCACTCGGTTTGAATAACCCCATTCGTTATCATACCAAGCGATGACTTTCACTTTACGGCTGCCCATTTGCATTGTACTTAATGTATCCACAATGGCTGAATGAGGGTCAGTATTGAAGTCTACTGAAACAAGCGGTTCATCGACGGTATCAATCACGCCTTGTAAGTCATGATCTCTAAATGCTTGGTTCACTTCTTCTACTGTAACATCTTGTTTTAAATCGACAACGAGATCGACGAGAGATACATTTTTCGTAGGTACACGTAAAGCTAAACCATGAAGTTTACCTTCTAATTCTGGCATCACTTCTTTCAATGCTTTTGCTGCCCCTGTAGAAGTAGGAATAATGCTTTCATTACATGAACGTGCACGACGTAAATCTTTATGCGGATTATCAATGTTTTTTTGGTCATTTGTAATCGCATGAACTGTTGTCATTAGACCATTTTCAATGCCAAATGTATCATTTAACACTTTCGCTACAGGACCAATACAGTTCGTTGTACATGATGCATTACTAAAGATATCGTATGTATCTAAATCTAACTGATCATTGTTGACACCTTTGACAACCATTTGTACATGTCCACCTTTAGATGGTCCAGTGAGTAATACTTTTTTTGCACCAGCTTCAATATGCGCTTGTGCTTTATCTCCGTGATTAAATACCCCTGTTGCATCAATCACAAGGTCTATATCGAGCGTTTCCCATGGTAAATTCTCTGGATTACGGTCAGAAACCAATTTAATTTCATGTCCATCTACTTTGATTCCAGTTTCAGTTGCTTCTACTTTTTTATCGTATCTACCATGCGTCGTATCGTAATTAACTAAATGAGCAATGGTTTCAGGTGGATAACTCGCATTAATTGCGACGATGTTTAGGTCTTCTTTTTTCAATGCGATTCTCAACACCATTCGTCCAATACGTCCCATTCCGTTAATTGCAATATTTGTTGCCATTTAAAGCACCCCTCATCATTTGTGTTATACTTTTATAATTTGAGTATAACATAAACGACGAAATATGAAAGCGATTACGAAAAATTATTTTAAAAAAGTCTTTGAAAGTTATTGCCATAAGTAACATTAACTCCCAAAGACTAATATCTATTTTTATTCATTTATTTTACGAATTTGTATCGTCATCACTCTCTGGATCGTAAGCTTCAATAAAGCCTTGATCAATCAATAGTTTCTCTAGATTTTGTTTTAATTGTAGTTTTGAATCCAGATTGTCAATCACATGGTCTGCCATACGGCTTTTCTTATCGATTGAGATTTGGCTGTAGACACGTGCTTTCGCATCTTCTACAGACATATCATTTCGTTCCATCAATCGATCTATTTGAATACTTTCAGACGTATACACGAGCCATACTTCGTCTACTGTATCTTGAAGTTCGTTTTCAAATAGAAGCGGAATATCCATGATGACATTGTGTCCTTGTTCCAGATATTCATTTTTCTCTTCATCCATGATCTGGCGGACAATCGGATGAACAATGTTATTGAGTTCAATGCGTTTTTCTGGTTGATTAAAGACAATATCTCCAACATATTGTCTATCCATTTCACCATCGGGTTGAATCGCTTCATCTCCAAATGCTTCACGCACTTGTTCTAATCCTTTCGTTCCTTTAGCTACTGCTTTTCGAGAAGCAATATCCGCATCGACGATTTTAAATCCATAAGCGGTTAATAATTCTGAAACCGTTGATTTACCTGATGCGATACCGCCAGTTAATCCAATGACTTTTGGCATAATTTCCCTCTTTCTTTAACGTTGGCATGCCGGACAATAATGACTATTACGTCCTGCAACAATTTTAGTTTCAATCGATGAACCACAATTGTGACATACCTTTTGCTTATAAACATTTAAATGTAACTGCATCGTACCAGCTGCACCATCTGCATGTCTATAATCAGAAATGCTGGTACCTCCGTATTTTATACCCTTTTCCAACACATTTCGAACATGTTGAAATAAGCGGTCCCTTTCCTCTTGCGTAAGATCTTTAACAAGTCGTGATGGGTCAATTCCACTTTCAAACAATGCTTCGCAAGCGTAAATATTACCACATCCAGCAACGACACGATGATCGAGTATAAACTGTTTCACAGGTTTGTTTTGGTAAAATTTCTGATTGAAGCTTTCGAGATAATGCGGATAAGCCGCATCATCAAACGGATCTGGTGCGATCTCTAACAATGATGGATATGCATCGTAATCTGATATATTTCGTATTTCTCCAAAGCGTCTAATATCAGAGTAAACGAGCTTCATACCATTACTTAATTCGAAAATCACGTGCCAATGTTTGCGATAATTCGGCACGCTGATGTCTTCGAGTTGTGACACGATAAAGAAGCCACCTGCCATACCGAGATGGCTCACAAGTATCCGTTCTTCATCAGCTTTACGAATATTGAAGGTAATGTATTTACTCAATCTTGCTACCCGTTCAATGATATAACCCTCTGAGTATTGTTTAAAACCATCGAGTGTTATGCCTTTAATAATAGTTTCACGACCTGCAGCTTTTCCTTCTGCAACTTTATCAGAGAACACGACCCGTTCGATCGTCTCTCCTTCAATAAATGGTTGTATGCCTCGTTTAACATGTTCAACTTCAGGAAGTTCAGGCATACTTACACCTTCTTTCTATTTGGCATCGTACCATGTATCACCGTAACTAGATTCTACTTCTAACGGTACATCGAGATCTAGTGCATGGTCCATAACGTCCGTGATGAATTCACTAAAGGCGTCAACTTCATCTTTAGGTACTTCAAATATCAATTCGTCATGCACTTGAAGTAATAATTCTGCATGGAAATCTGTGTTTTGCACTTCACGGTCATAATTGACCATCGCGAGTTTAATAATATCAGCCGCACTACCTTGTATTGGCGTATTCATCGCAATACGTTCCGCGAAACTACGTAGGTTGAAATTACGACTCGTGATATCTGGAATATATCTACGACGATGTAACAGTGTCTCTACATAGCCTTGTGCTTTCGCTTCTTTAACGATGTTATCCATATATTCTTTCACTTTTGGAAAGCTATTTAAATAGTCATCAATAAAGCGTTTTGCTTCTTTACGTGTAATGCCAAGGTTTTGGCTCAAACCATAATCACTAATGCCATACACAATACCGAAGTTGACCGCTTTCGCTTGGCGTCGCATGAGACTATCTACGTCGTCACTTTCTACGCCAAACACTTTTACGGCAGTCGCTGTGTGAATATCTTGATCTGCGTTGAAGGCACGTTTCATACTTTCATCCTGTGTAATATGCGCTAGTACACGAAGTTCAATTTGAGAGTAATCCGCAGAAAGAATCACGCTATCATCATGTGTCGGTTTGAACGCGCGACGAATTTTACGTCCTTCTTCTAAACGCATCGGGATATTTTGAAGGTTTGGATCGACTGATGACAAACGGCCAGTTTGTGCTAACGTTTGGTTAAAACGTGTATGGATACGTTCGTCTTCTCCAATATCCTTTTGTAGGCCTTCGACATAAGTTGATTGTAGTTTAGATAATGTGCGATATTCTAAAATATCATCAATAATCGGATGTTCACCTTGCAATTTTTCTAGTACATCTACCGCTGTGGAATAACCTGTTTTCGTTTTTTTAATAACTGGTAATTTCAGTTTTTCAAATAATGCCACACCCAGTTGTTTAGGTGAATTGATATTAAATGTTTCACCCGCCGCTTCATGAATTTGTGCGATGAGGCGGTCTAATTTTTGTTGGATTTCAGTTTCCATATCTTGTAAATCCGTGACATCTGTATAAATGCCGCGCACTTCCATCTTACTTAAAATACGTGCCAGCGGTAATTCAAGATCAGTGAGTAAAGCACGTTGATTATGAGATTCTAAGATTTCTAACATACGAGGTTGAGATTGATCTACACTTTCTAATATCGTCGCCACATGATAGTTCAATGTGTCATCTTCAGGTATTTGACGTTTCTTCCCTTTACCATAAATTTGTACATCTGAACGGACATAGTTTTGTTGATATTCCGTCATGACAGAATGCACATCTTCAATAGTATGCGAAGGATCAATCAAGTAGCTCGCAAGCATGGCGTCAAACGTAATCCCATTGATTTCAATATCAAGACGTGCAGCAAGTGCATAAGTTTTCTTCGCATCATAAACGACTTTTTCCGTAGTTTCATCTGCTAACCAGTTCACTAGTGCTGAATGTGATGGAACTTGTTTGGCATCGATAACGACGTAATGTGCCCCATCGTAGATTCCAAATTTTAATATATCAGCTTTTAAGTAATTACTATCTTCATTTTCAAAATGAATGGCCGCTTCAGATAATGTTGAAAAATCAACGTCTTCGATATCTGTTGAGACTTCAATTTCTTTTTCTTCTACTTCACTGTCATCATTTTCTACATCTAAATCTGCGAGCAATTGCTTGAATTCTAGTTTTTGGAATAACGCAATTTTATCGGAATCATCAGTTTCCTCTGGTAATTTCGCATCTGTGACCGATACTTCGATTGGGCTATCACAATTAATCGTCGCAAGCTGTTTACTCATAAATGCATCGTCTTTTGCTTGCTCTAATTTTTCTTTTAATTTTTTACCAGATACATCATCAATATGTTCATAAACGCCTTCTACTGTATCATACTGTTTCAACAGTTTAATCGCAGTTTTTTCACCCACTCCGGCAACGCCAGGAATGTTATCTGAACTATCACCCATCAAACCTTTCATATCGATGATTTGTTTTGGTTCAAGCCCTTGATATTTTTCCGCAATAAATTCAGGGGTATAGTGATCTACATCGGTAACCCCTTTTTTAGTGTAATAAATCGTTACTTTGTCTGTTGCGAGTTGAGTTAAATCTCGGTCCCCTGTCACAATGATGGTTTCCATATCCGCTTCATTCGCTTGTTTACTCAATGTACCAATAATATCATCTGCTTCATAATTGTCTAATTCATAATGTTTGATATGATAAGCATCTAATAATTGTCTAACATACGGTAACTGTTCACTTAATTCTGGTGGTGTTTTTTGACGGCCACCTTTATAATCACTGTAAGTTTCATGTCTGAAAGTTGTTTTTCCCGCATCAAATGCGACTAAGAAATGATCCGGTTGCTCTTCTTTCATGATTTTTTCTAATAGCATTGCAAAACCATAAATCGCATTTGTATGGATACCTGCTTTATTTTGAAGTAATGGTAATGCATAAAAAGCACGGAAACTTAAACTATTACCATCTATTAATACTAATTTACTCAATGTCTCAACCTCCAGTGCTATTTGTATCCTATTTTATCACATCTTCGAATCGAGCCGAACTCATTCGCTGTAGCGTGTATTCCAGCCTTGTTCTCGAGTGAGTTTAAAATAAAAACCCTACACACTTTATTTATGGTAAGTGTGCAGGGTCTGTATGATTAGTCGAAGAAAGTCACTCTAAATGTTGAACCTTCTCCGAGTTCACTATCCACATTGATACGGCCATGATGGGCTTCAACCACATGTTTCGTAATTGATAGACCCAGACCTGTACCACCAGAATCTCTACTTCTTGCTTTATCTACACGATAAAACCGTTCAAAGATATGTTTTTGATCTTCAGGACTGATACCAATACCGAAGTCTTGTACTTCAAGGATATGTTTTTTCTGATCATTGAAGACACGGACAATAACTTCTTTACCTTTAGGTGAATAGTTAATCGCATTGGCAAGTAAGTTCACGACGACTTGGGTTACTTTACCTTGATCGCCGTCGATGATGATATGAGGTTCTATTTCGTTGATGAGTTCTATGTCTTTTTGTTCTGCTTTCGTTGATAAATGCTGAATTTGTGATTCTGCAATACTAGATAAATCTACAGGTTCTGTTTCCAATTCGGTTTGCTGTTCAATATGTGATAAATCGAGTAGATCCAACACGAGTGTTTCGATACGATTGGATTCTTTTAAAATGATGTTTAAGAACATATCGAGTGATTTGGTATCTTCTTTTGCACCGTCTAACAGTGTTTCCGCAAAACCTTTAATAGAAGTAATTGGTGTTTTTAATTCGTGAGAGACATTAGCAACAAATTCTCTTCTGAGATTTTCAAGTTTTTTCAAGTTTGTAATGTCATGCAGCACGAGCACCATACCGTAAAGATTTTTCTTAGATTTAGATAAAATCGGCACACAAGATGTATCAAAGTATTTATCATGGACTTCATTGAATCGAAGTTCAATTTGTTCATAAATTGGTTTTTCTGTTTGAAAGGCTTGTGTAACAATCGTTTGAAGTTCCATATCCAAAATATCAGTGTAACTGCGTTCAATGACTTCTTTTTCCGGAGTAAAAACATCGTAATAAGACTGGTTTGCGACGACAATTTTGCCGTATCGATCAATCATAAGTACTGAACTTGGAATGTTTCTGAGTGTTGTTTTCAAACGATTAGATTGTAATTTTTGCTTATGGTTTAAACGTTGTAATTTACGAGCTAATTCATTGGTTGTCACAAATAAATCTTTGGTTTCTTTAACGTTACTTTCTGGAACACGGACATGGTAATACCCATCCGCTAGTAGATTCGTTGCATAGGTTACTTCATTGATGGGTCTGATGTAGGTCCGATTAATACTGCGGACGACGAAGAAAATAATAATCAACACGAACAAGCAAATAAGTGAAATGTATTTCCATATTTGAACTTGTAAATCAATAATCCCATTATTGATACCACTTAATATGATATCTTTGCCATCATATTCATGTTTGTATGTAAATCGACGGTCCCCTTGGTATTTATCATAAGCAAGATTGGAAGGATTCGCTTCATTATAAATGCTGTGATTCACATCCACACCATTGTTCACGCTATAAATGGTATTGTCATCTTCTTTAATAATGACGGTTAAATGTTCAGATTTAGCATTGGACTGAATCAATTGTTCTTTATCGTCGTGATATAAATTGATAAAATGTTCGGCTTCGTGATCTAAGTCTGTTTCTTGATTTGAGGTCATCGTCTCAAAGACCACGTGCGATATAATTAAACCTAACCCTATGAAACTCCCAATGGTAATTGTACATAAAAGTATTAAGAGTCGTTGATGAAATTTGAGCATTAAGCCTTAGGACGCTCCAATTTATAGCCTAAACCACGGACTGTTTTGATTAATTTCGGTTGTTTAGGATTTTCTTCTAATTTATCTCTTAAGTGACTGATATGCACATCTACGATACGAGAGTCACCAGCAAATTCATAATTCCATACAGAATTTAACATATGTTCACGTGTAATGACACGACCTTGTCGCTCAATGAGATAGAGCAACAATTCAAATTCTTTTGGAGTTAATTCTAAGAGTTCTCCATCGCGATATACTTCAAAATATTCTGGTCTGATGCGAATAGATCCAATAATAATATCGTTGTCATCCGTTTCTTCTTGTTCTGGTTCACTCACCATAGATGAACGTCTGAGTATAGCTTTAACACGTGCAACCACTTCTCTTGGAGAAAATGGTTTTGTCATATAATCGTCTGCCCCTAGTTCTAAGCCTAATACACGATCGAATTCATCATCTTTAGCGGTTAACATTAAAATTGGTACTAAATTTCTATCAGAGCGAATGCTTTTACATACTTCGATACCATCTTTTTCAGGTAACATAACGTCTAACACAATTAAATCGGGATGAACGGTATTAACTTTGTTTAAAGCAGCGACCCCATCATATGCTACATCAACAACATAGCCTGCTTGTTCTAAATTATATTTAAGTAACGTTACGATTGATTGTTCATCATCAACAACTAGAACTCTTTGTGACATAATGTACCTCCATCTTTATGTTTACAATGTTAATTATAACGTAATTTCAAATAAAAATAACATAACTTAAATTAGATTTACATAATTTTTACAGTATCGCAATGTTTTTAAAATACCTACCACATCCTACTTTAATAAAACCTCAATAGATAAATGAAAAGAAGAGCTTCGCCAAACGTGTTAAAACCTTTCACATGTTTTATCTTTCATTTGCCATAAGCTCTCCTTAAATTAATGGTATTAAATTTTAATGTACGCGTTCATTTGTATTAAGCTAAATTTTTAATGAGTTCATCCGCAAACTCAGAAGTAGAAACTTCTGTGGCCCCTTCTAACATACGAGCAAAATCATATGTTACGACTTTAGATGTGATTGTTTTTTCTACCGCTTCTGTAATGAGGTCCGCAGCTTCTTGCCAGCCAATATGTTCCAACATTAATACTGCGCTTAACAATTCAGATGAAGGATTCACTTTATTTAAACCAGCGTATTTCGGTGCTGTACCATGTGTTGCTTCAAAGATCGCATGACCTGTTTCATAATTGATGTTTGCACCTGGTGCAATACCGATACCGCCGACTTGTGCTGCTAATGCATCAGAAATATAATCCCCGTTTAAGTTCATCGTAGCGACAACATCATGATCTTCTGGACGTGTTAAAATCTGTTGTAAAAAGATGTCAGCAATCGAATCCTTGATAATGATTTTACCTTCATTTACAGCTGCTTCTTGTGCTTTATTCGCTTCGTCTTTACCTTCTTTTTCAACCAGTTCATCATATTGTTGCCATGTAAAGACGTGATCCCCAAATTCGTTTTGAGCTACGTCGTAACCCCACTGTTTGAAAGCACCTTCTGTAAATTTCATAATATTACCTTTATGGACGAGGGTCACAGATTTACGATTATTATCTATCGCATAATGTATGGCTGCACGCACTATACGTTCTGTTCCCTCTTTTGAAACAGGTTTAATGCCAATACCAGCTGTTTCAGGGAAGCGAATGTTTTTCGCACCCATTTCTTGCTCTAAGAATTCAATCACTTTTTTAACTTCATCAGTACCTTCTTTATATTCGATACCTGCATAAATATCTTCAGTATTTTCACGGAAGATAACCATATCCGTTTTTTCTGGATGTTTAACGGGTGACGGTACACCTTTAAACCAGCGAACAGGTCTTAAACATGTGAATAAATCTAACTCTTGACGTAGTGCCACATTTAATGAGCGAATGCCGCCACCAATCGGTGTTGTTAACGGGCCTTTAATTGCGATCAAATATTCTTTAATCGCTTCTAACGTTTCATTAGGCAGCCACTCATTTGTTGTATCATAAGCTTTCTGTCCTGCTAAAATTTCTTTCCACACAATTTGTTTTTCACCATTGTATGCTTTTTCTACAGCTGCATCGATGACACGGCGTGCTGCTTTCCAAATATCTGGTCCAATACCATCTCCGATTATAAATGGAATAATGGGATCGTTTGGTACGTTTAATAATCCTTCATTTGCTCGTTGAATCTTGCTACCTGCCATATTGTATAACCTCCAACTCGATTATTGATTGTGATCTATTGTTTATTGATTTAGCGTTCTTCTATAGGCACATACTTGCGGTCTTTCTCACCGATATATTTCGCACGTGGTCGCATGATGCGGTTGTCTCTATATTGTTCAAAAATATGTGCAATCCAACCGGCTGTACGACTTACAGCAAAAATTGGTGTGAAGAGATCATGTGGAATATTCAAGCTGTGATATACCGTCGCACTGTAGAAGTCCACATTCGCTATGAGTCCTTTTTTCTCTTTCATTTGCTCAGCGATTTTAACTGAGATATCAAACAGTTGTTTTTGTCCAGTTTCTTCTGTGATTTTACGGCTCATTTCTTTTAAGTATTTCGCTCTAGGATCTCCGTCTTTATACACCCGGTGCCCAAATCCCATAATCTTTTCTTTATTTTCAATCTTATTATCAATATATGCTTCCACTTCATCGATGGATTTAACTTCTGATAACATATTCATCACGCGTTCATTCGCGCCACCGTGTAACGGTCCTTTTAATGAACCTACCGCTGCAACGATACCAGAATACATATCTGATAAAGAGGAAACCGCACAACGCGCAGTGAACGCAGAGGCGTTTAATTCATGGTCAGCATGTAATACGAGCGCTTTATTAAATGCTTCTACTTCAATATCATCAGGTAATTCTCCTTTTAACATGTATAAGAAGTTACCCGCATAATTTAAATCTTTACTTGGTTTCACAGGTTCTTTACCTTCTCTTACTCTTGCAAATGCTGTGACTAATGAAGCAATTTTCGCTTGAATACGAATTGCGCGTTCTAACTTTTCTTTGTCTTCTTCATCCTCAGCATTTGGATCGAAATGTGCAATGTACGAAACGGATGTTCTTAAGGCCGTCATCGGATGCACATTATCTGTCGCATATTCTTCAAAATGACTGTATACACGAGGATTTAACGTCATATAATTAAATAGTTTTTCTTTTAATTCGTGAAGTTCTTCTTTGTTAGGTAAGCGATAGTGCCATAATAAGTAGATAATCTCTTCAAATTCAGCATTTTCCGCTAGATCATCTATAGCATAACCCGCATATGTTAATTGACTATCGATGATAGAACTCACTTTTGTTTCAGCTGCAATGACACCTTCTAACCCTTTTTTAAGTTCTGCCATATCAATTTCCCCTTTACTCTTTCGTAATGAAACAGATACATTACTACGTTCCACTTATATGTTTGTATCGCTATTTATATGTAATAACGCAGTTGTTTCATCTCTGTCTTATTCTTAATCATACCATGAGGTGAAATCAGATAATAGTTCGACCCCTTTTGATGATTGTCAGCATGACTGTAGCAAACAATGAATTAAAGATAAATCTGCATTCAAGCAATCCTATTTTTATTCATTTATTACTCAGCACAACTGATTTAAAAACGTATACAAAATGAAATGTCCATCCCTTATACTTTCCCCTTTGATCATATTTTGTATAATCTTATCTTACTTTGAAATCGGATTCACTTCAATTATCTGAAATTTTTAATTATTTATTAAATGTGATAACGATTCATAATGCTAGCACAAGTATAAATTTTACACGATACGAATATTCGTTCTTGTCATATCCTTTTTTCAATAGCATAATGTTGTATATAGAAAAAGGAGTCTTGATATATGGCAAAACAACAATTACAAAGAGAGCTCAGTAGCAGACACGTCCAATTAATTGCAATTGGAGGAGCGATTGGAACAGGACTCTTTTTAGGGGCTGGGCAAACCATTGCTTTAACAGGTCCCTCTATACTATTAACCTATATTATTATCGGGTTTATGCTTTTTATGTTCATGCGTGGACTCGGTGAAATCATGGTTGAAAATACGGGTTTTAAATCATTTGCCGACGTCACAAACGCATACATAGGTCCGTTCGCTGGATTCGTGACTGGCTGGACATACTGGTTCTGTTGGGTTATTACCGGCATGGCCGAAGTGACAGCTGTAGCCAAATACGTCAGTTTCTGGTTCCCAGATATACCGAACTGGATCAGCGCGTTATTTTGTGTCTTAGTGTTGATGTCATTGAACTTATTGAGTGCAAAAATGTTCGGTGAATTAGAATTTTGGTTCTCTATCATTAAAATCGTCACAATCATCGCACTGATTGTAGTCGGAATTGTCATGATACTGATGGCGTATGAAACTACTTTCGGTAAAGCGTCAGTGAGCAATCTTTATGATCACGGTGTTTTCCCTAAAGGTCTCAGTGGTTTCTTAATGTCCTTCCAAATGGCTACATTTTCATTTGTAGGAGTTGAACTCATCGGTGTCACAGCTGGAGAAACACAGGATCCAAGAAAAACGATCCCTAAAGCAATCAACAGTGTGCCTTTACGTGTACTTATCTTTTATGTCGGTTCACTGTTCGTGATTATGTCTATCATTCCTTGGGAAAAATTAGATCCCGAAGAAAGTCCATTTGTAAGACTTTTCTCACTGATCGGTATCCCATTTGCAGCTGGTGTCATTAATTTCGTTGTACTTACAGCAGCGGCATCTTCATGCAATAGTGGTATTTTCTCAAATAGCCGAATGTTATTCGGATTAGCGAATGAAGATCAAGCGCCACCTATTTTTAAATCTAAAAATAAACATGGTGTGCCGAACATTGCGATTATCGTTTCTTCTATGATGTTACTTATCGCTGCATTACTCAATTACATCATACCGAATGCAACACTCGTATTCTCATATATCACAACGATTTCTACCGTCCTGTTCTTATTTGTATGGGCTTTAATCACAATTGCATATATCCGTTATGCGAGTCAGCACCCAGATGAGCATCAACGAGCAATTTATAAACTACCTGGTGGTAAAGGAATGGCATATGTTGTGTTAGGTTTCTTCCTAACTGTATTTATATTACTGTTTATCAACGAGACAACACGAATAGCAATCTTCCTTACACCGATATGGTTTATCATATTAGCGCTTATGTATTGGAGATATAGAAAAGTTAAACAACAAATGGATAACTAAAAGAAGAGGCTAGGACTTCAAAAGTCCTAGCCTTTTTATATGTGTAGCGTTGTATTAATTTTTAAGAATGAATCAAAGTACGTTTGCGTAACCTTCGAAGACTTTACCTTGGTTGGCATCAACAGTCACAAGGATACCTTCATCAAAAGTAGAAGTAGCATTGTCGACACCTACAATGGTTGGAATACCTTTTTCTAATCCGATGATTGCACTTGGTGAAGTCAAGCCGTTTTCTTCAGTAACTAAGCCCACTGCTTTTTCAATGTAAGGGACAAGTGTTTCATCGACTGAATTTGTAACGATGATAGAATCTGATAAGTCTTTACCTTCTAAGTCACTTGCATCATTAGCAATGACTGTATGACCCACAACTGAAGTACGTCCTACACCTTGACCAGCTGCGATTTCATCACCAACTAAGTGAAGTTTCATCATGTTTGTTGTACCTTGTTCACCTGTTGGAACGCCTGCAGTTATGATGATGAGGTCACCATTTTTAACTCGTTCTGTTTCAACTGCAGTCGCAACTGCGTTATTTAATAATTCATCTGTTGTTTTACGTCCTTCTTTAATGACTGGATGAATGCCCCATACTAAAGCACATTGACGTGCAGTTTCTACGCTAGGTGTCACTGCGATGATGTCAGATTTTGGACGGTATTTAGAAATCGTACGTGCGGTTGAGCCACTTTCTGTTGCAGCTACGATTGCTTCTACATTTAAGTTTAGTGCTGTGTGTGCCACAGATACGCCGATCGCATTAACGAGTGAAGTTTCTACAAGTTTTGTGCGATCTGATAGTAATTTTTTATAATCTTGCGCTGCTTCAGCTGATACCGCAATGTTACGCATTGTTTTGACCGCTTCAATTGGATATTGACCTGCTGCTGTTTCACCAGATAACATTACTGCATCGGTACCGTCATAAATCGCATTGGCCACGTCACTTGCTTCTGCTCTTGTGGCACGTGGATTGCGTTGCATTGAATCTAACATTTGTGTAGCCGTAATGACTGGTTTACCTAATTTATTACATTGTCTGATTAAATCTTTTTGAACCATTGGTACGGATTCAGGCGGGATTTCGACACCCATATCACCACGAGCAACCATTAATCCATCAGATACTTCTAAAATTTCTTTGATGTTATCGATACCTTCTTGGTTTTCAATTTTAGGAATAATGCTGATGTTTGTATTGTTTTCTTCTTCTAACAATTTGCGAATATCTAATACGTCACTTGGGCGACGTACGAAACTTGCGGCGATGAAGTCGATACCTTCTCGGATACCAAAACGAATATCATCCGCATCTTTATCTGTAATACCTGGTAAGCTCACTTTAACGCCAGGTAAGTTTACGCCTTTTTTGTTTTTCAATTCGCCAGTATTTAACACGTCACAGAGGACTTCGCCTTTATCGTGATCAATGTCTTTAACTTGTAGTTCGATTAAACCGTCATCTAGTAAAATATAGGAACCTTTATCAACGTCGTTAATGAGATGGTCATAAGTCACTGAGAATTTATCTTTCGTACCTTCAACCTCTGTCATGCTCACTGTCACTTCAGAGCCTTTTTCTAATTCAATCGCACCATTTTGCATATTGTGTGTGCGGATTTCAGGTCCTTTTGTATCGAGTAAGATAGCCACTGTTTGGCCCAATTTTTTTGAAATTTTGCGGATACGATCGATACGTGTTTTATGCTCATCGTGGTCACCGTGTGAAAAGTTTAAACGAGCGACATTCATACCAGCTTTCATTAGTTTTTCTAACATTTCTTCTGATTCAGAAGCTGGTCCAATCGTACAAACAATTTTTGTTTTTCTCATTCTAAAAAGCCTCCCAATATTTATATAGATAATTCTTTAGTTAGTTCATACATCTTGTGATTAAATTTGTGATCGTTCGCAGTGAAAATATCATCAAATGGTGTGCTGACGAGTTGGTTATCTTTGATGCCAACACCTTGAGCTGTTTCACCATTCAACAATAAGTCAACAGCGAAACCGCCTAAGCGTGACGCAAGCACTCGGTCATTACCTGTCGGGCTGCCACCACGTTGTATGTGACCGAGTACAGATACACGTGCATCTACATTGATGTATTTTAATAGTTCGTCTGCACATGCTTGTCCTGACATACAGCCTTCTGCAACGATGATAATAGAGTGTTTTTTACCGCGTTTAATGCCGCTTTCAATACGCTCTGCAATTTCGCGAATATCGACACTCATTTCTGGAACGATGATCGTTTCAGCGCCGACAGACATACCTGCCCACAGTGCTAAATCACCGCAATCACGACCCATGACTTCTATAATAAAAGTACGGGCATGACTTGAAGCTGTGTCACGGATTTTATCGACTGACTCAATAATGGTATTGAGCGCTGTATCAAACCCAATCGTGAAATCCGTGCCATTGATATCATTATCGATCGTGCCGGGCACACCAATCGTTTGAATTTCTTTACATTCCTCACTGATGCGTTGTGCACCACGGTAGCTCCCATCACCACCGATAACAACTAAACCTTCAATCCCTCGTTTTTTCAAATTCTCTATTCCTTTTTGACGAACAGATGCCTCTTTAAATTCTGGGCATCGTGCAGAATAAAGAAAAGTTCCTCCGCGTTGAATTGTATCCCCTACTGAACCGAGTTCAAGCTTTTCAATTTCATCATTGACTAAACCTTGATAACCCTGAAAGATACCATATACTTCGACGTTGTTATAAATCGCTTTACGTACAACTGCACGAACAGCTGCATTCATTCCGGGTGCGTCTCCACCACTTGTTAAAACCGCAATTTTTTTCATGACGTCATACCTTTC
Source organism: Staphylococcus auricularis (assembly GCF_001500315.1). Lineage (GTDB taxonomy): Bacteria > Bacillota > Bacilli > Staphylococcales > Staphylococcaceae > Staphylococcus > Staphylococcus auricularis. The sequence goes on along the minus strand of NZ_LLER01000009.1, from coordinate 70,213 downwards.
TGCCTTGTTTTTCTTACTCTAAAAATACCACACTTTGTTGCCCTTTGCTATTAAAATTGGGCTTGAAATCAATGAAAACGTTTCACTGATAAAAAGCGTCGTGTCACGCTATGGCTTGTTATAAAAATCACATTTGAAACCTATGATTAAGCGTTTTCAACAGCAGTAAAGTGCACCGATTACACCTTCGAACACTGAAATAACTAAAGTATTTTTTTACTTATTCCCTTTATTTTTACACTTAATCGACTCAAGCCTCATAAATGCCTTCAAAATAAAAAATCTTTACTCATCACAGTGCTTTTTCACATAAAAAACGTGTTGTATTCATGCATTTTCAACATCAATACAACACGTACGCTATTTCATGATTTTATTTTGGTTCGTTATATTCCCCGATATGACGGAATTTTTCATAACGGTCTTCTACCAATGCTTCTCCACTCATGTCTGTTAACTCACTTAATTGTGTTTCAAATTGTGATTTAATTCGTTCAGCTTGTGTTTCAATATCGTGATGCGCACCGCCAAGAGGTTCATTTATGACATGATCCACGATACCCATTTGATAGAGATCGTCTGCTGTAATTTTCATTGTTTCTGCAGCGATTTTAGCTAGATTACTATCTTTCCAAAGCAAGGCTGCAGCACCTTCTGGAGAAATAACGGAATAAGTACTATTTTCTAGCATGATGATGCGGTTTGCAATACCTAAACCTAATGCACCACCGCTACCGCCTTCACCGATGACGATAGAAATGACAGGTACAGATAAGTCTGCCATTTCAACTAAGTTCGTCGCGATTGATTCACTTTGACCACGTTCTTCAGCAGCTTTACCTGGATATGCACCTTTGGTATCTATAAATGTGAAGATGGGACGATTGAATTTCTCAGCTTGTTTCATCAATCTAAGTGCCTTACGATATCCTTCAGGATGCGCCATACCAAAGTTACGATAAATATTATCTTTCGTATCTTTACCACGTTGTTGACCGACAACTGTGACAGGTTGACCATTTAGATAACCGATGCCTCCGATCATCGCAGGATCGTCACGGTAATTGCGATCTCCGTGTAATTCAATAAATGAATCAAAGATATACGGAATATAATCTAACGTTGTAGGACGTTCTTGGAGTCGTGCAAGTTGGACGCGATCCCATGGTTTTAAATTCGTATAAACTTTTTCTGTTTCTCGATCTAAAGATGCTTCTAACATGTCGATTTCATCTTGTAAATCAACATCATTCTTTTGTTGAGATTCTTTCAGTGCATCGATTTTATGACGGATTTCAAATAATGGCTTTTCAAACTCAAGCATTGTCTTTCACCTCTTGGTGCATTTTTAAAATATTAGCTAAGGTATTTTTCATCTCTTTACGATGAACCACTTTATCTAACTGACCGTGTTCAAGTAAAAACTCTGCTGTTTGGAAATCATCAGGTAATTTTTCATTAATTGTTTGTTCAATGACACGGCGACCCGCAAAGCCAATTAACGCTTTCGGTTCACTGATATTGATATCACCCACAGAAGCGAAACTTGCTGAAACGCCTCCAGTTGTAGGATTAGTTAAATAAGATATATATAACAAACCAGCTTCCGCATGTTTTTTAAGTGACACGCTGGTTTTAGCCATTTGCATTAATGAAATAATCCCTTCTTGCATTCTTGCGCCACCACTGGCTGAGAATAAAATAAATGGTAAGCGTTGTTCCGTACAATGTTCAATGATGCGACAAATTTTCTCACCGACAACAGAACCCATACTACCCATTCTAAAGCGTGCATCCATCACAGCTACACCAAATGGTACACCTTCAAGTTCAGCAGTGCCTGTCACAACTGCTTCATTCAATTCTGTTTTAGACTGGTCTTTATGAATTTTTTCTTCGTAACCAGGAAAATCTAATGGATTTGCAGAGGTCATCCCTTTGTCAAACTCCTTAAACGTACCTTCATCAGAAATGGCTTCGATACGTTTATACGCTGACAATGCAATGTGGTGATCACAGTTGAAGCACACATTTAAATTTTCAGCGAGTTCTTTCGTATACATTATTTTTTTACATTTAGGACATTTCGTCATGATACCCGCAGGCACTTCATTTTGTTTTGAATCAGAAACAGTTACATATTTTTTCTTTTTACTACTTCTGTTAAAAAAATCTTTAAACATAAGTCAACCTCCACATATCCGTTGAGTTAAAGTTCATTTATTCATTAGCATAACAATCATGCATCGCACAATCATATGATTCACACATTTATAAGCAACATTTGCGTATGATTGATTCATTATACAAAATTTAACGTATATGTTTTTATTACATCAATCTATCAAATCGCGTGATATACCCTTACAAAGTCAAATTAATGTAATAAAAAGATATAAGCATTATAGAAAAACATCTTTTATCTATCAAGTCATGTCATCATACAAAAAATTGTAAACTGACAGTATGATATAACCATCAGTTTACTATACCATAATTTCATATACTGTAAAAGTTAAATAATTCTTATATCTCTTGGTGAAAATAACTTAATAAATTTCAACATTATTTGTGAATCGTGTCGTAAGTTGCCAATATGCGTCATTTGTCCCTGTGTTTCATCATAATAATTAACCGGTAACACATGCGTGGTTTCATCTGTAAATAATTCCGTTTGAGCCTCACTTGAACTATTTTTTCTAATAATGATTTGTCGAGCATGCTCAAATTTTTCATTTTCAAAGGTTTCTACATCTTGAAGCTGTTGAACGATTAATTGTTTTTTATTATTACGCATTTCGAACTTACCTTTCGCGATCACCTGTTGCTCAGCTTTCAATAACAATTCATAACGTTTGAATTGATCTGGGAAAACGACGCAATCTAACACGTGCTGACCATCATTCAGTACGATGAACGCCATGTTTTGGCCATTCTTTGTACGTATCCGTCTCACGTCATCGATTTGTGCGAAAATCGGTTGATTTTGCTTCGCATTAGACAATTTAAAGATACCTAAATATTGAAGTTTATCAAATGCTTTTTCAACGGGATGTTTCGTAATATAAAAACCTAGATGTTCTTTTTCATATTCACTCAGCTGTTTGTCAGACAATTCTTCTTGTTCTTCATAGGTCGCCTTAGGTGTAAGCACATCAAAAATCGTAAGGTCTTGTTCGACATCTGAAACGTCATCTAACACCTGATCTATCGTACGCAGTAGTGTTGCCCTATTCTGTTTAAAGCAATCAAACGCACCGACTAAGATGAGCGATTCGAGTAACTTGCGATTTTTAATTCGTTTCGGTATGCGCCGTGCGAAATCAAAGAAATCTTTATACGGACCTTGATTCCGACGTTCTTCAACTATTAATTTCACACTTTGATAGCCAATGCCTTTCACCGCTCCGAGTGATAAGTATATCCCTGATTTCGTCGCCCGATAAAACCAGTGACTTTCATTGATATGTGGCGGTAATATACGTAAACGTTGTTGTTTTGCTTCATCAATCATCATCGCTGTTTTTTTATCGTTACCAATAACATTGCTTAAAATGTTTGCATAAAAATAATGTGGATAGTGCACTTTTAAATAAGCCATGATGTACGCTATTTTTGAATAGCTGACAGCGTGTGCACGCGCAAAACCGTAGTCTGCGAATTTTAAAATCAAGTCAAAGATTTGTTTACTCACTTGTTCAGGATAATTCCGTTCAACTGCACCTTCGATAAAGTGTTTTCGTTCACTTTCTAACACTTCACGATTTTTCTTACTCATCGCTCTGCGTAAAATATCCGCTTCACCATAACTAAATCCAGCGAACTGACTCGCAATCTGCATGATTTGTTCTTGATAAATAATGACGCCATACGTAGATTTTAAAATCGGTTCTAGATCTGGATGGAGGTATTCGACTTTAGAAGGGTCATGTCTCCGAGCGATATAGGTCGGTATTTCTTCCATTGGACCAGGTCGGTAAAGTGATGTAACGGCTACAATATCTTCAAAATGTTCAGGTTGGAGCCGCTTGAGCACATTACGAATGCCGTCCGATTCAAGTTGGAACACACCTGTCGTATCTCCGCGTGACAATAATTTAAACACTTTCGGATCGTCTAATGGAATTTGTTCAATATCGATATCAATATTTAGATCTTTCTTCAACTGCTTTGTAATTTGATGAATAATAGATAAATTACGTAAGCCTAAAAAGTCTATTTTAAGTAATCCTAAACGTTCTGCCTCAGTCATCGTCCACTGTGTTAACAAACCGTTATCTCCAGAAGTTAACGGAATGTATTGCTCGAGTGGTTGATCATTGATGATAATTCCGGCTGCGTGGGTTGATGTATGGCGTGGTAGACCTTCTAATTTCTTACATAGTTCGAACCATTTTTCATGTCGATGATTACGGTGAACAAAAGCTTGAAAGTCATCTTGTTCATAAGCCTGATCTAACGTGATGCCTAAACGATGTGGAATGAGTGCGCTCATCTCGTTTAAAGTCGTATCGTCAAAGCCCATGATTCGTCCTACATCACGTGCTACAGCTCGTGCTAGTAAATGTCCAAACGTAACGATACCTGACACGTGTTGATTGCCATATTTTCGTTGAACATACTGAATGACTTTTTCTCGTTTCGTATCCTCAAAGTCAATATCAATATCAGGCATGGTGACACGTTCCGGATTAAGGAAACGTTCAAATAACAGATTGTAGCGTATCGGATCAATCGTCGTAATACCTAATAAATAACTGACGAGTGATCCTGCTGATGAACCACGCCCTGGTCCTACCATCACGTCATGTGTTTTCGCATAATGGATTAGATCACTGACGATGAGGAAGTAATCTTCAAACCCCATATCCGTAATGATGCTGAATTCATGTTTCAAGCGCGCTTCATATGTTTCGCTGTTCAAATCGAAATCGACGAGATTTTGTTGTAACAACTGCCATAAATAATCTTTCGCTGTGCTACCATCCGGCGTTTTAAAATTAGGAAGTAAATCTTGGTGATACTCAATCGTAGCTTGGCATAATTCAGCCACTTCAGAAGTGTGTTGCCAAATGGCTTCTGGCATTTCCAACTGATTAAGGTCTTCTTGTGATTTAAAATGTTCATCCAGGTTCGGTGCTTCATTCACCAAATCTAGCTTGTCGTTGTTATGAATTGCTTGTAATGCAGCAATCATATCGTAATCATTAGCATCAAGATAGCGCGCCGTCTCTGCCCATACTTGCGGAAGCTGAAATGTAACTTCGCTCTCGTGATTCACATAAATGTGAGGATGCTCTACAAATTGTTTAATCAATGCTTCATCGTCTGCTTCTACGTTTTTAAAAATAATAATTAAATCATCTTGATACGATGATAACCAACTGACAGGTGTTTCTTCCTTTCCAGCTAGATTTAAATTGGAAGAAAGTTGATATAAATGCTGTAGACCGGTGTTATTTTGAGCTAATAAAACGGTCTCTACTTGTCGTAAATCATCTGTTAATGTCACAGTCATGCCAAGCATAGGATGAATATTCGCATCAACACAAGCATCATAGAACTGAGGTACACCAAACAACACATTCTGATTCGTAAGTGCAAGCGCCGTATAACCTTCTGTCGCAGCTTTAGCAATCACATCTTTGATGCGCAAACTAGAGTGTAATAAGTCATACGCGCTATGAATATTCAAATGCACTACCATGCTCAAATCCTCCTATGCTCGTAATTATAATTTCTGTTTCAATGCTTGCGCGAGCTGTTTAAATGTGTCCCAATCAACTACAGAAGCGCCTGAAGCATTCGGATGGCCACCGCCACCAAAATCACTCGCTACATCGTTAATGACAATATCTTTAGAACGGATGCGACAGCGTATTTCTGTACCTTCATCAACCGCAAACACCCATACTTTCAATCCTTTAATATCTGCCACTGTATTGACGAATAATGCCGCTTCGTTTGAAGCAAGACCATATTCTTCAAGGATATCTTTTATAATAACAACCTGACAGAATCCGTTTTCGTCGAGTTCAAAGTTTTGTAAGATGTAACCTTGGAACGGAAGCAGTTTAGGATCTTTTTCAGCTAATTGGTTTAGTTCAGCATTGTGATTAAAGTCATACGCTAACAATGTTGCCGCTGCTGACATCGTATGTGGCGTTGTATTATTAAATAAGAAACGTCCTGTGTCACCGACGATACCTAAATATAATAAACGTGCGACTGAACCATCAATGATGGAAAAGTCATTAAAATGCGCAATCATGTCGTAAATAATTTCTGAAGCTGAAGATGCTTCCGTGCTTACATAATTCAAGTCACCATATTGATCTACGGCAGGATGGTGATCGATTTTAATCAATTTGTCACCATTTACATAGCGCTGATCACTCACCCTCGGACCATTTGCGGTATCACAAACGATTACAAGTGCATCATTATAAGTCGCATCATCAATGTCATCTACACTCCCGATAAAATCAAGTGAAGGTTCTGTTTCACCGACTGCGTAAATTGATTTTTGCGGGAATTTGAGTGATAAATAAGCTTTCAATCCTAATTGAGATCCATATGCATCTGGATCCGGTCTCACATGACGGTGAATAATGATTGTTTCATAAGATTCAATCACGTCCATGATTTCATTAAATTGTGCTTCCATAGTTCGTTCATCCTTTCTTGCGTTAACAATCCCTTATTATTAATCTATTAACTGACACATAATCATTGCTTTAGCCACTTTTTGATTTTTACTCGTCATTGTCACTTCTAGTTTAGCAAAATTTCTACCGACGTTTAACATATCACATTGTACATCGATATCTGACTCAATTTGCACAGCTTTCAGGTAGATGATATATAAACTTTCAATGAGGATCTCGAGTTTTTTGGTTTTCCGTAAATGAATGCGCACCGCTTCTTCAATAATTGCAACGAACACCGCTTTACTCAACAAACCATATTGATCCATCAACATCGGTGTAAATTGTACTTCTAATCCTTCTTGTGTCACTGTGATGTGTTTTGCGATTTGATCATTAATCGTTTCGCCTACTTGTGGTTGCTTCCCTTGTAAATGCATTGCGGTCAATACATCTTTTCTTGTAATGACCCCGATTAATTTCTTGGAAGAAGTTGTAACCGGTAATAGTTCAATGCCTTCCCAAATCATCATGTGCGCGCAACTTGCGACGGTCGTTGAATTTTGTACTTTAATGGGTGGTTTCGTCATGAAGTCTGAGATTTTATCGTCATTCGCCATTTTGATGATTTCCTTACTCGTGATGATCCCTACGAGATGCCAATCCTCATCGATTACAGGGAATCTTGAATGTCCGGTTTGACTTGCGTGCGATTTATAATCTTCAAGCGTCATATTTTCATAAACGACAGTTTGTTCATCGACAGGTTTCTTGATGTCTTCAACGATGAGAATTTCTTTACGTATTTGTTGATTATACATCGCGCGGTTAATATGATTTGCGACTAAATAAGAATCGTAATTAGAAGAAATAATCGGTAACTCGTGTGCATCTGCATATTTGATGATTTCTTTGGATGTCCCAAAGCCACCACTGATTAATACGGCGCTCCCGCGTTTGAGTGCTTCCATCTGTACATCTTCTCGGTTACCAACGATTAATAACGTATGGTCGCTTAAATATTTAACAACGTCTTTTAACTCCATAGCGCCAATCGCAAATTTAGTCAGTGTCTTATTTAAACCTTTCTTACCACCGAGCACTTCGCCATCTATCATTTTAACGATTTCGCCATAGGTCAATTGTTCGATCTTCTCACGAGATTTTTTCTCAATACGTACCGTGCCTACACGATCGATCGCAGTGACTAATCCCATTTGTCCCGCATCTTTGATCGCACGATAAGCAGTCCCTTCAGAGACAGCCAAATCTTTCGCAATTTTACGTACTGAGATTTTGCTTCCTATTTTTAAGGATTCTATATAACTTAATATCTGCTCATGTTTCGTCATTCTCTTTACCTCACCCATTAGACACGTTTTAGTCAATTATAACGCCTATAAACCAAAAAACGAAATAACATTCATTATTACACTTGATTCTGTTCTTTTTACTGCGACCATTGAATTATTTTAAAATAACAACTATTTTATTAGTAAAAATTTTAAATTCTATTGCAATATTAGACGGTTATTTACTAAAATGAAGTAAAGGAGGTCTGGCTTATGTATAAATCAATATTATTAGGGGTAGATACGCAACTCAAAAATGACAAAGCCTTAGCAGAAATTTCAAAACTTGCGGGAGAAGACACTGTAGTAAGAATCTTGAATACAATTGGTCAGCAAGACGTCCAAACATCCGTTAAATCAGGCGTAAATTTGGAAACGCTTAAACAGAAACGTCACAACGGACTTGAAAAAACACGTCAAACCTTAGACGAATATGGCATTAAATATGAAGAAGAAATCGTACGTGGTAATGCGAAAGAAGAATTAGTAAAACGGGCAAACAGTGGCGAATTTGAAATTGTCGTTCTCAGCAACCGCAAAGCCGATAACAGACAAAAATTTGTACTCGGTAGCGTGAGTCACAAAGTAGCTAAACGCGCGCGTATTCCAGTTCTTATTGTTAAATAATATAACATTGGTATTTGAACATACTTAAAATGCACTCTATATGTCAGACAGCCGTCTCACTAAACAGAGTGCATTTTTTATGATTATTTTAGTTTTCCTCTTTTTTCACAAACAGCTTAAAGCTTTACTTCATCACCAGGTTCTAGAATTTGTACCTCACCCACGTTGACTGCTTCTTTAAACGCGTTAGGATCTTGTTCGATTAACGGGAATGTATTGTAATGAATGGGTACGGTAACACGAGGTTTAATAAAGTTATTGATCGCATAGCTCGCATCATCGATTCCCATTGTGAAGTTGTCACCGATCGGAATGAAGCAAACATCAACCGGATGTCTGTCCGCAATGAGTTTCATATCGCTAAATAGGCCTGTATCACCAGTATGATAAATAGTAGTCCCTTCTACCTCTAAAATAAGACCCATCGGCATACCTAGATAAACTGGAATACCATTTTCATGCGTTAAGCTAGAGCTGTGGAACGCTTGTACATATTTCACCGAACCGAAATCAAACTCAGCTTTACCTCCAATATTCATCGGTCTCACTTGTTCTAATCCTTTGTACGTTGTTAAATAATCAGCAAGCTCAGCTGACCCAATGACTAATGCTTCATTTCGTTGCGCTAATTCCACAGTATCTCCAAAATGATCTCCATGACCATGTGTCAAAATAATGTAATCTACAGCAAGCTCGTCTGCATTTAGATCCGATTTATCGTTCCCTGAAATAAATGGATCCACAATGACTTTCTTTCCATTTGCTTCAAAATAAATCGTTGATTGACCATGAAATGATAATTTCATATAACGTCCTCCCCTTATCATAGCGTTCGTTTCCTTATACCACGTTCAAAGTCGATTATAACACCACGCTGATGGATAAAATAATAAAATTGACAAAATAGCAACACATTTTTGAATTTACATGCAAAGTACCCTAAACTAGTATGCATAACATTGTATTGCAGGAGGAGTAGACATGAAGACAGAACAAATTATTAACGAAATCAAACAACAACAAGCCGACGCAGCGTGGATTACAACCCCGCTCAACATCTTTTATCTTACAGGCTATTTAAGTGAGCCTCATGAGCGTTTGCTTGCGTTACTCATTAAAGGGGATGGTCAACAAGTACTATATTGTCCACAACTTGAAGTTGAGGAAGTCAAACAATCGCCATTTGAAGGTGATATCGTTGGTTATTTAGACACTGAAAATGGTTTAGCAAAAGCACCACAATCATTTTCAAAATTACTCGTCGAAGCGGAACACTTAACATTGAAACGTCAACGTGAATTAACTGAAACGTTTGGTGTAACAGAATTTGATGATATCGATCTCACAATCAAAGAATTACGTAATGTGAAATCAGCAGATGAAATCGAAAAAATCCAACACGCATGTGCCCTTGCAGACCGCTGTATTCAAATCGGTGTTGATCACCTTAAAGAAGGCGTTACAGAAAGAGAAGTGGTTAATCACATTGAGTACGAAATCAAAGCGTATGGTGTAGATGAAATGAGCTTTGATACGATGGTATTATTTGGGGATCATGCCGCTTCACCACACGGTACACCTGGAGATAGACAACTCAAACAAGATGAATACGTGTTGTTCGACTTAGGTGTCGTTTACGAAAATTACTGCAGTGACATGACACGTACAGTGCGTTTCGGTACACCGAGCGACGAAGCACAAAAAATTTATCGCACTGTGCTTGAAGCGGAACAACAAGCCATCCAAGCAATTAAACCTGGCGTAACAATCAAAGACATCGACCGCATTGCCAGAGATATAATCGGAGATGCTGGCTATGGCGAATACTTCACTCACCGCTTAGGTCATGGTCTAGGGTTAGAAGAACACGAATACCAAGATGTTTCCAGTACGAATGACAATCAATTTGTAGCTGGAATGGTAGTCACAGTTGAACCAGGTATCTATGTACCTAATGTGGCTGGTGTACGTATTGAAGACGATATTTTAGTCACAGAAGATGGCTATCAAGTACTTACACAATATGAAAAATAAGCTATTCTATTAAGAAGATACAAAAAAGTGGTTTCTGACCGATATATCGATCAAAACCACTTTCTTTTCGTTCACGTTCATCTCGTCATTATTTTAAGACGTCGTCAACACTTGTATAATCTATATCTAAAGCTTCACCTACTGCTTCATTTGTTAATTTACCATCTAAGGTATTTAAACCTTTAGCTAGTGGTTCGCTTTCTTTTAATGCTTTTTCGTAACCTTTATTTGCGAGTTGGATCGCATAAGGTAATGTCGCATTATTTAATGCGATAGTAGAAGTACGTGGTACAGCACCTGGCATATTTGCTACTGCATAATGAAGTACGCCGTGTCTTGTATAAGTAGGGTCATCATGTGTTGTGATTTTATCTGTTGTTTCGAAGATACCACCTTGGTCGATGGCAATATCGACAACGACTGCCCCTTCTTTCATTTCTTTAACCATGTCTTTTGTAACAAGGCTTGGTGCTTTAGCGCCTGGAATTAATACGGCACCGATGACTAAGTCACTTTGTTTTACACAGTCTTCGATATTTAGTGGATTAGACATGATTGTATGAACACGTCCACCAAATAAATCTTCAAGTTCTTGTAAACGTTTAGGGTTAACATCAAGAATTGTAACGTCTGCACCTAAACCTAAAGCAATTTTCGCTGCATTTGTACCTGCTTGGCCACCACCGATAATGGTTACTTTACCTTTATCTACGCCTGGCACGCCACTGAGCAAGATACCTAAGCCGCCTTTATATTTTTGTAAGAACTCTGCACCAATTTGCGCAGCCATACGTCCAGCTACTTCACTCATAGGTGTGAGTAATGGTAATGAATTGTCTGAGAGTTGAACTGTTTCATAAGCAATTGCTACGACTTTCTTATCCATTAACGCTTTTGTTAATTTATCTTCGTTCGCTAAGTGTAAATATGTAAATAAGATAAGTCCTTCTTTGAAATAGTCAAACTCTTCTTCTAATGGTTCTTTAACTTTGATGACCATATCTACATCCCAGACATCTTTGGTGCTATCTACAATTTCAGCACCTGCGTCAGTGTAATCCTCATCTTCAAAATATGAACCTAGACCTGCTGATTTTTCAACATAGACAGTGTGTCCTTCATCAACTAGTGCATGTACACCACTAGGAGATAAACCCACTCTATTTTCATTATTTTTGATTTCTTTTGGAATACCTATAATCATTCCATCCACCTCCATGCTTATAGTAACGCGTATACGGTGAAAGCGCAATCACAAAGTTGTAACATTTAACTATTAAAGATTTATATAAATATTCTGTAAATGATGGTATAATAGAAGTGAAAAGATAAGGGGGAATTGTGATGACTACTTACAAAAACATACTTATCGCAATCGATGGTTCAAACGAAGCAGAATGGGCGTTTTTTAAAGCCGTAGAAGTGGCTAAACGTAACGAAGCCAAACTGACAATCGTCAATGTCATTGATACAAGAACGTATGCATCTTACGAAGTGTATGATGCACAATTTACAGAACGCTCAAAAGATTTCTCTGAGAACTTATTACAAGGTTACAAAGAAACAGCGATCGAAGCAGGTGTACAAGATGTGTCTACACTTCTTGAATTCGGCTCACCAAAAGCAATCATTCCTAAAAAAATTGCTGTCGATGTAGGCGTTGACTTAATCATGTGTGGTACATCTGGATTGAATGCAGTAGAACGCTTTATCGTTGGTTCAGTATCTGAAGCAATCGTGCGTCATTCCGCTTGCGACGTGCTCGTGGTACGTACAGAAGAAATGCCGAATGACTTTGAACCGAAAGTAGCTACAGAAGATCTTAAATCTAAATATTTAGCAAACTAATAAATGATATATTTCACGCACAGGCAGTTACTGTCTGTGCTTTTTTATGTCTATTTTTACAGACTACCCTCATAAAGAGAAAAAACTAAACTGGCTTGCAGAAACGACACACACTCCCCCGCTTCACGTTGTGAGAAATTGGTTCTCGATCCCCTGCTGATTATAAAACTTTGCAACTCTACATACCTATAGAAAAAGCCACTAAAACATCTATTCAAATGATTTAGTGGCTTTGATTTGTAATTAATTTTAAAACTCAATTATTTAAAGATTAATCGTGAAGTTCACCGAAATCGACAACGTCACGTGCAATCATAACTTCTTCATTTGTTGGGATAACCATGACTTTGACTGGTGAATGAGGATAGTTAATGAATCCTTCTCCACTGATGGTTTCATTTTTCTTAACATCCCAGTAAACACCCATGAATTCTAGACCTTCGAGCACTTTAGCTCTTACTTCGTCTGAGTTTTCACCGATACCTGCAGTGAAGATGATCACATCTACGCCGTGCATACGTGTCGCATAAGAACCGATGTATTTGTGGATACGGCTCGCAAATACGTCTAATGCAAGTTGTGCACGTTCATGACCTTCTGCTGCTTCTTCACTGATATCTCTTAAGTCACTTGAAGTACCTGAAATACCAAGTAGACCAGATTCTTTATTTAAAATGTTTAATACTTCTTCAGCTGTTTTGCCTGTTTTTTCCATAATAAATGGAATTAACGCTGGGTCGATGTTACCTGAACGCGTACCCATTGTCACACCTGCTAATGGTGTGAAGCCCATAGAAGTATCTACAGATTTACCACCATCGATAGCTGCAATTGAAGCCCCATTACCAATGTGGCAAGAAATAATACGTAATTCTTCAATTGGTTTATCTAAGATTTCAGCTGCGCGTTGTGACACATATTTATGACTTGTACCATGGAAACCATATTTACGGATACCATAATCTTTATAGTATTGATAAGGTAAGCTGTATAAATAAGCTTTTTCTGGCATAGTTTGGTGGAATGATGTATCAAATACAGCGACATGTGGAATGTCTGGAAGTAATTTTCTGAACGCACGGATACCCATTAAGTTCGCAGGGTTATGCAACGGTGCTAATTCGCTGAGAGACTCAATTTTTTCTTCGACTTCATCTGTAACAACGGCAGATGTTGGGAAGATTTCACCACCGTGCACGACGCGGTGTCCTGTACCATCAATATCGTAAATGCTGTCGATGATACCATGTTTTTGGAAGCTATCTAACATGATATTGACTGCTTCTTCGTGATTATCTAAATCATTAACTTCTTTAATTTTTTCCCCATTTACTTCGATCGTAAATACAGAATCTTTTAATCCGATTCGTTCAACTAAACCCTTAGTGATTAACTTTTCTTCTGGCATTTCAATAAGTTGAAATTTAAGTGAAGAACTACCTGCGTTAATCGCCAAAATTAATTTTGACATAAGCCATTGGCCTCCAATTTCCTTTATTTGTTATACAATTCTATTTAATCATTAATACAGAGCGATTTCAAGAGTGTTACAGTTTAATTTTTTGGATGATTTGTGTCGATTCATTGATTCAAATCTTGTAAGAATGCTTGGAATTGTTGTGGGTTTTTGAAGTCTGGAATATTCGCGAGTAAAACTTCCACAGGTTTAGTTACTTTCGGCTCTTTACGTTGTAAAATTAAAATCGATTTACGTGCTTTTTCGTTTTTAAATAAGGTTGTTGGTAAATTTAAGAAGGCTTGCATTTCTGCTTCTGTAGCAATATAATTTTGCAACTGTTTCACATGTTCTCCTTCAAAAATATCACTCGGCACGATTAAAAATGCATAGCCAGATTGTTTCAATGCATCAAGTGCTTGTTCGATCAATAGATAATGCGCATAACTATGACCTTCATCAAAACCTAAGTTCATCTCATGACTGCGTTCATCTAATGGATAATAGCCAATAGGTAAATCACCGATCACAACATCTGCATCCTCAAATGGTAGAGGTTGGATTGCATCTTGCGGATAAACATCAAACGGAATTTCTAAGAAGTTCGCTAAATGCACACTAACACGAGAGAGTACAGGATCTACTTCTACAAGATGATGCATTAACGTTGTATCAGTAATGATTTCATGGATGGTTGCACTGAGATGTCCTGCCCCACTTGCAATGTCAGCAACTTGGAGAGACTCTGGATCTCCCACAAATTGTTTCACTAAAAAGCCAAGGATGAGTCCGATAGAATCTGGTGTAATTTGATGATTCGCTTGCACTTCTTCTTGTTGTAAAATGCTCAAATACGCGAACTGAAACGCTTTTCTTCTGTCTTGCATCGTTGCTTGTTCAAGTAAATCTCGTTGGTTGCGATAAACATCTTCCATCGCAAGGCCAAGGTTTTCAATTAAACTTTGCCCATTCTCTTCATGTAAAGTTTTGGCTTTATCTTCTAAAACTTTAAATAACTGTTCCATTATCGTTTGTTCTTGTGCCATGTAACGTTCCTTTCTAAAAAACTGCCCATAATCGTTAGGTTGGGCTTACTTATACCAATTTCCTAAATAATTATGGACAGTCGCTAATATATTGTCAAAAATGATGACTATGCGTCGTATGATGATTCATTCAATTATGCATTACGATATGCAGAAAGTGCAGAATCAAAATCAGGGAAATCTGTACCTTCAGCTACGATTTGTTTGTAGACGATTTGATCATTTGCATCTACTACAAATACTGAACGCGCAAGTAATCTTAAGTCCTCCATTACGACACCGTACGCTTTACCAAATGATAAGTCACGGTGGTCACTTAATGTGATGACGTTATCTAAGCCGCTTGACGCACACCATCTTTTTTGAGCAAAAGAAATCGTAAGTACGACACCGTCTTCTTCCGCTGCTTGTTCGTTAAATTGACGAGTTTGTTGATCACAAACACCTGTGTCTATAGAAGGTACGACACTAATTAATTTCTTTTTACCTTTATAATCTGATAATGATACTTCATTTAAATCGTTATCTAATACAGTGAAATCAGGTGCTTGTTGTCCCTCTTCAACCTCATTTCCTGCCAATGTCATAGGATCGTTTTTAAATGTAATTTCAGTCATAATATGCTGCCTCCATTTATACTTGATGCTTAATACAGTTGTATTATACATGGTGGGTCCATGATTTTAAACTCATGACACTTCACGCGATATGACATTACTTCATATAGAAAAGATGTTCTAATTTATTTCTAATCACGACCGTATCAGCGACATAATCATGAATCCCTCTATGTTTATTTGTAAAAGCGATCACTAGATAAGGTAAATTTAAAAATAACCCGCTAATAATTCTACCGATCCACTCCCTAAACAAGACGTCTGACCATGTTAAACGTTGTCTATCAATACGTTCCACACGAATATTACAAATCATTTTACCTAACGTCTGTTTAAAGTATTTTGTCATTAAGACAAAATACAAATAGAAAAAGAGTGCATCTAAGATGTGATCAATACCTAGATATGGAATGAGTAGCTCTACCTCATCAATGTGAGTAAAATGATAAATCGGTGTTAAAATCAAACTTTTAATGCCAAAGAGCACCAATATATCAATAATATAGCTCAATAAACGAATCCCAAAACCCGCATATAATTGTTTTGCTAGTGCGTCATGATTGAGTTGCGCTTGTTTCGGATCTTCACGGTTTGATGCAAGTATTTCCGCTGGTTGCTGGACATATTGCTTACCATTATATATTTCTACCATCTCGATCACCTATCCTTCATAAAGGTACATGGGTTTCGCTTGGGTATCATTCGTGATGACGCTTTTAATTGCTTTTACATCTGATTTGAGACCCTGTACAGTAGATTTTACATTGAATAGTGTGAAGAAGCTGCCTGAAGCATCATATTCAAATACTTCCGGTTGATCTACTTTAATTTCTTTACTCAATCCCTTAATAACATCATCTTCATAACCAATTTCATCAATCAGGCCGTTGGATTTCGCTTGTTGAGCCGTATAAATTCTACCGTCAGCAAGTTCACGTACCTTTTTCTCATTCATATTTCGGCCATCTTTGACGATATTCACAAAGCGATCAAAACTATCATCAATAATAGATTGCATGATGTTTCGCTCTTCTTGTGTCATCTTTCTTGAACTACTCAATATGTCTTTATGTTCACCTGATTTGAACACATTTTCTTTAATGCCTAATTTTTCTTGTAAGCCAGTGTAATCCGTATTACTCATAATGACACCGATTGATCCCGTAGTGGTTTGTGGTCCAGCATATATTTTATCTGCAGGTGCTGAGATGTAGTAACCACCTGAAGCGGCCATTGTTTTCATCTGTACATAAATCTTTTTGCCTTTATGCTTAATTTCTTTGATCTTCTGGTAGATTTCATCACTTGCGTATGTACTACCTCCTGGCGTATCGACCGTTAATAATACCCCTTTAACCGTCTCATCATTTTTCACATTATCTAGTTGTTCTAAAAATTCAGTATGATTATAACCATCGCCCATGAAACCGCCGCCTCCCTCGACGATTTCACCCTCTAATGAAAGATGTGCGATACGTTGCGTTGGATCTCCTTCTTTTTCTGGTACCTCTCCATACATATATGTATCTGCTTCTGTAACCACATTCGAGACGATTGCAGAAATAGAACTCATCACAATGCCACCGATAACGATCACAACAGCTAACACAAGGGCTATGATTCTCTTGTTCGACATAAACTCACCTCTTCTGGAAATTTGCTTTGTTGTTCTTATTTAAACACAATTGATAAAGCAATGTATACCATCTATTAAAAATATATAATATACTTATTTCTTCTATCTAAAAACTTGTGGAATATGCATGTAAGCGATTTAAACATTCAACAATTAAAAAGAACTCAAATGCGTGTCAAAAACACGCATTGAGTTCAATATGATATGTATGCTCCACCTTAAAGAAGTTGCATGATATAGTCATACGTATTTTTAATGATTAACAGTAGGGTCACAATGACAAATAAAGCTTTTACATAGCCAACGCCCTTACTGATCGCAAACTGCGCCCCTACAAATGACCCAGCAATCATACTTGCAGCCATTACAAGCCCGTACAGATAGTTCACCTGACCTAATATCATGAATAATATTAAGGCACCTATATTAGAAGCAAAGTTTAACACTTTCGCATTCCCAGCCGCACTGAGAAAGTCAAAGCCAAACATAAGTAACACAAACAACATAAACGAACCAGTACCACCACCTAAAAAGCCATCGTAGAAGCCGATGAGTCCCATCAACGCTGCAAAGATGATCGCCTTTATAACCGTGAGACGTTGAAATGTACGCACATCTCCCCACTCTTTTTTAAATAACGTATATATAAGTACAAGCGTTAAGACAACAATCACGATAGGTTTTAGTAATTGTGACGGCAACATCGTCGCTAATGTCGCACCACCCATAGATAAGATAAAAATAAGTGGCATCAGGCGCAGGACGATTTTAATATCTACATGACCAGCTCTTAAGAAGCGTAGCGCACTGGTGAGTGAACCAAATGAACTCGCTAACTTGTTCGTCCCTAATGCGACAGCTGGCGACAGTCCAATTGATAACAAGGCAGGAATGGAAATCAAACCGCCACCCCCTACAACTGCATCGATAAATGCAGCTAAAAAACCAAATGCTATGACAATTAAGATTAAAGTTATATCCCATTCCATGTCCCATCCACCCTTTCTGTTTAAACCTTTCATGTTGATCCAACTTTTCGATAATACATGCCATCGATATAAAATAAGCCAACATATCGTCATATATCGTATCGATATGCTGGCGTCCATTATCTATGTGCTTTTACCTATTTTATTACTATAGAACTTCTAGTGAAGATTAAAAGAGATCTTCTGCTAATGCATCTGTTTCGCGATCTTTATCACTTTGATAATCTTTCGTGATCGTAAGCGTTTCTACGCCATCCACTGCACGTTCTATCATTTCTTCAAAATCATAGCCACTTTCATATTGTTCAACCTTTTCGAAGTTAGGTTCAGTCACTGGATTTTTTGGTGTGAAAATCGTACAGCAATCTTCAAATGGTTGAATAGACGTTTCATACGTGCCAATCGCTTTCGCTTTTTTCACAATCTCTTCTTTATCTAGTGTCAATAATGGTCTTAAAACTGGAGTTGACGTCACATGGTTAATCGCATACATGCTTTTAAGCGTCTGACTCGCAACTTGACCTAGATTTTCCCCATTCACGATCGCATCTGCGCCAATACGATGAACGAGTTTATCCGCCACTCGCATCATCATGCGACGTGTAGAAGTCATCGTATAACGTTCATGAACGACTTTGTTCACTTGTTTTTGTAGTTCTGTAAACGGCACGATGTGGAGCTTAATTGTACCCACGCGTCCCGCTAAAATACGTGTTAGTTCGATGACTTTCTCTTTCGCTTTATCACTTGTAAATGGTGGACTGTGGAAATGAATTGCTTCTACAGTGACACCACGACGCATCACTTCCATGCCTGCAACGGGTGAATCGATCCCACCAGAAAGCATGAGTAATGTTTTACCACCTGTACCCACAGGTAAGCCGCCTGCACCTTCAATGATTTGATCATACACATAAATCGCATCGAGACGGACCTCAACTTTGATTGTATGATCTGGGTATTTCACATCTACGTGAATACCGGTTGTATTTTTTAATACCGCTTCCCCAATATCGCGTTGCAGTTCAAAGGTTTCCATTGGGAATTGTTTATCAGAACGTTTCACTTCTATTTTAAATGAGTCGCCTTGCGCATAATTTTGCGCAAATGCAATCGCTTGTTGGTTCGCAGCTTCAAGTGTTTTGTCTATTTTTAGTACTGGGCTGATTGAGCGAATACCGAAGACACCTGATAAACGATCAAGCATTTCATCAAGGGGTGCATCCGGTTCGAGCTCAATATACATTCTGTCGCGATTGGCATTCACTTTATACCCTTGTAACGGCATAAGTGCTTTTTTCGTATTAGATCGTAATTGACTGACGAACGTTTTTCGATTCGCTCCTTTTAGTGTCAATTCGCCATATCGCACAAGGATATGATCATATATCATTTTTGTAACAACTCCTTAACTTCTTCATAAACATTTTCGAATTGAGCTTTGAATGCTTCTATGTCCTCTTCAGAAGTTTCACTACTCATAGAAATTCTAATACTGCCTTCAATTCGTGTTTTATCCACATTCATGGCAAGTAAAACCTCATTAAGGGTTGCTTTTTTAGAAGCACATGCACTAGTGGTAGATATCATGATATCGTATTTTGAAAATGCGTTGACGAGTACTTCACCTTTAACCCCTGGGAAGCTGATATTTAAAATGTGCGGCGCTGCCTCTTTCGGTGAATTGATATAAACACCAGGATATTGTTGGATAAATTCACGTAAAGTTTGGTTGAAATAGGCTAATTTTTCATTTGTTGTTTCCGTATCTTGTACAGCATGTTTTAATGCTTTCACGACTGCCACATTCATCGGAAGATTTACTGTACCGCTTCGCAAGCCATATTCTTGTCCTCCCCCATGAATAATCGGTGTCAATTGATGTAAATTACGGACAAATAGTAAACCTTGCCCTTTCAATCCATGGAATTTATGACCACTAAGACTCAAACTATCGACATGATCAAAGTAGAGCGGCACTTTACCAATCGCTTGTACAGCGTCCACATGTAAATGTGCTTTTGGATATTGTTGGACGATCTCAGAGACCTTTTCAACAGGTTGAACTTGCCCCATAATATTATTCACGTGCATACAAGTCACAAGACCTACCCGATCAGTCATCAATGATTGAAGATGATCTGTATCGATTTGTCCATCTTCAGTGACGTTGACATATTTAACAGTAAAGCCTTCATCTTCGAGTGAACGCACGACTTCTAGCACAGAAGGATGTTCTAATACTGATGTGATAATTTCATCAGCTACATCTTTCTTTTTATATGCGATCCCTTTAATAGCTAAATTGTTAGATTCAGTGGCCCCACTGGTGAAAATTAAATCAAATTCTGAAGTGATATCGAATAGCTCAGTAATTTGGTTTTTTGCGCGTTGTAATAATTGCTCACCTTGTAACCCTGCTTTGTGAGGACTGTTCGGGTTAAAATACACAGCTTCATTTGCTTTAATATACGTTTCTAACACAGAATGGTTAGGTTTCGTCGTCGCTGCGTTATCTAAGTATATCACTTAACTCACCTCTTCTATTCCGTTTAATCATAACATACGGTGAATCGCTCACGCGTTCTTATTTCTATATTCTGATTTATAGACAATATAGTATTATACGCTATAAGCCGCCTGAAACAAAAGAGGCAAACTGACAAAATGATAAAATCGTAAAAAAACTCCTTCTCAAGATTCCACTTTATCGTAGAACCTTAGAAGGAGTTAGCTATTTCTCGTGATATGTCTGCTGTTTTATGATTGTGACTCAGTGACCTGTGCTTCAATATCTTTTGTCACGCCTGGTTCAACGTCTTCCAATGCTTGTTCAGCAATTTCAATTGAACGTTTATAACGATTATTTTTAAATAGACGTTCAGCTTCGTTTAAGCTTTTATCTATAGATGAATAATCTTTACGGTAACGGTTACCATATTGGATGAGTTTTTCAGCGTAAGCCGCATTAACTAACACGTCTGTTGCTTCTTCTTCAAATTTATTCATTTGAACGACGGCTTTAGACACTTTATCTTTTAATTGTTGAACGTGAAGCGGACGCACATCAAATTTCTTATTGATTTCTCTTACTTCGTAATCAATTTCATTTTTCATGATGATGAAGCGTTCAGGTACGCTTGGTAGATTAGAACCTAACAATTTACGATAAACTTCTTCTTTTTTACTTTGAATACGTAATAAGCTGTCTTCAGCTTCTGACTCATCTTCACGTAATTGGATGAGATGATTTTGTAGTTTTTCTTGTTTGTCGTTAATGACATCGACATGCTCTTTAATGTATTCGAGATTGTCTTCAACTTCACTATAACGCACCGCTGATTTAGCCATTTCTTTCAATATTTCATCGTATACTGAGATGAGATTTTGAATTTCGTTTTCAAATTGACGTACGTTTTGTAAATCATTTTCATCGATGTAGTAATTTTCACGGACGTAATCAATTTCAGTTTGTAGCGTATAGTTCATTTCTTTTGCTCTGAAGAGATTATCTGTGATCGTTTCTTTTGTTTCCTCTACTGTATTTTTAGCGTTGATTTCATGTTCAATGAGGTCATACATTTCGTCTAAACGATCATTGATGCTATTGAGTTTACTGTCCGCTTCATCGAGTTCTAATCGACTAATCATTGGTTCAACGAAGCTTAATTCGGTCTTTAAGGTTTGTAATGTGCTATCAATTTTAACGTGATCTAAGTCATAGCCTTCAACCTTCAAGTCTCTGCATCCATATTTCAAATCTTGGAATTGACCTGGCAATTCTTTTTGAGCTTCTTTAATCAGAGAAGGAATTTCTGACATATCTTTTCTTAAATAAGTCATATCGTTTTTAAGATTTTTAATATGTTCATGTGCCTCTAAGTAATTTCCTTCTTCTTTTAGTGATTCATATTGTTCTAGCTCAGGTGCTAAGCCATCAATTTCTTCTTCAAGTGGTTCGGCTGCTTCACCATATTGATGACGGTTCGCTAACACATCGCGTTTCATTTCGCGGTATTGTGTTTTTGATTGTTCGTAGAGTTGATCGCTGTTTTGATTAATCGTTAAAATTTCATCAATCTCTTCATTAATTTGGCGATAATTTGCTTCATATTTATCCATTAATTCGTGAGCCTCATCAACCTCTGACTGTGCTTGAGAGAATTTGAATTTGTCTAAATATGTTTCAGCATCATGAAGCTTTTCCTCTACAGGAGCTAAATATTGTGTTTCACTTTCTAACGTCAATTGTTTAAATTGATCATGTTTTTCTTGGATTTCACCAGTAAGTTCTAATTCAGACAGACGAGACACGCTATCTTCGTAAGGTAATTGAGCGACTTCGGTTTTACGTGTCTCTGCTTTTTCTATGATTTGGCTCTTATTCGAGCGCATATAAAATAATACACCCGCAGCAATTAATATAATGATAATAATTGCTAAAATAATATACAGTACCATAAATTCTCTCCTCCTAGTTTATCATCTCTCATTATAACGTAAATCACCCTTTTATTTAAATAGAAAATGATTTAATTATTATGAATATTTCTCTTTCTGTGATGAATTTGCATACTCTTATCAAAAGTACTTATAAACAGGGATGCTAATATATGACAAATGCGTTCGTGTGTTAGGAGTGTGCCATGGACATTTCTGTTTATGTAAAACGTATTCACTTTCGCAAAGCTACAATTTAACCTATCATTTAAACATTGACACTTACTATTCATCATACCCATTCTAGCCATCTTTTATACTGTTTTGACACGAACAATTTTGATTGCTTCAGTATGCCCCCACCCTTTATAATGAACAGAAAATGAGAAGAGGTCCTCCTATGCAAACAAATTATAATTTACTACAAAAACAACTTGAGAGTTTAATAGAAGATGAAACAAATTTAATCACAATTCTAAGTAATGCATCCGCACTCATTAACGATAATTTAGATGAAGTGAATTGGGTAGGATTTTATTTAGTCGACAATGGTGAATTAATCCTTGGACCATTCCAAGGACACCCAGCATGCATGCATATTGCTTTAGGTAGCGGGGTCTGTGGCACTGCAGCAAGTCAGGACGAAACACAAGTCGTTCAAGACGTTCATCAATTCCCCGGTCACATCGCTTGTGATGCCAACAGTCAATCTGAAATCGTTGTACCCATTCATCAACATAATGAAGTGATCGGTGTGTTAGATATCGATGCCCCAATTAAAAATCGATTTGATGAAACGGATAAGCAAGGTTTAGAAACAGTAGTCGCTATACTCGAAGCGCAATTGAATCATTAAATCAAACCACGCGTGATTACATTTTAAATCTTCTTCAATGATTAAATGTAAAAATGCATTGACACGCACCCAAAATATCAGTATAATGTACTTTGTGTGAATAAACGAAAATAGCTGTTGTATATTCATTGGCGCTATGTTGTTCCCAATGCGGACGTGCCGTGTAACCATTGCTATGAGGCGAGGACACACAAAACAACATATCCAATGTAAGCATACAACCCTCTTTTTTGTTTTTTCATAACAAGAAAAAGAAAAGGAGGAGCTTATCTATGGCAACATTTAGAGGCTCAAGCTGGAAAAAATCACGTCGCTTAGGCATTTCTTTAAGCGGCACTGGTAAAGAATTAGAAAAACGCCCTTACGCACCAGGTCAACATGGACCTAACCAACGTAAAAAATTATCTGAGTATGGTTTACAATTACGTGAAAAACAAAAATTACGTTATTTATATGGCGTAACTGAAAGACAATTCCGCAACACATTCGAAGAAGCAGGTAAACAAGGCGGTGTTCATGGTGAAAACTTCATGGCCCTACTTGCAACTCGTTTAGATGCTGTTGTTTATTCATTAGGTTTAGCACGTACACGTCGTCAAGCACGTCAATTAGTAAACCACGGTCACATCGAAGTAGATGGTAAACGCGTTGATATCCCATCTTACTCATTAAAACCTGGTCAAACAATTTCAGTACGTGAAAAATCACAAAACCTTGATATCATCAAAGAATCTGTTGAAATCAGTAACTATGTTCCTGAATACTTAGAATTCGATGCTGATAACTTACAAGGTAAATTCATCCGTATGCCAGAACGTAGTGAATTACCAGCTGAAATCAATGAACAACTTATCGTTGAGTACTACTCAAGATAATGTGTTTCACTTCCTCACCAACATATCATTGCGATATGTTGGTGTTTTTTTATGCTTCAATATGTGTCCAAGAATCAAGTTGTTCTGGCACATCACTAATCACCCCATCGACGCCGAGTTCACGTAAATGCTTTTCGGTTCCTGTCGAATTCACTGTATAAGGGTAGACGGTTAAATGAGCATCATGCGCACGTGACACAAATGAATGCGTCACCAATTCATAGTTAGGATTCACATAGTCTGCAAAGTTCGCAATGTCTTTAAATCGAGGTTGACGATTCCAAAATAACTTTTTACTGATTAACACCCCTATCGGATAAGTTTGTTGACTTGCAGCCATCAGTTGCATACTTTTAATATCAAATGATTGAATTATTGCTTGACTACGCTGATAATGATGACGATCTAACGCTGCTAAAACTGCTTTTTCTATCCCTGGATATTGTCTCGGCTTTTTTAACTCTATTAATAATGCTTCAGGTCTATGTTTAAAGAGTTCCAATACTTCTTCAAACGTAGGTATGTGTTCGCCTTCAAAACGTTGATCCTTCCATGACCCTACGTCTAATTGCTTTAATTCTTCTAATGTAAAGTCTTTTATTTTACCAGAACCATTCGAAGTACGATTGACACTATCATCATGCATCACGACGAGTTGTTGATCCTTTGTCATATGGAGATCTATTTCTACTCTCTCTACTCCTAAATCTATCGCAGCTTGAAAAGCAGGCATTGTATTTTCAGGATAACGACCTGATAAACCACGATGTGCAATCACCGTATAATTTTTAGACATGGTGTACCTTCTCCCTTTATTTCTTCATCGCTATTAACTAAACTTAACTTATCATATCTCTTTAAAGGAGGGAAAAATTTTATGGCTCAACATGATTTTAAAGTGACGACACAATGGCAAGGCGGCCGAGAATCCGTGGGTCAACTTAAAGGTGACGTACTTGAAGAACAAGTCTCTATTCCATCTGGATTAGGCGGTAAAGGCGTCGGAACTAATCCAGACGAAATGCTTGTTGCAGCTGCCTCTACGTGTTATATCATTTCACTCGCTGCAGTTTTAGAACGCTCTGGATTTAATGATATTCAAATTACGCAACAATCTATAGGTCGTGCCTCATTAGATAAAGGTAAGTTTAAAATGGTAGAGATTACACATTATCTAGAAGTAAAAATTGACGAAGCACAATTACCAAAGTTAAAAGATAAACTATCAAAATTATTACAATTAGCAGATCGTAACTGTATGATTTCAAATGCCATCCGTGGTAATGTAGAGGTGAATATCGAACCATCGCTTCAAAACTAATCTATCTCATTTCATCCTCGAGACGACAGTTACCGTTTCGAGGATAAATGTAGATATCACAAATAGAAAAGCTGCTCATTTTATAAAAAGACGTCTTTAGCACTTTATTATTTTTAGAAAATTGGTTATAATATAAAAATTATAACATTGGGAGATGGTTAAACATGAAATTGAACCATAGATACTTATTAACCCCTGGACCTACGCCAGTACCACAACCGATCTTACAAGCGATGCAACAACCGATGATTGGACATCGCACCGCTGAATTTGAAACCCTCGCCGATGAAGCCTCACGTGCACTCATGCCAATATTCGGTTCTGAACATCCTGTACTCATACTCACTTCAAGTGGAACGAGTGTATTAGAAGCAGCCATGTTGAATACGGTTGAAGCAGAAGACCACTTTGTTGTCGTCGTTTCTGGCGCTTTTGGTTATCGTTTTAAACAAATCGCAGAGACCTATTACAAACACGCACATATTTACGATGTTCCATGGGGAGAAGCTGTAGATGTCGAGGCGCTAATAGCGTTTATTAAGTCTTTGAACGTACCGATCAAAGCAGTATT
The DNA here is from genome assembly GCF_001500315.1 of Staphylococcus auricularis. Taxonomy (GTDB): domain Bacteria; phylum Bacillota; class Bacilli; order Staphylococcales; family Staphylococcaceae; genus Staphylococcus; species Staphylococcus auricularis. The sequence goes on along the minus strand of NZ_LLER01000009.1, from coordinate 43,898 downwards.
TTGCCAATACTGTGAAACCTCTACTGCAGTGCTCCACCCTGTCCAACAACTCGGTCATGCACTCCATCAATATGATGCCAATATTTATTTTATCGTAGATGGCGTCAGTAGCATCGGTGCGGTTGATGTGAATATGTCACGTGATGACATCGATGTGCTTGTGTCAGGAAGTCAGAAAGCATTGATGTTACCTCCTGGTCTCGCTTTTGTAGCGTATAATGATCGTGCTTTAAAACGATTTGAATCCATTCAAACCCCAAGTTTCTACCTAAATTTAAATCGTTATATCACAGCACTTAACGACCACTCTACACCGTTTACACCTAACATTTCACTCTTTCAAGGCATCCTTGCCTACGCGTCCTTAATAAAGGAAGAAGGCTTTACAGAAGTGATTAAACGTCACTATCTTGTCAGAGATTGCTTGCGCCAAGCATTGATTGCATTGGACCTCGAGTTACTCGTCGTAGAAGAAGATGCATCCCCTACCGTCACCGCTTTTAAACCTAAAGATGCCGAAGAACTCTCTACGATTAAAAGTGAACTCGATTCACGTTTCAACATTGTCATTGCAGGAGGTCAAGGTCAGTTAAAAGGTGAAATCTTGCGTTTAGGACACTTAGGCCAAGTGACACCGTTCGACATTTTACAAGCAGTCGCAGCCCTAGAAATCATCCTCACCGATCATCGTCAAAATAATTATATAGGTAAAGGTACGACAGCCTTTATGGAGGTATTAAGTCAACATGTATAAAATATTAGTCGCAGATGCAGTATCAACAGAAGGTCTATCTCCATTACTTCAGCACGAGCAGTTTGAAGTAGAGATTCACACACAATTAACAGAAGCAGAACTCATCGACATGATTCCCGATTACGAGGGATTAATCGTCAGAAGTCAAACTCAAGTGACTAAAGCAATCATACAAGCAGCCACGCAACTTAAAGTCATCGCACGAGCGGGTGTCGGCGTCGATAATATCGATCTTGATGAAGCGACAAAGCACGGCATCATCGTAATTAATGCGCCTGAAGGTAATACCATTTCAGCCACCGAACACTCAATGGCGATGTTACTATCCATGGCACGACATATCCCTAAAGCACACCATTCATTACAATCGGGTGAATGGAATAGAAAAGCATTTAAAGGAACAGAACTGTACAACAAAACGTTAGGGATTATCGGTACAGGGCGCATCGGTTTAGGTGTCGCCAAACGCGCGCAAAGTTTTGGTATGCATATTTTAGCTCATGATCCATATTTGTCAGAAGAAAAAGCACAGGAATTAGGCATTGAACGAAGTAGTATTTCAGATATTGCACGAGAGGCAGACTTTGTCACTGTTCATACACCTTTAACCGCTAAAACAAGAGGGATTATCGATTATCCATTTTTCGAGCGTGCAAAACCAACGTTGCAAATTATTAATGTAGCGCGTGGAGGTATCATTAACGAACAAGATTTAGTTCAAGCACTAGATGAAGAGCTCATCGCTCGAGCAGCGATCGATGTTTTTGAAAATGAACCTGCGACCGCTTCTCCACTCACGAAACACGACAAAGTTATCGTGACTCCACATCTAGGAGCCTCTACTGTGGAAGCAGAAGAAAAAGCCGCTGATTCAGTGTCCAATGAAATCATTGCCCTGTTTGAGCAAGGAACGATTCGAAACGCCGTCAATGCACCTAAAATGTCTATCGGGGAAATCGATGAGCACTTGCAACCTTTCGTTTCAATTAGTGAAACCATCGCTCAATTTGCTGTGCAACTTATCGACGAAGCGCCACGTGAACTTCATTTAACGTATCGCGGTACGATTGCTGAAGAAGATACGAGCATCCTTACACGAACACTTGTCAAGACGGTATTACAACAAGATTTAGGTACACGTGTTAACTTAATCAATGCACTCGTCCTGTTAAACGAACAAGGCGTGAAATTTAATATAGAAAAAGATGCCACACAAACACCTTTTCAAAATGCAATTGAATTAACACTCTATACAGAGCACCATTCGATCAGTTTGGCTGCCACTGTCGTCAAAGGATATGGACCAAGAATCGTGCGTATTAATGACTATGCGATTGACTTTAAACCAGGACGCTATCAACTCGTCATTCATCATACCGATCAACCTGGAATCATTGGACAAACTGGACAAATCTTAGGTCACCACGATATCAATATCGGTAATATGCATGTGGGTCGTGCAGATAAAGGTGGCGATGCTTTCATGATTCTATCGCTCGATTCACCTGTTAAATCAGACATCATCGAAAAATTGTATGAAGTCCAAGGATTTAAAACGATACACTCCGTTTATATGAATCCTTCTTAAACTCATTATGCATATATAAAGAGCAAGACAGTGCTACTGTCCTGCTCTTTTTTTGATTCAAACTATCTTTTATTGAAAGTCCGTACTTTATAATAAAATATCCCTGATGTCGCATACATCGTTCACGATATAATCTGCACCATGTGCTTCTAATTCTTCTTTTGCATCAGCCCCTTTTAACCCGGTCAACGGACCAATGAATGTGGCACCGATCGTTTTTGCGCTCAATAAATCAGCGAGTGAATCCCCGACGATAAAGACTTCATCTTTATTCACACGATTCGATTGATCTGTAGCGTAATGATGGTATTGATCAATCTGATTACCATCTAGGGTCGCTAAATAGCTAAATGGATTTGGTTTACCAAGAGGTTTAAGCTCAGGATACTTCGCTTCAGCGTTTAAGACTTCTGAAGCTGTCACGATATGTGCATCGTCAAAAAATCTCTTTAATCCTAATGTTTCAAACGGTACGATTGTTTCAGTTCTCGGGCGACCTGTAACCACAGCGAGTTGATAATGTGCACCGGATAAATCCTCTAACAATTGTTTCAGTTCATCGACAGGTTTTAACACCGTTTCATGATATATATAGCCTTGTTTAAAAGTCGTACGAGGTGTTTGATGTTCAACCTCCGCAAACAATTCATAACCGAGATACCATTCTTGATATATGGATTGAGCTAACTGCCAGAGCGGTCCTTTTAATTCAAATAGTGAAGACATATCAACATTTAATTGTTCCGAAGTGTAGTGTATTAAATTTTGATATACATTTATCTTACCTGCAGAAACATGTTGAAGGAAGCGTAAAGGCATTTCAAAATCTATGTGAGAAGATGACGCCACTTCACCAACTGATTGGAGCATTTCTGGTGTGATTTTTTCTTCTGTTAACAAGTCTTGCCACTGACTGTGCGGTAATGGTTGTAAGATGCGTACCAGATGTAGCGCCGTGATGATAAATACCATATCCCAATTTGAATTCAATCCTAATGATTTTAACCGATTTAAAATTTGATCATCTTTAAAAACACGGGAACGGATTGCTTGTATCTCTTCATCTGATAACGATTCAAATTTCACTGTTGGATCCAAGCCTAAATAATCTTCGCTCATTAATAATTCGTAAACAGTTAAAGCCGAAACGTCGAAGCATCGTGCTTCGCTTAAAAACACCCCATCGACATCAAATAATATTGATTTCACCGTTGTCACCTCTTTTTTCTAATTAAGTATACTTAACGTAATAGTAATATGCCTTACAAAAAAGCGCAAATGACCCTCGTCACTTGCGCCCTTTAAATTATATATTTTTATCGTCCATCATTTTTTCCATTTCATCAGCCACTTGTTGGACATGAGTACCGATAACAACTTGGGTACTATGTTTACCACTTTTCGTCACGCCCACTGCACCAGCTGATTTAATTTTCTTTTCATCGATGATTGAATTGTCGTCGAGTTCCATACGTAATCTCGTTGCACAATTCGTGAGTGTTGTGATGTTTTCCTCGCCGCCTAAACCATCTAAAATTTGGCTCGCCGTTTGGTGATATTTGCCGACACTTTTAGAATCATCTGTATTTTTTGGAGCATTTGTATTCTCTGCATCTTCCACAGGATCAGCTAATAAGTTTGTGCCACGTCCCGGTGTATTTAAGTTGAGTAACTTAATCGCTACGCGGAAAACGACGTAATAAATGACGAAGAATATGATACCTTGGACAAACAACATCCATGGATGATTTGCATTCGGGTTGATTAATGACAGTAAGCCGTCTAATAACCCTGCACTGAACGAGAACCCTGCTGTCCAATGTAATAACGCTGCAATGAAAAGCGAGAGTCCAGTTAATAATGCGTGAATGACAAATAGGACAGGTGCAACAAACATAAACGCAAATTCAATAGGTTCAGTTACCCCTACTAAGAAAGCTGAGACCGCACCCGCAAGCATTAATCCGTAAACACGTTTTTTCTGCTTCGTTTCTGCAGTATGGTACATTGCTAACGCTACAGCAGGAATACCAAACATCATGACTGGGAAGAAACCAGCTTGATAACGTCCAGTAATTCCTTTGATAGCACCATCACCTGTTTGGAATTTCGCAATATCATTGATACCAGCAAGATCAAACCAAAAGACCGCATTGAGTGCGTGATGAAGTCCTGTAGGAATCAATAACCGGTTGAAGAAGCCATATAAGAAGGCTCCGACAGCCCCAAAATCAATAATCCATTTACCAAATGCGACAATCGCATTGTAAACCGGTGGCCAGACAAAGAGTAACACGACGATTAAGAATAAACAGAAGAACGCCGTCATAATCGGTACCAAACGTTTACCGCTAAAGAATGACAACGCCATCGGTAATTCCGTTTCACTAAATTTATTATAAGTAAAAGCAGCGATTAATCCGACGAGCATCCCCACAAACACATTCGCATTATTCATTTGTTCAAAAGCCGCATCGACATTTTCTGGTTTCATACCAATAATCGGTGCTATTTTTTCAGGACCTAATACGACTGTAGTTAAAAAATAACCTAAGGTCGCTGCTAAGGCTACAGACCCATCATTTTTCTTGGCCATCCCTAACGCGACACCAATCGCAAATAGAATACCTAATTGATCTAGAATCGTTGTACCAGCAGTAGAGAAGAACTCCGCTACTGTCGGCCATAGATTTAATGCATTGAGCCCGTTCCCTATACCCACGATAATCGCGGCAGCAGGTAATATCGCAACAGGCAACATCAATGATCTCCCTAGCCGTTGTAAGAAAGCAAACATGTGATTCCCTCTTTTCTTTATGTAGAAATTTAATTTTAGTCTATCATTTTAATTATGTAAGCGTTTTTGTTAAAATCAAACCTTTTCTATAATACCATATTTTATTTAGTAAAATATATCTTTTAGTATTTTAACTAAATTTTTTAGAAACAAGAAGTAAGAAGTTGAAAATAAAAAAACCGAAAGTGGTATGTCAGTGGCATCCATTTCGGTTTCAATCATGATTCGTTAGTCATTTGTAATATTGTATTGTTTGAGTTCTGCTTGTAGTTGTTTTGTACGTTGTTCAAGTTCTTTTGTGAGATATTCTAATTTTTCATTTCGTTTCATTGATTTAGGTAAAGATTTCGTTTCAATCGGTTCACCGAATTTGATCATAGCTTGGCCTGTAATGAGTCCCATAATATGTTTAGGTCCTACATACGCTGCTGTTAAGATCGGTGAGCCAGAGAGCATTGCGATTGTGACTGCCCCACGTTTAAGTGGTGCTTCTTCATTACCTTTAGTACGGTGACCCGTTGGGAAGATACCGACTGTTTTATTATCTTTCAATAATTTAATCGGTTGTTTTAATGTACTTGGTCCAGGATTTTCACGATCGACTGGAAAAGCATTTAATGATTTTAAGAAATCACCGAAAAATTTGTTTTGGAACAATTCTTTTTTAGCCATATAATGAATTTCATTTGGATACAGTGCAAGACCTAACATAATCACTTCGTTGTAACTTTCATGTGTACAAGTGACAACATATTTATTGTGTTCTGGGATATGTTCTTTTCCTTTAACAATTAAACCTTTACCTAACGTTCGTATGTAGAAGTATAATAACGAACTGATAAATTTATACATGCTTTCACCTACTTCGTTTACTTAATAATCAATTATAAATTCTATCATTTACGTCATGGTGGGACAAGCACAATTTAAATTCAGTCCAAAGTTGTACAGTAGATTACTAGCATTCAACCTAAAAAACATAGATAATATGGGATATAGAAAAAATTATAAGGAGGAAAAGCATGACTGAGTACAACACAAACCAAGAGCAACAAGATCAGTCAGATTACGATACTGAAATGCACCGTAATCTGAACGAAGATATGACTGAACGTAAACCTAAATTCCCTTGGTTCAAAACAATCCTTGTCGCTTTAATCGCCGGCATCCTAGGTGCCCTCCTCGTCATGGGTATAGGTAAACTCATTGATAATAAATTCTTAAATAGCGGCGGTTCAGAAGTTCAACAAACAACGAATAGTAAAGGCGGCAATACGTTAGATGGCCAAAGCGAAAACTACGATTCAGTCAATGAAATGATCAATGATGTGTCCCCTTCGATTGTCGGCGTCATCAACAAGCAAAAAGCTAATAGCTTAGAAGATTTACTCCGTGGCAAAACATCAAAATCTGAAGAAGCAGGTACAGGTTCAGGTGTCGTTTATCAAAAAAATAACGGCTCCGCTTATATCGTAACGAATAACCACGTCATCGATGGTGCAAACGAAATCACTGTTCAACTTCATAATTCTAAACAAGTCGATGCGAAATTAATCGGTAAAGATGCCTTAACTGATATTGCAGTATTGAAAATCAAAGATACAAAAGGTACCAAAGCCATTAACTTCGCAGATTCATCTAAAGTTAAAACAGGTGATAGCGTCTTCGCAATGGGTAACCCACTCGGTTTAGAATTTGCAAACTCTGTAACTTCAGGTATTATCTCAGCAAATGAACGTACAATCGATACAAATACGTCAGAAGGTAATAATAAAGTTAATGTATTACAAACAGATGCATCGATTAACCCTGGTAACTCTGGTGGTGCATTAATCGATATTAACGGTAATCTCGTTGGCATTAACTCAATGAAAATTGCCAGTGAACAAGTCGAAGGTATCGGTTTTGCGATTCCTAGTAATGAAGTGAAAGAAACTATCAAACAACTTGTTGAAAATGGTAAAATCACTCGCCCTTCTATCGGCATTGGTTTACTCAACTTAGATGAAATTCCTGATGCGTACAAAGATCAATTAGGCATTAAAGAAAAAGAAGGACTCTATGTCGTTGAAGTCGATGGCAACAATGACCTTAAAAAAGGTGACGTCATCACAAAAATTGATGGCAAAAAAGTTAAAGAAGATACAGACTTACGTTCTTATCTTTACGATAATAAAAAACCAGGAGATACTGTTCAGTTAACTGTAGATCGTGAAGGAGATACACAAAACATCGATGTAGAATTAAAAGAACAACAGCCTTCTAACAACGATGAAAGTGAAGAACAAAGTAACGACAGCCTATTTGAATAATATAAATAAAGTGCGGGTTGAAAATGGTTCAATCCGCACTTTTAATCTTTACAAACATTTGTAATGGATTAATGTCAATGTTTATTAAGCGGTCTTCAACAGACTGCTTTGTCTTCTCACATTCCCAAGTACTTTGTCTCAACAAAATTTCACTTGATTATACTCTTTTTCCAATCATTTTCTCTAAATACTCCTCCAAATATGGAACCTCTATCACATTAGACCAATTTAGTATAGATCCAATAAAATCAGCAATATCTAATCCTGGCATTTCGTAAGTATCTTCATTATTAACAGTGCCACAAGCATCTTCTATCATATAAACTTTAAATCCTAATTCAAATGCTGTTATAGAAGTGAATAGCACACAATACTCAATATTAAATCCAACTATAACGACTTCTTTTATACCATAACTGTCTAATATAAGTTTTAGATTTGTATGAAAAAAAGCACTAGGAGTTTCTTTTTTAATAAGAATTTCACTTAATTTAAGTATATCTTTATCTAAATTGCTAGAACAATGTTTATCTTCTACTAAAATTATTGGCATATTTTTATACTTGAACTCTTCACCTAATTTTAATACTTTACTTTTTATTTCTTTACTCTCCTTTGCTTGGAGAAAATTTTCATGCATATCTATAATTATTAAAGCTTCCACTTAAATTACCTCGTTAATAAATAATACTCATTATTTTCATCTCATTAGAAAACATATTCCTCTAAATATATAACTGAAATTTTACATTTTAAAAACAGAAATAATATCATCTCATTTATTTTTTCATTATATATGAAAGAATAAAATGAATTCTGTCGATTTAAAAATAAAATAATCCCACCTATGCTTATTATTAAGATGTCCATTTTATCCTCATTTTTTCAACTATTTTCTCAACTGAATTGTTAGATTTTTATTACCATAAAAAGTGAAACGCAAACATCAATTATATGAATTTTCTGTATATTGATATAAAATACACACGGTTACTTTTTCTGTGAATTTCCCCTGGGTTTACACCCTATCTTTGTATTTAAATATAATTGGTTAGGAAAGGTACTTAGTAATATACGATATTATTAAATATATAAGTCATACAAAAAGAGGAGTGAAAGCCAAACCGGTTTCACTCCTCTTCCTTTATCTCATTGGTTATTTATAATTCACCATGAAGTATTTTTTCTTACCGCGGCGAATGATTGTAAATTCACCTTCGATTTTATCATCCTCAGATAATTCATATTTTAAATCTTGTTGGCGTTCGCCGTTAATATAAATGGCACCGTTATTAATATCTTCACGTGCTTGGCGTTTAGAAGATGAAATACCAGTTTCTACAATCGCATCGACTAAGTTTGTTGTTTCTAGACTTAGTTCAACTTGTGGTACATCTTTAAATCCAGCTTTTAATTCATCAGCGGATAATGATTTTAAATCACCTTTGAATAATGCATCAGAAATACGAATCGCATCATCCAACGCATCTTGACCATGAATGAAGCGTGTGACATCTTCTGCTAATGCTTTTTGTGCTTCACGTAAATGTGGCGCTTCTTGTAATGATTGTTCTAAGCGATCAATTTCGTCATGACTTAAGAATGTGAAGTATTTCAAGAATTTAATCACATCGTCATCAGATACGTTGATCCAGAATTGATAAAATTCATATGGACTTGTTTTCTCAGGGTCTAACCATACTGCACCACCTTCTGTTTTACCAAATTTCTTACCATCTGCTTTAACGACAAGTGGAATCGTAAAGCCATAAGCTTCTGTTTGACCGTACATACGACGCATTAATTCAATACCTGTTGTGATGTTACCCCATTGATCAGAGCCACCAATTTGAATCTTACAGTTTAATTCACGGTTTAAATGACCAAAGTCGATGGCTTGTAAAATTGTATACGTAAACTCAGTAAATGAGATCCCATTTTCTAGACGTGTTTGAATTGAATCTTTCGCTAACATGTAGTTAACTCCGACGTGTTTACCATAGTCTCGTAAGAAATCAATGAGAGAAATTTGGCCTAACCAGTCTTTGTTATTAACGAGTTGAGCACCTTTTTCTGTATCAAATTCAAACAAACGATGCATTTGTTCTGCTATACCTTGAACATTTTGTTCAATTTGTTCTTCGTTGAGTAATTTACGTTCTTCTGATTTACCAGATGGATCACCAATCATACCTGTACCTCCACCTATGAGTACGACAGGACGATGACCATGTTCTTGGAAGCGTCTTAACGTTAAGAATGGAAGTAAGTGTCCAATATGTAGACTATCAGCTGTTGGATCAGCCCCACAGTATAAGGTTACTTGTTCTTTATCTAATAGTTCTTCGATACCTTCTTCATCCGTTTGTTGATAAACGAGCCCACGCCATTTCAAATCTTCTAATAATGCGTTTGTCATTACAATTCCTCCTCTTTCGTCTTTAAAATATGGTGCGTTATGTATATTTTCAATAAAAAACACCCTTACGCCAAATACGTAAGGGTGCGATTGCACGGTACCACCATACTACTTAAATATAGTTACTCTATTAATGATACGTTCATTAACTCAAACGTTGAATTACGCGAAATAGTGCGAGAAAGGTGTATTCACATCATAGTTTGTGTTAGTTCACAGCGGCCACTAACTCTCTGAAACAATCTATCATGCTACTTGTCCTTTAATTCAAAATCCATATCTAATTGCATTTTATTATAATGAAAATGCATGTGAAAGTCAACTTATATAAGATGACTCATCTAAAACGACGGAACTTTACACCTCAGTATAAGAACAAGAAAAGACACCAACTCCCATTCCAATTGGAACGGAAATTGGCGTCTTTTGTGTCATTTGAATTGATTTGTTTATTCAGGCGTTAAACAAATAGTATTGCTTATTAGAATAAGCCGACTGCATGGCCGTCATCAGTCACATCCATGTTTAATGCAGCTGGTTTTTTAGGAAGACCAGGCATTGTCATGATTGCACCAGTTAAGGCAACGATGAAACCAGCACCTGTTTTCGCTTCAAGTTCACGAATTGTGATTTCAAAGTCTTCTGGTGCACCAAGTACTGATGCATCATCAGTGAATGAGTATTGTGTTTTAGCCATACATACTGGATAATTATCCCATCCATTGTCTTTAAATTGTTTTAATTGTTTTTGGGCTTTAGAAGTAAATGTTACTTTGCTACCACCGTAAATTTCTTTAACGATTTTTTCGATTTTTTCTTCTAATGGTAAGTCTAAATCATATAATTGGTGGAATTCTTGTGGTTGGTCAATGACTTCTAATACTTCTTTAGCTAAGTCAATACCGCCTTTACCACCTTTTTCCCAAACTTCTGTTAATGCAAGGCGTACGCCATTTTCTTTAGCCCATTGTTCTACGAATTCTTGTTCAGCTTCAGTATCGTGAACGAATGCGTTTAATGCAATAACAGGTTCTAAACCGTATTTTTTAATATTGTTAACGTGGCGTTCAAGGTTTACGATACCTTTTTTAACCGCTTCAACATTTTCTTCTTTCAAGTCATCTTTTGCTACACCGCCATGCATTTTCATAGCACGAATTGTTGCAACAATAACGACTGCTGAAGGTTCGAAGCCTGCTTCACGAGCTTTGATATCGATGAATTTTTCGGCACCTAAATCAGAACCAAATCCAGCTTCTGTTACAACGATGTCAGCTAATTTTCTAGCTGTTTCAGTTGCAAGAATTGAGTTACAGCCATGTGCAATGTTTGCGAATGGTCCACCGTGTACTAATGCTGGTGTACCTTCGATTGATTGTACTAAGTTTGGTTTGATAGCGTCTTTAAGAATCATAGCTAATGCGCCTTCAACTTTTAAGTCAGCTACAGTTACCGGTTTACGGTCTCTTGTGTAACCAATTGTAATTTTGGCAATTTTTTGTTTTAAATCTTTAAGGTTATTAGCTAAGCAAAGGATGGCCATAATTTCTGATGCAACTGTAATGTTGAAACCATCTTCGCGTGGAACACCTTTAGTTGGTCCACCTAAACCTACAACGACTTGACGTAACGCACGGTCGTTCATGTCTAATACACGTTTCCATTCAATACGTCGTTGATCGATACCTAATTCGTTACCTTGATGAATGTGGTTATCGATAAATGCTGAAAGTGCATTGTTTGCTGTAGTAATGGCATGGAAGTCACCGTTAAAGTGTAAGTTGATATCTTCCATTGGTAGGACTTGGGCATAACCACCACCAGTTGCGCCACCTTTGATACCGAATGTTGGTCCTAAAGCCGGTTCACGTAAAGCAACCATCACGTTTTTTTTCAATTCATGGAAAGCATCTGATAGACCAACTGTTACAGTTGATTTACCTTCACCAGCTGGTGTTGGGCTCATTGCACTTACAAGTACAACTTTACCTTTTTCCCCTTTTTCTTCGATCTTGTTAATATCGATCTTAGCTTTGTAATGTCCATATTGTTCTAACGCGTCCGCAGGGATACCTGCAGCTTCAGCAATTTCTCCGATAGGTTTTAACGTTGATTGATTTGCAATATCTAAGTCAGATAATTGTGCCAATTAGATTCGCCCCTTTTAATTTAATTATGTAGTAGACGATGTAACATTTTGTGTAACTCAACGATCTGATGTTACAAACCCTACACTGTTATATTAACCAACTGATTATATATTGTCTAATATTTAAGTTAGCGCTTTCAACTTTTAAGTTACATTTGTTACATTTTCGTGTTAAATATAAAAATATTTCGCAGCATGATGCGATTTATTTTTTCTTCAAAAATTTAGGAAATACATGCTGTTGTAAATGAAAAAAGCTCACGCTAAATCATTTTTCAGCGTGAACTTCATCATTTTTAGTTTAAATGTCGTACTTTTACATTGTTCCTCGCTCAGTCATCATCAATCGTACTTAAGTCACCTGCTGGTAAATCTAATTCCCATGCTTTCAGTACGCGACGCATGATCTTACCTGAACGCGTTTTCGGTAATTTATCTTTAAATTCAATTTCTCGAGGTGCCGCATGACCTGCGAGTCCTTCTTTCACTAACTTACGAATATCCTCTTTTAATTCGTCTGAAGGTTCATAGCCAGATTTGAGCGCAATAAACGCTTTAATAATTTCACCACGAATAGGGTCAGGTTTCCCAATTACCCCAGCTTCAGCAACGGCAGCATGCTCTACGAGTTTGGATTCGACTTCAAACGGGCCAACACGTTCACCTGCCGTCATAATCACGTCATCGACACGACCTTGGAACCAGAAGTAACCGTCTTCATCTTTGTAAGCTGAGTCACCTGATACGTACCAATCACCAATAAAGTAAGATTCATATTTAGCTGGGTTATGCCAAATGGCGTGCATCATGCTCGGCCAACCTTTTTTAAGCGCTAAGTTACCCATGCGATTGGGTTCTAGTTCATTACCTTGATCATCCACAATTGCAGCTTCAATACCTGGCAACGGTTTACCCATTGAACCTAGTTTGACATCCATAGATGGATAATTCACAATCATGTGACCACCCGTTTCGGTCATCCACCATGTGTCTAACACACGTTTACCATAGACGTGTTTCGCCCATTTAATCACTTCTGGATTTAGCGGTTCACCTACAGATAAGATACTTCTTAATGAAGATAAATCGTACTTGTGCACGATATCATCGCCCGCACTCATCAACATTCGTAGCGCAGTAGGTGCAGTGTACCAGATGGTTACGTTAAATGTTTCAATCATTTTATACCAGCTTTCAGGGGAGAATCTACCACCTGCAATACAGTTCGTTGCTCCATTTAACCATGGACTAAAAATACCGTACGACGTTCCCGTTACCCAACCTGGATCGGCCGTACACCAATAAACATCGTCATCTTGTAAATCAAGCACGTAACGTCCAGAAATATAATGGAGTAACATCGCTTTTTGAACATGTAAGACACCCTTAGGTTGCCCTGTTGAACCCGATGTATAATGTAAAATTAACCCGTCATATAAATTTAACCACTCTATATCAAAAGTATCCGATGCGGCTTCTAGTTCTTGTTTAAAGTCAACATATGATGCATCAACGTCATCATCCACGACGACAATCGTTTCGAGATGAGGTAATTGATCTTTAGGTATTCTGGATAACAAACTATTCGTCGTGATAACGACTTTGGCTTCACTATCCGATAACCGATCTGTTACCGCTTTTTCCATGAACGCTTCAAATAACGGACCTACGATAGCTCCAATTTTTAACGTACCTAATAATGCGATGTAAAGTTCTGGTGTACGTGGCATAAAGATGAATACCCGATCACCTTTTTCCACGTTGACTTTATCTTTCAACACATTCGCAGCACGGTTCGATAGCTGTTGTAAATCTTTGAACGTATATGACTCTTCTCTTCGTTCGTCTTTATACTTTAAAGCGACTTTATCGCCTTTACCCTTATCCACATGGCGATCGATACATTCATAAGCCATGTTCACTTTACCAGTTTCATGCCAGGAAAATGCTTTTTCGACCTCTTTCCAATCAAAATTTTGATACGTTTGTTCATAATCTTTAAGATTGAAATCTCCTTGATCCCCTTTATAGACTTCTACTTTCATTTTATTGCCCCCTTTTCAAAATGAAAACGTTTTCTTAAATGGTATTATAACCAATCTTTTTACAATTTTCAAAATATTATTAAAAATATTTCTGTAGCATGGGCGTCTGTCGTATTTTCGAGTATAATAAAAATAACCACTGAGAACGTTTTCTTATATAAACCGTATAACTCACTTTACTCGCAAATATGATGGAGATGCTTATCTCATGCGAGGACTTAAGCAATATACTGAAGTCAATCAACACTTGAGACCACAGCAAAAAAGAGGTGAACCTTATGGAACATGTTAAAACCTACCAACACCAGAACTACACGATCGAACAACAAACATTCATTATCGAAGGCCCTGTACCCTCTTCGCAATTGAATACGATGACGTTTGATGACAAACTGAACGCCTTTCGACCTTATGAAGAGCAATTTGCAGCATTGAAAGAAATCAGTGATCTTGAAGAAGGACGTATTTATGTCTTACATCACAATCAACATATCGTTGGCTATGTCACATTCCATTATCCAGATGAAATTGAACGATGGTCGACTGGAAACCTCCCCTATCTCATCGAACTCGGTGCGATTGAAATCAGTCTACCTTATCGCTCGTTACATTTAGGTAGTGAATTAATCCGGTTGAGTATGAGTGGAGATGAATATGAAGATTATATTGTGCTCACGACAGAATATTATGGGCACTGGGACTTAAAGCATTCGAAGTTAGATGTTTTTGAATATAAAAAGCTTATGCAGAATTTAATGTCACATGGGGGTCTAGAAATCTTTGCGACTGATGATCCTGAAATTACGAGTCACCCTGCCAACTGTCTCATGGCGCGTATTGGCTCACGGATTACATTAGATCAACAACAAGCTTTTGATGATATTCGCTTTATGAATCGCTTTTTCTTTTAAGGAGTGACGTATGATGAATCATAGTACACAAACTACAGGATATGTTTATTCGAAGGATATTTTGCGCTATCGTTTTAGTAATGATCATCCTTTTAACCAGATGCGTCTGAAACTTACGACAGAGCTGTTACAAGACTCTGGCTTTTTAACAGCAGATCATATCATCAAACCTCGGATTGCGACTGACGAGGAATTAGCGCTCATTCATACGTATGATTATATACAGGCAATCCGTCATGCATCACATGGCATTTTAAACGATACCGAAGCAGTGAAATATGGTCTGGGTGGAGATGATACGGTTCCGTTTCGCAGAATGCATTTACACAGTGCGAGGATTGTAGGAGGAGCCCTCGAGCTTGCCGATAAAATCATGCAGGGAGAGGTCACAAATGGGTGCCATTTAGGTGGTGGGTTACACCATAGTCTGCCTGGTAAAGCGAATGGCTTCTGTATCTACAACGATGTAGCTGTCACCGCACGTTATCTGACTCAAAATTATGGTGCACGTGTACTGGTAATCGATACTGATGCACATCATGGTGATGGCACCCAGTGGAGTTTTTATGCAGATAATCAAGTATTAAGTTATTCGATTCATGAAACTGGGAAATATCTTTATCCTGGTACGGGTCATTACACAGAGCGCGGGGATGAAACTGGGTTTGGTTATGCGGTTAATATTCCATTAGAACCGTATACCGAAGATGCGTCATTTTTAGACGTTTTTAAACGTTCAATTACACCTGTCGTTGAAAGCTTTCAGCCTGATATGATACTCAGTGTTCACGGTGTCGATATTCATTATTTAGATCCACTGACACATTTATGTTGTACACTTGAAGCACTTTATCAAATTCCTTACATTATCAAAACATTAGCGGATACGTATACCAATGGCAAAGTGATGATGATGGGTGGCGGAGGCTATAATATTTGGGAAGTCGTGCCTCGTGCCTGGAGTCATGTATTTTTAGCACTCATCGATGAACCGATTCAACACGGACCATTATCAAAAGAATGGATACGTAAATGGCAACACTATGCACCCCATCCACTGCCAACCGTTTGGGAAGATGGAAAACATGGATTTCCGTACTTACCACGTGCTGAAGCCATTACAGAAACTAATTTAAGACATGCCAACCAAGTCATCAGTTGGTTTAAATAATAAAAAAGACATTTATTAAAGCAACCACTTCAACAGGTCCTTTAATAAATGTCTTTCGAGTTATTTTTTCGTTGTACCACGGTATTCAATGTGGTGTGGTAAAATGACGTTCGGTTCTTCCACTTCTTCGTCATTCATAAATTTCGTAAGTAAACGCATGCCTACTGCACCGATGTCGTATAATGGTTGAATGACACTAGATAATTTAGGTCTAACCATTTCGACGAGGCGTGTATTATTGAAGCTCACGACTTGTAAATCTTCAGGCACTTTAACGTTGTTATCTTGTGCGCTGTGAAGTAATCCGATAGCTTGTTCATCACTGATAGATAAAACCGCATCTGGTTTTTCTGCTTGTAGAACTTCATAAGCACGGATACCGTCTTTATACATCTCACTACCGCTAAAGATCATATTATCTTTAAGTTCTAAGCTAGATTGAGATAGTACATTTTTCAAGCCTTCTAACACTTCTTCTTGTGCTTTTTTAGAATAATCGCCACCAACGAACGCAAAGTTTTTAGCGCCACTATCTATCAATTGTTGTGTCACTTCTTCAGCTGCTGATTTGAAATCGATATTGACTGAAGCAACGCCATCGTCTTTACCGTTTGTTCCAGATACAACCACTGGAATAGGTGTACGATTGATATCTTCTTTCATTTCTTTAGAAATTGTGCCACCTAAGAAGATGATACCATCGACTTGTTTACTTAACAGATTATTAAATATTTCTTTTTCTTTAACTGGATCATTATCAGAATTAGAAATAATTGTATAATACTTGTACATCGTTGCGATATCTTCTAAACCTCTTGCAAGTTGTGAATAATAGACATTAGAAATGTCTGGAATAATCACACCTACTGTCGTTGTACGTTTACTTGCTAAACCACGTGCAACGGCATTAGGTCTATAATTTAATTTTTTTATGATTTCATTTACTTTATCTCGTGTCTCTGGTTTCACGTTTTGATTACCATTGACTACACGAGATACTGTCGCCATTGAAACACGTGCTTCTCTCGCTACATCATAGATCGTAACAGTCATGATTTCCTCCTTGTAACCGCTTTATAAGTTATTAATATAAGCTTTCATATTATTTTCAAAGTGTACCATAAATTTTATATGAGTAAAATTATTTTGTTTACAATGTCAAAATGATGTCATAAAAATAAGTTAACTTAAAAATCAAATCAAATAGGATATCGCAACATATAAAGCGATGAATAGTGATTCATATTATGGTATACATCTTTTAACTGAATGTTACTTTATTTTACCTTCGTTATACATATTAGCTAATGGTTTAATTTCATTATAGAATGTTTCAAATTCGTCTAAATCCATTTGTTGTGCATTGTCACTTAATGCGACAGTAGGATCTGGATGAATCTCTGCCATGATACCGTCTGCACCGACTGCTAAACCAGCTTTTGCTGTTGGAATCATGATGTCTTTACGTCCGGTACTATGTGTCACATCGACCATAACAGGTAAATGTGTTCCTTGTTTTAAAATAGGTACAGCAGAAATATCTAATGTATTACGTGTTGCTTTTTCATAAGTACGAATACCGCGTTCACATAAGATGATATTGTTATTACCTTGAGAAGCAATATACTCAGCTGCGTAAACAAATTCATCAATCGTTGCTGATAACCCACGTTTGAGTAAGACTGGTTTACGTGTTCTACCTGCTTCCTTCAACAGTTCAAAGTTCTGCATGTTTCTCGCACCAATTTGGAACACATCTACATATTGATCTGCCATTTCAAAGTGAGCAGGATTAACAATTTCACTCACGATATTTAAGTCATAGCGGTCTTTTGTATTTTTTAAGATTTGTAGTCCTTCTTCGCCTAAACCTTGGAAATCGTAAGGAGAAGTACGTGGTTTGAACGCACCACCACGAATGAATTTCTCGCCTTTTTTATGTAAGTTTGCAGCGACTTCATCCACTTGTTCTTGAGATTCTACTGAACAAGGTCCAAATACAAATGATTTTTGGCCATCACCGATTTTCGCACCATTATCGAACTGTACAATCGTATCCTCAGGTTGCAATTTTCTTGATACATATAAATGTTTTTCGTTTTCGGATTTTTGTAAATCAGTAGAAGCTTTGAAGATTTCTTTAAATAATTGTTTAATGACGTTATCATTAAATGGACCTTCATTTTTTTCTACGAGTTCATTAATCATTTCTTTTTCTCTTTGTGGGTCATATATTACAGTACCCTGTTTACGCTTTTCTTCACCAATTTTTTGCGCAACTTCACCACGTTTAGTTAATAATTTTAAAATTTCATTGTTTATTTCTACAATCTCTTCTCTGTATGTCTGTATTTTGTCTGTCATGTTCGTCACCCCAACGCTCTTAATTTATGGTTTTGTTTCGCTTTAAAGTGATAAAATACTTATTTATATCAATTCTAACAATTTGATACTTTCGATTCAAGCGACACCGCTGTTAGTCTTTAAGAGAAACATAGTGATTATTTTAACTGAATTTTCAGTATATTGGAAGTAATTTTTACCTCTTATTGTTTTTTCTTTCCACCCACTTCTTGTGCATGCAAAAAGACCAACATTTTACTGCTCTCGTGTTCAACTATTGCGTTGATTTTATAAAGAGAAGCATCAAATGTCGGTCTTTTTCTTGTCTTATCATCCGTTTAATTATTCATCAAAAGATTTTTTCTCTATTTTACCTTCTGATTTTTCGCCTTGTTGTGCGGGTTTATTCTTTTTATAAATCGGTGTTTCATCACTAGAATGTGCTTTCACATCAGCTAAATCATCTTCATCTGATTGAGTTACTAGATGAGGGACTTGATAGTCTGAATGTGCTGGACTTGGTTTTTCTTCATGTAAAAGATTAGCTGTATTGCTTTTAACCGTGTCATCATCTGCTAACGCTTGTTGTTTCCCTTTTGCTGCTTGGGCAAGACCTTCAGTGGTCAATTCATGTGTAGCGTTTGCTGTTTCATTATTTTCTTCAGATTCATCTTGAATTTCATCCTCTTCTTGAATGGCACCTTGTTGTGCTTGTATTTCTTTAGCAGTTGGGTTCGCTGATTCATCAATATGTTCTACTGATGTATCGCCTTCAACGTCTCCTTCTTGTTCAGTTGTTTCTTTTGCAGTTGGTGTCACTAAGTTTGGTGCTTTTTGATCTTTTTCTGCTTGTTGTGGTTTTTCTTCAGCTAAAAGATTATCCGTATTGTTTTTAACAGTGTCATTATTTGCTAACGCTTGTTGTTTCTCTTTCGCTGCTTGAGCAAGATCTTGTGATGAGTCTGATTCGTTTGATGAGCCAGATACTAAGTTTGGAGCTTTCTGATCTTTTTCTGCTTGTTGTGGTTTCTCTTCAGCTAAAAGATTGTCTGTGTTACTTTTAACAGATTCATCATCCGCTAATGCTTGTTGTTTCCCTTTTGCTGCTTGAGCAAGATCTTGTGATGAGTCTGATTCGTTTGATGAGCTAGATACTAAGTTTGGTGCTTTTTGATCTTTTTCTGCTTGTTGTGGTTTTTCTTCAGCTAAAAGATTGTCCGTATTACTTTTAACAGATTCATCATTTGCTAATGCTTGTTGTTTTCCTTTCGCTGCTTGAGCTATACCAGCAGCTGTATTTGTGTCTGCAACTTTTTCATCTTCTTGTGCATCATTTGTGTCATGCGCTTCTTCTTGAATAGCACCTTGTTGCGCTGTCATTTCTTTAGATGTTGGTGTAGCTGATTCATCAATATGTTCGACGGATGTATCACTATTACTATCTGATGTTAAATCATTCGTTGGTTCTGATTTTGGCTCAGGTTGAGGTTCAGGCGCTGGTGTAGCTAAACCATGTTCTGAACTTTCTGCTTTGATCGCTTCTTGCTCTGCTGTAGCACCCGTAGCATCAAGATGCTTACTTTCTTCGTTCGCTTCATCGATTAAACGATTGATTTCTTCAACGTTTTGTTGGGCAATCGCTTTTTCACGATTACTTTGTTCGATAATTTTAGAGTTAAATTCAGGTGCTTGACTTGGTGTATCTGCTTTAGATTTAGATTTGAGTGTAGTCACTAAGCCAATCACTGAACCAATGGCTGTCCCGATTAAAAAGCCATAGACAAAGTCACGGTGAAAATATGTTTCTAAGTATGATGAGATATCGTTCGTATCCACATTGCGATCATGTTCGTCTTTATTGTAATGTGCCATAATAACAACCTCCTATAACAAATGCACTTAAACAAAGTTTGAAACCTCATTTAAGTGCATTTGAGTTAAGTATTATTTATTGTCTACTTGCGTCGTATAACTATGATCTGCATCATTTGCTACACTATTAGCTTTGTAGTTTGCACTTCCTCTACGATTTTTTCTGTTTTGCCATTTGTCAGCAATTTCCATTGCAACATTTGACCATTGAACAACTTGAGAAATTTTATCTTCGTTTTGAGAAATGTTGTGCGTAATAGAGTTAGTTACACGATCTACTGAGCCGTTTAAATTTTGTACAGAATTACCTATACCTTTAACAGCACCCACAACTGAATTTAAACGTTCTACTTTATCTTGAATATCTTCAGTTAAACGATTCACTTTGTGTAATAAGTCTGTTGATTCACGTGTAATACCTTGTACTTGTCCCTCAACACCGTCAAGTGTTTTAGCCACGTGGTCTAAGTTTTTCTTCACAGAAAATAAAACAACGACAATACCGATACATAGTATTAAAAAAGCAACCGCTGCTATGATTCCTGCAATTGGTAAAATCCAATCCATTAAAAACGCCTCCTAATAAACATATGTTATTTAAATTAAATACCCAACTTATTCTAACATAAACATCCTAGAATTCGGTAGTAGCTTCCATATTTTCCATATATGCGCGTTGAATTTGTTGGATATCTCCAGCGCCCATAAATAAAATAACAGCGTTACGATAAGATTCTAAAATGTTTGTGTTGTGTTCATCTATCAGTTTAGCATTTTCAATCTTATTAAGTAAGTCTTGAATTGTAAGTTCACCTGTGTTCTCACGAATTGAACCGAAAATTTCACATAAGAACACATGATCTGCTCTGTTTAAGCTTTCAGCAAATTCATCTAAGAATGCTTTTGTTCTTGAAAATGTGTGCGGTTGGAACACAGCTACGACTTCTTTATTCGGATATTTTTTTCTTGCAGTTTCAATTGTCGCATTGATTTCTCTAGGATGATGCGCATAATCATCGACGAGAATTTGATTGTTTAATTTGGTTTCATTAAAGCGACGTTTAACACCGCCGAATGTTTCTAAGGCGTCTTTAATGTTTTTGACATCCATATCTTCTAAATAACAAATCGTGATAACAGCTAAGCTATTTAAAATGTTGTGGTCACCAAATTGTGGTGAACGGAACGTATCAAAGTATTCACCTTTAACATAGACATCAAACTGCGTGCCTAATTCACTGATTTGAAGGTTGTCTGCATACACATCATTAGATTTATCTAAACCGTAATAGTAGATAGGTACATCTGCTGAGATTTGACGTAAGTGATCGTCACCGCCCCAGGCAATAATTGCTTTTTTCACGTTGGAAGCCATCTCTTGGAATGCGTTGAAGACATCATTGATATCTTCAAAATAATCTGGATGGTCAAAATCAATATTCGTCATGATGGCATAATCAGGATTATAACTTAAGAAGTGGCGACGATATTCACAAGCTTCAAATGCGAAATAATCACTTGCAGGAATACCTAAACCTGTACCATCACCAATGAGGAATGATGTTTTTTTATCTCCATTCATCACATGGGATAACAAACCGGTAGTTGACGTTTTACCATGTGCACCTGTCACAGCTACAGATGTATATTGATTAATCACTTGTCCGAGGAAATCGTGGTAGCGAATAACCTCTAGATTTAATTCATGTGCACGTTTAATTTCTTCATGGTCATCGGAAAATGCATTACCTTGCACTACAACCATACCTTCTTGAATATTATCAGCGTCGAAAGGTAAGATTTTAATTCCTTTGTTAAGTAGTGCTTTTTGAGTAAATACATATTTATCTATATCTGAACCTTGTACTTCATTTCCTAAATCGTGCATGATCTGTGCAAGTGAACTCATACCTGCACCTTTGATTCCGACAAAATGATAATGCGTCATAGTTAATTCCCTCTTTCTATATTTAAATATCGTCTAAATCAGATTCAGTGATGTAAACATCTCTCGGTTTAGAACCATTTGCCTCTGAAATATAACCGAGTTCCTCTAACTGATCAACAATTCTAGCTGCACGATTATATCCAATTTGGAAATGTCGTTGAATGAGTGATGTCGAAATATGCCCTTCTTTGACCATAAAGCGACATACATCATCAAATAAGTCATCTTTGGCTTGGCCTTCAGTTTTCTTCAACAATTCTTTTTCTTCAAATAGATACTGCGGTTCACGTTGTTGTTTAATGAAATCAACCACTTTATCTATTTCGTCATCAGAGACAAAGGAACCTTGAACACGTATAGGTTTATTCATGCCGCTTCCAAGATAAAGCATATCACCATATCCGAGTAAGCGTTCCGCACCACCATTGTCTAAGATTGTTCTAGAGTCAACACTAGAAGAAACCATGAATGCGATACGTGTAGGTATATTCGCTTTAATAAGACCTGTGATAACGTTAACGGATGGACGTTGTGTTGCGACAAGCATATGAATACCACATGCACGTGCTTTTTGTGCAATTCGAGCAATGGACTGTTCAACATCTTGTGGCGCCATCATCATTAGATCTGCAAGCTCGTCAATCACGATGACAATTTTCGGCATTCTATCCTCGTAATTCGCTTTTTTGTTAAAGGCTGTAATATTACGTACATGGTAGTTCGCAAACAATTTATAACGACGTTCCATTTCTTCTACTGCCCATTTCAGACTTTGTGTAGCTGCTTTCACATCGGTAATAACTGGTGAAATTAGATGTGGAAGATCGTTATATGGTGCGAGTTCAACCATCTTAGGATCGATGAGTAACAGTCTTAATTCTTCTGGATGATTTTTATATAATAGTGAAATTAAAATACTGTTGATGCATACTGATTTACCTGATCCAGTTGCCCCTGCAATGAGCGCGTGAGGCGTTTTCGCGATATCCATCAATAAAGGTTCATTATTTATACGTAATCCCATAGCGACAGTTAATTTAGACTGTGCATTTTTAAATGATTGAGACTCAATAATGGAACGTAAATTGACTTTCGTCGCATCTTGGTTCGGTACCTCAATACCTACTAAGCTAGTTCCAGGAATAGGTGCTTCAATTCGAATATCCTTGGCTGCGAGTGCCATTTTCAAGTCATCTTGTAAATTGGTGATACGAGAGACTTTGACACCTTTTTCGACTGATAATTCAAAACGAGTCACACTAGGCCCTACAGTCACATTTTGAACTTCTGCCGGAACATTGAAGTAATAGAATGAGTCATTGAGCTGTTGTTTTTTCTCTTCTATCCACGCCTCATCAACCTCATGTGCTTCAGGCTCTTCTAATAAATCTAATTTAGGTAGATTAATATTAGGTCCTTTACGGATTGATTTCATCGGCTCTGATTGTGTGATTGTTGATCCTTCGTCTTGTTGTTGGTTATCTTGACGAGATGATCCATTCACTTCATTTTGATTTTGTGCGGGACGTGAAGGACGCTCGTTAAAATGCATGCGACGATTTGGTGAAGTTTGCGCAGTACTACGTGGTGACGTTGAAGATTCGGTTGGTTCTGTCTGTGTCACTTCAGCTTCATTATACGCCTCTGATGCATGTTCAGTGTCATGAGATGACTCAGTTTCACTATCTAAATCTGAAGTTGAACTTGCTTCTTGAGATTCCGTTGCTGTATCTTCGTTCTCAACTGGAGTTGATGCTTCACTTTCTGTTGAAATGTCGTCTGAAGATGTTTCTGTTTGACTATTTGCTTGAACCTGAGCTTTTTTCGCATCTAACATGCGTTTTTTATCAGATGGTGTCATGACCACATTGAAAGGTTTACTACCTTTTTGAATAGATAATTTCACTGTAGATTCACCTTGTGGTTGTTCATTTGTATCCTCATCTTGAGTTTGTGTTTCCTCAGTTGTTGATTGGTTGGATGTTTCGTTTTGTTCATCTAGAGACTCGTCTTTAGCTTCAGTTTCTACAGTTTCTTCAGCATCATTAACTTCTGATGCAGAGGTATCGTCACTATTCACATCCTCTGCTTGAGCACCTTCATCCTCAGTATCAGTTGAAGATTCCGTTGATACTTGTGAATCTATTTCGGATGTTTCATTATCATCGGATGTTGCTTTTTCGTAATCTCCATCCGTTTCCATGTGCAATTCTGTTTGAGGTGCTTCATCCGCTTCTGATTGATTTGATGTGTCTGCTTCTGTTGTTGATTCATCGTCATCAGAAGGAATTTCTCTATATTGTGCTTCTGATACTTCGGTATCACTCTCGTCCTCAGCTTCCTCTGCTTCAACCGTTGACGCCGTTTCTCCTTGATTATCTTGTGATGTGGAAGTGGCTTCTGAATCATCAGTTGCTGTTGTATCTTCTTCTGTCGCCATATCTAATTGATTGTCTGCTTCAGTAGCTTCTGTCTCAATTTCAGGTTGTTGTGTTTGCTGAGACGCTTTGTCGTCTTCAACGTCGTTTACGATTTCGCGTTCGGTTGTTGAAGAGGTATGTACATCGTCTAAATTAACTTCTTCATAGCGATATTGTGCTTCTGGTTGATCTTGTGTCGCATCAGCTTGATAATTTGAAGCTCGGTCTGATTGATGGTCTGCTTCAGATTCGGCACCTGCTTCATCTAATGAACTTTCTCCAGTGAGATTTTTAGCTTGTTTCGCGTACATTTCATCGATTGCTTTTTGGATGCCATCTTCATTCGTCTTATTGTGTTCTTCACGTTTTTGTTGTAGCGCTTTTTTGAACTGACGTTTTTGTAAGATTTTGCGTTCGCGTTCACGTCTGATTTCTTCTACGATTTGTGAAGCATAGATATTTTCTATATTAATCGTATTATCTTGTTTTGAATAAGACGGAGTTTCAGACTGCGTTTCTTGAGGTTTGTTTTCTGATTGTTGTACGCTCCGTGTTTCAGCATCGTTACTTTGATGGGTAACTGTTGGTTGATCCTGATTTGTTTCTGTGTCATGACTTTCAGAACGGTCGAGACCTGTATTGTCTTGGATGCTATGATTACGAGATTCGCTTTCTGAGACTTCATCATGTGAAGTTGTTTTATCATCGTCGTTATCTTCAGCCGGTGGAATGACGCCGTTTTCAATTTTTCTGCGTTTTCTATTACCGAAAACAGATGAAGGTACTTCAGACACTCTGAATTCACGCGTTAATGGTGTACTTTCTGGAGATGTACGTTTCGATTTTGTTTCGCGTTTTGATTGCTCACTTGTTGTACGATGACGTGTACGACGTTCTTGAGAAGTAGGACGTTCGTAACGAGGTGTATGTTCTTCACCTTCTGACAGATCTGAACGACTTGACTCACTAGATTGACCTTGTGGTTGATTCATACGGCGATGACGACGCGTGTGGCCTGTTTGACGGCTTTGTTCACGCGTATCATCTTGAGTGTTGTATGTTGGGATATCAGATGTTTCTGCATAATCAATATGCTTGTCATCATTTTTTTGTTTAGATGAATCTTCTGTATTGATTTGAATTGGGAATCTGAAGCGCCCTCTAGGTCTGTTGTAAATATCGTTATGTTGAGAAAGTAATGAGTCTTGTTTTTGTTGACGTTCGATTTTTTCGCGTCGTTGCTGTCTTTTATTGACAGGTTTATCGTTGGATTCATTATCTTCTCCAAATATCTTGTCAAACCAGCTCATACTTTCTTTACCTCCTTTTTATGCTTCGAAAAATGCTTGTCCTACTTCGTAATCATCTGACAAGACCATAATTCCTTTTTCTTGTGGTGCGTTTGGTAAATCTAATTCTTTCATAGAACATACCATTCCGCTTGATGGTACACCGCGTAATTTTGCATCTTTAATGACCGTACCACTTGGCATGACAGCGCCCACTTTAGCTACAACGACTTTTTGTCCTTGATCGATATTAGGTGCACCGCAAACGATTTGGAGTGATTCATCACCGACGTCTACACTTAAAATACTAAGTTTATCAGCATTTGGGTGTTTTTCTTTTGTAGCAACATAACCCACGACAAATTTAGGTGATAAATCGACGTCAAGTTCATTAGTAAATCCGTTATCTTTAATCGCTTTTTGTAATGCATCGACGGTTGCTTCATCTAATTGGATATGACCGTTGCCTTCAAGTGTTACATAGCTAGAAAGATTAAAGATATTGTAACCAAAGATCTGATCATCTTTTTTAATCTCTACAACGTCACCTTGTTTTTCATATTGAAATGGACCTTCTGCAGGTTCTAATTGTAAAAATGCGACATCTCCAACCGCTTCTTTATTATAAAATAAATTCATGATTCAAACTCCTTACTCATTATCTTTATCTTTTTGTTCATTTTCATAAGAACGGCGTGTAGCTTCTAAGCGTTGTATCACATCTGGATTACGCTTTTGCTTATTATTTTTACCGAGAATAAATATAGGTTCTAAATGGCCTTTTTCATAACCAAATGAGAGGGATGTAATCGGTACTAATCCATTCGTAAAGAATTCCATTGTCAAATGTGCCATGACATCATAACCTGTTTTATTTCTAATATCAGCAATAATCAACACATCTTGATGGGGCACAGCAACTAGCATCTCGCCAGTACATTGAGCTTCCATTTCATTTAAGAAAGCCGTGTTTAAAATGCGGCTCGCATCATACCCATCATTTG
Organism: Staphylococcus auricularis; assembly: GCF_001500315.1. Lineage (GTDB taxonomy): Bacteria > Bacillota > Bacilli > Staphylococcales > Staphylococcaceae > Staphylococcus > Staphylococcus auricularis. Next base: position 16,876 of record NZ_LLER01000009.1, on the reverse strand, counting down.
TATTTACAAAGTAAAAGATATTTCCTTTCACTTCATCTGTCTTATAGCTGTTTTCTAACTTACGCACGTTAAACAAAGCCATCTCTTTTAATTGCTGACGGCTGATGTTCAATTCCTCTAACATCGGTTCAGTAATTAATCGATATGACTTACCTAAATCCAATGCATAGTAGATATTGGTTTCTGCTGTATGGGAATCAATGACTAATGCATGCCCTTCTTTATTCTCTTTACTAAAGCTCGGTGCACGCATAACCGGCATCACTTTGATATCGTCGATACTCGTAATCGGTTCACGTCCCATTTGTTGAATGGCTTCTTCTACATAATAAACGATTTCATCGATAATATTTTTTTGATCATCGTTATATTTTGCCACAATAGATTGTAATTTAATCGTTACACCTTGACCGTTATCTGATCGATAAATGCGTAATGTTTCTTCATCTCGATTGAAACTGAATTTCACATCCAGATGATTTAATCGGTCTTTAAGTTTATCCCTCATTTGAAAGACATTCATATATAACACTCCTATTTACGTGCCTTAATCCAGTTTACAATAAATAAGCCCTTACGAACAGAAAAACATATGTTGTAAGGGCTTATATTTTAAAAAAATTGACCTATGACGTAAATGGCATTCAATCAATTATAAATTGGCTAAGAATGAATCAATTTGTTCAATAGATTTACGTTCTTTTCCAATGTAGCTACCGATTTGTTCACCATCTTTGAACACTAAGAAGCTTGGAATTCCCATGATGTCATGTTTCGCACATAAATCGATAAATTGATCTCTATCCACACTCACAAATTGATATTGCGTATATTTTTCTTCAAGTTTTGGTAGATCTGGTTCGATCACTTTGCAGTCTGGACACCAATCTGCTGTGAAGAGAAAGACTGTTTGTCCTTGTGCTAATTCGTCAAATTGTGCTTCATTTTCTAATGTTTTCATATCAATTCACCTCTACATATCATATTGTAAATGTTCTATTTGCTGATCATCTAATTGTGTGATCGCTTGATACAACATTTCACGTGCTGCTTGATAGTCGTTCACATCAAATACGGCATCCGTACTGTGGATGTAACGCGCACATACACCAATCACTGCGGTTGGTATACCAATTTTTGCTTTGTGAATTTCCCCACCATCTGTACCGCCTGGAGAAATATAATATTGGTAGTTAATATCGTGTTTGTCCGCAAGTGATAATAGATAGTCTCTGAATGTCGGTTTCAATATCATTGTACCGTCTTTGATACGTAATAAAGTCCCCTCCCCTAGTTGACCTGAAAGATTTTGCGGTCCTTTCATATCATTTGCTGGAGAGCAATCGACTACAAATGCAAGATCAGGGTCCACGAGTTCAGCTGCAGCTTGTGCACCACGTAAACCGACTTCTTCTTGCACATTAGCACCGACATACAAATCCACATCTAATTGTACATCTTGCAATAATTCTAGTAATTCAATGGCAATAACACAACCATAACGATTATCCCAAGCTTTACCCGCAAAGCGGTGCTCAGATAGTTGGGTGAACGGTGTATCAGGTACAATGGAATCACCGATTTCGATTCCTCTATCTCTCACTTCTTCTTGAGATGTGCTACCTATATCTAACATTAAGTCTTCTATTTTAGGTGCACCTTCGTTTCCTGTTCTAAAATGTTTAGGAATATTGGCTACAACGCCCGAAATGATATCATTATGTCGTGTTTTTACTTTTAATCTTTGGCCTTGCCAAATATCATTAGCGACGCCACCTAAATTAGTGAATTTAATCATACCATTTTCTGTGATTTGAGTGACCATAAAGCCGACTTCATCCATATGTGCAGCGACTATGACACGTTTCGCATCCGCTTTCCCTGAACGTTTCACACCGTAAAAGCCGCCCATTCTATTATCTACAAAATCATCAACGTAAGGTGCCATGGCATCTTTAAGATATGCACGCACATCTCCTTCAAACCCTGGTGCACCATGCATTTCAGTTAATGTTTTCATTCTCTCTTTCGTTTTCTCAAAGTCTATTTTCAACGTGCTTCACCTCTCAATAGTTATTATATCATCTTCAATATGGTAAACTACTAATAAGAATACTATGGAGGTCGTTGAAATGTTGTCCTTTAAAAAAAGTAGTTTGATTGCAGCCACTGCAGCCGCAGCTGTGGGTACAGCCATGTTAGGCAGTTACTGTGTGTATAAATTAATCACTACGCCACGATACAAAGATCCTAATAAACTTATCGAACAAGTGAAAACCTACTTTATGAAAACAGCAGGTAGTTACATTTTAAATGAACCCGTGATTTACACGAAAGACGGTATCCAATATGAAGCTTATCAAGGTGGTATCACAACTTCTCGTAACCATACTTTCAAAAATTACGATATTTACCTTGATGCGAAAAAAGGCAATGTCCTTGATATCATTGAACTGTCATAGCACGTATTAAGTCCATTTTTCACTTTAACAAAAGAGTTCAATCCCTCTTATTGCTCGAGTTCTATCGCTTCAACGATGGATTTTCGATCTTGTGGATCAAATTTCACCGCAAAATAATCTTTATCGTGGTAGAACAAGAACCAATAATTTTCATGGATGTAATAAGGTATGAGGCGTTCTTTTTCTTCTATTGATTTCATTGGATAGTCATCATACGCTGTGACCCACAATGGATTTCTGTGAGCTACAGTTGGGAAAATATCTGCAAAATGAACTGCTTTATCGCCTTCGCTCTCAACTGTAATCATCGCATGTCCATAACTATGACCCCCTGTATGATGCATCACAATACCAGGATAAGGTTCAATCGTATCTTTGAACAGAATGACTTGGTTTTTATAATTCCCCATATTTTTTGACCAATACGTTGATTTGGTTCTGATATTCGGGCTTTGGAATTCATGCCACTCGTCTTGTTGAATATAATACGTCGCATTCGTAAAGATCGTGTTCCCCTCACTATCTGTTAAACCAGCCGCATGATCAAAATGCAAGTGCGTCATGAGCACTAAATCTATATCTTCAGGTGTCAGCTCAAAGCGTTTTAGCTCTTCCTCTAAATGACTTTCGTAATCAACGCCATAGTTACGCAATTGTTTCTCCGTTAATTTGCCATTACCAATCCCAGTATCGATTAAGATATTTTGATCACCCGTTTGAATTAAAATAGGATTTGTCGGCGTAGCAACTTGGTTTTTATCGTTCCCTTCATACTTCGCACTCCATAAGGGTTTAAGTACAGGACCAAACATTGCACCACCATCCATCTTCACGATACCACCATTAAGGTTATTCACTTCAAATGCACCAATTTTCATATCGTTTATCCTCCATTTTTCATAACATTCATTATGTTAATACAGTTATGATCAAACGTAAATTTTCCAGTGTTATAGCATCATAGAATATCTCCGCTTGTCACTCCCTCATTCGCTGTACAATAAAAAGCGTTACTCGTAATGAGCAACGCTTATTGATGAAACTTCGCTTCCATGCGATAGATTCTTGAACCTTTTTCGGAAAATTTTCGTTCGTATTCAGTTTCAATATTATCTTCATCATCTTCGTCATGAAGGTTTAAATTGATTTTAGTAAAGTACATGCCAAATTGGGACATGCTTTCTAAACTATATGCAAACAATCCTCTATTATCCGTTTTGAAATGGATTTCGCCTTCTTCTTTTAAGATCGTTTGATAACGTTCTAAAAATGTATGATACGTTAAACGTCGTTTTGTATGACGGCGTTTTGGCCAAGGATCAGAAAAGTTTAAGTAGATGCGATCGACTTGATGAGGTAAGAAATAATCTGTGAGCACTTCTGCGTCATCACAAATCAATTTGATGTTGTTCAGTTGTTGATCAATTACTTTATCGAGCACTTTGACCATGACATCTTTTTCACGCTCAAATGAAATGAAGTTGATTCCTGGATGTTGGGCAGCTAACGTCGTAATAAATTGCCCCTTCCCTGAACCAATTTCAATGTAAATGGGCTGTTCCTTTTCAAACCATTCATCTAATCGTTTCGCATGTGTTCTGTCAAGATCAACAATATCTGGACGTGATTGTAAATAATCTTTCGCCCAAGGTTTGTGTCTCATTCTCATCTCGTCTTTAAACTCCTTAAATAAACTGGTTATGATGCATGACTTGATGTAAAAATTCGAGCCAGTGGTTCATATCTTTATAACGTTTTTGCTCTTCATACCACTGCACGACACCAATCGCTTGAATGACTGTATACCATTTCATCCGTTTCTGTAAATCTAATGTATTTTTAATGCCATAAATATCTAACCAATGTTCCCATTTATCTTCAGGTACATACGTATACAATAGCATGCCTAAATCAATCGCTGGATCGGCAATCATCGCATCTTCCCAATCCACGAGATAAAGCTCATCGTGATCAGAAAGCAACCAATTGTTGTGATTGACGTCTCCGTGAACGACAGTGTAAAAACGGGAATCTAGCTGAGGCATATGGTCTTCAAGATAATTTAACGCTTTACGTACAGTGTAATGCGTCATTACATCTCTAGATAATGAAGCATTAATCTTACGTAACATAATTTCCGGTGTAATAGGTTCCATTTCCATGCGTTTTAACATGTTTAATAACGTCTTAGAACTATGGATTTTTTTCAATAAATTGGCTACACGTCGCTGCTGCATTTCGTTGAAAGTAAGTTCTCTGCCATTTTTCCAATGTTGGGCAGTTACAACTTCTCCAGTTTCTATTCTTTTTGTCCAAACTAACTTAGGTACGATTCCTTCTGCGGATAACGCTGCAATAAATGGATTTGAATTGCGTTTTAAAAATAATTTTTGACCATCTTGCTCAGCCATATAAGCCTCACCAGAAGCGCCCCCAGCAGAATCAAGCGTCCAACCCAATTGATAAAACTGCTCCAACATGTACACCTCACTTTCAATTAGAAAATGGCTCTAGAAAGTGGTTTTCAAGAGCCATATATAACAAATTTCTGGAAAATATACGCCTTCATACTGATCCCCCTCAACACGCACTTTTGAGGTTGTCCCGTATCAGTACAAGGCTTCACACTTTAACTCGTATGTTGTCTAAGTAAAGTTATCATTTTTGTTATTACGGATAATTCATTTTTATATGAATTCATTTTTATTTTCAGTCTCACGCGGTGACCTTATTTTTTAATAAATCACCATATCTCATAGAAAATTCTATAATGTTTAAGGCTATTTTTCAACCGCAAAAGACAAACAAAATGACACATTTTACTTTCTGTTTTTACTATTAATCTTAAAAATCGGCTCAAAATTTATTATAGCATATTTACAGTTAAATAAGTGTTTCCAGTCGTATATTTCAAAAATTTTTAAGCGTTTTGTTGTTCGATATATTCGACGAAACCAGCTTGTAATTGTTTCGTAATAGGTCCTACACTACCATCGCCTACGACTTCACCATCTAATTTGACGACTGGCATCACTTCGACAGATGTACTTGAAATAATAATTTCATCTGCTTGTTTTAAGAAATCAACAGTAAACGTTTCTTCTTTGAATGGAATATCGCGTGCTTCAGCGATTTCTTTTATCACTCTACGTGTAATCCCATTTAGGATAAACTGGTTGATTGGATGTGTATAAATCACACCATCTTTTACAGCATATACGTTACTTGAAGAACCTTCTGTAACTGTTTCGCCACGGTGTTGAATGGCTTCAGCAGCGTTGTATTTCACTGCGAACTCTTTCGCTAACACATTACCGAGTAAATTTAAGCTTTTAATATCACATCTTAACCAACGAATATCTTCCGTCGTTACAGCTTGCACACCATTTTCTAAATCTTTAAATGGACGGTCATAGCTCTTACAAAATGCCATTAAGTTCGGTTCAACCGCTGGCGTAGGGAATGCATGATCTCTCGGAGCTGCACCACGTGTGATTTGAAGGTAAACACCCCCGTTAGAAATGTGATTCGCAGCGATTAGTTCTTTGATCAATTCAGTTAAATCTTCTACTGAATATTTCAAATCTAGTCCAATTTCATCTGCACTTCTGACTAATCGTTCTAAGTGAGGTTTTGCTGTAAATAAATGGTTATCATAAACGCGGATATATTCATAGATACCATCACCAAATGTGAAACCGCGATCATTGTAAGGGATTGTCGCATCCTTTTCATCGACAATCTGTTCATTGATTAAAATTTTAGTTGTCATACCTCATTCATCCTTTTCAACACAGAGTTCATATAATGCTTCTAAGTAGATACTTGTTGCATTAAATAATTGTTTTTTAGTTATATATTCATTTTTCTGATGCATTAAGTCCTCAGAATCCTCAAACATCGCACCAAACGCGACACCTTTTTCTAAGTTACGTGCATATGTGCCGCCACCAATCGTATAAGGTTCTGTTTCATCACCTGTTTGGTTACGGTAAGCTTGAACCAATGTTTGTACGAATGGATCATTTTTATCTACATAATGTGGGACTTTATGTTCACCGACAGTGATGTCAAAGCCAAGTGCTTCAGCTTCTTTACCAAAACGTTGAATCGCTTCATCAAAATCAAAGCCATCAGGATAACGTAAATTAATACCAAATTGACTTTCTCCATTTTTATGATCATATTGGATCACACCAACGTTTGTTGTGACGTCCCCCATTGTATCTGTATGGAATTTCATACCCAATTTTTCACCAAAATGAGATTCGAATAAATATTTTTCACTGAAATCAACAAAGTTAGTTGCAGTTTTGTCTAAATTAAGTGTTGCTAAGAAATGTAATAAATACAATCCTGCATTGACACCGATAGAAGGATCCATTGCGTGCACGGCTTTACCTTGTACTCTCAATTCCAAGATGCCACGATCTACAATATTTGAACCTTCTAATTTATGTTCAGTTAAAAATTGCTCGAAGTTTTGAACGACGTCAGTCATATTTTCTTTTACAAATAGACGAGCGACGGCTTCATCTGGCACCATGTTATAACGTTCACCTGATTTGAATGTATAGAGTTCGTATTCAGGTTCATCTAAATCTTCTTCACGATGTTTTTGAATCACATCAAACGTTGTTAAACCTTTTTCACCGTGAATCGCTGGGAATTCTGCATCAGGAGCGAAACCGAGTTCTGGCATTTCTTCAGTTTCAAAATAACGATCTGTACATTTCCAGTCAGATTCTTCGTCAGTACCAATGATGATATGTAAACGTTTCTTCCAGTTGACGTTCATATCGTTTAATATTTTCACAGCATAATAAGCTGCAATCGTAGGTCCTTTGTCATCTAACGTACCACGTGAAACAATACGGTCATCTGTTACGACTGGATCAAATGGGTCACTATCCCAACCATCTCCAGCAGGAACGACATCAACGTGACAAAGTATACCGAAGACATCTTCACCTTCTCCTACTTCGATACGACCAGCAATATGGTCCACATCGTGCGTAGTAAATCCATCACGTTCAGCGAGTTGGTACATGTATTCTAACGCCTCTCTAGGACCTGGTCCGACAGGGTAATCTGTTGTCGCTTTACTATCGTCTCTGACACTTTCAATTGATAATAATCCTTTCAGGTCATCAATTATTTGTTGTTCGTATGCTTGAACTTTTTCTTTCCACACCCTGAATCACTTCTTTCTTCTAGAGTTATTTACACTACATTTTACACGAAGTTTCTCATAAACTACAGTAAGAAGCCGGAATTATTTTAAAATTATGTCAGAGGTTGATACATCAGTCATTGTGATATATATCACGTGCTTTCTACTTTAGCAATTTCTCATTTTTATTGTCTAATAAAAGGCTGAAGTAAAAGGTTTTCATTTTCAAAAATTTTGCGTCACAAATTCATGCGAAAAATGTTCTTTTTAAAGACAGAAAAAAAGCCAAGATACTGAGCTTACTCATAAGCGTCAGCAATCTTGGCTCTACAAAGATAATGCTTTATTTTTCTTCATGATTACGTTGATTCTTTTTCAATTCTTCTTCAGTAATCACGCGTAAATTGTTTGAAGGGTCTGCCGCACCTTCATCTGTGAAACGTGCTTCTTCAATATGTTCTTCATCTTTAGAATCCGTGTAAGTCAAACGTGCTTTTTGCTCTTTTAAAAAGCCTTTCGGATCTTCTTTGACTTTAGAAGCATAACCCTTCGGATCTTGTTTCACTTCTTTAAACGTTTCTGTTGCGTTTGATCCGATTTGATTTGCAAGTTCTTTTGCGTTTTGTTTATAGGATTCTGGATTTTCTTTATATTTGTCATATTCAGCTTTCAATTTCTCTCTGTTTCCTTTACGTGAAAGGATAACTGCAGCGGCTGCACCGCCGATACCTAGGACTGCTCTAAATAATTTACTCATGCTTACACCTTCTTTTCAATTTTTAAAAATCAAATCTAGATCTTGATCTGTTAAATGTCTGTATGCACCCGGTTCCAAATCAGGATCTAGTTCCAATTGACCGATACGTACTCGTTTCAATGCAGTGACCTCATTATCTATCGCATGAAACATACGCTTAACTTGATGATACCTTCCTTCGTAAAGCGTGACAAATGATTTGAGGTCTGTATCCGATTTTTCTAGCTGAGCAGGTTGCGCCTCGCCGTCACTCAACTCAATCCCTTCACTGAAACGTTGGATATCCTCATCTGTAATAGGACGCTTAGAAGTGACCGCATATGTCTTCGCTACATGTTTACCAGGACTCATAATGTCGTGATTAAACTGACCATCATTCGTAATCAATAATAATCCTTCAGTATCTCTGTCTAAACGTCCAACAGGGAATAACGACAGATGTTGATACTCTGGAATGAGTTCGATTACCGTACGATGTTGTGTATCTTCTGTAGCTGAAATGACATCTTGCGGTTTATTTAACATTAAATAAACATAATCCGTATAAGTCACTTGTTCTCCATTTACGCAAATCACATCTTCTTCAGGATTGATTTGAAGTTTTGGCGATTTTTGAAGTTGATCATTCACGGTCACTTGACCTTTTTTTAAATATTGTTTTACTTCAGTTCGCGTACCTATACCCATGTTAGCTAAAAATTTATCTAGTCTCATTTTAAAAATCCTAATTTATCTCTTATTTTGTCAGGTATATCCCCTAAAAATTCGTCAGCTAAACGTGTTTTAAGTGTGAGCCCACCATAAACAGCTACACCGATTAACACACCGATAGCTAAGATGATTAATGATCCCACTTTAGAAGCTGGAGATAAGAAGTATTCTAAGCCGAAACTTACACCTTCTACAATGACCATCATCAATAAACCATAAAAGAATATTTTAGCAAAATGCATCCATGTTTCTGAATAATTGAATTTAGCATGTTTTTTGATCACTACTAAATTACAAATGTTCGCAAAGAGTAATGCAATCGCTGTACTTAACACCGCACCTGGCGTATGAAGTACGTAAATCAATGGCACATTAATGACCACTTTGATAACGACAGCACTTAAAATAATGAACACCGTTAATTTCTGTTTATCTATACCTTGTAACATAGAAGCTGTAACACTCAACAATCCGATTAAGATAGAGACGGGTGCATAATAGAATAATAATGTACTACCGTCTGTATTAGCTGAATAAAAGACTGTATATAAAGGATATGCGAGCGCCATAATACCGAGTGCTGCAGGTACAGTGATATACATTAATACGCCTAATGAAACGCGAATTTGACTGTGCATTTCTTTTAAGCGACCTTCTTCAAATGTTTTCGTAATGAATGGCACTAAGCTGACCGCAAACCCAGCAGCAAGTGACGTTGGGATCATCACAATTTTATTTGTTGTAAAGTTCAACATTGAGAAGAAACCATCGTGTAACGCTTGCGGCACATTGGCTAACCCTAATGCGTAATTATGTGTAAATTGGTCGACTAAGTTAAATAATGGGAAGTTCAAGCTGACAATGACGAATGGAATACTGTAAGAAATGATTTCTTTGTACATTTTTCCGTAACCGACCGTAATGCCAGTTGAATCAGATGCGACCATGGTTTGGATATTGTTTTTTCGTTTTCGCCAGTAATACCACAATGTGAGTAATGCAGCGATGGCACCGATTGCAGCACCAAATACAGCGATACCATTTGCTGTAAGAATGTCCCCATCAAACACATAAAGGACTAAATAACTGCCGATTAAAATGAATAAGATACGCGCAATTTGTTCTGTTACCTCCGAAACAGCTGTAGGTCCCATGGATTCATAACCTTGGAATACCCCACGCCATGTCGCAAGTAATGGAATAAATATAATAACCGTACTGATGATTCTAATAATCCAAGTGACTTCATCAACAGACCATGCGCCTGCTTGACTTTGTCCTTCTTGGGCTAACGTAAATGTTGCGATGATCGGTGCTAAGAAGAATAATATCGCAAAACCGATAACACCTGTGACAGTCATGACAATAAAACTTGACCGATATAGTTTTTGACTGACACTATAAGCCCCTATCGCATTGTATTTAGCTACATATTTAGAAGCAGCTAGTGGTACACCTGCTGTCGCAACCGCAATTGCGATATTGTATGGTGTATAAGCATAGTTGAATGGCGCTAAGTTCGTTTCATTCCCCATGATTGAATAAAAAGGGATGACATAGAGAACGCCTAAGATTTTAGTAATTAAAATACTGAGCGTGATCAAAAAGGTCCCGCGTACTAAAGCTTTACTTTCACTCATTCCTATCTTCCTATCTTTATGTAATTTATATCCACACACCGTTAATATTAACGATATCAGTGCAATTTAGCAAAATAATGTTACTACAATTCACGCTTTTGTCGTATTTGTAAATGCCTTTATGAATTTTGCCTTGTTAAAATCTTTGTGCCAAATCTCACAAATAAAATTTCAAGCCCTTATTCTATCACTCATTTTTCTATTTTCAAACGGTTTAATGAAAACTTATTGCATCATTTGAACTGCGGTATTCCGTAGCTTGTGTTTAACATAGACATAAGTTATTCTTGTTATGGTTTTAACGTAGCGAATAAAGGGTTTTACTGATTAATAAAGAGTAAACAATGACGAATGATGATATACATAAACGATATGATGAAAGGATAATAAGCAATGATGTATCAAACGATAGTAATTGGTGGCGGACCGAGCGGATTAATGGCAGCTGTGGCAGCTAGTGAAAATAAACACCGAGTATTATTAATTGAAAAGAAAAAAGGTCTGGGTCGAAAATTAAAAATCTCTGGTGGCGGACGTTGCAATGTTACGAACCGCTTACCTTATGCCGAAATCATTAAAAATATTCCAGGAAATGGTAAATTCCTCTATAGTCCATTTTCCATATTTGATAATGAATCCATCATCGCTTTTTTCGAATCTAGAGGTGTGAAATTAAAAGAAGAAGATCACGGGCGCATGTTCCCGGTTTCAAACAAATCACAAGACGTGGTAGATGCACTGACGCGAACTCTCGAAGAAAATCATGTAGAAGTGAAAGAAAAAACGACGGTGCAATCTATTAAATATGAGAACCAACATTTCATTGTGACATTAGATACAGGTCAAACCGTGGAAGCTCAAACTGTCGTCATCGCGACTGGAGGAACCAGCGTCCCTCAAACCGGTTCAACAGGTGATGGTTACAAATTTGCTAAACACTTTGATCATACAATAACTGAACTATTCCCCACAGAAGTCCCTATCACTTCAGACGAACCTTTTATTACAAGCAAACGATTAAAAGGATTAAGTTTAAAAGATGTCGCCCTATCTGTGCTGAAGAAAAATGGGAAACCACGTATCACACACCAAATGGATATGCTGTTCACCCATTTCGGTATTAGCGGTCCAGCAACATTACGTTGTAGTCAATTTGTCTATAAAGAACAAAAGAATCAAAAACGCAGCCATGTAAAAATGCAGCTCGACGTCTTCCCAGAATTGAAACAACATGAGGTCGAACAAGATATACGACAACGCATCCAACAACATCCAGACAAAGCTGTTAAAAACAGTTTGCATGGTTTAATCGAAGAGCGTTATTTATTATTCATGTTAGAACAAGCTGATATTGATAACGAAACAACTGGCCATCACATTTCAAACAATCAAATCACGCAACTCGTGACATTATTGATATCATTTACGTTTACCGTTAATGGTACATTACCTATAGACAAGGCCTTCGTCACTGGTGGCGGCGTACAGTTGAAAGAAATTCAACCGAAAACGATGATGTCCAAATTCGTCCCTGGTTTATTCTTTAGTGGTGAAGTGCTCGATATTCATGGTTATACAGGTGGCTATAATATTACCAGTGCACTCGTAACCGGTCACGTAGCGGGCCAAAATGCAGGACAGTTTAAGATAGAAGACGAAAATTCAGAAGTATGATTAAACATAAACAAGGTTAGAACCCACATGTTCTAACCTTGTTTTTTATGTCACTACTCCGTTTTCAATTTTGCTTTTAACCATTTTACATAACATTGATAAACAATCAGTCCAGTTAATCCTGCACCGATCATACCGCCTATTCTAGCTACCCAAATATTAGAACTCAACGGCATAATCACTAAAAAGTGATGAACTAAGTTACCTGCTGCAACACATATGATGATAAATGCAAGAAATAATATGATGTCCTTCATATAAATAATCCCCTTTGCATACGGTTTTACATTTTAATAAATAGTTCTATTTTGAATTAACTCTATTTATAAAATAGCATAACATTATTTATAGTGGAAACGTTTTATAAAATTATGATAGTCAAAGTTTTATGCGTTCAAAACTTCTCTCCAACATAAGAACTTTCATCATTAATATTATGAGTTACACATTTTCCCCCAACGTAAAAAATGCCGATTGAAACCTTCACAGTTCAATCGGCATTTGATATTTAAACGATGCATTGCGCTATCAACAGCTTAGATGCTGTCGATTTGTAATCCTTCGTCGCCCCAAGCATCCATACCGCCTTCAACGTTGACAGCGTCGATACCTTGAGATTCTAAGTATTTTACAACTTGAGCACTTCTTCCACCTTTTTTGCAGATGATGTAGTAAGTATCGTTTTCGTTGAAGTGATTTAAGTTATCTTCAATTTCATCACTTGGGATTGTTTCAGCTCCTGGAATGATACCCATTGCAGTTTCTTCTTTTGAGCGAACATCCACGATATTAACCGGATTAGAATCTAAAATTTTAGTTTTTAATTCGTCAATTGAAATAGATTTCATAACGCAATCTCCTCCTGTATTATTTTGCAACTATGTTAACAAGTTTTTGTGGCACAGCGATGACTTTTTTAACGTCTTTACCTTCAAGTGAAGCTTTTACATGCTCGTTGGCTAAAGCAATTTCTTGCATGTCTTCTTTTGAAATATCTTTTGGAACTTTAGCTTTCGCACGAACTTTACCATTCACTTGTACAACGATTTCTATTTCATCATCCACGAGTAATGATTCATCGTATGAAGGCCAAGGTTCATAAGTAATCGTTTCAGTGTGACCTAATCGTGACCATAATTCTTCACCGATATGTGGTGCGATTGGTGCTAACATTTTCACGAAACCTTCCATGTATGGACGGTACAATTGATCTGCTTTGTAACAATCATTAATGAAGACCATCAACTGACTGATAGCTGTGTTGAAACTCAATGTATCAAAGTCTTCAGTGACTTTTTTAACGGTTTGATGGTAACTTTTATCGAGTGATTCATCATTATCATCAACTACTTTGTCTGTTAATGTACCATCTTCATTGATGAGTAAACGCCAAACGCGATCTAAGAAACGTCTTGATCCGTCTAGACCTTTTTCACTCCAAGCAATGGCTGCATCAAGTGGTCCCATGAACATTTCGTAAAGGCGTAATGTGTCAGCACCGTGAGATTGGACGATGTCGTCAGGATTGATCACATTGCCTTTAGATTTACTCATTTTTTCATTACCTTCACCAAGAATCATACCTTGATTGTAGAGTCGTTGGAATGGTTCTTTCGTCGGCACGACGCCTAAATCGTATAATACTTTGTGCCAAAATCGAGCGTATAATAAATGTAACACAGCATGCTCGACTCCACCAATATATAAGTCAACAGGGAGCCAATGTTTGAGTTTTTCTTGATCTGCAATCATGTTTTCATTATGAGGATCAATGTATCTTAAGTAATACCAGCAGCTACCTGCCCATTGTGGCATCGTATTTGTCTCACGACGACCTTTCATACCAGTTTCTTCATCGACTACATTTACAAAGTCGTCGATATTCGCTAATGGAGATTCACCTGTACCAGACGGCTTAATCTCATCAGTTTCTGGTAATAGTAATGGTAATTCATCTTCCGGTACTGTGGTCATCGTACCATCTTCCCAATGAATGACTGGGATAGGTTCACCCCAATATCTTTGACGGCTGAAGAGCCAGTCTCTGAGTTTGTAGTTGACTTCGTGTTGACCTGCACCGCTATCTTCTAATAATTCAATTGCTTTTTTAATCGCTTCGTCGTTGTGCAAGCCATCTAATTGACCTGAATTGATATGCGCACCGTCACCTGTATACGCGGTTTCAGATAAATCACTATCTTCAATAATGGCTTTAATTGGTAAATCAAATGCTTTCGCAAATTCATAGTCACGTTCATCACCAGCTGGTACCGCCATGACTGCACCTGTACCATAAGTAGATAGCACATAGTCTGCGATCCATACTGGAATATTTTCACCGCTTAATGGATTCACTGCATAAGCGCCCGTAAATACACCTGATTTTTCTTTAGCTAAACCAGTACGCTCTAAATCAGATTTCTTAGCAGCTTCTTCTTGATAAGCTTTCACCGCTTCAGCTTGTTCTTCAGTTGTAATTTCATTCACTAATGTATGTTCAGGACTTAAGACTAAGAACGTCGTACCAAAGATTGTATCAGGTCTAGTGGTAAAGACTTCTATTTGTGCGTCGTGTTCTGCAACATTGAATTTAACTTTCGCACCTTCTGAACGACCAATCCAGTTACGTTGCATATCTTTGATAGATTCTGGCCAATCTAAGTCATCTAAATCTTCAAGTAAACGATCCGCATATTCAGTAATCTTAAGTACCCATTGTTTCATTGGACGACGATAAACGGGATGACCGCCACGTTCAGATACGCCATCTACAACTTCTTCATTTGATAATACCGTACCTAAAGCTGGGCACCAGTTTACCGCAACTTCATCTACATATGCGAGACCTTTATTATAAAGTTGAATAAAAATCCACTGTGTCCATTTATAGTATTCTGGATCTGTTGTGTTGATTTCTCTGTCCCAATCATAGCTGAAACCGAGTTCTTTAATTTGACGTTTAAACGTTTCAATATTTTGTTTTGTAAACTCTCTTGGGTTATTACCTGTATCTAACGCATACTGTTCAGCAGGTAAACCGAATGCATCCCACCCCATCGGATGTAGCACATTATAACCTTGCATACGTTTATAACGTGAGATGATATCTGTTGCTGTATAGCCTTCAGGGTGACCCACATGTAGGCCTGCACCAGAAGGATATGGGAACATATCAAGTGCATAAAATTTCTTTTGACCGAGATTGTCAGAAGCTTTAAATGTTTTATGTTCGTCCCAATATTGTTGCCATTTTGGTTCCACTTCTTTGTGATTATAACTCACAGACTTGCTCCTCCTTTTCAGAAAAAAACACCTCAAACTATTTAACACTTGTTAACAAAGGGACGACATTTGCCGCGGTACCACCCTCATTCACGCTTACGTGCTCTCTATTAAATAGTTGAGATGTTTATTCATTCATAGTGTATTGACGGTAAGTTCACTTAATACAATAACATTAGCTCGCACCTACGCTAACTCTCTGGGGAAATGTGCTTAAGTTACTACTCCTATTTATTTATATCATATTCGAATTGCTTTAAATTTTCAAGTAAGGTCTTAAAAGTATTTGGGCTTAGCTTAAAAATTACTCTTCCTCTTTCTTTCTAGGAAGTACTTTATCAAATACGACTAAGAAGACAAGTGAAATTGCTAGTAAGCCAATCATGCTCAAGAACATGGCAGACATATCAAAAGTATCTACAATGACACCACCGATAAATGGTCCAAGCGCTTTACCTACTGTTGAAGCAGAATTGACATAGCCTTGGAACTGCCCTTCTTTTCCTCTAGGCGCCAATTTGCTAGCGATAGTTGGAATGGCTGGCCAAACGAACATTTCACCAAATGTAAGAATGATCATACCGATCATAAAGATACTAAATTGTTGGGCAAAACTTGTAACGAAGAAAGATAACATGAAGATCAAGACACCGACAAACATTTGTTTCTTCAAGTCACCTTTTAATAAACGAATGACCGGTTGGATTAATGGTTGTGCAACTAAGATTAAAATACCGTTCACTGTCCAAAGTAAACTATATTGTCCCATTGAAATATCGATTTCTTGTGTGAATGATGCAATAGTTGTTTCCCATTGAATGTATGTGATCCAGCAGATACTAAACATCACACATAACAAGAGGAGTGAAATAAAACGTGGCATATTTTCTCTTGAGAATAGCCCTAATGTTTCACTCGGTTTAACTTTAATATCAATTTTCAAATTAAATTGTTTAATCGATACAATCGCAAATAAAATATACATCACGAGATTAGCCATGAAAATGAAATTAAAACTGAATTCTGCGACGAAACCACCTGCAGCTGCACCGATTGATACCCCAATGTTTTGTGCTAAATAAATGGCATTAAATGTTTGTCTTCCACCATTTGGCCACACTGCACCAGCCATCGCATAAATGGCAGGTACGATAATACCGCCACCAAAACCTAAGCA
>NZ_LLER01000008.1 GCF_001500315.1 Staphylococcus auricularis | reverse complement strand
AAGATCACCGTCATATTAAAGTAAGAAAGACAAGGTATCAAAGTATCAATACAGCAAAGAATACTTTAAAAGGTATTGAATGTATTTACGCTCTATATAAAAAGAACCCCAGGTCTCTTCAGATCTACGGATTTTCGCCATGCCACGAAATTAGCATCATGCTAGCAAGTTAAACGAACACTGACATGACATATTAGTGGTTAGCTATATTTTTTTACTTTGCAACAGAACCTAGATATTTCTATTTTTGTTTGAGTTCTTGTATTGCTTGATTAAAATGAGTTTTTGTTATTTTACCATACATGTCAGGTTCACCTTTAAAGAACTCATTTTTCATATATGATATAGCTTCTTTTAAAGAAACTTCTCTTGATATCATAATTAGATTTAAGTAGCTAACAAAATAATCAACAGATAATGTACCTGCATGATTTATTCTCATAAAATCGAACTCCTTTATAAAATACTAAAACAATACATCAATTTTTTTGATGTATTAACTATAAATTATTAATGCAACTTTTGCAAGTTACTAAATTCTGTTATTTAGGGTTTACCCTAATCGAACAATAAAAAATACTTGTAAAATGCTATTTTCGTTTGTATGATTAGGGTGTATGAAAAAGGGGTGCTAAAAATGATAGTTGGTTATGCAAGAGTTTCGACCATTGATCAAAATTTAGATAGGCAAATTGAAAATTTGCAATCTTTTGGTGCTGAGAAAATTTTCACAGAAAAACAATCAGGTAAATCTATAGAAAACAGACCTGTTTTTCAAGAAGTATTAAATTTTTTAAGAATGGGAGATCGTTTAATTGTTGAATCTATTGATAGACTAGGAAGAAATTACGAGGAAATAATTCAAACAGTTAATTACTTAAAAGATAAAGAAGTTCAGCTCATGATAACGAGTTTACCTATGATGAATGAAGTCATTGGAAATCCACTACTAGATAAATTTATGAAAGATTTAATTATTCAAATTTTAGCAATGATTTCAGAACAAGAAAGAAATGAAAGTAAACGTCGACAAGCTCAAGGGATTCAAGTCGCCAAAGAAAAAGGTATATATAAAGGGAGACCTGTTCTGTATTCTCCCAATGCTAAAGACCCACAAAAGCGTTTAGTTTATTACCGAGTTGTTGAATTACTTGAACAGGGTAAATCTATAAGTACTATAGCTAAAGAAGTTGGTATTACACGTCAAACTATATATAGAATAAAAAATAGTAAATAAAATAACATAGACAATAATCTATATAGATGTTAATCTATTTAATGTCTAGGAGGTTTATTCATGTCTTATAAAGAACTATCAACAATATTAAAAATTTTATCAGATCCAAGTAGGTTAGAAATATTAGATTTACTTTCTTGTGGTGAGCTATGCGCTTGTGACTTATTAGAACACTTTCAATTCTCACAACCTACACTAAGTCATCATATGAAGTCATTAGTAGATAATGAATTAGTTACAACACGAAAAGACGGCAATAAACATTGGTATCAACTTAATCATGCTATTTTAGATGATATTATCCAAAACTTGAACATCATTAATACATCTAATCAAAGATGTGTATGTAAAAATGTGAAATCAGGTGACTGTCGATGACTATTTTAGCAATTGTAATTTTTCTTTTAACTTTAACCTTTGTGATTTGGCAACCAAAAGGTTTAGATATTGGTATTACAGCTTTAATTGGAGCTGTTGTTGCTATCATTACAGGAATCGTAAGTCTTTCTGATGTATTAGAAGTAACAAGTATTGTTTGGAATGCAACTTTAACTTTTGTGGCTGTTATTCTTATTTCATTAATATTAGATGAAATTGGTTTTTTTGAATGGTCTGCGATACATATGGTCAAGGCTTCAAACGGTAATGGCTTAAAAATGTTTGTTTTTATTATGTTACTTGGGGCAATTGTAGCAGCATTTTTCGCAAATGATGGTGCAGCTTTAATCTTAACGCCTATTGTATTAGCGATGGTAAGGAATCTAGGATTTAATCAAAAAGTGATTTTCCCCTTTATTATTGCCAGTGGTTTTATTGCTGATACTACATCACTTCCCTTAATTGTAAGTAACTTAGTTAATATCGTTTCTGCAGATTACTTCGATATTGGATTTATTGAATATTTTAGCCGAATGATCATTCCTAATATATTCTCTCTGATTGCTAGTATTCTCGTTTTATGGTTATATTTCAGAAAATCCATACCTAAAACGTTCGATACAGAAAATCTATCAGATCCTAAAAATGCAATTAAAGATTCTAAGTTATTTAAGCTTTCATGGATAGTATTAGCAGTACTACTCGTTGGATATCTTGTTAGCGAGTTTATCCAAATTCCTGTATCAATTATTGCTGGTATTATTGCTTTTATCTTTGTAATATTAGCTCGTAAATCTAAAGCAGTTCATACAAAACAAGTGATTAAAGGTGCACCATGGAATATCGTTGTATTCTCTATTGGTATGTATCTTGTTGTGTTTGGACTAAAAAATGTAGGTATTACAACGATCCTTGGGGATGTTTTAACAAAAATTTCAAATTATGGGTTATTTAGTAGCATCATGGGTATGGGCTTTATAGCTGCTTTCTTATCTTCGATTATGAACAACATGCCAACTGTTTTAATAGATGCAATAGCGATTGGCCAATCCAGTGCTACAGGAATATTAAAAGAAGGCATGGTTTATGCGAATGTCATAGGTTCTGATTTAGGACCTAAAATTACGCCAATTGGTTCTTTAGCAACATTATTGTGGCTACATGTCTTAACACAAAAAGATGTGAAGATTTCGTGGGGAACATACTTTAAAACTGGAATTATCATCACTATTCCAGTCCTATTTGTAACACTCTTAGGTTTATACCTTACACTAATCATATTTTAAGAAAAGGGGCTTTAATTATGGATAAGAAAACAATTTATTTTATATGTACAGGAAACTCTTGTCGTAGCCAAATGGCTGAAGGTTGGGGAAAGGAAATATTGGGTGAAGGTTGGAATGTCTATTCTGCTGGTATTGAAACACATGGCGTTAATCCTAAAGCAATAGAAGCTATGAAAGAAGTAGATATTGATATATCAAACCATACGTCAGACTTGATTGATAATGATATTTTAAAACAATCAGATTTGGTCGTAACGTTATGTAGTGATGCAGACGATAATTGTCCTATTTTACCACCAAACGTTAAAAAAGAGCATTGGGGTTTTGATGATCCAGCAGGTAAAGAATGGTCAGAATTCCAACGTGTTAGAGACGAGATTAAATTAGCTATAGAAAAGTTTAAATTGAGATAATCATAAACACCTCTTATTTAGTTAATAAGAGGTGTTTTGCCATTTAAAGCACAAAATTTGTGCCATATAACTCCAAAACTGACAGACTAATCAAAAAATAATCTAAAAAATCACAAACCAAAATTAAAAAAATAAAAAAGCCTAAATACTCTCTCGATTTGTGAGAAAGTATTTAGGCTTTTTGAATTAATAAATTTCTTACTTCTTATGTTTATTTAACAATTAGTACTGGGACAGAACTTCTTTTAGCAATCTTATGTGTAACATCTCCTAAAACATGTTTAATATTCAAATCGACTCTATGATTACTCATAATTACTAAATCAAATTCACCATTATTTATATCTCCAGAAGTAATTTTTTCTAAGATTGTATCTTTAATATGCCCAAAATCTACATCTATTTTATATCGAATATCTCTTTTTTCTAATTCACGTAAAAATGGAGTAAGTTTTTTTCTTTTTCTCTAATAATATCTTTTTTATGCTTATTATAATATTTGACACTAATTGCAAGATCATTTTCTGTTACAACGTGATAAATTACAACAACTGAATCTTCATCGGTGAATTTTTCTAAACAGTCAGGGATAGCACTAAAATCATTTTCGAAATCATAGGGTAATAATATATTTTTGAACATCTACACCAGCCTCCTATTACTTATTATTTAGATGTCTATTACTTATATATACCCTGAATATATATGCTTATTCTGGTTCTGTTGCAAAGTAAAAAATATAGCTAACCACTAATTTATCATGTCAGTGTTCGCTTAACTTGCTAGCATGATGCTAATTTCGTGGCATGGCGAAAATCCGTAAATCTGAAGAGACCTGCGGTTCTTTTTATATAGAGCGTAAATACATTCAATACCTTTTAAAGTATTCTTTGCTGTATTGATACTTTGATACCTTGTCTTTCTTACTTTAATATGACGGTGATCTT
>NZ_LLER01000007.1 GCF_001500315.1 Staphylococcus auricularis | reverse complement strand
TTGATGTTTATTATCTTCATCTTTCGCTTTGTTGATGATGTTGTCGATTTCTTCTTTCGTTTTCGCATCGTCGATGTCGTGTTTATATTTATCTTTTTGGTCTTGGCTCAAGTGTTTAAGTTTATCGACATTATCTTTACCATGTTCTTTCGCTTTAGTTAAGCTTTCTTCTGTTTGATGTTTGTTGTCTTCATCTTTCGCTTTATTGATGATACTGTCGATTTCTTCTTTGGTTTTCGCATCGTCGATGTCGTGTTTATATTTATCTTTTTCTTCTTGGCTCAAGTGTTTAAGACTGTCGACATTATCTTTACCATCTGCTTTTTGATTATCTAATAAGTTTGAAGCATCTTGTCGTTGTGCTGCTTTCACAATATCTGCTATTTCTTCTGAAGTTTTCGCTTGATTAATTTGTTCTTTGAATTGCGCTTTTTCTTCGTTTGTTAAGTGATTTAACTGATCTAATTCTGAATTACCGTGAGATTTTGCTTCTGTTAAGTCTTTGTTTTCGATGTCTTTCGCTTTCGCATCCGCTACAGCTTTATCTATTTCTTCTTTTGTTGTTGCGTCTTTAATACGTTTGTTGAATGTTTCTTTTTCTGAGTCAGTTAGATCTTTAAGACCATTAACTTCATTTGTGCCATCATCTTTTTGGCTATTGAGTAAGTTGTCTGCGTCTTGATCCTTAGCTTCTTCGACAATGTCATCAATAGTTGCTTGATCTGTTGCGTTTTTGATTTGATCTGTGAAGGTACCGACTTCTTCATCTCTCAAGTTGTCTAAGCCTTTAATTATTGTTGTGCCTTCGGCTTTTTGTTTATCTAGTAAGTTTGAAGCATCTTGGTCTTGCGCTGCTTTCACAATATCTGCTACTTCTTCTGGTGTTTTCGCATTATCGATATCTTCATTTACTTGACCTGACTCTTCATCTGATAAGTTGTTGAGGCCTTCTACTTCTGTTTTACCGTTAGATTTTGCTTCTGATAAGTCTTTGTTTTCGATGTCTTTCGCTTTCGCATCCGCTACAGCTTTATCTATTTCTTCTTTTGTTGTTGCGTCTTTAATACGTTTGTTGAATGTTTCTTTTTCTGATTCGGTTAAGTCAGTAAGATTACTTACTTCATTTGTGCCGTCTTCTTTTTGGCTATTAAGTAAGTTGTCTGCATCTTGTTGCTTAGCTTCTTCGACAATGCTATCGATGGTTGCTTTATCTTTCGCATAGTTGATTTGGATTACGTACTTGTTGAACTCTTCTTCTGTAAGGTAATCGAGTGCTTGAATTGTGTCTTTGCCTTCGCCTCGTTGTCTGTTCAATAAGTTGTCTGCGTCTTGTGCTTTAGCTTCTTCGACAATACTATCAATTGTTGCTTTATCTTTTGCGTTATTGATTTGTTCAGCAAAGTTATTGAATTCTTCTTCTGTAAGGTGGTTAAGTTCTTGAATTGTGTCTGTACCTTCACCTCGTTGTCGATTCAATAAGTTATCTGCGTCCTGTTGCTTAGCTTCTTCTACAATGCCATCAATTGTTGCTTTGTCTTTCGCATTATTGATTTGGTCTGCGAAACTGTTGAACTCTTCTTCTGTTAAGTGATCGAGTTCTTGAATCGCATCTGTACTTTCACCTCGTTGTCGATTCAATAAGTTATCTGCGTCCTGTTGCTTAGCTTCTTCTACAATGCCATCAATTGTTGCTTTGTCTTTTGCATTCTTAATTTGATTTGCGTATTTATTGAACTCTTCTTCTGTAAGATGATCTAAGGCTTCAATTGTGTCTGTACCTTCACCGCGTTGGCGATTTAATAAGTTTGTCGCATCTTGTTGCTTAGCTTCTTCTACGATACTATCAATTGTTTCTTTATCTTTTGCGTTATTGATTTGATCAGCAAAGTTATTAAATTCTTCTTCTGTGAGGTGATCGAGTTCTTGGATTGTGTCTGTACCTTCACCACGTTGGCGATTCAATAAGTTGTCTGCGTCTTGTGCTTTCGCTTCTTCAACGATGCCATCGATTGTTTCTTTGTCTTTCGCATTGTTGATTTGATTTGCGTATTTGTCGAATTCTTCTTCTGTGAGGTGATCAAGTTCTTGGATTGCATCTGTACTTTCTCCGCGCTGTCTGTTTAATAGATTCGTTGCATCTTGTTGTTTTGCTCTTTCAACTATTTCATCAATCTCTGCTTTATCTATGGCATTGTTAATTTGATCTGCGAAGTTGTTGAACTCTTCTTCGGTTAAGTGATCAAGTTCTTGAATTGCATCTGTGCTTTCTCCGCGTTGACGATTCAATAAGTTTGTCGCATCTTGTTGCTTAGCTTGTTCTACAATGCTATCGATTGTTTCTTTATCTTTCGCGTTGTTGATTTGACCGGCAAAGTGATTGAATTCTTCTTCGGTTAAGTGATCGAGTGCTTGAATTGTATCTGTGCTTTCACCACGTTGTCTGTTCAATAAGTTTGTCGCATCAGTGTCTTGTGCTGATTTAACAATTTGTGCAACAGCTTCAGGTGTTTTAGCGGTATTCAATTGTTCTTTGATATCACTGATTTCTTCGTCAGTAAGATGATCAAGTGCGTTAACTGTGTCTTGGCCTTCTTGTTTAGCTTGAGCTAAATCTTTATTTTCAACATTTTTAGCTTTTGCGTCTGCCACAGCTTGATCAATATCTTCTTTCGTTGTAGCCCCTTTGATACGTTGATTAAATTCTTCTTGTTCTTCTTTAGATAAATCTTCTAAACCATTGACTTCGTTTGTGCCATTTGCTTTTTGTTGATCTAGTAAGTTCGCAGCATCTTGTTGTTGGGCTTTTTCAACGATGTCATCAATCGTTGCTTGATCTGTTGCATTCGTAATTTGTTGTTCGAATTTCGCTGCTTCTTCCTCTTTCAAGTGTGTTAATGCTTGAACAGTGTCTGTACCTTCACCTTTTTGACGGTTCAAGAGATTTGTTGCATCTGTCTCTTGTGCTTTATTTACAATATCTGCCACAGCTTCAGGTGTTTGAGCATTGTTGATTTGTTCTAAAATATCTGTTCTTTCTTCATCTGTTAAGTGTTGTAATGGGTTCACGGTTGCTTGACCATCTTGTTTAGCTTGAGCAAGGTCTTTATTTGCGATTGCTTTTGCTTTCGCATCCGCTACAGCACCATCGATATCTTCTTTTGTTGCTGCATCTTTAATACGTTGATTGAATGCATCTTGTTCTTCTTCTGTTAAATCTTCAAGACGATTAATTTCATTTGTACCGTCTGCTTTTTGATTATTGAGTAGGTTTGTTGCATCTTGTGTTTTAGCTTGTTCAACTATATCATCAATCGTTGCTTTATCGTTCGCTTTGTTGATTTGATCTTGATAGTCAGCAAGCTGTTTGTCAGTCAAGTGTGATAACTGACCTACATCCGTTGTTCCATTTGCTTTTTGACTGTTCAAGAGGTTGGTTGCATCTTGTCCTTGAGCTTGTTGAACAATTTCAGCGACAGCAGCTGGAGATTTAGCATCATTTAATTGTTGTTTCAATGTTTGTTGTTCTGAGTCTGTTAAGTTAGACAATTGATCGATAGCTGCTTGTCCTTGTTGTTTAGCATCGCTTAAGTCTTTATTTTCAACGTCTTTCGCTTTCGCATCTGCCACTGCACGATCGATATCTTCTTTCGTTACAGCATCTTTAATGCGTTGATTGAACTCTGCTTGTTCTGCGTCAGATAAATCTTTCAGACCGTTCACTTCATTTGTACCTGCATCTTTTTGATTGTTGAGTAAGTTTGTCGCATCTTGTTGTGTCGCTTGGTCAACGATGTGGTCAATGGTTGCTTTATCGTTCGCATTTTTAATTTGTTGTTCAAAATCTGCGACTTCATCTTCGCTGAGGTGTGTTAAACCTTTGATTGAAGTTGTACCTTCACCTTTTTGTTTATTCAACAAGTTTGATGCATCTTGTTGTGTCGCTTTATCAATAATGTTATCGATTGTTGCTTTATTATCTGCGTTGTGAATTTGATCTTGATAATCTTCAAGTTCTTCTTGAGTTAAGTTGCCAAGGCCTTTAACTGTTGAAGTACCATCATCTTTTTGATGTTGAAGCAAGTTCGCTGCATCTTGGGCTTGTGCTTTTTTCACAACATCTGCGACCGCTTCAGGATTACCAGCTTGATCTACTTGTTCAGTGTATGCATTGAGTTGTTCCTCTGTGAGGTTGCTCAAGTCATCTACTGTAGCGTGACCTTGTTGTTTGGCATCGCTCAAGTCTTTATTTTCAACATCTTTCGCTTTTGCTTCTGTCACGATTTGATCGATGTCTTCTTTAGATGAAGCATCTTGAATACGTTTGTTGAAACCTTGTTGTTCAGATTCTGATAAGTCTTTCAAGCCGTTCACTTCATTTGTACCCGCAGATTTTTGTTTGTCGAGTAAGTTTGAAGCATCTTTCGCTTTCGCATCATCAATCACTTGATCGATATCTTCTTTTGTAGATGCGTCTTTAATGCGTTGGTTAAAGGCTTGTCGTTGTTCATTTGTAAGATCTTTAAGACCACTAACTTCATGAGCACCTGATTCTTTTTGTTCATCTAATAGGTTCGCCGCATCTTTCGCTTTTGCACTTGCAACTGCATCGTCTACAGCTTTTTTATCTTTCGCATAGTTAATTTGTTCATTAAATGTCGCTTGTTCTTCTTGAGTTAAGTGTGAAAGACCATCGATTTCACCGATACCTTGTTGTTTTTGGCTACTTAGTAAATTATCTGCATCTCGTTGTTTGGCTTGTGAAATGATGTCATCAATATTCGCTTTCGTTTTGGCTTGATCAATTTGTTGATTCATCATTGTTTGTTCTTCTTCAGTGAGGTTACTCAATTGACCGACCGTTTGATGTGCATCTGATTTTTGACTATCAAGTAAGTTTGCTGCGTCTTGTTCTTGTGCTTGTTGAATGATATCTGCGACTGCTTCCGGATTTTTCGCTTGATTGATTTGAGATGAGAGATCTGATTTTTCATCTTCGGATAAATGACTTAATCCTGAAACCGTAGATTGACCTTGTTGTTTAGCTGATGAAAGGTCTTTGTTTGCTACATCTTTGGCTTTCGCATCAGCAACAATTTGATCAATTTCTTGTTTTGTCGTAGCCGCATTGATTTGTTCATTAAAGGCTTTTTTCTCATCTTCGGATAGGTGCGTTAATTTACCGATAGCTGAGTTGCCTTCATCTTTTTGATTTTGAAGTAAGTTGTCTACATCTTGTTGTTTAGCATGTTCGATGACATCATCAATTGCTTTTTTGCTTGTTGCTTTTTTAACTTGTTCGTTAAATGTTGCTTTTTCATCATCAGATAAGTGGTTTAATGCATTGACATCTGTATGACCTTGATCTTTTTGTTCATTTAATAAGTTAGATGCATCTTGATCTTGTGCTGATTTAACAACTTCTAAGACCGCATCGGGATCCTTAGCCTCGTCTAATTGCTGTTCAATTTCTGCACGGTTAGCAACAGTCAGATGAGAAAGATCTGCAATCGTTGTCGCTGCATCTGATTTCGCTTTTTCTAAGTCTTTCGCTGCTTTGTTTTTAACATCTTGTGCTTTCGCATTATTCACTGTTTCATCGATTGTTTCTTTGTTTGATGCACCTTGAACTAAGCGTTGGAATTCGGCTTTTTCTTCATCAGTGAGTTCAGATAATGCATCAATATCTGATGTACCTTGTTGTTTTTGACGGTTGAGTAAGTTTGTCGCATCTTGCTGTTGTGCATTCGTTAAGATTTCATCGATGTTTGCTTTCGTCGCAGCTTTACCGATTTGTTCTTTGAATGCTGATTTTGCTTCATTTGATAAATGATTGAGTTGATCGATGCTACCTTGGCCTTCACCACGTTGAGCACTGAGTAAGTTATCAGCATCTTGTTGTTGTGCATCTCTGATAATATTGGCAACATCAGATGGTGTGCCTGCACTGTCAAGTTGTTGATTAATGTTTGTGCGGTTATCTTCAGTTAAGTGTGTTAAACGTTCAATTTCAACTTGAGCATCGCGTTTGGCATCTGAAAGATCTTTCGCTGCTTTGTTTTGTAAGTCTTTTGCAGTTGCTTCATTGACCGCTTCATCAATCGCTTCTTTGCTTGTCGCATCGTTGACACGTTTAGCAAAATCAGATTTTTCATCATCAGAAAGGTTCGTTAATCCATTCACACTTGTTGTACCTTGTTGTTTTTGTTTGTTGAGTAAGTTTGATGCACCTTGATCTGTTGCGTCAGAAACGATTTTTTCAATTGCAGCTTGAGATGTCGCATTATTCACTTGTTGTTTGAATTGATCTTTTTCATCATCTGTTAAGTCTGCTAAACGATCGATTTCTGAAACGCCTTGTTGTTTTTGTGTATTCAATAAGTTAGAAGCGTCTTGTTGTTGTGCTTTACGAATGATATCTGAAACAGCATCTGGCGTTTTTGCTTCTGCCAGTTGTTTATTAAATGAAGTTGTATTGTCTTCAGTTAAATGTGTTAACTGACCAAGTGCTGTTTTGGCATTATCTTTGGCTTGAGAAAGATCTTTGTTTGCGATGTTTTGTGCTTTCGCTTTATTGATAGCTTGATCAATCGCTTCTTTCGTAGTTGCATCATTGACTTGTTGATTGAATTGATCTTTTTCGTCATCGGACAAGTCAGCTAATTGGTTAATGTTTGTATGACCTTGTTGTTTTTGAGTATTGAGTAAGTTCGCTGCATCTTGTTGTTCGGCCGCTTCATATATTTGATCAATGTCTGCTTTAGATTTAGCTTTGTTGATTTGTTGTTGATAGCTATCTTTTTCATCGCTAGATAAGTTAGCTAAGCCTGAGATTTGATGCGCGCCTTGTTGACGTTGATTGTTGAGTAAGTTCGTCGCGTCTTGTGCTTTCGCATCTTCGACTATGCGATCGATATCTGCTTTCGTTGCTGCATCATTCAGTTGATTTGTGTAATTACCTTGTTCTTCTTCAGATAAATGACTTAATCCTGAAACGGTTGTTGTACCTTGTTGTCTTTGACTGTCTAATAAGTTTGATGCATCTTGTTGTTGCGCTTGACTAACGATGTTTGCCACATCTTCAGGCGTTTTAGCGTCTGCAAGTTGTTGTGCAATAGCATCTTGGTTGTCTTCAGTTAAATGGCTCAACTGCTCAATCGTTGTTTGTGCATCACTTTTCGCATCAGATAAATCTTTTGCGGCTTTATTTTTCAGATCTTGCGCTTTCGCATCATTCACGACATGATTGATTGCTTCAGCCGTTGTTGCTTTTTTAATTTGATCGTTGAATTGTGCTTTTTCGTCATCAGATAGATGTTCTAATGCATTGACATTACCATTACCTGTTGATTTTTGCGTATTTAACAAGTTATCGGCGTCTTTCGCTTTGGCATCCGCTACGATTTGGTTAATTGCGGCTTCAGCATCAGCATCTGTCACTTGTTGTTTATATTGTGCTTTTTCGTCATCTGTTAAGTGTTCCAATGCTGAAATAGCGTCAGAACCTTCGTCTTTTTGACTATGCAATAAGTTGTCAGCATCTTGTTGTTGTGCTTGTTCTACAACTTTTGCGACTGCGTCAGGTGTCTTCGCATCATTTAATTGTTGTTGGATTGAAGTTTGATTGTCATCAGTTAGATGTGTCAGACGTTCAATTTCACTTTGAGCCGCTGTTTTGGCTTGAGATAGGTCTTTATCTGCTTTATTTTTAAAGTTTTGTGCTTTCGCTTGATTAATCGCTGCTTCTATATCTTCTTGTGTTTCGGCATCTGTAACTTGTTGGTTATACTGTGCTTTTTCGTCATCTGTTAAGTCAGCTAAGCCGTTAATTTCTTTAGAACCATCTGTTTTTTGATTATTTAATAGGTTTGACGCATCTTGTTGTTGTGCTTTATTAACGACGTCTTGAATGGCTTTTTGGTTTTTCGCGTCATTAATTTGTTGTGTGTAATTTGATTTTTCATCATCTGAAAGATGTGTGAATGCATCAATTTGTTGGTTACCTTGATTGCGTTGTTTGCTTAATAAGTTAGAGGCATCTTGGCCTTGTGCTCGATTAATGACGTCATCGATTACAGATTTAGATGTTGCTTCATCAAGTTGTTGTGTAAAGTCTGCCATTTCTTCATCTGTTAAGTGGTGAAGTT
The DNA here is from genome assembly GCF_001500315.1 of Staphylococcus auricularis. Classification (GTDB taxonomy): domain Bacteria; phylum Bacillota; class Bacilli; order Staphylococcales; family Staphylococcaceae; genus Staphylococcus; species Staphylococcus auricularis. The sequence continues at coordinate 175,534 of NZ_LLER01000007.1, read as the reverse complement.
GAGCTAGATTTGTTTTACCTTCTGTTTGTTGTTGTTTAAGTAAGTTTGAACCATCTTGTTGTTTAGCATTGTTAATGATTTCATCAATACTTGCTTTTGTTTGAGCTTCGTTTAATTGTTGTTTAAAGTCTTCACGTTCTTTATCTGTTAGGTTTTCTAAACCAGTTAATGTCGTTTGGGCTTCTGATTTTTGATTATTTAACACATTGTTACTGCTTTGGGTTTGCGCATCTGTAATCGCTTGATCAATCGCATCTTTTGTCGTTGCTTTACTGATTAAATCTCTAAATCTGGCTTTTTCTTCCTCTGTCAGATTATTGATTTTGTTTAATTCAGCTGTACTTTGTTGTTTTTGTTCATCTAATTGGTTATCCGCATCTTGTTGTTGCGCATTTTTTAGAATATCAGTTACAGCTTCAGGTGTTTTAGCGTTTTGAAGTTGTTTTTTAATGTCTGAACGATTACTGTCAGTTAAGTGTGTTAAACCATCAACAGTTGTTTGTGCAGTTTGTTTTGCTTTATTTAAGTTATTTTCTGCTTCAGCTTGTACATCACGGGCTTTCGCATCATTGACTGCTTGATCGATGGCTTCTTTGGTTGTGGCATCAGTGATTTGTTTTTTGAATTGAGATTTTTCATTATCTGTTAAGTTACTTAACCCATCTAATTGTTTATTACCGTTTGTTTTTTGGACGTTTAAAAGATTTTTGTCATCTTGTTGTTGTGCATCTTTGAGGACTTGATCGATACCTGCTTTATCGTTAGCTTTATCAATTTGATCTTTGAATTGTGATTTTTCATCATCTGATAGGTTACTTAAATCATCTAACTGTTGATTGCCTTGTGTTTTTTGATTGTTAAGTACGTTTGTAGTGTTTTGTTGTTGTGCTTTTTTCACAATTTGATCAATCGCATTTTTATTAGGCGCTTTATCGATTTGATCGTTAAAATCTGATTTTTGATCATCTGTTAAATCTGATAAATCGTTGATACCATTTTTACCTTGATCTTTTTGTTTATTTACTAGGTTACCCGCATCTTGTTTTTGCGCTTCTTTAACCACATTATTGTTATCTGTTAGATTTTTGCTGTCATCAACTTGTTTAGTGTATTTTGCTTTTTCATCGTCGCTTAAATTACTCATGTTGTTGATTTGGTCTTTCACCATCGTTTTTCCTTCATTACGCACACTAGCCGCTGTTTCTTGCAAGTTAGGTAATGAATTTATGTTTTCAAAACGAGAAAGTAAAATTTCTTTTTTAGTATCATCTACAGCATCGAAGTTACTGATTTCTTCATAAACATCTTTATATTGATTTAAAAATGTCGCAAAATCTTGGAAAGTGAGGTTATAAACATCTGCTCCTTTAAGTATTCCTGTATTAACTTGTCTGTGATATCTAATACTCAATGCACTTTTAGGGTCGAAATCGTCTGTATTGATTACTGCTTTAAAGCTTAAAGGTTTCCCATTTGAAACGAGAGATAATGCACGTTTGTATTCAATTTCGTATTCTCCGTTACCTTTATTCGTTAATTGATCCCCTTCAGTAGTGACACTTTCAACATGATCTTTTAGATAATCGTTAAATTTTACTGTATAACGGTCAATCGCGTTAAAACCAAAAGAAAGACCCTCGTTTTGATTTAAAGTGACATCGAGTTCAACCTTACCATTATCTAACAATCTAAATTTAACAGCATTCATGCTTGTCCAATCGTTGCCTTTAGCTGTACCTTCTGAAGTTTTCTGGATGTTTAACAATTTACTGTAATCTGTTCTCGCTTGGTCTTGCACTGCACGATCTTGTGCTCTTGAAGCAGGTATGCTAGCGGTTACGAATCTGTTATTTGTACGTACACGAGACTCAGCAGGTGTAGCTTTCGGTTGCATTTGATCTTGAGTTTCTGCTGCACGTTTTAACAATTTAAGTCTGAGTGCATCATAGACTTCATCACTAGTCACATCTTTATTGTTTGGGATAACGCGTTTTGCGATATCTTGAGATTCTTTTTGACTCACATCATTGTCTTTGAGGTAATCTTCGACAAACTGTTGTTTATTTCCTTCATCTTTGATACCTGCTTTAAATTGTTTGGCATCTGTCAATTCGTATTTTTTAGCGTCTTTTTGAGTAATTTGAGGCGTTTCTGTAGATGCTTGTTCGGAGTTGGTTGTTGCTTTGTCATCACGTGTTTCAGCGTCAGAAGCTGGTTCTTCTTTTTCTTTATCAGGGAATAGTTTACCTTCGGTATCTATGCCTTCGTCTGTTCGAGGTGTGTCTTTATCTTCTGAAGTAGTATCTTTATCATCTTCGGCTTCAGTATTTTCATGTTCTTCGGATGCGTCATCTTGGTCGGATTCATGATCTTCTGCAGGTTTCGTAGCTGGAGTGGATTCGTCAGGAGTATTTTCTTCGTCTGTAGCTTCTGATTCGTGGTTTTCTTCGTTAGGTGTTTCTGTAGATGTTTCATTGTCATCTTTTTGTGTTGTGTCATCTGATTCAGCAGCTTTTTGTGATTTATGTACGGGTTGATGGTCTGCTTCGTCATCATCTTGTGTTTCGGATTGATTGTTTTCATCTGTTGTGGCTTCATTTGAGCCTTCATCGGCCGGTGCTTCTTCACCCTCATCCTCTGAATCGCTTGTTTCGTCTACATTTTCATCTGTGTTTTCGTTTTCGTTAGTTGATTCTTCTTCGTTAGATGTTTCATCTGAAGCTTCATTTTCTTCTTCTTTGGTAGCTTCATCTTCGTCTGTCGTTGCTTCCTCTGTATCATCCGTTGCTTCTTGTGAAGGTTCTTCTGATTCGTCACCTTCTTCTTCAGTCACTTCTGACTCTTCATGTTCAAGTTCGTCGATTTCTTTTTGACGTTGCGCTTCGTCATCTGAATCATCTGCATCGTTTTCGTTATTCTCTTCTGCACTTGGCTCTGTTTCAGTTTCTTCTGCTGATTCGTCTTCTATATTTTCATCATCATTGTCTGTATGAGCTGCTTCGTCTGTATCTTCGGCATCGTCAACAGTCACTTCTGACTCTTCGTGTTCGAGTTCATCAATTTCTTTTTGGCGTTGGATGTCTTTCTCATCAGGATCATGCTCTGATTGTTCTGAATCTTTTGTAGTAGAAGTTTGTTTATGTTCGCTATTTGCTTGATTATCTTCGGCAGCATCTGCTACGCCATTTGCGCTTAAAAATAATAAACTTGAAATCAGTATGGAAGCTGTCCCTACAGTAAATTTACGAATAGAATACTTGTTTTCTCTGTTCGGTAAAAAGTCTAATTTCTTTTTCATATCATTAGCCCCTTCTTCACATGAATTCTAGTGTCATAGCGATGTTTTCATTATATATCAATACCACTATATAGCAATACTACACATTAAAATTATCAATAAAATTACATCAATCATAATATTTCTTAACTTTATTGGTATAATCAAATTATCTTTAAAACGTATGTATGTAACATCACTTTATATTCTACAATGTATATATTACTAGGGGATTAAAAGGATTTCAAAACACTTAGCATGATGAATGATTGAATACTATTTTTACGTGAAAAGGCGGATTGAGAAGCATTGTGGAGATTTACATTTTCAACATATATTAATCGCAATATTCACTTAATGATGCTTACAAAAGCAATTAAGTTGTGTCTTATTTCATTGTACATCTGTTCGTTTGTACATTAAAAAGGGGAACAAAACCTTCGATTTACCAAAGATTTCGTTCCCTCCCGAACAGCATGAATCATATTTGATTAGAGCTTTTACAGCTCACGTATTATAGATAATTGACGACTTTATCTACTGGCATTCTAAATGAAGTGTGCGGTTCTTTTGCTTTTTTACCAATCGCAACGATTAACATTGGTTCATAGCGATCGTAACTGTAACCAATTGCTTCACCAATTTGGTCTTCTTCAAAACCACCAATTGGGTTTGTATCGTAGCCATATTCTTTTGCGACAAGCATGAGTTGCATCGCAGCTAATCCGCAGTCAACACGGATAATGCTGTCCATTTCTTCACGTGTTAATTGTTTATAGCTTTCTACCGCAAAAGGCAATGTTTGGTCACGGACTTCTGCAGGCATATGGCCATGATTTACCGCTTCGTTATAAATGTATTCGCCTTCTTTATAGCATTCTAAATCACCGAACACGATAATCATTGCAGAAGATGTATCATTTTGTATTGTATTAAATCTAACATACGGACGGATTTTTTCTTTAGCTTCGTAACTTTCAACGACTGCAAAGCGCCAAGGTTGCATATTAATAGAAGAAGGCGCTTCTACTACTTTTTCCATCATTTCATACATTTCTTCATGAGGAATTTTATAATCTGGGTCAAACTCTTTTACAGATCTTCTGTTTACAATTACGTCATCTAACTCTGCCATTTGTGCATTTCTCCTCTCTCAAAATCACAATGTTTGTATTCTTAACTTACGTATTATAGATTATCAGTTAAACCATAGTTTAAGAGAAGGGAGTTGCTCACGTGAACACATACTATATCCAAGATGTAGCTGAACAGTGTCACATACCTAAAAGTAAACTGCGTTATTATGAGAAACACGGTTTGCTGCAAAATATTCAACGTGATCGCAATAATAAACGACTTTATACAGATAAAGATGTCGAAGTGATTAAGTTAATTTTGTGCTTTACGAATCTCAACATTCCATTAAAACAAATTAAAGTAGACATTGAACGTATTACAAGCCAGACCATGACTGTTGATGATATCCTTTTAGCTCATCTCAAAGTATTAAAGGCAGAACGAGAAAAAATAGACTACCGTATCCATGCCATCGAAGGTGAATTAAAAGACAAACAATTGGTAACCTCAAACGACAATTAATATAGAAGGTTTTCGTTCATAATAAAAAGCATTACCGAACACGTGTATCTCCCACTGTATTCAGTAACGCTTTATTTTTATGCGTATTTTTATTAAATGTTAAATAGATCATTCAATGATTCGATCATCGTTGGATGCGTATAAATGTTATCTCTCAACACTTCATAACTGATGTGTTGGTCAATGGCTAATTTGATCAGATTAATGATTTCTTCAGATTCGACCCCATATAATGTCGCGCCTAAAATGCGATTCGTGTTACGATCAACCACAGCTTTAAACATACCGCGTGGGTCATTATTGATCTTATGACGAGGTATTTGGCTCACTAAGATTTTACCTTCTTTGATGTCATAACCTTGGTCTTCAGCTTCTTTGGCGGTAAGACCTACACGAGACAATGGGGGATCGATAAATACAGTATAAGGAACTTCTCCACGGTTTTCAGTGGTACGTGTGCCATCATTAAAGAGTTGGTCTCTCACAATACGGAAATCATCTAGTGAAATGTATGTGAATTGTAGCCCACCCTTCACATCTCCGACTGCATAAATATGGTCCACTGTGGTTTGTAAACGTTCATTGACTTGAATTTCGCCACGTGAACCGAGCTCAATGTCTGTATGGTCTAGACCAAGCTCAGTATTCGGTTGACGCCCGATAGCGAGCAACACCGCATCTGCATTAAAGTTACCTTGTGTCGTTTGAACCACTGTCGTTTCCGTTTCATCTACAAATTTTTGTGTCTCAGCATTTGTTATGATGCGAATCCCTTTGTTTTCCAAATCTTTGACCACTTCAGCTGCGATCTCTTGATCTTCACGTGCCATAATGGTATTGCCACGTTCTAACACTGTGACTTCTGAACCGAAATTCGCAAACATAGAAGCAAATTCTAATGCAATATAACCTCCTCCTACAATGACTAGGTGTTTCGGTTGCGTTGCTAAATTTAAAATGCCTGTAGAATCATACAACCGTTGGGAGGTTGCGACACCTTCAATGTCAGGAATGACCGCTTTAGCTCCTGTGTTGATGACGATGTGAGGGGCAGTGACTACATCTTCAACTTCTCCAGATGAATTCAATAATTCAACTTCTGTATTGGATTTAAATCGTGCTTGATGATCAAACACCGTAATATGCTCTTCATCTGCTAAATTATGATAGTTTTTATGATTAAGCGCTTCGACCACGTCTCGTTTGCGTGACATCGCTGTCGTAAAATCGTGTCCTTTTAAACCTTCTTTAACAAGTGTTTTAGACGGAATACATCCTATATTAATACAAGTCCCACCATACATTGCAGGGGACTGTTCAACCACAGCAACCGTTTGACCTTGTTGACTTGCAAACTTCGCTAATGTTTTCCCGGCCTTACCAAATCCGATAATGACCAAATCAAATTCTTTCATTAAAAAGTTGCCTCCTGTATTTTTGATATCGTTATCTTACATCAGCGGTTAAAGGAGACCTAATGAAATGCTCAAACGCATTTAAGATTTCATTCCCGTAATCATAAAAAAGCAGCGACAAACCTCGTTAAAGGTTGTCACTGCTTTCAATTTCATATTTATTAATTATGATTTAGATGAAGGTTTTTTAAATAATGCGATGAGAGATAGGATAATGGCTACAATAGATACAATCCATAATGCTGTTGTACCAAAGCCACCATTAGAAGATTCATCTTCTACGCCCTTTTTCACTTCAGTAGCGGGTGCAGGTGTTTCGCTATCCTCATCTTCGTTGGTCCATTTTACTTTTTCACCGTTATCGTAAGATTGGATTGCTTTCCATTTGAATGTGCCTTCATCTTCTGGATTCGCCACTACAATTGGAAATTCTGTGAATTCATCTGGACCAATACCTTTACCTTCTGCTGTTCAAGTGATTTTTTTAATATTACCATCACTGTCTTTATCTAATTTATGTTTCCAACCATCAACAGGTTGTACGTTTGCGACGTTCACGCCATCAGGTACGTTTAATTCAACTTTGTTTGTGTTAGCGTCTTTTTCAACAGGAACACGCACATCATATTTATCGTATGAACCTGGTTCACTTTGATCAGGATTTAAAGTCACGTGAGCATCTGCCACTTTAGAAAAACTTAATGATGCAAATAAAATAATACTTGTGAGTAAAAATTTTTTAAACATAATCTATCTCCTTATTTTGGTAAGTTAATTTGACTCATCACGACACCTACGCCAATGAGTAGAATGCCGAGACCTAATTCTATAAATAAACTTGCTTTATTAACGCGATGTTGTTTCTTAAGTGCTCGGGTCGTTTGATAGAAACCTAAGCCCATCATAACGATTGTAACGATGATTTTAACAATGAGTAACGCACTCCAAGTTTGTATGTTTTGCCATATCGCTAAAATATCAGTCTCATCTATCGTCATAAGGACACCAGAGATGATAATCATCGCTACAGCTGTAATATTAACTTTAAGCAATAACGGACGAACCGTCGCTGTTTGCTTAGCTCTGTCTTTAATGGCGTAACAACTCAAGTAAATGAGCGCACCAATCCACAGCGTCATCCCTACCAGGTGAGCAAAACGAATAAGGATGGACCATACCGGCACACTTTGTGACCATGCATGCCCAGACATACTTAAAGCTAAAATGATGCCAAATGTAACGAGAATATACCAAGCACGCATCATATTCGTAATCATAAGCAACGCGAGTAAAATAATGATCGCGAGAGAGCTCAATATGAATGGGAATTGCGTGATTGTATCCATTTTAAAGGCAAAGATATCTGCCAAAATATCTGAAGTAAGCGTCATTAAATAAGTTACCAGTGTGACGCCTGTTAGCATCATGAGAATACCCGTAAAGCCTTTTTGTTCTGGAATGACTTGATAAGTTGGTAAATCACGACGACGAACCAGTTCATTCATCCAAAACAAACCGATGAGACCTATTAATGCACCTTGAGAAAGGTAGCGTGTGACACCAAACCAAAAGTCTGCTTTTTGATAAAACGGAACCGATGTATCGACATCAGATGCCGTAACCTCTCCCACTGAGAATTGGAACTGATCACCGACTTCGTGTCCATCCGCTGACATCGCGTGCCATTCTACAGTGTGGGTCCCTTCACCTACATCATCCGTAGAAAAAGATAATGTCGCTGAGGATCCTTCTGTTTCAGGGTCTAAATCAGTAATCTTATTACCCTCATCATCATATAATGTGATCCCGGAATACTTAGCATTTACGGGTTCATTAAATTTCAATTCGATCTTGTCAGGGTGATTTGTTACCACCCCATCTGTTTGAGGTGTTGTCGTTTCTAGTGTGGCATGTGCGGAAGCTTGTTCATTGGTAATAAAAAAAGAGAAGACGATACCGAATAAGAGCGTTGCAACGATCAATACACGTCTTTTCAAATTATCCCCTGCCTTTCCTATATCCGATTTATTGTGCTGAGTGATATGTATAATGGTTAAATCAAAATCTTATAAATGAAAGATATGACTTCGCTTTCATTTAAGATTTGAATGGCTGTATTTTAAAATAAGTACCTTTTCAAATATTTACTTATTAAATATATAGAACATTGATTTAACCAATTTCACACAAATAATAATTTCAAAATACTGCAAAGATAATTATATGTATATATGAGTTAAAATGCAAAATCAATTGCTTTATTTCAGTCATTCGACAATCGTTAACGTCACAAAATGTTCACGCTTTCAAATTTAGATAAAAAAAGGCCAGGCTCCATGTAGGAGACCTGGCTTTTATCAGTTAGCTATTATTTTTCTTCATTATTGTTTTTACGACGTTTACCGAATAAGAATAATGAACCAAGCGCTGCAAATAAGCTACCAAGTAATGTGCCATTTTGTGCATTGTTATTACCTGTATCTGGTAATTCTTCTTCGTCAGCGTCCGCATCTGAATCAGCATCGGCATCTGCGTCGCCGTCTTCGTCACCATCTGCTGAACCAGAACCGTTACTTACAAAGTTTTCATTTTCCCAGTCATAACCACTTGTAGTGTAACCAGACATATCTGTGTTGTTTTCACTTACAGTCGTTTTAACATTGTGACCTGAATCATCGAAATGACCATCTACAAGGACTACGAATGATTCACTTGTACTAGCAAAATTAATTTTAGCTGAATTTGTATCGTTATTAAATTCAATTGAATCATTAAAGTCATCCGTAACTTCTTCTAAGTTAGGATCTTCTGGATTCACATAATAACTATCAGCAAGTTTATTTCTATCTTTCACTCTGAAGATTCTTAAGTTAGTGTTATCTTCGTCAATGATTGTACTGCTTGTTGTAGGGTCTTTATGGAAACCACGAATAGTTACAGTTGGATTAGTTAAACTTTTACCCATTGGGTTAACATAAATACTTTGTTTATAAGTTCTTTGACCAGAGTAATCATCAATATCAGTGATTTGTGAACTGATACCGGTACCGTATGGTTGTGGTTGACTTGCAAACGGTGTACTGTAATTTAATTCTACTTCATCTTCATAAGTATTACCTGCTACGTTAAAGTCAGCTTCATATCTTCCAGATACTGGTGCATTTTTTCTATCTGTGAATACTGGAAGTTTGAATTGACCTCTCACATTTTTCTTACCATTGACATAGTCTGTAAATACATATTTGATTGTTTTATCAATTGTATTGTACGTACCTAAAGCAACGACATCGCCGTTAGCATTTTTCAATGGTGAAAGGTTCATCGTATTATTGACTTTACTATAGTCACCGTCACCTTCTGCAGATAGTGTTTTAGGTAATTCAACAGTGAAGTAGTCACCACTATTAACTTGACCATCTACAGTGAAGTCTGTGTGCATACCAGTGTTTTCAGATTGGTTAGGGTCGAAACTATGGTTATCAAGTTCAAAACGATTTACATTAATTTGGTCATTAACGTTATTACCTTGTGTTTCTTCCGCTTCATCTCTGTTTTCTTCTACAGGAGTTGCTGCTCTTGTATTAACGCGTGGAGATGTAGCCGCGTTTTCATTTGATGTATCATTATTGTTTGTAGTTGAGCTAGATTCTGTAGCTGCAACATGTTGGTGTTTAGGTGAAGTTGCTTCAGTTACATCATCAGATAATTTGTTAGCTGGGACTGCTTCATTATCTGCTGCTTCTTCTGTTTCAGGGGTTTCAGCAGCTTCTTCTGTGTCTGCTGCTTCATCTTCAGCTGTTTCATTTTCAGCTGCTTCGTTCGTATTTTCGATGTTTTCTTCTTTATCTGCAGTTTCGTTTTCTACTGCTTCTTCGTTATGATCTGTTTCATGATTTAGAGGGGTTTCATGATTTGTTGCTTCAGTTGCTGGTTTTTCAGTTTCATTTGAAGTTGCTGCTTCATTTTCTTTGTTATCTACTTCAGGTGTTTCTTTATCTGCTGCTTCGTTTTCTGCTGCAGGTTTTTCAGTTTCTGATTCAGGTGTTTCGTTTGATTCAGCTTCTTCAGTTGATTCTGAATCTTCAGCTGATTCTGCTGCTTCATTTGTTGAAGTTTCTTCGCTATTTGCGTCGCTATCGTCTGTTTCTGTTGCTTCGCTTTCTGTTGCTTCGTTACTGTCGGCTGTTGTGTCCTCAGATTCACTAGCTTCTGATTCTTCATTGCTGTCTTCTCTGTCAACAACACTAAATTCAGGATCTAACGCTTCGTTATCAGTAGAAGCTTCATCAGTTGAATGACTTGCGTTGTTGGGTTCAACTTGGTCTTCTGCTGCATCATCTGCTGAACTGTTTTCAGTAGTTTCAGTCGTATGTGGTGCATTAGATTCTTCGCTTTCTGCTGCTTATGCGTCGTGGTTTACGCCAAATATTAATGTTGATCCGATTAATATTGAGGCTGTGCCCACTGAGAATTTGCGAATACTGAATTTAGAACGTTTGTTAGTTAAAAATTTAATAATTATGGCTGAAAAAATTCCGCCATCTAAAAATATATCACAAATTTATTGATTAAACTACAATATTTATTTCAACAAACTTTAACGTGTTTAAATTACCTTAATATATTGTTATATTCATGCTAGTTTTAAGCTAATTTATTTTTTAAAACTTAGTAATACGGTAATAATTAATTTATCCAAAATGTATGAGAACTTTATCTTTAATAATCTAATTAATTGCGTTTCAAATAACAAAGCGCTTTCAAAACATATTTTATACAATATAAAACAAAATGAATAGGACTAAGAGAAACAACAATTAGTCCTGTTCGTCCTTACTATATATTCAGTTTTTCGATCATCCGTGCTACAAAAGAAGTTAAAATCTTATTTTCTGATGTTAAAAAAATTAATAGCCTAATAGCCATTTAATTGAAAATCCAACAAGTACGGAGACAGTAATGGTTACCGTTCCTGGCACAATAAAGCTTGTCGCCCGTGTTTGGCGTGTTTCATCCAAGCTCACTGCAAATAGTAGTGTAGGTTGCGCAGGTATGACAAAGTTATAATTTAACGTTTGAACCATCGCAACAAAATTCATAGGTGGGACGCCTAAGCTCATCACAATTGGCACCATAATAGAAGCTGAGGCCGTTTGAGAGATGACAATCATTGTTACGACAGCGACTAAAATGATGACGAGCCATGGCATTTGCGCAATTAGTCCACCGATATCTTCTTTCATGATTTTCATATTTTCGGGTGCATTAAAAATAGTGGCACCTAACCAACCTGGTCCTAAAACTGCAAATAACGCACCTATAGCAGATTGGGTAATACGTGTAGATAAAATGTCGTTTGGATCTATTTTCATTAATAATAAATTAATCGCAGTACTCAAGTACATAAATAACTGCACAATCTCAGTCATTTCTAAGCTCACTGTTTCACCGTCTACGTTAAATGTTGGCAGCAGGTCTGGAAACATCCCAAATATTAAAATACATCCTACGCCAAATAAGAATGCAGCAACACCTAACTTCACACGTGGTGAAAAATATGTATCCTCAATTTGTGCAACTTCCGCTTCAACGACTTGAGTCATTCGATCACGGTCAAAATGGTTTCTCCCAACCAATGTACAAAACGTACTTAGCGCAAGCATACTGATCAACGCAGTAGGTAGCGCCACTGATAAATATTGACCCATTGTAATTTCATGATTTGCTAATACCGAAATAATGTAGGCCGTTGCTGAAGCAGCTGGGCTACACAACAACGCTAAGTTAGCAGTAAGCACAGAAGCGATGAGTGGTTTTTTCGGTGAAATATTTGCCTTCAACGCTGTCTTCGCGATAATCGGTTCTAACGACAACGCAATATTTGAAGTTCCGATACCAAAGACAAATAGAAAGACAATCATAGGTGATATGAAGATAATTGATTTTGGGAATCGCTCAATAATTTTACTCGCAAGATGAACGAGATAGTCAATTCCTCCGGTCGCTTGTAACGTACCGCCAGCAATCCCGATAGATAAAATAATTAATACTGCTGTGACAGGTAAGTCTCCGGGCGCTAAACCGAACCCAAAGATCATGACGAGCTGCATCACAATCGCAAGAATACCGCAGCCCAATGCACCTGCAATACGTAATCCTAAAATAATAGCTAATATCATAATAAGGATTTCAATGATAAATAGCGCCATGAAGCAAATCTCCTTGGTGATTTAAAAATTTCCCTTTATTAATATATATTTTTTGTTCCATTAATCCAAATAATTCACCAAGAAAATTTTTTATTTCAAAACTTATGTGGTTTGGAAACGTATTTGTGCAATCCTAGCGTATCCTCGATGTTTAAAATAAAAAGACTAATAACAACGTACCGATCACGACGATATTAAAAAGATTGAGCAACGTACTCACGAGAAATGCTTCTTTCTTTGTGACAAAATAAACAATGATCGAAATGACCATTAAGAGTGAACAAGCAATCCAAAAATATTCAATAATATAGAACCCAATATAAGACAATTGATCATAATTAATAACGATCAATACCGCTAGAATCACATAGTTCAGTAAATTAATGATCCAAATAAGCCATTTCATATCTTTAACCTCACTTTGGCTTTCCCCGCTCATTTATATTTGTTTAATAGTGCTTTTGGCACATGGCAATAATCATCTGGGTGCTCAGCTAAATGATCTTGATGTTCTTCGGCGCTCCGTACATAATTACTTAACGGTTTCACTTCTACAGCGATTTGGTCCCGGTCTTCTCTTTGGTTAATGAAAGCTTGAGCTTCAGTTAAGTGTGCCTCTGCTTCACTATAAAAGCCTGTACGATATTTTTCGCCCACGTCTTCTCCTTGTTGATTCACACTATACGGATCAATGATTTCAAATAAATAGTCCATTAAATCTGTTACTGAAACGACCTCAGGATCAAATATGGTTTTCACACATTCTACATAACCATCATATGGGCCATCTAATTGCTGTGTGCTTCCATTTGCTCTTCCCGCTTCCGTTTCAACAACGCCAGGTAATGTTTTTACGAACGCTTGAACGCCCCAGAGACACCCTCCAGCAAGATAAACGACTTCCATCTTTGAGCAACTCCTTTTCAAACTCATCTATTTATCATGATCATAGCATGTCTTAAGTCATATCACTATTATGAACAAACGTGTAATATTTTGACTATTTTGGGAAATATTGCTATATTTGAGTTAAGAAAAAGGCCAGAACAGCAACGTTTTTATGAACAAAGCACCCTTTCTAAGATGCAATGTAAATCAAGCGTTGGTTCCAGCCTCTAGACAGACCACTTTGAAGATAGTGGCTGAATGATACGTTAAAGTCTATAAACCATTCAACTTGTGGCGAGTTGGATAGTTATTTTTTTGATTCGTTCGTTGTGATTAGTAATCCTAAGACAGTTAATATAATCATGAGTATTTCATAGTCGCTCATGCCATTCGACCTTCTTTCTTGTCCTTGTAAATAGGCATCACCTCATTATTATAATTTCCACTATCTCCAGTTCGTCTGTAAATATAGTCTATCATAACACGAACATATGTTCTATATTTTGGAGTCGATTTCTTAAATTCTGTGAATTTTAGCGTTATAACCACCCTTACTTATCTCAAGATTCATCAGGCTTTGCGCTATATTTTATTCCTTGTTAGAGGTCACACTACAGGTTGTCTGCAGGTAGAGTGCCCGGCTACTTAACATTTCGCTTTTTCTATAATTAGATATTTATTCATTTGAACCTGATGAATAACGGATTCTTAAAAAGATGCCTCAGATTTCACAAAATAAAAAGCTATTAGGAGACATCTCTTAATAGCTTTAGTAATTAACTTAATATTATATATTTATATAAACAACAACAGTTTAGTGATATAAAATTACTTGTTCGGATCCTTTTGTTGTTGATCTGTATCTTTCATAAATTGTTCGTAGTCATTTTTACTGCGATCTTGTCCCTCTTTTTCCCATTGATCAAAAGAGGCGATTTCTTTAGCTTCTTTTTCTTTTTTCTTCTTAGATCTTCGACGTTCTTCAATAATACCCATAACGATAAATAATACGATTAATAAAGGTGAGAACATGATAAATACCATCATAGCTAATCCTCCTCTCTCGCATCTATTAGCTTAATTAATTATAGTATCTACTTTATTTTTCAGCTTTACAATTAGATTTTAAAGCTTTAATTGACAATTCTATTACATCAATAGATAGTTCGCGGTTTTAAAGTCTCTTCTTAACATTTCAACTCCATTTTAACAAATCCTAATCAGTTATGTTTACGATTTATATCTTACATTTAAAAATATTTATATTTTATCAAATGTGGCTGTGTCCCTTCCAAATCCACCTATCAGGGAATTCACAACGGTCATATTTTAACTACTTTAATAATCTTTTTGACAAATATACTTGTCAAAATGACGTATATCGTATATGTTAATAGACAAGGGAGGTCAAAAATGAAAACACGCTTAAAAGAATTACGAGCACGAGATGGATACAATCAAACACAACTTGCTAAAAAAGCTGGTGTTTCACGTCAAACAATTTCATTGATCGAACGAAATGATTTTATGCCTTCTGTGCTCACCGCCGCAAAAATTGCACGTATTTTTGGAGAAAGCATCGAAAATGTATTTATCTTAAAGGAGGAAGATTATGAATAAAACGGTACGATACATAGGAGTTATTATTTTATCAGCACTCGCTGGAGGGGTCGTCGGATATCTTATCAAATACTTTCCGTTCGTAGATAAGATAAACGTATTAAGTAATACAGAAGTAGTTGTAATCAGTATTATTTTTTCCGCTCTTGTAATTTTATGTAATTTATTAATGGTTAAACAGCTTCAGAAAGCTAAAAATTTTAATAAATTATCTATCGCCGAAGAAGAAAATGCGGACATTTATGATCGCAAATTGAACGAACATTTTATAAACAGTAATTGGTTAAACTTAAGTGGATATATTCTTAGTTTTGTCAACTTAATTTTAATTAATGTAGGAGCTTCTCTCATAGGTCCAACTATTATATTTTCACTACTTCCATTATTCATTAATATGTTTTTAACAGTAATTATCAGCATTTACTTACCTCATATTAATTCGAAAGCACCAAAATATAATGAACCACATTACATGGATAAATTGATTCAAACTTATGATGAAGGAGATAGACATATTATGTTCTCCGCATTATTTAAAATTTTTAACATCAATATTATAGGAATATTATTCCTTATTTGTTTCACCGCACTATATTCTTCAATCACTCAGTCAAACCAACTATTTACCATTACTTGTTTAATTTTATTGTTTCTTATAAACATCGTTTACTATTACGTCAAAACGAATAAATTTTATAAAGAATAGAGGAGTGTTTTAACCATGGAAGAAAAACAGAAAGAAATTCCAATGAGAAACTCAGGTAATCAATTTGTTAATATCTTGAAAGTCGTAGGATTTATTATTTTAGCTATAACACCAGCATCATTCTCAGATGTTTTTATATGGGCTTCACATGAATACCATTTGCCAATATGGGTTCAAGCTATCATCTTTGTTATCTTTTTAGCTCTATATTTCATTCTAATACGTTTCTTTTGGAATCGTTATAAGACATATTCCGGAGAACGCATTAAACGAATTCATCTTAAAGATGTTGGATTCATGGTTCTATTTTTTGTCATCATTCAAGTCATTGCTTACTTAGGAACAACGCTGAATAATATGTTTACTGGCAATAAAACAACAGGTAATGATAACGCAATATTTCAATTAGCAAATTATTCTGATTCATTCTTACCTTTCTTAACATTGATACTATCAATAAGTATTGTTGCGCCAATCCTTGAAGAAATAACGTTTAGAGGCATTATCACATCAAAATTATTTAAATATGGGCGTATGTGGTTACCATTAATCGTATCTTCTATCATTTTTGGTTCTCTCCATATACTCCAGGCACCTACCGAGTTTTTCTCATTCCTACTGTATACATGCATGGGGGCCATCTTTTATTTAGCTTATGCTAGACGACACAATATATTGGATTCAATACTCGTCCATTTCCTTAATAATTTACTTCCTGCAATCAGTTTGTTATTAATATACTTCTTCCTCTAATAAGTGATGAGCTAAACTCATTTCGCACACACGAACTAAACATATAAGTTCGATGTGTGCTTTTTCTGTGATAATTTGTAAATTAAAATAAAATTTTGCTACGATAAACCCTATCACATCAACGCTTTTGTGCTTAGCAAAAAATTCTTTTCTGGATTTATATTTAATTTATATTTATAATGGATAGCATGGGCTTTTGTACACACTTTACTAAGTGATGTGACAAAGAGAGTATAAATAAATTTGGAATAGGATATTTTTTGATTAGAGGGGGTTTTAACCATGATTGAACTGAATCCTATTACAACCCTGTGTGTAGCATGTGTGCTATATCTCTTAGGGCAGTTTATCGTCAATCATATTTCTGCGTTAAAACGTATATGTATCCCTGCACCGGTTATTGGCGGATTGTTATTCGCGGTATTGGTTGCAGTATTAGACTCGACAAATATAGTAACAATTAAATTAAACGCACAAGACTTACAAGATTTCTTTATGTTAGTTTTCTTTACTACAATCGGTCTCGGAGCATCAATGAAACTGTTACGTCTCGGTGGTAAAGTGTTAATCATCTATTTAATGTTCTGTGGTGTTTTGGCAATCGGTCAAAATATCATCGGTGTTTCATTAGCAAAACTATTACATATTGATCCATTGCTCGGCTTAACTGCTGGGTCTATGTCTATGGAAGGTGGTCACGGAAACGCGGCTGCTTATGGTAAAACAATTCAAGACATGGGTATCGATTCCGGACTCACTGCGGCACTTGCTGCGGCCACACTTGGTCTCGTTGCAGGTGGTTTAATCGGTGGTCCTGTCGTTAATTTCTTGATAAATAAATTTAACTTAAAACCGCATGACGCTAATGCGACTGAGAAAGACTATGGTCAACTTGAACAAAACAAACGTCTACATGAACGTTTTGGTTCACCACAACTATTCTTAATTCAGTTCACAATTATTGTGATTTGTATGGCAATTGGTACGTATATCGGTAATACATTCTCTGATTTAACTGGTTTAAACATTCCAATATATACCGGAGCGATGATTATCGCTGTGATTGTCAGAAACATTTTCGAATACAGTAATGTACAAATGCTCGACTTGAAGCTCATCGATAACATTGGTGACGTCGCATTGAGTCTCTTCTTGTCTATCGCATTAATGAGTATTCAATTAACAGATATTTATCATCTCGCAATACCATTGATCATTATTGTACTCGTACAAGTCGTATTTATTATCTTATTCTCAGTCTTTATCGCATTCTGGGGTCTCGGCAAAGACTACGATGCCGCTGTCATGGTGGGTGGCTTCATCGGTCACGGTTTAGGTGCAACACCTAACGCTATGGCAAACTTAGAAGCCGTTACGAAAAAACACGGTCCATCACCAAAAGCGTATCTGGTCGTACCTATCGTCGGCGCATTCTTAGTCGATTTAGTCGGTTTCCCAGTGATTTTAGCCTTTATTAATATATTCGCATAACCTATTCCAAAGGGAGCTATATGAGCTTCGAAAACTACAGACTTACCGTTCAACACGTTCGGTAAGTCTTTTTATTTTGTTCTTATTAAAATGAAGTTTTCTATTCTCACTAGATTTTTTAGCGCAACTATGCTATTTTGTTTCATAGACCCATATATAGTTAAGATCTCAATTGTTAAAATAATGCCCACATTTTACAAGTAACTCATTAAAATTTCGGGTATGTAATAATGAGGTCTATCTTTATGTCTTATTACTAAAATATTTTCGAATGATTGATTTGCGAAAGATAATATGTACGATTCAAACCTTTCGTAACACAACCAATCAGGGTTCTCATTTTCCCAAAATAGCACAAATAAGGCACGGTTAGTTTACAGTTACCAGTACTTTCAAAGCACCTTTACAACTACATAGCTATGCATTTTCTGAATGGTTGTCTCAGCAACAATCAGCACGACGCGATTGAATATTGACTATAAAATGAAGGAGCGTACACATGAAAACGATTTTGAAATTCAAATGGCCTATTTCTATTGCGTTGATTATTATTATAGTCCTATCACTAATCTTCGCACCTAATTTATCACAATTAGCACAAGAAAAAGGCGATATCGAACCGCCTTCAGATTCCACATCTGTAAAATATGACGAGATGCTAGATGACCTCGGCGCAAACAATAATAGTATTGTCGCAGTCGTCCAGTTAGACTCCCCGCTCAGTAAAGACGGAGATAAAGATTTAGAGAATTACATAGATAAAGTCAAAGACGTAGATGGTGTGGATGACGTGATCTCGCCATTTGCGGAAGATGAAGTCTACGATAAAATCGTCTCCGATGATCATAAAAACATCATGTTGCCGATTGAATTATCGAAAAATGATGCCGTCAATATTGCTTCATCAATCGACGACATCGATCAAAACTTCAAGAGTGTTGATCTAACAAGTAACGAACTCGTGAATAGTGATATCGATGAAAGTACGAACGAAGGCTTACAAATGACAGAAATTGTAACTGTTGTGCTCATCATTATTATCTTACTCATCGTGTTCCGTTCTATCGTTACACCGATTATACCACTCTTTATCGTCGGTATTTCATACTTATTCAGTTCTGCGTTAATCGCATTCATGGTGAAATACTTAGATTTACCAGTTTCTATTTACATTCAACCATTCTTAGTCGCGTTGCTCTTTGGTATAGGTACCGATTACTGTATCTTGCTGATTAACCGGTTTAAAGAAGAGTTATCCAGTGTAGATGACGTAACAACCGCAACTTACAACACATTTACGAGTGGCGGTAAAACCATTCTCCTATGTGGTCTTACGATTGTCTTAGCCTTCGCAACGTTATTCTTTGCGAAATTCGATCTATTCCAATCTGCAGTCGGTATTGGTATCGGTGTTATTTGTTTACTCGTCGTGATTTACACATTGTTACCGTTACTCATGACATTACTCGGACACAAACTCTTCTGGCCTAGTAAACAAACCGCTTCACATAAAGATAATAAAATTTGGGGTAAATTAAACGACTTCACACAAAAATACTCATTCGTAACAATCCTCGCTGTCTTACTCATCTGTGTGCCAATCATTTACTTCATTCCAAATGATACGACATATGATAATACCAACGAGATCAGCGATGACTATAGTTCAGTGAAAGGCCTCAACATCATTAAAGATAAATTCGCATTAGGTGAAGCCTTCCCTGTGAACGTCGGTATTAAAGATGATGATAAGTTAACAACAAGTGAAGGAATCAGCGATTTAGAATCACTTTATAAAAAACTAGAAAATATTGATGGTGTTAAAAACGTCAATACGATTACACGTCCAACTGGTGAGCCTATCAAACAACTCTCAGCGACTTATCAGTTAGATGAAATCCAGAAAAACTTAACGGACGCAAATGAGGGCTTAAATGAAGTCGACAATGGTTTAGGTGAAATGAATCAACAAGTTCAACCGCTCACCCAAGCGGAAATGGTTCAAGCACTCATGATGCAAGGCATGCAATCACCTGAAGCTGCGGGACAAAGTATTACCCAACAAGCTTCTGCGTTATCACAAGGCTTAACACAAGCACAACAAGGTATTGGACAAGTGACTGAAGGTCAAGAACAACTTCAACAATACTTAGACGATATCGCAAATGATGATAACGTAAATGATTCAGGTGTCTACATTTCAAACGATATGTTAAAAGATGACAACATGAAAGAAGCCATTGATCAATATAGTGAGGATAACGGTAAATTCGTTCGCATTGATGTTGATTTAGATAAAAACCCTTACGGTAAAGACGCATTTAAAACAGTGAGTCAAATTAAACAAACCGTCAATGACGAAGCAAAAGACAGCGCATTTAAAGATAGTACAATTGAATTTGGTGGTATTACCTCAATCAACTTAGACCTTGAAAATACCATCAACGACGACATGGTTAAAATCATCGCGTTGATGTCATTACTAACATTTATCGCACTAGTGATTTTTAAACGTTCAATTATCATGCCGTTGTACATGATCGCATCAATCTTACTCACATACTATGTATCCATGTCACTCGGTAACTTGATCTTTGATGACATTTTACAAACAAAAGGAATCTTGCTCGTCACACCATTCTTTAGTCTCGTAATCTTGTTCGCGCTCGGTATCGACTATGCGATCTTCTTACTCAACCGCTTCAATGAAGAAGCAGATACGCAACCAATTGGCGCAGCACTGCATACAGCTATGACTAAAATGGGTACCGTCATCGTGACCGCATGTATCATTATCATCGGTACGATCGCCGCACTTTACACATCTGGTGCACTCACATTGATGCAAATTGCGACGATACTCATCATTGGCTTACTCATTTACAACATACTCATCTTGCCTCTATTCATCCCTGCTATCGTGCACAGCTTTGGTAGAGGTAACTGGTGGCCATTCCCACCTAAGTCTAAACAATAGCTTTACTGGTTTGGTAATACGTTAAAATAAAGCACAAAAAAGGCGCATCGAATTGAAATTCGATGCGCTATTTTTTTATATTGCGTGATTGAATTGAAGTGTTCATTTTCAGCTAAACCGTTCGATGTCGTGTCCGTATTAAGTAAAATGCGTAGTAAATAATACCTAGGATAAACCACACACCCGTATAGAATTTCGCTTCTCCACTTAAGCCCCAGAATATCGCAAAAATACATATAAACGTAATGATAGGTAAGACAGGATATAACGGGAATTTAAATGAAGGGACTGGTAAATCTTTCCCTTCACGACGACGTAAACTGAAGAGACCCAATGTCACAAACATAAATGCGACAAGTGTGCCGGCAGACATCAGTTCGGCTAAGAAATCAAATGGGAACATAGATCCGACAATAACCGCAACGATTGTCACTATCAATAATGCGCGATTCGGTAAGAACTTACGATTGAGTTGTCCTACCCATTTAGGGAAAATGCCATCACGACCAAATGAGTAAATCAAACGTGAACCGGCAAGCATCATACCGACAAGTGCGGTAAACATACCGAAGACGGAAATTGCTTGAACGATGACTCCTACAACAGGGTGACCACTATTGCGTAATGCCCATCCAACTGGCTCAGCATTACCTTCATAAGCTGTGTAATGGAACATGCCGACTAACACAAGTGACACGATGATAAATAGAGACACCGCGATGACGAGTGAACCTAAGATACCACGTGGCATCGTTTTACCAGGGTTAATCGCTTCTGCGGAATTCGCTGCCAACGAATCAAATCCGATGTAGGAAATGAAAATCACCGCACTCCCAGCGTAGATCCCTTGCCAACCACCTAACGTCCCTTCTGAATCCGGATTATATTCAGGAAGGAATGGAATGTAGTTATCAAGGTGAATCGCTGTCGCACCCACGACAACGAAGAGTAAAATCGCCATCACTTTTAATACGACTAAAACATTTTGAACACGTGACGTTTCTGAAGCCCCACGTGATAACAAGATGGCGGTTAATATCATACTGATGGCCGCGATTAAATCGATCACACCGCCTTCACTCCCCATCGGTTGCGATAACGATGCTGGAAGAGAAAGATTGAACGATGCCATCAAACCTCTTAAGTTAGCTGAAAAACCAGAGGCAACGAACGCGATCGCGATGGTGTACTCTGCAATGAGCGCCCAACCGACGAGCCATCCTAATCCTTCTCCAAAGAGAATGCGAATCCACGTGTAAGCTGATCCAGCAAAGGGCATGACAGCCGCCATTTCAGCATACACAAAGGCGATTAAAGCTGCGACGACTGCTGACAAGAGAAAAGATAAACTCACAGCAGGACCTGTATATTGTGCCGCTACAACCCCAGGTAAGGTGAAAATTGCTGTAGAGACAATCGTACCTACCCCAAGTGCCAATAAATCTCTCGTCCGTAATGTTCTCGTCAAATGGATATCTTTCTGTTGATACTGCTTAGGGTCTTCCTTTTGAAACATCCTCTGCTTTAAATTCATTTATGTAACGCTCCTTATTTATTTCAAATTCATAGCTTCCATTATATTAAAGTTTTTTATGAAAAGTCTATATATTACGTATTAAAATATTAGATTTCTACAAAAATTTCAAATTTCTTGCAATTTGCAGACAACTAAAAAGGAATTTTTGAGGATTTTAGGTGAAAATTTTGTGGAAAGTGGGAGAAAATGCGGATAGGAAGAAAGAATGAATTTGGGTGAAAGATGTTGGCGCCGTTTTTGAAAAATGAAGAGAAAAATGTGAGCGGGAGGAAAGAATGGGTTTAGTTGCTAGAGTTTGACGCATTTTTGAAAAAATGAGGGAGTGGAAAAATTATTGGTTAATTAAAAAGAGTCGGGTGCAGTTTTTGAAAATTGGGAGATATAAAATATCTGTGGATGAGGAAGAAATTAGCGGTTAATTTTGAAGGGCCGAGTGTAGTTTTGAAGGATTGGAAGAGAAGGTCGCGGATTTTGAGAAACTGGAGAAATAAGGTGCTGAAATTAAAAAAATAGGCAAAATCACCATCATTTCAGGCTCTCTCATTTTATAAAATTTTTAGTGCTTATATCATTTGACAATTAGTTAGGATGATGTAAAATAATATTTAGGTTAACCTAAATATATTCTAGAAAGGGTTGATAATAAAAGCTTTCCAATCAATTTTTGGATTTTGAAATACAATACGATAGTCACTTATCACATGAACTCAAATAGATAGATGATCTATTGTGTCGTTAGTCAGAACTGTTAGACGAGGAGATACATCTGAAATAGAGGTCCCCGCTCTAATATCACAGCGAATAAAAATGTCACCCCTAAGTAACAAGATTTAGTTCACGCTAAATCCTTTTGCATAACAAACCTTTGTACACAACTGTAAGAAATACAGTTGGCCATAGTTGAAAAATGATGTTAAAAATCAAAAAATGTTGCTCAAATTATAAAAAGTACATGTTCCCGACTTTTTATAACTTTTATGACGTAACAAATTCATCCTTATATAGTTAGAAATATATTGTTCAATCCGTAATAACAATAAAAAATAATGGATTCTTAAATCCTCCATATTTAAGCATAACAATTCACTATTATAATTCATTTCCAATCATTAAAGGCGAAAACCCCCATTGGTTTTCGCCTTTCCCTTTTTATTTAGAGAGATGATAGGTGGAAGTTGCGTTAAATCAATGAATGCGAGCATGAACACAGTCACAACGAAAAATCCCGCCAATAAATTGACGGGATAAACACGACATATAGTCTTGTTTTAGTAGATACTGTGATTTTAAGTATAAATACAATATATATTGTACATTAAGTATAAGCTATCGAATCAAGAAAGTCAATAAAGATTTTAGAAAAGTTTGAAAATATTTTGGGTTATAGTGTATAATCCGACAATTCCTAATAAATGTACGAACCAACCGCTCAATGGCGATGATGAATAACAAATTATTACTTCCATTTTGTGGAGAGGACGTACATTCTACAAGCCCAGCTTTTATATTATATAGAGTATTATTTTAAAACGGATCTACAGTTTTAATTATAGAAACCTTGAGGCAGTTAGATTCGAAAAAGCTAGAGGTTTCATTCATACTTAAAATCACAGAGTACTAAAACTTGCATCAACGACTGAAAATACATTAAATTGTTTCATTCATACTTAAAATCACAGAGTACTAAATTATTGTTTCTCAGTAATGACGAGTGCTCTCACCTGACCTTCTGTAGGAAGATAGCGATTCACATTGGCAATGGTTGTTTTTGCCGCATCTTTATTAATGACACTTTTAATATAAATAGAATATTGCATCATCAAAAATCCTTCTTCAGTTAAGCGTTTCCGGAATTTACTGTAAACTCTTCGTTGTTTTTTAGTTTCTACAGGCAAATCGAACATAATGAAAACCCTCATAAATCTATAGCTCATAATATTCGTATCTTTTTATGCTTGGTAATTTTATTTTTTCGATATCACCTGTTTTAAAATAATCTATGATAGATTGAATTGTTATTTCTATTGCTCGAATAACCGTCTCCATTTTGTTATCTATCAGTATGCGAGCATGCATTAGATTAATCAGCTTCACTCTGTAATCTTTCGTAAGAAAATCTACAGGTGGATGTTTAACCAAAAATAAATCAACTAAAGGTCTAAAAGGTTCCACGATATCTGAAGCTAAATTAAAATGATTGCGACTGCCAATATGATGGATACCAATAGCTGGCAGCAACCCCTTTGCTACAATCGTACGAGCTACTGCTGCATTCAAAATCGTATAACCATAATTCAAGACTGCGTTCTCTAGCAATTCATCATCATCTCTATTGAATGATTTAAATAAGCTATTAAAGTAATACTTAGCTGCTTGGCCTTCAATATTTTGTGTATCGCCAACTTGTACTAATGACTGTAGTTCTTTCATTTTTTCTATACGCTTTATATCTATTTGAATAAACTTCAAACAGCCAATTTGCTTCATTATTTTTTGTTTTATAATTTGTTGCCAAAGAATCTTTTTGAAATCATCATTCCAATCTATTTGTTCTTTTATTTGTTTATATTGATTAAAATGTCCTGCAATAGGTTGTATAACACATTCCGGCAAGTGTTTCTGATTACAAAGAATTACCAGTATATTATAATCAGAGAGTTCAACCAATAAACGTGTCGATACTGTAACGGTTAAGTCTTCTATGATGAGAGCAAAAATATCACCTAAAGGGACTTTAACCTCTAAGTCCCCTTTAGTGATTTTTAAACTATTGAGATTGAGCGCAATGTGATTTACATCAGTCACATGTATAATACGCCATCCCATTATAATTCACCTCGTTTAAAAACAAGCTGAGGTTTTTTGGGAAGTGGGGCTTTATATAAATTTCCTAATATATCTGTCGTATATTTTTCAATTAAAACAACTCTTTTGCCTATTTTTAATTCTTTTTTCACCAGTAACATGATTAACTTCACAAAAATCTTTATAAGTGATATCTACCATATTTAATTCAACTAAATTATTTATGTCACTATTAACACCAATAACTCTAAATAGTTCTCTTTCATACATAATCAAGTCATTATAGTAAAAACTGCCAATAAACACGTCACTTTCCTTTATTTTTTTCTTTTCCTTTTCTGCTTCATATTTATCTTTAGAAATATAGTAATAATTATCTTTTTTTAGCACGTCTAAATAACCGATAGAAACCATTTTATAACCTTGTTCACACTTATAAATATCAAAACGGAACGATTTAAGAGAAAGCTTAACTAGTTTATTCTGCGTTTCAGGATATTTGTTACTGACATCCAAGTGGCTTCCCAGTTTTTTATCTATATATTTTATTTTATTAATAGCTGGACCGTTTCCTTTTTTAGCATATTTTGTAACATATTCACCTTTATCTTCATAATAAGCAGCTAATGGATTTTTAGCTTCAGCATATTGATTAATGATAGTCATTAATTTTTCAAAAGTTTTAGGATCATGCTGATACATCAAAATTTTTTCAGGTTTTTCAGTAAATAGTTTCTTTACTTTATCATTATCTTTTGCATATAAATCTTTTAATGTCTGAACTACATAAGTTTCGTCCTCTATTTCACGAGTGCTATATAATGTATCATTGATTAACTGGCGATTCGGTTTTTTATCGACACGATGTGAATATTTGAAATCACGAAACTGTTTTATATTTTCAACTTGTTTTGGTGTTTCAAAAAGTTCTTGATATTTTTCCTCAGTATCCGCCTTTACAATAGTATCATTTACTTCTAATCCTGGTTGTTCTAATATCCTATCCGTTCTTCTAAGTGCTTTATGCGTCTTAAATAAGAAATCTGCATTTGCGATAACTAATGCATCTTCTGCATGATGTTTATAACCATGGTTACGATGTTTTTTGAAATCCCATACCTTTCTAAGATGGTTTGTAAATCCTCCATTGATCGTTTTCACTTTAACTGCGTAATCATTTGTGCTGAAATAAGTTTTTAATAAATTGGATAGTTCACTTGTAGCATATCGCGTGTCGACTAAATTACGATTAATAAATTCTTTTTGAACTTCAAATTTATTAATATCACGTTCTTCAAGCAACATATCTCTTTTTTTCTTAGAAATACGGTCTTTGGCTTTGGATAAATTTAAAATATGTTGTTTAAATTGATTGTACGATATTTTTGATTCATTTGAACTTAAGTATTGATAAGGTGTCCGATTCCCTTTTTTACTGTTTTCTGATTGTTTAACTAGCACTTTGTTATTCAGTGAATTGTCGAATGATACAGAACGTGGAATGATATGATCTACTTCATAATGTGTAGGATTTGATAGTAAATCTTCTATAGGAATCGCTTCAAGTGAGTATAGACATTTACCTTCTTGCATGTCATGTAATTTTATTTTTTCTATCATATATTTCGCATTTGTATTTCCGTATTTTGCAAGTAATTGTTCAATCTTTTTGCGTGTAGCCTCATTTTGTTTTTGTAGTTTATTTATAAATTTCCGCCTATCTTTACTATTTTTCTCTCTTGCTAATTCAATTATAATGTCCTCTGGTAAGCCAAATCGATCAATTACAGCGTTAATCACTTTTATGGATTGAATAAATGCACGTTTCACTACAGGGGATAAGATAAATTCATCTACCAATGTTGTTGGAATGGAGTCAATTTCACTCATTTCAACCTTTTTCGGTTTCAAATTCAATCTTGTAAATATTTCCATTTAATTTTCAGGGGACTCCCATAACTCATCAATAACTATATGAATACATTTTAACGACAATCGGTGTGTTCCTGTATAACCAGTAAGCTGCGCTATTTGCGATTTTTCACTTTCTGTTAATAGTTCAGGTAATTGATCTAATGCTTTTTTAATACTTATTTCGTCTTGATAAATAGTTAAAATTTTGGTAATTTTATCCAACATATCCACATCTTCAAGATATTTAGCCTGTTCGAAAATATTTTTCAAGTCATGATACAATTTAAAGGACGTAAATTGTGGTTTACCTGATTTAGTAATACGATAACCTCTAATATCATAGTCTTGAACACCAATTTCCTTAGCAATTTGCTTTAAAGTTGGGTTTTTCTTCTGTTTGAAGACATTTTCAATAATATGATATTTCTCATAGTATTCTAATTTCGGATTGTCATCCCGTGTAACTACTAAATTATTTAAATCGTTAAGTGCATTAAATAAATCAGCAGAGTAGGCATATTTAACACTACGCAGCTCTTCTGGAAAATATGTACATCTACCCATTAATTTCTCGTACCACTTCAATAAATCTCCATCCCAGCCGTACGGACTCCCATTGCCAGGACCTTCAAAATATTCTCGTCTGGTAGAAATTAAATCGATATATTGTTGTATAAATTGATCATCTATCTTATGGTACTGTCTTTGCGTTTCACATAACTGTTTAACTTCTTTAACAAAGTCTTCAGTTTTAAAACGATTTTTCTCGCCTCTAACTTTATTTATGTTAGTTAATCTTTCTAATTGGAGTTCACATACATACTTATCTTGTAATTGTTGTGCGTTCTTTTGTAATTGTTGCTTTGTAGATAATTCATTATCTTGTTCTTTATCACCCATTGATACACTAATGTTGTGCAAGCCACGTCTTTTCGCAATATGAAGTAATGCAATCGCGAACTCGTCTTTAGTTAATTGTTCTCGTAACCCTTTCACTCTAATGGTATAAGGATCTGTGCTTTTGGGTACATCATTTAAATCCATTAATTGGTTATCTGTTAGCAACTGTTTAACACGATCTAAACGATGTATTCTTCTTCGTTTTAGACGCCGTGCACCGCGTTTAGAACGACGATTACTGTTGTTTTCACTATCGGCCTCTGGAAATAAGCGAACGCCAGCATCAATGACTTCTCTTGTCTTACTATCAATCAGACCATAACCGACTGAAGTTATACCAATATCTAAACCTAATATATAGTTTTGTTTCTGTTGATTCTCTTGCATCGTAACCCTCCTTATTTTTGGAAAATTAGCACAATTTTAGTTGTTATGTTTGCTATTTATATTCCATGATTAACATTAGATCAAATGTGTAAAATTAATTAGCATAATTATATAATGAATACGGAAAATAAGCCACTTATATTTTGCTTCAAATAATAAAAAACTAGGACCCTTATGGCCCTAGTTTCGCTATTTAAATTATGAATCTAATTATTCATTGACTGCTTTTACTAATACTTCTGCAGCCATTTTACCGAGGGCATTAGAAGCAAGTGGGCTGTCGTCTGTGAGTAGTTTACGATCTTGATGTGTCTGACCAGACATGTCGTCATTTAACACGTTCACGCCTTGTTTTGTTAATGCATCCGCAAGTAGCCATCTGAGTTTACCTGGTAAGTAACCCATATCGACATTGTCACCTTCATCTAAAGCATCCGGGAATACGCACATCGCATATCCATCAAATGGATTACTTTCACGGTTAAGTGAAGCTGATAAGAACGCGGCTGGGCCATGACAAATACTAATCATATATTTATCTTGTTCTAGAGCCCAATCCAACGTTTGTTGAACTTCTGTACTCTCAGGTTAGCCTACGAGTGCACCATGACCACCAGGTATAAACACAGCTAAGTAATCTGAATCAGCGCCAAGTTCATTTGTGATAACTTCTTTTAATGCTTTAGGTTGTTTCAATTTCGGTTTGAGTTGTTCATATGTTTGCATAACTGCTTCATCTTGTTGAGGCATAGCCCATAACTCAAGTTTAACTGGATATCCTGTGATTGTAGCTATTTCTACGTCGAAACCTGCTTCCATCATATGATGTAACGGTAATAACATTTCTACGGGATGATTACCTGTAGAAAACATCTTTTCATTTTCTAAAAATACATAACGTTCCTCTGTTGCGATGACTAAAATTTTCCATTTGTCACCTTGGTAAGCGTCTTTATAATTCACACCATCGAAATCTGTCTTAGGGCCAGTATACTGACTTAAAGAAAACGGAGACGGGAAGAATGCTTGATCTTCCGCTTGATCAGGTTGCGGTTGTTTGCTTAATTGTTCTTCATTTTGGCTCATTAGTTAATATCCTCTCTCTATCTGTATTTTAAATAAAAGTACTTATTTTCACATAACACTATAACCAGTGAGATATATTTAAAACACATAGTGAGCATAAGGGGAGTGTGCTGGGCGTCTAAAATATCAGAGTAGCAGGGTCCAAATTCAATTCTATTATTTTATATCTAAAAGGGATATACGAAGTGTAATTGTACAAAATATGTTATGTTGTGATTAACACTAATTATAATTTTTATAAAATGCAGAGGTTAAAAAAATAAAAGGAGAGAGAGCGTCATGAAATTTGTAAACTTTGTCGCATTATCATCTTCAAGCCTCGACAATAAAGTGAATGAATTTTTACAAGAAAATGTGCATATCGAAATAGTTAAAATGGATTTTCAAATGAGTAGTTTGGCAGTGGGTGTCGGTATTTGCTATGAAGATGTAAAGAGAGAACGATAAATCAGGTGCCTATTAAGGGATCACATCGCTCTCCATCTCTTAAAATGATATGAAAAGGGGATAGTCTTATGAGAATCGGAAACTATAAAATAGACGAAACATATCTTATCATGATCGCTGGATTTTTATTCTTTTCTCTCTTCGCGCCATTTATGTTATTGCCTGTACTTCTCCTCTTCATCATTGGGTTAGAAAAAGTCGAAAAATAAAAGTTTAAGTCGTTAATCAAATCAATAAAACCAAAGTCAGCTAGTCTTCATTTTTATATACTTTATCAGCTAAATAAATGATAACAAAAACAATAATAGTAGGTATAAGAGGGCCGAATGTATACCAAAAAGCTGTTTTCAATGATTGATTTATCCAGAAATATTTGATTAAAAATGATACGATAAAAGCACTAAATAATGCAATAAATGTGTATACGACTGATTTTTTCAATATAACCTCCCAAACAATAACAAATATAATTACTATTGCAGCATAAGCATATATGACAATTTCAGGTAAGGACATTTATTTCACCCTTCACTCCTAATTTATTTTTATTTGTTTGTTGTTGTGTTTTGTCCTGCAAATACGACTGTAAGAATAAACCAAAACAGAGCAATAAAATATAATCCTGAAATAAAAAAGAGAAATGTAGCTAACCCAGAGAACGTAACTTTAAGTGTTTTCGCATCATTTTTCTGCATTTTTTAACCTTCCAGTTATATCTTTCAGTTTTATAATAACACAAAATTTAATTCATTATTTTATTATGATTATATTCTCTCAAAAGTATTCATTTATTACTTATATTAAGCGTGCGGGTAGTCTCACCTCCACGCATCCTTCTCTGTGCTCTACCGAAAATTTCAATATATATTTTCTCATCAAATACTCAATAAACCCTATTATGTCCTACATGTAACAGGGTTGTTGCTTTGATTATGCTTTGCTTTTGATCTCAATGTGTTAAAAATAGAAAGTGTAGAAACAAGGAGGCAAGCTTATGTTAGCAGAATATTTAAAAGAGGCTAGAGAAAGCAAAGATTTAACCCAAGAGGACGTAGCCCAAAAATTATTTGTCACACGTCAAACTATTTCAAGGTGTCACTTTACCAAATGTCTATGTATTAGAAGCTCTGAGTTCAATCTATGATGTTCCCTTAGAATATCTAATTAATGGGATTTCTGAAGAGAAGGAGGATAAAAAGATGAATTATTTCGCTTTGTTTGGATCAATCGTATTTAACGTGCTATTATTTTCTATTGTGATTTTAGTTGCTTTAAGCTCTATTCTCATTATGTGGTCACTAGTGGTAATCTTCACCTTAAGTCCGTTCGTCTATTTAGTCACTGTGTTTTTACAAATACAACCGTTCGAACTATTTGAATTGCTACTTAGTCTTGGATTTTTTGCTATAGGAATCATCTTAATTCCAGTATGCTATAAAGTAAGCCGTGCCTTGTTTAAATACTTTAAAATTTATCTCAAATACAACCACAAAGCTATATTCACAGACTATAAAGATGCGCCAAGATAATGCGCTCATGCTTCCTGTTTTAAAGAGGTCACCTACGTGCGCGGCCTCTTTTATTGATGAATTTACAATTTAAGTGCAACACATAAAAATGTGCCCTATAATCAAAATTCCAGTAAAATAGAGTTTACCAACAACAACTTTTACTAAGGATGATGATGCTGTAAAATCTAATACTCATAATATAGCTAAAAGTATTAATAAAAGTTTACTGAACGATAGAGGTATGAACATTGGTAAATTTACTCAAAAATTAAAAGGAAAAATCCTACATGGAGAGATCCGAAACCTAAATGGACTATTTCTAAAAATAAAGGAAAGCCACATGGTAGATCTTATTGGAAGTTAATAAATAACAAAGGACAAAGAAAGGTCTCTTTGACTAAAGATGGAAAAATTTTGAGGGAATAAGGTGCTATAAATTATGTACTTTGATATAAATGATTTGAATATCAAAAAGTTAAATTTTAGAGTTGTAAAAAATGCAATTCATTTAAATTTAAACGAAGGTAAGTACCAGTTTTTAGAAGATGGCAAGACTATTAATAATGATTATTTTTTAACTGTATATAAAAATGCAATAAACATTTTTGAAGATTTATTCTCACCTTCGGATTCTATAAATTTTGTTCATGTTGTATATATTTATAATAACCCTTACAAAAAAACGAATGTTATAAAAAAATTTACATCATTAACTATAGACAAATTATCTTACTTTAAAGAATATACAAAAGCAAATGATGATAATATTTTGTGCGAGGAGTTTTCCTATAATTGTTCCATAAAAGACATAAAATATAAAAAATTATTAAAAGCTATTTCCAATCAAGATTTTAAAGGGTTAATTCCTAATATCAATCAGGATTACAATTATTCTGAAATATATATAATTAGTAATAATAAAAATTTAATATATCATTTGTATGATGATAGAGGACTTTGGTTAGCTTTTAATAATACTAAAGACTTTGTAAGATATTCTAAAAAGTATAATGATTTAATATTGGACCTTAATAATGAAGATATTTAATCTATGTGTATTTTTAGTGCTTGTTTTTATCTTTATTTTATACTTTAGTTTTTATTTAAATAATGCTAAACCTTTAAAAGTAGACACTCAAAAACCTGCTCACCTGACTTTGCGAGTACGAGTAAAAATGCGAAAAATACTCTGTGAGTTGGCGTCATCTACGATCTGGTAAAATATCAGCAATTTTATGTGTTTCAGCCTCACAATAAATAAAACTCATCGCAGCTGAAACATCTCTAGTAGATTTAAATTTATCAAAAGTAAGATATGAAGGCAAGGTAGTGACTTTGGGTTTCACTTGCTTAGCTAACACATTCATCTTTCTATGAACAGTGGAGGGTGAGACAAGTACATCTTCAGCTATTGCTTTTTCAGAGCGAACTTCAGCTGCTTTTTCTGCAATAAATTAATTTAACACTACTAGAAATTAAAGATTTAGGTTGAATATACGGAGAGCGAGCTGTAAAGGATTGATGGCATTCTTTACAATAAAGTCGGATGATGATTTTACTCATCAACCGACAAAAGTATAGAACCAAAAAAACCCCTGTAGGGCTGCTCCCTACAGGGGTTTTCACATCAATATTTATTATTGATCTTCGTGAACGTATGGTAATAATGCCATATGACGTGCACGTTTGATAGCTGTAGTCAACATACGTTGATATTTAGCTGAAGTACCTGTAACACGACGAGGTAAGATTTTACCGCGTTCTGAAATAAAACGTTTTAATAAGTCTGTGTCTTTATAGTCGATGTGTGTAATTCCGTTTGCTGTGAAATAGCAAACTTTTTTACGACGACGACCGCCTCTTCTTGGTCCACCTGCCATGGTTTGCTGCCTCCTTTAAATATATTAATTTAATGCGTTTCTATTAGAATGGTAAATCGTCATCACTGATATCGATAGGTCCATTAGCATTTGCGAATGGGTTATCAGATTGTGATCCACCATTATCGTTATTGTTTGAGTAAGATGACGTATTTTGACCGGATTGTTGTCCGCCAAAGTTGTTTTGACCAAAGTTTTGGAAATTGTTGTTTCCATCTTGTGAATGTCTTTGGTTTTGACCTTTAGGTTCAAGGAATTGAACACTGTCGCATACAACTTCTGTCACAAAGATACGTCGACCTTCTTGGTTTTCATAACTACGTGATTGTAAACGTCCATCTACGCCAGCTAAACTACCTTTAAATAAGTAGTTGCTTACATTATCTGCTTGTTTTCTAAATACCACACAGTTAATGAAATCTGCTTCACGTTCACCTTGTGCGTTCGTAAACGTACGGTTTACAGCAAGCGTAAATGTCGCAACGCTCACGCCTGAGGGTGTTGTTCTATATTCTGGATCTTTCGTTAAACGACCGACTAATACAACTCTATTTATCATTTAAGCACCCCCGTTAAATTTATTTTCTAGTTTTATCTTCGTCTTCATTGATCACGATGTAACGGATGATATCATCGCTAATTTTAGCTAAACGTTGGAATTCATCTGTTGCGTCGTTGTTATCAGTTTGGATACGTACAATATTGTAGTAACCTTCTTTGAAATCATTGATTTCGTATGCTAAACGACGTTTGCCCCAATCTTTTTCTTCTAAAACTTCTGATCCTTTAGAAGCTAAGATACCATTAAAGCGTTCTACAACTGCTTTTCTAGCATCATCTTCCATATTCGGACGAACTACGTACATAATTTCGTATGTTCTCATGATTTCTTGCACCTCCTTATGGTCTATACGGCTTGTCTTAATTACAAACAAGCAAGGAATAATTTTTAATTACTCACATTCCGA
Organism: Staphylococcus auricularis; assembly: GCF_001500315.1. Classification (GTDB taxonomy): domain Bacteria; phylum Bacillota; class Bacilli; order Staphylococcales; family Staphylococcaceae; genus Staphylococcus; species Staphylococcus auricularis. Next base: position 141,164 of record NZ_LLER01000007.1, on the reverse strand, counting down.
TATTATAGCACAGCACATTACTTTTTACAATGATTTTTATTAATTCCGATCGCTCATCATCACCTTGCCTATGCTGAAGTTGGTTGAAGAATCCATTCATGTCATTTAACATTTGAACTATGCAAATTTTGTTTTTCATTATTTACAAAAATGCATCCACTATACATACAAAAAGGAGGATTTCACTGTGCGCGCTTTTTTGAAAAAGAGCATCGTGTTAATCATCGCAATATTGGTAGCAGCCATTCCATTCACAACAACGCAAGCCTCTGCTGAACAATCCGAAAGAGGTACAATGGGATCTGGCTACAAGGAATACCTACAGCAACACCCTGAAGCAGCCGCTCCGAATACGCAAGATCGATCAGCCGGGTCATCAAACACCACTGAATCTGAAAATGGAGAACGTATCTTGGACTTATCTGAGTGGCAAGGCGAGTTGACTAAAAAACAAGTTAAAAAACTGAAAAAAGAATATGACTTCATTATTATTCGTGGTCAATACGGATCAGAATATGTCGACGAAGTCCTTGAACATAATTCAAATTTATTAGATAAACAAAATATGAAATTCGGTGTCTACTCATACAGTATGTACGAAAATATAGCTGATGCACGTTACGAAGCACAAACCTTATATAATCGTGCACCTAAAGCAAGTTTCTACATCAATGATTTTGAAACAGACTCAGTAACATCCGGTTCATCTAATAAAGCAACAGCTGCTTGGTATGATGAAATGAAAAGTTTAGCAGGTAAGAAAAAAGTCTTATTCTATTCTTATGAAAACTTCATGCTCAACCATGCTGAATCAGCAGCTCAAGAATATGATGGTGTCTGGTTAGCAAATTATACAACACGTCCAGAAAGCCCACACGTACTATGGCAATATACAGATGAATATTACTCTAAAATATTAGATCAAAATGTTGATGCTAGCTACATTTCACCTGACGTTAAACCAAGTTGGTTCACTAAAAAATCTAAAAGTAATTAAACTTAAAAAACACGCCTTCTAGACTTACCGCAGTCTAAAGGGCGTGTTTTTCTATATGTTTATCGCATTCCAATCAACACAATTCACTTATACATTAAATCTGAAGTGAACGATGTCGCCATCTTGCATGATGTATTCTTTACCTTCTAAGCGTTGTTTACCCGCTTCTTTCGCACCATGTTCACCATCATGTTCAACATAATCTTCATAGCTTGTCACTTCTGCACGAATGAAGCCACGTTCAAAGTCAGTATGAATAACGCCCGCACATTGTGGTGCTGTCATACCTTTTGTAAATGTCCATGCGCGAACTTCTTCTACACCTGCAGTGAAGAATGTCGCAAGGCCTAGTAAGTCATAAGTAATGCGGATTAAGCGATTTAATCCAGGTTCTTCAATACCTAAGTCTTCTAAGAACATCGCTTTATCCTCTTCATCTAACGTCGCAATTTCTTCTTCGATTTTCGCACTGATAACAATGACTTGTGAACCTTCGTTTTCAGCGTATTCACGGATAGCTTTCACTTTTTCATTATCGTCATCGCCAATTTCATCTTCACCAACGTTTGCGATGTATAACATTTCTTTAGACGTTAATAATTGTGCTTGTTTCACGTATTTTTTATCTTCTTCATTAAAATCAATACTGCGCACAGGTTGTCCATTTTCTAACGCTTCTTTGATCGTTGTTAAAATGCGTACTTCGTTTTCAGCATTTTTATCTTTTTGACGTGCCATTTTTTCTAATTTAGGTAAACGTTTTTCAACAGATTCTAAGTCTGCAAGGACAAGTTCCATGTTGATGATTTCGATATCATCGATAGGATCCACTTTACCAGATACGTGTGTCACATTATCGTCGTCGAACGCACGCACAACTTGGCAGATCGCATCTACTTCACGGATGTGAGATAAGAATTTATTACCAAGTCCTTCACCTTTAGATGCACCTTTAACGATACCGGCAATATCTGTAAATTCGAATGTAGTTGGTATTGTTTTTTTAGGTCCAACCATGTCTGTTAATACAGATAAACGACTATCGGGTACTTCTACAATGCCGACGTTAGGATCGATCGTAGCGAAAGGGTAGTTTGCGGCGAGCGCGCCTGCTTTTGTGATTGCGTTAAATAGCGTAGACTTTCCGACGTTTGGCAAGCCTACAATACCTGCTGTTAATGCCATTAATCATTCTCCTTACTCTCAGTATCTTGATTGGATACCAATATTTTTTTAATATTTTTATCAAATTTTTGTCGCGGAATCATCATGCTTCGTTGACAATGTTCGCATTTCATTCGGATATCTGCACCCATTCTTATGATTTTAAATTCATTTTTGCCACAAGCGTGTGGTTTTTTCATTTCTACAATATCATTTAAACCATAATTTAGTTTCATGTCTTTCCCCCTCCGAATAGATTATGCGTTTGATTGTTGACCCGTATCATATTGTACCATGAGTGGTTGGGGTGCTTTAATATTTTTCATTTTCATATAACGTTGCAACTCTTTACGTAGAATACGCGCACCCGTCGTGCCTTCACCCGGAATAGTTTCTGCCGTAATGCGTAAGGTCATTTGATCACGGGTAATATCATCGACACCTAATACGGTCGGTGCTGAGACAAATAGATAATATTTTGATGTCAGTGTAGCTAGAAATTCATTTAATAACGTTTCGACTTTATCAATATCTTCATCTACAGCAATCGGTAAGTCGACAATTGATGTTCCTTCAATAACTGAATAGTTCGTGACTTCACCCATACTGCCATTTGGTAACACAGTTAATTCACCACTGATTGTTTTAATGCTCGTTGAACGCAATCCAATAGAGGATACGGTACCTTCAGCGACGGTTGCGCCAGCACTATTTATTTTAACATAATCGCCGACGTCAAATTGATTTTCGAAAATAATAAAGAATCCTGTAATCACATCTTTGACGACAGTTTGCGCACCAAAGCCGACTGCGATACCGACGACGCCGGCACTGGCGATAATGCCTTCGACGCTAATACCAAATTTACTTAATATCGTTGTGACGATAATAAACCAAATGATGTATTTCACTATATTTTGAATCAATGAAACTAATGTTTTTGAGCGTTTTTTATTACCTTTTTTAGACTTGTTATGCATTTTAAAGAACTCGGCGATAATCTTGTTTATCACCTTAATTGCGACCCAAGCCACCACGATATAAATCAAGATCATGATGATGTTAGTTGCGAGTTTTGTATATGTTTCAGGTTGAGTAAACGGTTCTATAATGGATGTTAATATCGTTTTAATTTGATTCAACAACGGTGCCTCCTATGCTTTAATTCCTCGCTTCACGTATGAAATGATATGTCGATTTCACTTGAGAAGATCAAGTTTTCATTTTATATTGTCTGTCCCGTTTGTGAAAGTAAAATGTTTGTAGAAAATTTCACTCTACTCACTTATGATATGCCTTTAAATCGCCGCATCACTCGCGTGAAAATATCACATATTCATCTAAAAAAACGGTATTTTTCATAGAGAAAGCACAGTATTTAATCGTTCGCACCAAAACCAAATACTAACCTTCTATCTGTATTTGTGATTGAGCTGACGTATTAGCGCTTTAAACTCGTCTTCAGAACCGAATTCAAATGTGATTCGTCCTTTTTGTTTCGCGGTGGAGATTGAAACTTCAGTCCCGTATTGTTCTTTTAACTGACGTTCTTGTTGTTGTATCATCTTCGGTTTAGATGGAGCGGCTGAATTGTTTTTCTTCTGCTGTTTGGTTGTCTCGTGTTGAGCCAACTCACTCACATGTTTCTCTAAGTATCGCACACTCCAAGACTCCCGGCACACTGCCCGAGCGATTTGTTTTAATTGAGTCGGGTCTTTGATAGGGAGTAATGCGCGACCGTGGCCACCTGAGATATCCCCACGTTGAATCATCTGTCTCACGGATTGAGGGAGTTGTAATAAGCGCAACATGTTTGCGATATAGGGGCGAGATTTTCCTAAGCGTTTCGCGACTTCTTGTTGGGTTAAATCGAGTTGTTCCATCAACTGTTTATAACTTTCCGCTTCTTCAATCGCATTCAAGTCTTCACGTTGTAAATTCTCTATCACCGCAAGTTCCATCATATCTGCGTCAGTCAACTTTTTAACGATGGCTGGAATTTGTGTCATCTCTGTCTTTTGCGCAGCACGAAAACGACGTTCGCCCGCAACAATGTGATAGCCTTTGATGGTTTTACGTAACACAATCGGTTGCAGAATACCGTGTTGCATAATCGATTGTGCGAGATCTTCTAATCTATCATCGTCAAATAACTTACGTGGTTGATATGGATTTGCGCGAATCTGATCTAGATCGATCATTTGAACCGTTTCATTATCTTGACGCTTTGTGCGCTGGTCATCTGCCATAGCGATTACAACCACCTTCTTTAAAATGATTTACTGTCTTTAATTGTAAAAAATAACAGCGTTAAAGTCTATGTATTTCCAATCCTCACGCACATTTTCACAACTCATAAAATAACAGTCGACTCAAAATTTTCAGAAAAGTGGTTGACAAATGGGAAATCACTCTGTAAGCTAAGAAACAACCAAACAGATTAACCGAAACACGATAACGAGGAAAGTAAAACTTACACTACTGGCACAGAGAGTCTCGAGTTGCTGAAACGAGATACAGCAAGCAAGTTTGAAAATGGCCTTTGAGTGGTGATATCAATATGAGATATCAACGGGATCGCCCGTTATAGCGACACAGTATTAATATTTGCTGCACGACGTATGCAAAGTTTCTTCAACATGTATATTTCAACACAATACATCAGCAAATGGCGTACTGATTAAGGTTGCTCTAGTGATAGAGTAATAAATAAAGGTGGTACCACGAAGTAGGCTTTCGTCCTTTACATCCGATATTTTATCGGGTTTAGAGGAGGGAAGCCTTTTTATTTTGTACAAGGAGGTCTCAGTCGATGAAACATACTGAACTTGCTCAAATTTCATTAACACATGATACAACTGGCGCAATCGCGAATCCAATATACTTATCCACAGCTTATCAACACCCAACACTAGGTGAATCGACAGGCTATGATTACACACGAACGAAAAATCCAACACGAAGTGCATTTGAAACAGCATTTGCGAAACTCGAACGAGGGACCGCTTCATTCGCAACAGCGAGTGGCATGTCTGCCATACAACTCATTTGTAACTTATTCAAACCGAACGACGAAATTCTAGTCTCGTTTGATTTATATGGAGGAACGTTCAGACTCTTTGATTACTACGAACAGCAATATGGCATTCATTTCAAATATGTAGACTTTTTAGACTACGAAAGCATTGCGGACGCGATCCCCCCGCAAACCGTCGCTTTATTCATCGAACCGATTTCTAACCCGCAAATGATCGAAGTAGAACTAGAACCGTATTATCGCTTAGCGCAACAACACAACCTATTAATGATTATCGACAATACATTTTTAACACCGTATTTATCTACACCGTTAGAAGATGGCGCAGATATCGTCCTTCATTCGGCAACAAAATACATCGGTGGGCATAACGACGTACTCGCTGGAGTCGTCACCGTGAAAGATGAAACACTCGCAACGCGTTTAGACGAGTTACACAACATGATTGGCGCAACACTTTCACCGTTTGATAGTTACTTGTTATTACGCGGATTAAAAACATTACATTTACGCGTGGATCGTTCTGAAGAAAACGCACGTTTACTCGCTGAACGATGTAGTCACTTAGACTCGATTAACGAGGTACTTTATAGCGGACATACCGGCATGTTAAGTTTACGTCTCAACCGCAATTATAGCGTTGCAAAATTTTTAGAAAATTTAAAAATTTGTATCTTCGCTGAAAGTCTTGGAGGTACTGAAACACTCGTGACTTTCCCTTATACGCAAACACATGCTGATATGCCTGAACCCGAACGTGCAAAACGCGGCATCGATGCTTACTTAGTTCGTTTATTTGTCGGTGTTGAAAATTATAGCGACATTGAAGCAGATTTAATTCAAGCGTTAGAACACGCGAAAGAAGAGGTGATTTCATGAAGTTATCCAAAGCGACTGAAGTGGTCTTTGACGCACACAGTAGAGCGGCTTACCCTTCTGCCAATCCACCGCTTTATGACTCATCCACCTTTCATCAAGACGTTTTAGGTGGCGAAACATCTTATGATTATGCAAGAAGTGGTAATCCAAACCGAGATCTATTAGAACAAATGCTTGCCAAACTTGAAGGGGGCACGCACGGTTTCGCTTTTGCCTCAGGAATTGCGGCAATCTCAGCCGTATTACTTACACTCAACGCAAACGATCATGTCATCTTACCGGATGACGTCTACGGTGGTACCTTTCGCTTAACGTCTCAAATACTGACACGTTTCAATATTTCATTTACAACTGTTGATACAACTGACGTTTCACAAATCGAAGAAGCAATTCAGGACAACACAAAACTCATTTACATTGAAACACCATCCAATCCGTTATTTAAGATCACGGATATTCGTGCTGTTGCCCAAATCGCCAAACGTCACGACCTGTATTTAGCTGTCGACAATACCTTTATGACACCACTTGGCCAGTCACCACTCGCATTAGGTGCAGACGTCGTTGTCCACAGTGCAACGAAATTCCTAAGTGGTCACAGTGACATCATTGCTGGTGCAGCAATCACAAATAACGACACAATCGCAGATGCACTGTACTTACTTCAAAACGGGACTGGTACTGCATTATCTGCACATGATAGTTGGACATTGTTCAAGCACTTGAAAACGTTAGCTGTTCGTTTTCAACAATCCGTAACCAATGCACAACAATTGGTTGATTTTCTAAGTAATCGTCCTGAAATTGCAGAAGTGTATTACCCAGGAAATGATCCGATTCATTTATCTCAAGCAGAACACGGTGGTGCAGTGATTGGCTTTCGCTTAAAAGATGAATCACAAGCCCAAGCCTTTGTAGATGCATTGTCACTCCCACTCGTTTCAGTCAGCTTAGGCGGTGTCGAAACGATTCTCTCTCACCCAGCGACGATGTCACATGCAGCGATTCCAGCTGACGTGAGAGCACAACGTAATATAACCTTTGGTCTCTTTAGATTGAGCGTTGGTTTAGAACAACCTGAAGAATTAATCGCAGACATACAACATGCGCTAGAGGAGGTCTTTAATGAGCCAATTCCTAACCCAACTCAAAGACAACATATTAGTGGCTGACGGTGCAATCGGTACCCTCCTTTACTCAGAAGGCATCGATACCTGTCCCGAAGCTTATAATCTCACGCATCCCGACAAAATCGAAAAGATCCATCGCGCTTATATCGAAGCAGGCGCAGATGTGATTCAAACGAATACGTACGGCGCCAATTTTGAAAAATTAAAAGCCTTTGGTCTCGAACACAAGATTAAACAAATCCATCAAGCAGCAGTCGCTATCGCAAAACGAGCAGCAAAACCAGAAACATTCATTCTCGGTACGGTGGGCGGATTTCGAAACATCACTCAGACCAAACTTGAGCTATCGACGATTCAATACCACACCGAAGTTCAAGTCGATACGCTCGTTGAAGCAGGCGTCGATGCGTTGCTTTTCAAAACATACTATGACTTAGAAGAACTAACGAATATCGTGAAACTGACGCGTCAGAAATACGACATTCCGATTATTGCACAGTTAACCGCTTCAAACACGAACTATTTGAAAGATGGCCAGCCGATCAACGAAGCCATTCAGGCAGTCATCGATAGCGGCGCTAATATCGTAGGACTCAATTGTCACCACGGCCCACATCATATGGTGCACTCATTTTCACATATCGAGCTACCGAAAAACGCATACTTATCTTGTTATCCGAATGCGAGTCTACTCGATATCGAAAATGACACGATCCAATACAGCGATAACGCGCAATACTTCGGTCAAATGGCACAAAAACTTATCAACGAAGGCGTGCGACTCATCGGCGGTTGTTGTGGCACAACACCAGAACACGTTCATTTTATCAAAGAATCAGTGAAAGGTTTAAAACCTGTATCACATAAAAATGTCGTGCCGATGACGCAACGTAAATCAAAAGGCACCAACAACGAAAACCGCAATAATTTAACGCATCTCGTGAAAACACGGCCGACCATCATCGTCGAGCTCGACACACCGAAACATCTCGATACGACAACGTTTTTCGACAACGTGAAAAAATTGGATGAAGAAGGGGTCGATGCGATCACATTGGCGGATAACGCACTTGCAACAGTACGTATAGATAATTTAGCCGCTGCAAGTATCATCAAGCAACAATACAACATCGAGCCACTCGTCCACGTCACCTGTCGTGACCGCAATCTAATCGGATTACAATCTCACTTACTCGGACTGTCACTCATCGGTGTGAACGAAATACTCGCTGTTACAGGAGACCCTTCTCGTATGGGGAACCTCCCAGGCGCAACGAATGTATATGACGTGAACTCTAAAGGCTTAACCGAGATTGCTTTACGTTTCAATGAAGGGATCAATACAGATGGTGATGCACTGAAGAAAAAGACAAACTTTAACATCGCTGCTGCTTTCGACCCGAATGTACGTAAACTCGAAGTTGCTGTAAAACGCGCTGAGCAGAAAATTAAACACGGGACCAACTACTTTATCACTCAACCCGTTTATAGCACCGACAAAATCAAAGAAATTTACGAAGCAACAAAACATTTAGACGTCCCATTTTTCATCGGTATCATGCCGATTACAAGTTACAATAATGCGCTGTTTCTACATAACGAAGTGCCAGGCATTAAATTATCAGATGAAGTACTCGAGCGCTTTGAAGCACTCAAAGGCGATAAAGAGAAAACAAAAGCGTATAGCTTATCTTTATCACAAGAACTCATCGATACCGTCCATCAGTACTTTAACGGTTTGTATCTCATCACACCGTTCCAAAATGTAGATATCACGCTTGAACTTGCACAGTATTCAAAATCTATCACTTCAACTAAACAGGAGGCAATATCATGACAATTCAAACATCAAATTTAGGATTTCCAAGACTAGGTAGAAAAAGAGAATGGAAGAAAACAATTGAAAATTATTGGTCAGGCCAAATTTCACAAAAGGAATTAACTGAACAATTAGAGGCATTACACAAAGAAAACTTATTACTTCAAAAGCACGCACATTTAGATAGCGTACCTGTTGGTGATTTCTCACTATACGACCACATCTTAGACACGTCATTATTATTCAACATCATTCCAGAACGTTTCCAAGATCGTGACGTCGATGTAGATTTACTTTTTGATATCGCACGTGGTAACAAAGAGCATGTCGCAAGTGCCCTCATCAAATGGTTCAACACAAACTATCACTACATCGTTCCTGAATGGGATAACGTAGAACCTAAAGTAAATGACAACATTTTACTCGAACGCTTCAACTTTGCGAAATCACTAAACGTTCCAGCACATCCAGTCATCGTAGGTCCAGTCACTTTCGTTAAATTATCAAAAGGTGGCAATCAATCGTTTGAAGAAAAAGTCGAAACGTTGCTTCCACTGTATAAAGAAGTACTCCAATCATTAGTAGATGCGGGTGCGTCTTATATTCAAATCGATGAACCTGTCCTCGTGACAGATGAAAGTCAAAACTTCGAAGCAATCACTAAGAAAGCGTATGACTACTTTGAAGAAGCTGGCTTAAGCCAATACTTAGTCATTCAAACTTATTTCGAACGTGTAGACTTGAAATTCTTAAATACTTTGCCAGCAAAAGGTTATGGTTTAGATTTCGTTCATGATCACGGCCACAACTTACAACAAATTCAAGACGGTCACCTCAATAAAGACAAAGCATTATACGCAGGAATCATCGACGGCCGTAACGTGTGGGCTGCAGATATCGAAGCGAAAAAAGAACTCATCGAAACATTACAATCTTATACAGATGAACTTGTCATCCAACCATCATCTTCATTATTACACGTGCCAGTATCACTCGATGACGAATCACTGGATGAATCCATTGCGGAAGGTCTCAGCTTTGCTACTGAAAAATTAGGCGAACTCAATGCCTTAAAACGTTACTTTAATGAAAATGATGACACGGCATATAACGAGTTAAAAGAACGTTATCACCGCTTCCAAAACCAAGCTTTCAAAAACGTCTCATACGACTTTGACAGCGTGCGTACATCACGTCAATCAGACTTCTCTGTACGTAAAGAAGCACAAAACAATCGCTTACACTTACCAGACTTACCAACGACAACAATCGGTTCATTCCCTCAATCAAGAGAAGTGCGTAAATACCGCGCAGATTGGAAAAATAACCGCATTTCTGATGAAGCATATCGTGAATTCTTAGAACATGAAATTTCTCGTTGGATCGACATTCAAGAAGATATCGGCCTCGATGTATTTGTTCATGGTGAATTCGAACGTAACGACATGGTGGAATTCTTCGGTGAAAAACTACAAGGCTTCCTCGTAACTAAATTTGGTTGGGTACAATCATACGGTTCACGTGCGGTTAAACCACCAATTATTTACGGCGATGTGAAATGGACTGAACCATTAACAGTAGAAGAAACCGTTTACGCACAAAGCTTAACTGACAAACCTGTGAAAGGTATGCTTACAGGTCCGGTAACCATTTTAAACTGGTCATTTGAACGTGTAGATATCCCACGTGAAACAGTTCAAGACCAAATTGCCTTAGCGATTAATGAAGAAGCACTCGCGCTTGAAAAAGCTGGCATTGCGATCATCCAAGTAGACGAACCAGCACTCCGTGAAGGCTTACCGCTTCGTTCTGAATTCCATGAAACATACTTACAACAAGCAGTGTACTCATTCAAACTCGCAACATCGTCTGTGGCAGATGAAACGCAAATTCATACGCATATGTGCTATTCTCAATTCGGTCAAATCATCCATGCGATCCACGACTTAGATGCAGACGTGATTTCAATTGAAACGTCTCGTAGTCATGGTGACCTAATTAAAGACTTCGAAGATGTCACATATGATCTCGGTATCGGCTTAGGTGTTTATGACATCCACAGCCCTCGTATTCCAACAGAAGATGAAATTACGACTGCGATCAATCGTGGTTTACAACAAATTGACCGTTCTCTCTTCTGGGTGAACCCAGACTGCGGATTGAAAACACGTAAAGAAGATGAAGTGGTTGCCGCATTAACAACACTCGTTAGTGCAGTAACAAAATTACGCGAAGACAAAGACGCTCAAGTATCATAAAATTCAAATAAGCAGGTGATAAGCATGGCTTACCCATTATGGGATCAATTAGCACAACTTAAAAATGCAAACTGGGTTGATTTAACACACACATTTGATGAATCGATTCCTCGTTTTAGCGATTTTGAAAAAGCAAAAGTGTCAACGCTCTTCACTGTCAAAGAACATGGATTTTACGTTCAAAGTTGGAATCTTGTGACCCAGTACGGTACACATATTGATGCGCCGATCCACTTTGTTGAAAATCAACGTTATCTAGATCAATTAGACTTAAAAGAACTCGTCTTACCATTAATCGTGTTAGATTTTAGTGAAGAAGTGAAAGAGAATGCAGACTTTATCGTGACGCGTGACCATCTGATTGCTTGGGAAAAAGAACACGGTACAATCGAGCCAGATACCTTTGTCGCTTTACGCACGGATTGGTCTAAACGATGGCCTGACGTCGAAGCGTTTGAAAATAAAGACGCAGAAGGAAACCAACACTTACCCGGCTGGGGCCTCGATGCATTACAGTTCTTAATCGAAGAACACGGCGTCAAATCAGTAGGACACGAAACTTTTGATACCGATGCCTCTGTAAATGTTGCGAAAAATGGAGACATCGTCGGTGAACGTTATGTATTAGGGCAAGATACGTATCAGGTTGAATCGCTGACTAACTTAGATCAGCTACCGACTCGAGGTGCAATCATTTATGCGATTAGCCCGAAACCGAAAGATGCACCCGGATTCCCAGTACGTGCGTTTGCGATTAAACCTTAAATTGTCTCATTTACAAAACGATCGCACACCGCATTTTCATAATTGAAATAACATCATATAGCCGTTTTACATGCTCTTCCTGTAAAATAATGATTCTCATTTTGCAGGAGGAGCTTTATAGTTGTTAAACTTTAACAATCTTGAGGAATCACGTTATAATTGAGACTAGAATTTAATCTACGCAATCACGGTTTGACTCAGCATTTTCCTAGAGGGAAGTCTGAGCGCCGTCTAAATATATATCGACAACATAGATCGCAGAAACAGAGGTGAAAGAGTTGGAACCAAACACAAATTATAGCCCATTAGACGAAACACAACGCAAGTTACTCGATGAGCTCATCAACACGTTAACACCCGAACAACAATACTGGGTGAGTGGCTATTTAATGGGTCAGAGTCAAAGGGCTCAAAATGAAGCAACCGCTTCTCCAGAATCAGAAGACCAACCAGTGTCAAATGACATATCTGCTTCGACTTCTGACGTAGCAACGCAAGAAGAAACCTCCAGTTCTGAAAGTGAATCCGTTTCAGCATCGGACGCTGAACCACTGGATGTAACCATTCTCTTTGGAACTGAAACAGGTAATGCGGAATTCGTCGCAGAACAATTTTACGACAAGTTGAAAGCTGAAAACTTTAACGTGTCACTCTATGACATGGATGACTTTAAACCTGCTGATTTAGCAGAACAACAATACGTGTTTGTCATCTGTTCAACACAAGGTGTAGGCGAACCACCGATCAATGCTTTAGACTTATATGAATATCTACACAGCGATGATGCGCCAAGTCTAGAGGGTGTTAACTTTTCAGTATTAGCACTAGGTGATCAAGACTTTGCGAACTTCTGCCAAGCAGGTAAAGACTTTGACCACATCATTGGTGAACTCGGCGCGCACCGTATGAAAGCGCGTGTCGACTGTGACTTTGATTATGAAGAAACGGCTAATCAGTGGATGACAGAAGTATTAGAATTGCTGACACAAATTCAAAACGATGCGTCTAGTTCGTCAAAGACGATTGACAGCACTGCAGAAGAAGTGACACTCGATTTTGAAGATGAAGCAGACACAACCATCACTGAAAGCAACACGACTACACCATCTGAGTACTATACGAAAGCAAATCCGTTCCAAGCAAAAGTACTCACAAACTTTAATTTATGTGGTAGTCAAGCTGAAAAAGAAGTCCGTCATATCGAATTAGAGATTGAAGATAACGACAACACTTATGAACCAGGTGACATTTTAGGCGTCATTCCTGAAAATGATCCGGTACTCGTCGCAAATATCATTCAAACGCTTGGGTGGGACGCTCAAGCAGACACAGAGATTTCAGATGCAAATGATACGACAGTGAATGTAAAAGATGCGTTAACCCATCATTTTGAAATCACCAAGCTCAATCCAAATCTCGTTGAAACAGCAGCAACGTTATTCGGTAACGACACGCTTACCGCGAAAGTAGCTGATCAAGATTGGCTCAATGATTATATTGAAGGTCGCGATTTCTTAGATTTAGTGACTGATTTCCCACCACGCACATTAGAACCGAAACAGCTCACGGACTTGTTGAGAAAGTTACCGCCGCGAGAATATTCAATCGCTAGCAGTAACAAGCTCAATACAGACGAGGTCCACATTACGGTGAGCACGGTACGCTATCAGGCACATGGACGTGACCGTAAAGGGGTTTGCTCTGTCCAATTAGCTGAGCGGACTGAACCTGGGGACACATTGCCAATTTACTTTAGAAAAAATAAAAACTTTAAGTTCCCATTCGATGCATCCACACCTGTCATTATGGTGGGTGCTGGAACAGGTATAGCGCCATTTAGAGCATATCTTCAAGAATGTATGCACGTCGGTTATTCAGGTGATAACTGGCTTATCTTCGGTAACCAATATCGCAACCACGATTATTTGTACCAAGAAGAAATCGAGGATATGCAAGATCAAGGATTTTTAAATCGACTTGATTTGGCATTTTCAAGAGATTCTGAACATAAAGTATATGTCCAAGACCGCTTATTAGAAAACAGTGAAACAGTCTATGACTGGCTCACAAACGGCGCTTGTTTCTTTGTTTGTGGTGACAAGGAAAAAATGGCACAAGGTGTCAGCGAAGCCCTTCACCAAATCCTAGTAAAAGAAGGAGACTTAAGTGACGAGGAAGCAGATCATTACCTTAAAAAAATGTTAAAAGAACGTCGTTATCAACGAGACGTATATTAAGGGGATATCACACTTACCCATTTCTCTCACAATATACAAAAGGCAAGCACACTTCACAGGTGCTTGCCTCTTTTTATTTTAGATACGCGTCATAGACCTCCAACCCACTCAACATCAAAAGGTTGGTACTTCACTCATGGGGCCGCTTCAGTCCGCGATATACAATATTATAATAAATCGTTGAGACGCCTATACAGAGCAGGCCATAACAAACGACAACGATGACGAGTACACCGAAATAAACGAGTGCGAATTGCCACATATTTTGGACCCCGAGCACACTGATTACTTTATAAATAATTTTTGTCGCCACTAACGTGTGAATGATTGCGACCAGTGCGGGTAACGTAAAGAGCCATCGCAGTTGTTGATTGATCACTTTGCGAATCGTCGTGCCTTCCACGCCGAGTTGTGATAATAGTGCGTACCTTTTTTGATCCTCATCCGCTTCAACCATCTGTTTATAGTATAAAATCAAGAACAGAATCGTGATGAGCGCAGCTGAGATAATGACACCTAGAAAAATTAAGCCACTATCCAATTGATACACGAGGCGTGACATTTCTTTCGTATTCGTGAGTTGAACATGATCCTTTTTCAATATATCCATACTATGTTGTTCGAGTGCGTGTTTACCTTCATCTACATTAAATGCTAAATCAACTCGCTTATAATTCTGGAGATTTTTATCAGCTGGTAAAAGTGTATGTAAGATTTGGTCTAATTGTTGCTCATCAGGTACGACCACAAAGATATCTGACTCCATCGTCGATCTAATCATCGCTCTCGTATCTTTCAAATCGACACGACTATACATTTGGTCTCCAATTTGAATCGATTTTTGTTTTCCAAGTTTATTACTATTTTCAGTGATGCCGAGTTCGTTTGGTGCAAGTTTCAAATTTTTGTTAAAGACACGGTTATATTCTTTTTCAGGCGTAAATTGAACCGTTGCCTTTTGATCATTGTGTGCAACATCAAACACGTTGTTATCTTTAATATCAATGCCCAATATCACAAAATAGCGCTGCTTGAGTTGAGAAATCGTCGCATATTTTTGAACATCGTCCAAGACTTTTTCTGTTTTTGCTTTCAATGATTTATTTTTTTCATTTTCTACTGTAATAACCGTCGTATAATCTCGTTGGTCAGTCAGTGTTTTGACGAGATTAGGTGCACCTTGATAGGTCATAATCGTCAAGCCAATCGTTGCGATTAAGAACGTACATATGACTGACATGTTGGCCAGACTAATCGCATCTGTTTTCATGCGTGAAATCATACCATTTATAGAAAAGAAAAGCACCGGATGATAATACACACGTGGAATACGCTGTAACCCTTTTAACGTAAACAAACTGAGCGACATAAACAAACAGTATGTTCCGACGAATACGAGTAACATCGCCTCAAAAATTGTAAGGAGAGAATGGAAGATTCCTTGAGTTGTAAGTGCTAGATAGTAACCTGAGCCGAGTAAAACTAGACCTAACACAAGTAAGATAATGAGACGGACTTTCTTGATGCGTTGGGATTGATTATTTTCTTTTTGCACGAGCTGGATAGGATTTTGCAATGTGACTTTGACGATATTAACTAAGAAAATGAGCCCCATCACTAAAATTAAGATTAATAACGTCAACCACACGACATTCATATTCAAAGTGAAATCCGCTAATGTCACATGATGATGCCGTTGTAATACTTTATTTAAAAACATAAACATGAGCAGACTAAAGAGAAAGCCACCGATAACAGAAATTACGGCAATAATCACAAACTCAATGATATTTTCTATCAACAGCAAAAAGCAGAGATGTTTCTTTTCCATGCCAAACATCATACTTAACGCAAAGTTCTTCTTCCGGTGATGCATCATGAACTGGTTCGCATATAGCGCAAAGGACACACTTAAGAGAAACAAGATAAACTGAGCGACAATCGCAAACGTCGTAATCATCTCAGCTTCTCGGTGAAAATAATCATTCATACTGATGGACAACAGAATAAAATGTAAGCCAAAGATGAAACTTAGAGACAAGATGAACGGCACGACCATCATGCGAATGCTTTTGAAGTTATTAATGACGAGTTTCCACATTAACCATAGTGTCATGTCAGTCTGCCCTCTCATTTAAAATGGTAAGACTTTCTGAAATGCGCTTTTGAAAAACGGCTCGTGATTCTTCGCCACGATAGATTTCATGATACACGCGTCCATCCTTAATAAATAGCACACGTTTCGCAAATGAAGCATCGACCGTAGAATGGGTCACCATTAAAATCGTTTGTTGATCGTGATTCATCTTTCTAAATAAATTCATAATATCTTCAGAGGTCTTTGAATCTAGTGCGCCAGTCGGTTCATCTGCCAGAATGAGTTTCGGCTGTGTGATGATTGCCCGACCAATCGCTACACGTTGCTGTTGGCCCCCGGAGACTTCATGCGGGTATTTATCGAGTATATTTTTTATATCTAATTCTTCACTGATGACTTCGACACGTTCGTTCATTGTCTGTGGCTTTTCATTAGATAACACGAGTGGCATCAATAAATTATCTTTATTCGTCATCGTCGTCAGCATATTAAAATCTTGAAAGACAAATCCAAGCATATTTCTTCTAAACTGTGCAATTTGTTTATGTTTCAGCTGATCTAAATTTTGCCCATGAATCGTAATTGACCCTTCAGTCGGTTGGTCAAAGGTTGCGATTAAATTAAGCAACGTAGACTTACCTGAGCCTGACTCGCCCATGATTGCGACGAATTCTCCTTCGTTTACCGTAAACGATAGATCTTTAAGTGCTGTGACTGCATTGAGTCTTCTACCAAATATCTTTTTTACATTTTCGACCTCTAATAACATCTGTCTCGCCCCTTTTACTCAATACCTATGTTACTCCCTTTACGGTTATAGCACATTTATGATTCCTTTCAATCTGGCACCCTCGTCTTACAATATTGTAAGGTTACGTTGTTTGTTGTGGGAAAGTGATGGTAAACGTCGCCCCTTCATTTAACTCAGACTCAACTTCTACTTTATGTTGAAGACGATTCGCAATTTGTTTCACGATAAATAACCCAATGCCACTCGATTTATCATTTAAACGACCGTTATAGCCGGAATATCCGCGATCAAATATTTTAGGTTTATCTGCTTGGCTGATACCAATACCGTTATCCGCAATCTTGAGTTGGTTTTGTTGTGAATCAAAATCAATCCATATATCTTTTCCTCTCGCATATTTCAACGCATTGTTGAGAATTTGTTCGATCATGATCGAAGCCCATTTCGCATCAGTTAACACTTCATCTGTCACTTTTTCATAATGGACTTTAGTATGGTTTTGAATGAACTG
The DNA here is from genome assembly GCF_001500315.1 of Staphylococcus auricularis. GTDB lineage: Bacteria > Bacillota > Bacilli > Staphylococcales > Staphylococcaceae > Staphylococcus > Staphylococcus auricularis. The sequence goes on along the minus strand of NZ_LLER01000007.1, from coordinate 123,518 downwards.
GATTGAATATTTTTTAATGAGCGTGCGAATTAGGTCATCAATCGATACTTTCATCAATACCATATCGGTCTGTTGGTTAATTAATTTTAAATAACTGAGTGCAAGGTTCGTGTAGTTATCAATTTGTAAGATTTCTTGTCGCACACGATTGACTGTATCTTCATGATTTTGTTCGAGTAATAGTTTAGAAGCGGTAATCGGCGTCTTAATTTGGTGTACCCACGTTAAAAAGTAAGCTTCTATTTCATTTTTATACTCAATTTGTTCGCGTCGCATCGTTTCTAACTGATCTTCTAATTGATCCACTTGTGTTTTCAAACGCAATTTTTCTTTAAAATTCATGAACTGAATGACCCAGTAAATGATTAGTATAAAGAGCACGATAGCAGCCCCTAAAAAGAAAGCCTCCATTGGCAGCGAAAACACGAAAAAGATCACTAAAAATAGGATTAAAATTCCGATAGCGATGATGATTTCATTTTTAATCTCGTTTATAAATTTCATGACGATCCAGCTCCTACACTTTATACCCTACATTTTTCTTTGTTTGAATAAAGTCCTCTAACCCTAGACGACGTAATTTCTTACGTAACCGTGTCATGTTTACTGCAAGCGTATTGTCATCGATAAAATACTCAGATTCCCAGCATTTTTCGATGAGTGCGGTACGACTTACATACTGACCTTCATGTTGGAATAATAATGACAGAATTTGTAATTCTGTAAATGATAGTTGTTCAGTTTGATCTTCGTATGACACTTTTGCTTCATCGAGTGATAAGATACAACCTTTCACTTCGAGTTCATTTTTGTCGACTGCAAAATTATAAGTCCGTCGTATGAGCGCTTGGATTTTCGCCGTTGCGAGAGATAAACTAAACGGCTTTTCGATATAGTCATCGGCTCCCATTTGTATCGCCATGATCTTATCCATATCATCCGATTGTGAACTAATAAAGAGTATCGGCACATTGGACGTTTTACGTATTTCTTGGCACCAATGATAACCGTTAAATGATGGTAACGTAATATCTAACACAACGAGATGTGGGTCATATGATTGAAAAAGACTCATGATTTCATTAAAATCTTCGGCGATCATTACATCATAGTGCCATTTACTAAGTTCATTTTGTAAACTTTCAGCAATGGTAAAATCGTCTTCGACAATGAGAATTTTCATCACGCACGCTCCTTTCTTTTCACTACAAATCATAACACGACTTTTATATAAAACGGTTATATAAACAATATTCGTATTAAATTTAGACATCTGTTTGTATTCGTTCTCTGAACCGTTAGCCTTACCTATAGAGTTAAAAAGTTGATATGACAGTGTTTCTAAAGATTTGATCTCCCCTCCCCTATTTTTTAAATCTCATTTATAATCTATCTTATTCTTATAACGGTTCCAGCTTGCAAAGTGTTAAATTTTATTGTTATATCTTAAAAGTAAAAACGTATAGAATTTGAGTGAATGATCAAAAAGGAAGAGATGTATGGATAACATTGTATTAGGTATCGATATCGGTACAAGCTCAGTTAAAACCATAGCTGTTAATCAACAAGGTACAGTACTCGCGAGTGTCAGTGAACCTTTAACTATAGAACATCAACAATCAGGTTACAGTGAACAACATCCTGACGCGTGGGTAGCAGCTACTAAAGCTAACATACGTAAATTAGTCGACGATCCTTCGATTGACCATACAAAAATCGAAGGTATTTCATTTTCTGGCCAAATGCATAGTCTGGTCATACTAGATGAGAGTCACCGTCCGCTGCGTAATGCGATATTGTGGAACGATACCCGTTCAACACCACAGTGCGAAACGATCAAAGCACAACTTGGAGATTATGTTTTAGACAATCCCGTATTAGAAGGGTTCACATTAACGAAAATGTTGTGGGTCCAACAAAACGAACCGGATCTTTGGCATAAAGTGAGTGTCTTTTTATTGCCCAAAGATTATGTGCGCTTCGCTTTAACCGGAGAACTTCACATGGAATATGCAGATGCTTCTAGCACATTACTACTCGACCCAGATACCAAGACATGGGACAAATCCATCGGTGAACAGTTTGGAATTCACGATATTTATCCTGAACTCGTCTCTTCACAACAATGTGTAGGTACAATCAAACCGAATGTTGCCGATGAACTAGGACTAAATAATCATGTGGCTGTCTTTGCGGGCGGTGGCGACAATGCAGCAGGTGCTGTAGGGGCAGGCGTCATTCGTAATGGCGAAGCGCTGTGCAGTATTGGTACCTCTGGCGTCTTTTTAATTTGTGATGACGAACATGAAACAACTTATCGCCGTAACATTCATTTATTCCAACATAGTGTCGATGATATGTCTTACGCAATGGCTGTCACATTGGCAGCAGGGGACAGTCTCAGTTGGTTTAAACAAACGGTTTTACCTGATACCAGCTTTAGCAATATCGTTGAACTTGCGAGTCGGTCTACGATAGGCGCACGAGGGCTTGTATTTACACCTTACTTATCAGGAGAACGAACACCTCATGGCGATGCTTCCATTCGAGGTAGCTTTATCGGGCTTAGTCATTTACATACTTCTGCTGATTTAGCACGAGCAGTCATCGAAGGTATTACCTATTCACTGTATGACGCAGTGGAATATATCCGATCACTTGGAAAAGATGTGTCCCATATCGTTTCTATTGGTGGCGGCGCAAAAAGTGAATTCTGGTTACAATTACAAGCCGACGTGTTCAATACACACGTCAGTAAATTGAAATACGAAGAAGGTCCTTCGATGGGCGCAGCGATGATCGCAGCGAAGGGCGTTGGTTGGTTTGAGAGTATTGAATCATGCGTCAATACATGGATTGAATACGACAAGTCGTTCACGCCAAATCAAGCCAATCACGATAACTATATGCGTTATTTTGACATCTATCAAAGTGTTTATGAACACACCCAGCCGCTGACAAAACAACTGCTTCAATTATCCACAGCACAACACTCTGAGGTGTAAAATAACATGACGCCTAGCTTGCAACGCTATCACCATTGCGATATATTATAACTGTCAAATACGTTAGCGCTATCTTTTTGATAGAAACAAATTAAATAGAGTATAAAACCACTGGAAGTGCCTTTGTTAAAGGCTGAGATTAAAGTAGCGACTTTGGGATTCCTGGAACCTGATCCAGTTTATACTGGCGTAGGAAAGTGTCGTTTTCATCAATATATAACATCGATCTCAACGTTATTTTCCTACTGAGGAAAATAACGTTTTTTTATTTGGAGTGATTTAAAATGTTCGTAGCTATTACCCGTTATCAAGCACTTACTGAAGCGGATGCGAAACACTATACAGCCATTGCACCTGCCATTGACTATCTAATCCTACGTACACCAATGGATACAAAATCACTCGTTCATTGGGTAAACCAAGCCCTCGCTCATGGCTTTCCCAAAGATAAATTGATGATACATAGTGATGAAAAAGTGTTAGCACAGTGTCATTTGACTGGTATTCATTTTCGAGAAGGTGATCCACGTGCAGCACGGTATAAACAGCAACATCCAGATGTGATTGTCAGCCAAGCGACTCACCACGCAACAAGTATCCAGCAAGCAAGTAATGACCAACTAGACTTTGTGTTATTCGGCCATCTTTTTAACACAGCTTCAAAACCAGGTCAGGCTCCAAGAAGTGAGACTGAAATACAAGCAGCACTCGAGATTCAAGACATTCCAATCATCGCGTTAGGTGGTATTAATACGAAAACAATCAATCAAGTGCCAAGCGGTTTTAGTGGTATTGCAGCGATTTCTCTCTTTGCCACTCAAAACTTGACGACGCTTACTGATTTAAGAAAGGCGTGGCATAAATGATGTATGACGTAATCATTATAGGTTCTGGAGTGATGGGTTTATCTGTCGCCAAATCACTCAGTGAATCTGATCTCAATATCGTAGTCATCGATCGAGATATCCCAGGTATGCATGCTTCTTATAAAGCTGGCGGTATGTTAGGTGCACAAAACGAATTCACCTATGACAGCACCCTGTTTCGTCTTGCACTGAGAGCTCAACGTTTATTCGAACCGCTTCAAGCAGAATTAAAACAACAGACAGGGATAGATATCGAATATCAACAAAGTGGGTTAATTAAGTTAGCAGCAGCGCCAGAAGATAACGAGCAAGTCTTACAACAACAAGCTTTTCTACACAGTTATCACCCTGCGGTAAGACTGCTCTCTGAACATGAGCTCAGTGACATTACTCACCATACCGTAACAGCACCTCACCTAGCAGCAATGCATATTCCAACCGATCATCAAATCAATGCGAATAAGTATACGAAAGCATTACTGAAATCGATCATTCAAAATGGTGTGGAGCGCTATTATCAAACAGAAGTGACGCAAGTCGAAGCGAAAGATACAGGATATCAAGTTCATACTGATCAACATGGTATCCTGACCGCAAAACAAGTCATCGTCGCAGGCGGAGCTTGGAGTAACGAGTTGGTAAATGAACCTGAACTCGATAAAGCCGTCACAGGCGTGAAAGGGGAAGTCGTACTTGTGGAACATAAAGATCTCAAATTAGACACAACCATCTTTATGACCAATGGTTGTTATATCGTTCCGAAAGCAAAACACCGCTTCCTCATCGGTGCAACCAGTTATGTAAATGATTATTCGGTTGGCGTCTCTAACGAAGGTAAGGATTGGCTCTTGTCACATACAATTAAACATATTCCAGACATCGCGCAGAGTCAGATATTGAAAACGTGGTCAGGTATTCGACCTTATACACGGAATGAACAGCCGATTATGGATGAAATACAACCTGGTTTATTCGTCATCACTGGACATTATCGGAACGGCATCCTGCTCTCACCTTTAATCGGTCAGTTAATGAGTGAATGGGTGCTCAACCATGAACGTCCAGAATCATTCACAGATTTTCAATTTAAGCGAGGTGAACGCCATGAAATGCACAATTAACGGAGATGAATTTACGTTTGATCATGAATTATCTGTAGATGACATCATCACACATTTAGAGTTAGATCGACAACGCATCATCGTCGAACACAATAAGGATTTAATTAAAAAAGATCAATTTGATCAACGCATCGTCAAAGATGCAGATACGTTAGAATTACTAGAATTAGTTGGAGGCGGTTAATATGTTAAACATTGGACCATTTAAATTAAATTCACGCTTATTATTAGGTACTGGTAAATTTGCGGATGAAGAAACACAATCAAAAGCGATTCAAGCTTCTGAAACAGACGTGTTAACCTTCGCTGTACGCCGTATGAACCTTTATGACAAAAATTTACCTAATCCACTTGCTGATGTGGACTTATCAAAATTTGTGACATTCCCGAATACAGCAGGAGCTAAAACGACTGAAGAAGCGTTGCGCATTGCAGAAATTGCAGACCATGCTGGCGTATGTGACATGATCAAAGTAGAAATTATTGGTGACGATGATACACTACTTCCAGATCCATTCGCAACTTACGAAACATGTAAAATTTTATTAGATAAAGGCTTTATTGTCTGTCCTTATATTTCTAATGATGTCGTATTAGCCAAACGTTTAGAAGAACTAGGTGTACATGCAGTCATGCCACTTGCTTCACCAATCGGAACTGGACGCGGTATCAACAATCCGTTGAATTTACGTTACATCGTAGAACGTGTGAATGTACCTGTCATTGTAGATGCAGGTATCGGTTCACCAAAAGATGCTTGCCAAGTTATGGAATTAGGTGCAGATGGTATCTTACTTAATTCTGCAATCTCTAAAGCAGAAGATCCTGTTAAAATGGCTGAAGCGATGAAACTCGGTATTCAAGCGGGCCGTTTGAGCTACGAAGCTGGACGTATCCCAGTGAAATATACGGCAGAAGCATCTAGTCCGACAGAAGGTATCGGGTTCTTATGATTGATCGGTATAATCGCCAGGTGCGTTATGCGCCGTTTGGTGAAGCGGGTCAACAACAATTGATGCAAACACATGTCATGGTCATGGGTGCAGGTGCGTTAGGCAGCCATATTGCTGAACTCTTAGTACGAATGGGCATCGGTCAACTCACGATCATTGATATGGATATTGTGGAACGCTCTAATCTACATCGCCAAGCGTTATATGATGAAGATGATGCAGAACAATTGCGACCAAAAGTGACTGCGTTAACAGAGAAATTACAACGTATTAATGAGGAGGTCACAGTGACCCCACTCTATCAAGAGTTAACTCCAACAAACATCGAAGCACTATTAACTGAGCACCAACCCGACATTGTATTAGATGGCATGGATCATTTTGAAATCCGCTATTTAATCAACGAAGCATGCCATAAACACCACATTCCGTGGATTTATGGTGCTGCTGTAGGAAGTAAAGGCACCGTGTATGCGATTGACTTTACAGGCCCTTGTTTAAAATGTGTACTCGGTACGATGCCTGAAACAGGCGAAAGCTGTGCGATTAATGGGGTCATTCCACCTGCGATTTACCAAGTTGCGAGTACCGAAGTAAGTGAACTCATGCGCTTTGTGAGTGGTCACGGTTTCTCTAAAAAATTAATCATGTTAGATGCTTTTCAGTTGCGCTATCAAACGATGAATATCGATGTGTTAAAACAAGCGGATTGTCCTGTTTGTGAACAAGGAAATTATGAATTGTTAAATCAACCACAGCAACAGCATCTACAAAAATTATGTGGACGTACATTCTTGTGCCGTTTTGATTCTACCGTATTTGATTATGCCGATTATTTCCCAGGAAAAATTACTAAACAAAACGACTATGTGAAATTAATGCGTTACGATGATTATCAGCTGACATTATTCCGTGATGGTCGGATGAATATTTATGGTACAGATGATGCCAATGAAGCTAAAGCCTTGTACCATACGTTTAGTAAAGCATTAAAATGATAGTTTTGTTAAAATTTGTTATGATTAATTTTTGAATACATCAATAATACAATACTGATGTTTAATTCACATTTTAATAGAGAATATAAATAAAAATAATCATTATAGTGAGGGATCAATCATGGCACAACAAAATGCTCAACCCGAACCACGTAACAAGGTGATCGCTTATGTATTATGGTTCTTTCTAGGACAATTAGGTGTCCACCGCTTCTACTGCGGTAAAAACGGTACAGCAGTGATTCAGCTATTACTCGCACTGATCGGATACGCAACCACAGTGATTCTCATAGGTCACATCATTCTACCTATACTATGGCTATGGTTAATCGTAGACATATTCCTTATTCCTGGTATGTGTAACCATCCAAATTAACTATAAAAAGAGGCAAGGATGTCATAATCCTTGCCTCTTTTTTAAGTTTTAATATAATCATTTGTCATTAATGAAATTGATAACTGTTGTGCGCTTTACCAAAACCTTGGGCAGTAAACAGCCATGAATCGCCGTCATTATCCATATCGTTAGAACAGATAATTAATTGGTTTGTGCCAGGAATAAACGCTGGATGCGTTGAACGTAACATATGACCTTCGTCACGCCCTGGAATTAAGATTTGTCCGATAGGGTTACCACGATCGTTAAACATCATTACACGACCTTGTTGATACATTGCAACGTATAAATTATCGTCATCATCGATACAACAAGAGTCTGGACCATCATGCCCTGTGAAACGATATGGTATAGAGGCACCAAATGGGGCAACAGTCACGCCGTCATCTTCTAACTCAATACGATGTAGTCGATTCGCATTCGTTTCTGTTACCCAGAGCACACGTTCATCTTTACTTAACGCGACACCATTTGCGACTGCGATATTTTGAATCACAGGTGTCACAGATTGATAGTCTGGATCAACGTAATAAACACCACCGATTGGATTAGTTGAATAGCCTCTAAAGTCAGTAAAGTAGAAACCACCTTTACTATCAAATACTAAATCATCCACACAATATTCTGTATTGATATCAGAAATGATATCGTCAAATGCGGAACCATCTGGTTTTACGGCATAGATGCCACCTGAACTTTTGAAGTCACCTAAATAACTGATAAATAGACGACCATCTTTATGAATTTTTACTGAAGCGGGTTTTTCTTTTGTTGAGGTAAAGACATTTGAAACTGTTTTTTCAGGTAGATCAACGCGGTAGATTTTACCACCGAATACTTCACATAAATACAAGTTTTCTTCTCTATCGAAGCACAATCCTTCTAACTGTACACCTTCATCTGCAATTTTAAGCCACGGTTCAGCTGTTACAGTTTGAATTTGATCTTCTCCATTCGCAAAAGGGACCACACTTTTCACTTTGTCATAGCTTAAAGCTGGTTTAGCTTCTTCAGTCATATTTTCTCCTCCATTTCACGTCATCATTTGCTTAATTATATCGTATTTAAATATCAACTTAAAATAACTCTATCACGATGGCGTGTTGAAGTATTCCCTCAGAGAGACCTCCGTTTTATTTTTCACTTTTAAACATGCCCGCAGTCACACATTTTTAGAAAATGAAACCTTCCCTCAAAATGTTTAACGTGAAACATTTTAACAGGTTTCCCAATTCTTATTAAAACAAGAGGTTAAAGTGGTTAATTCTATGTTGTAGACTATTTATTTTTATATATAAAAAGTACCTTAATCCTTAATGGATCTCATGAAGTAGTTAAATACCCGTCATGACAATGCCTAAATCGTTTTCAAACTATTAAAAATTTTGTTGACTTTGAGAATCGTTTTCAATAATATTAAAGCAGAGGTGTAATTTTTTCTTAAGCATCAGGAAGGAGCATGTGTATGAGTAGAGCAAAACGCTTGTTAGTCATGAGTATCATTTTTACAGTTCTCGCCTTCATAGGACTGAACCCAAATGTCTCAGCAGCAGAGAAAGATTTGAACTACGAAGTATTGAAATACAATACTGAGGATACCTCGATCGCCAATGATTATTTTAACAAACCCGCTAAAATCACTGACGATGGCAAAGTCCTCATTACCGTTAATCATGCCCACTGGATTACTGGCATGACCATTGAAGGAAAGAAAGGGACTGTCATTAACGAAGATAAAGCCAAAGATGAACGTACAACAGCTTATGAAATTAGTAAAACATCAGGAAAAGTTCAAGGCACGATAGATGTCTATATCGATGAAGAAGTTAATGGCAAACCATTCAAATACGACTATCATTACAACATTACATATCTATTCAAAGGAGATGACAACTCAGCAGCAGCTACAGCTACAACATCAGATCAAACTACTGATAAAGAATCTAGCGATACAACGACCGCTTCCTCTTCATCTGCAACACCACAATCTGGAAGCAGTGAAAAAGCCGTAGAAAACCCACAAACATCAGCAGGCCTCCCTATGTATTTCTACGCAGTACCAGCAGTCGCGCTCATCCTATTCATCATGACCCTATTCGTCAACAGAAAATACAACAGAGGTGACAATTAATGAGTAAATCCTGGAAAACGTTAGTAGCCACAACTTTAGTCGCTACAACTCTTACCCAACATCCAGCCATCGGTACATCATTTGGGCTTAATGGCCATGTACTAGCAGCAGAAAATAATGCAGGTGATCCTGCTTTCCATCAAATTACACCCCAAAACTTTGATGAAAGTAAAACACAACCCGTATCATTTACCGTGCTGAAAGAGAATCAACAAGATGTCTCTTCTATGCAACGTTCAATGGACACAACTTTTGGTAAGATCGTAGAAGTGAATGGTCAAAAAATGGTCGTGTTAACCATTACAAGACAAAAACTTTGGCAAGATTTCAAGGTAGATAGTGGCCAAGGCTTACAATCGGTAAACGCGATTGCTTTAGACGAAGCAAATGATACGAAAACCGTAATGTTCCCATACAATAAAGATCAAGCCTTATACCAAGCAACAGTAGGCATTAATGCAGGTCCTATGGGCTTAATGCAACACACAACTTATATTAAAGTAGATGCACCTGCCGATCAGGAAACACCAACTCAACCTGAAGAGACTACTGCACCAAATACAAATGACAACGCAGGGAACGCACCTAGTGAAACAACACCAGCACCTGACAATACGAACAATGCAACACCAGAAGCACCTGCTGATCAAGGTACTACACCTGCAGAAGGTAACAACGGCGCAAACGAAGCAACACCGACTGCACCATCTGATACGTCACAAGCAAATCCAGCAGTAGGTCAAGAAACAATTGACTACGAAGTGTATAAAGATGGTACAACACAAACATCTGTCATGGATGGCTACATGGAAAAACCTGCCAAACTCGTTCACGAGAATGGTAAAACATACGTAGACTTCACACTCCAATATGCAGACTGGTGGAAATCATTTGAATTATACGAAGGTGACCGTCAATTACCGACACAAGTGGTTGTGGAAGATAAAGAAAATGATAAACGTGTGGTCTGTGCTGAAATCACACCAGGTACGACTGACTTAAATTCTAAAGTCCACATCATCGTGACTGGTTTTCCGAACCTGAACTATAACCATAAATATACGACACAAATTCATTTCAAATCTCCAGTACCTGCACCAGTTGTGAATGAAGAAGAAAAACCAGAAGAAAATACACAACCACCTACAGACAACGAAACAACACCACCTGTAGATAACGGCGCTGAACAGCCTTCTGATAATGCGGGAGATAAACCTGCAGATAATGAAGCGGATAAACTTTCGGAAGATGGCAACAAGCCTGCCGACAATGACGCAGACAAACCTTCAGAAGAAACAGACAAACCGGCGGACAACGATGCGGATAAACCTTCGGAAGACGGCAACAAACCGGCAGACAATGACGCAGATAAACCTTCGGAAGACAGCGACAAACCTGCGGACAACGAAGGAGACAAGCCTTCAGAAGACGGTAACAAACCGGCTGACAACGATGCGGATAAACCTTCGGAAGATAACAATAAACCGGCGGACAACGAAGCTGAAAAGCCTTCAGAAGACGGTAATAAACCGGCTGACAATGACGCTGACAAACCTTCGGAAGATGGCAACAAGCCTGCCGACAATGACACAGACAAACCTTCAGAAGAAACAGACAAACCTGCTGACAACGAGACTGACAAACCAGCTGAAGATAACAACAAACCTTCAGATAACGAAGCTGAAAAACCATCTGAAGACGGCAATAAACCTGTAGATAACGGCGCAGAACAGCCTTCAGACAATCCGGGAGATAAACCGGCTGACAATGATGCAGACAAACCATCAGATGACAGCAACAAACCATCAGACAACGATGCGGACAAACCGGCAGAAGACAGCAATAAACCGGCTGACAACGAAGTAGATAAACCGGCGGAAGACAACCAAGCAACACAACCAACTGCACCATCGACAAATCCGCCTAAAAAAGAAGATTCAGCAAACGAAGCAGCTCAAAAAGTACAAAACATTGGTTACCAAGTGCATAAAGATGGTACGAAAGAACAGTCTGTAATGGATACGTACATGACGCACCCAGCTAAATTAATCACTAAAAATGGTAAACAATATGTCCAAGTGAACTTAAACAATGCTTCATGGTGGAGAGCATTTGAACTGTATGAAGACGGTAAAAAATTAGATATCCGTACAGTTTCAGAAGCAAATGATCAACGTCTCATCGAATTCGAAGTGCAACCAGGCACAAAAGTATTAAATTCTAAAGTGCATATCGTTGTAACAGGTGTACCTGGTTTACATTACGATAACCATTACACAACTCAACTCGAATTTGACCAAGCGATTCCTGAAGTTGAAAAAGACGCTCCAGCTAAAGACGAACAACAAGATGAAGGCGACAAACCTTCTAACAACGAAGCACCTTCAACAAACGATCAACAAGGCGACAAACCATCATCAGATGAAGGGTTTACTTCAGAACAAAAACCAGATAAACCGTCATCAAATCATGAGCATCAAAAAGGTGATAAACCTTCGAAACATCATCATTCACATGATACAGATGCAACTAACATGAATGGTACAAATCAAAACAATCATCACCAACATAACGATGCAACAAACAATAAAAAACCAGATCAAAAACAACAAGACGTTAATCAACAAGCAATTAACTTCAAAGTCGTTAAGAATGGTACAAATCAAATTTCTGTGATGGATGGCTATATGCAGCATCCAGCACATCTCGTAACTAAAGATGGTAAACAATACCTTGAATTTACGATCGACCATGCCTCATGGTGGAAAGCATTTGATATCTATCACAACGGTCAAAAATTACCGATGACAACTGTGAAAGAACAAAACGATACGCGTACTGTACACGTTGAAGTTCAACCAGGTATGGAACAGTTCGATGCGAAAGTACACATCGTTGTTCCAGGTATTAACTATGACAACCATTACACAACGCAAATTCTTTTAGAAAAAGCAGTTCCAGAAATGGGTCAAATGGCTTCTGATTCAAATGACGCATTTGATCAAACTGAAGGTAATGGTAATGCAGAACAAGATACAGTACTTAGCAACGCATCAAACGATATGAATGGTGGTTCTGGTACTTCATCTGACGCTGCAACAACACCTAGCGACACTGCTTCAGGTCAAGACGGTACGATGACAAACAATGCTACATCTGACAACAGTACATCACCAGCAGCATCAACAACATCTGATGCTTCGAATAATTCAGCTCAAAGTGGATCTAATAGTCAACAAGCTACGAACCCACAAACAAGTGGTGATACTGAATCAAACTATGTTGTCTTTGCCGCAGCATTTGGTCTCGCACTCATCAGTTTAGTTGGCTCATTCTTCTTTAACAGACGTCAACGTAAAAATGAAGCGAACAAATAAGACACACCATAACTAAAAAAGGTCAGGACTCTAACTGGTCCTGACCTTTTCTTAATATCTTAATGTTTATACAGTTTAATTTTAATTTCGTAGTAAGACTCGTGATCTTTCATTTTTTGTTCGACCCGTACACCACTACGTTGAATGTTTTCGATACTTTTTCCAACTTCTTCGCGCGCTTGCGTTAAATCTTTCGCAAAATCAAATGTTTGCGCTTTTACTTTTTCCGGGCCTACAAGTTGTTTTACACGGGCTTCTGTTTGTTTCACATTCAATTTCTGTTGAATAATCGTATCAACGAGTTCTTCTTGTTTTTCGTCAGATAAACTTAATAACGCTCTGGCATGGCGTTCAGTAATTTTATTTTCTCTTAACTTTTCAAGTACTTTCGGTGCGAGTTTAAGAAGGCGAAGTTTATTCGCAATAAAGCTTTGGCTTTTACCTACACTTTTTGCGAGTTCACTCTGCGTTGTTTCACCAATTTCTAATAATTTTTTATAAGCTTCTGCTTCTTCTACCACAGATAAATTTTCACGTTGGATGTTTTCAATCAATGAGACCACTGCCGTCTCTTCATCATTAAGGTGACGAATAAGCGCCTCTGCAAAGGGTTTTTGCAACTGCTGTAACGCTCTGAAGCGGCGTTCCCCAGCGATGATTTCAAACATATTTTCTTCGATTGGTCGAACGACGATCGGTTGTAATAAGCCGTGTTCTTCGATAGAGTCTGCAAGTTCTTTTATCTTATTTGGTTCAAAGACCTGTCTCGGTTGATAACGATTGGGGACGATGCGTTCGGTTTGTATCGTTTCTACATTTTTATGATCATCTTCCTGATAACCAACGATATCTTCCTTATTTTTCAAACCAAATAATTTAGAAAAAGGTTTTTTCATATCTATGCGCTCCCTCTAAATTAATTGTTTTATCTCATTTCGATTCGTTTAACAGAGGAGATTTATTCGGTGTCCCTGGCTTACGTGGATATTTCTTCGGTGTTTTCCAACGTTTATCAATGACAAACATTTGTCGTTCTCCAGCATCTTCTGGCAGTTCAAACATAAATGATTCTTTGAGTTTACCACCCAACACGCTCATAGCAAAATCAGCTTCTTCTAACTCTTCTTTACCTTTCGAAGATTTCAGAGCGATGAAGTGACCACCTTTTTTCACAAGCGGTAAGCATAATTCGCTTAACACTGAAAGGCGTGCGACAGCTCGTGCAGTCACGACATCATAAGACTCCCGGTAGTCTCCCTTACCAAATGTTTCAGCTCGGTCATGCACAAAACTAACACCTGTTAACTGCAGGTCATCCGCAAGATGATTTAAAAATTGAATGCGTTTATTCAATGAATCCACGATGGTCACTTTCAACTCTGGGTAAACAATCTTAAGCGGAATGCTAGGAAAGCCAGCCCCAGCACCGACATCACAGATGCTGAGCGGACGATCAAAGTCATAGTAAAAGGCTGCAGTAATAGAATCATAAAAATGTTTGAGATAAACCTCATGTTCGTCTGTAATACTTGTTAAATTCATCTTTTCATTCCACTCAACAAGTAATTGATAATACGTATTAAATTGGTCTTGTTGCTCTTGTGACAATGTTATTCCATGTTCACTTAATTTCTCAGTTAGCCATTCAACACTCATTTTAGCTTTTCACCCTTTGAAGTTTTCCTTGTTCTAAATATACCAGTAATATTGAAATATCTGCAGGATTTACACCTGAAATACGTGAAGCTTGTGCGATGTTTAACGGTTTAACTTGTGCGAGTTTTTCACGTGCTTCTGATGCTAAGCTATCAATCACACTGTAATCCAAGTCTTCTGGAATACGTTTTTCTTCCATGCGTTTTACTTTTTCAACTTGTTGAAGTGATTTATTGATATAACCTTCGTATTTTGTTTGAATTTCGACTTGTTCTTCTACCGCTTCTGGTAAACGATGTTCTTCTTCTAAAATTTCTAGAATGACATCATAAGTCATTTCTGGACGTCTTAATAAGTCAATGGCTAAAATACCATCTTTCAAGCGTGAACCGCCTTCACGTTCAATAATTTCTTGAACATGGTCATGTGGTTTCACACGAATTTTTCCTAGACGTTCTTTGTCTTCATTAATCATATCGCGTTTTTCGTTAAAACGTGCATAACGTTCTTCAGAAATCATACCGAGTTCATAACCTAAATCTGTTAAACGTAAATCTGCATTATCATGACGTAATAATAAACGATATTCAGCTCTTGAAGTAAGTAGACGATATGGTTCGTTCGTACCTTTTGTAACAAGGTCATCGATTAATACGCCGATATAGCCATCTGAACGGCTAAGTATTTTTTCTCCAGTACCGAGCACTCTACCCGCAGCGTTAATACCAGCCATAATGCCTTGTCCAGCCGCTTCTTCATAACCAGACGTACCGTTGATTTGACCTGCTGTATAAAGGTTTTTAATTTTTTTCGTTTCTAGCGTTGGCCACAATTGTGTAGGTACAAGTGCGTCGTATTCAATCGCGTAGCCTGCGCGCATCATGTCTGCTTTTTCTAAACCTGGGATGGTTTCTAGCATTTGACGTTGTACATGTTCAGGAAGACTCGTAGATAAACCTTGAACGTACACTTCGTTTGTATGACGGCCTTCAGGTTCTAAGAAGAGTTGATGACGTGGTTTGTCATTAAAACGCACGAATTTATCTTCAATAGAAGGGCAATATCTAGGACCTGTACCTTTAACCATGCCTGAATACATCGCTGAGAGATGTAAATTATCATCGATGACTTGGTGTGTATCCCCATTTGTGTAAGTCAACCAACAAGGAAGTTGGTCTAAAATGTACTCTGTTGTTTCAAAACTAAATGCACGACCTACATCATCACCGGGTTGAATTTCAGTTTTAGAATAATCGATTGTTTTGCTGTTCACACGTGGTGGTGTACCTGTTTTGAATCTCACAACTTCAAAGCCGAGTGATCTGAGGTTATCAGATAATGGAATAGATGGAAGTTGGTGGTTCGGACCACTTGAATATTTGAGTGTTCCTAAAATGATTTCACCACGTAAGAAGGTACCGGTAGTCACAACTACCGCTGAAGCCCAGTATTCTGTACCTATATTTGTACGCACACCTTTCACTTCATCATCTTCTACGATGAGTTCATCTACCATACCTTGCATGACGTCTAAATTGTCTTCTTCTTCTAAGACGCGTTTCATTTCTTGTTGGTAAAGCACTTTATCTGCTTGGGCACGTAACGCACGTACGGCAGGTCCTTTACCTGTGTTTAACATACGCATTTGAATATGTGTTTTATCAATCGCTTTTGCCATTTGTCCGCCGAGTGCATCGATTTCACGTACCACGATACCTTTTGCGGGTCCACCTACTGATGGATTACAAGGCATAAACGCGATATTATCTAAATTGATTGTCAGCATTAACGTTTTAGCACCACGTCGTGCAGATGCCAAGCCAGCTTCGATACCAGCATGTCCTGCACCTATGACGATGACATCATATGTTTGAGCCATGTTTTAGCCTCCTTAATTATTTACCTAGACAGAATTGGCTAAAGAGTTGATCGATGAGTTCATCGCTAGCTGATTCGCCAATGATTTCGCCTAAAATTTCCCATGTGCGTGTTAAGTCGATTTGTACCATATCCATTGGTACACCTGCTTCTGCAGCATCTATTGCATCTTGTATCGTATTGCGTGCTTGTTTCAATAATGAAATATGACGAGAGTTAGAAACATAGGTCATATCTTGATTTTGAACTTCACCGCCAAAGAATAAATCACGAATTTGTAATTCTAATTCATCTATACCTTCTTGTTTTAACATTGAAGTTTGAATAAGCGGCATATCACCAATTAACGATTTAACTTCATCTATATCTAAACGTTGTTCTAAGTCCATCTTATTAATAATAACGATGGCATCCTCATTTTTAACTGCTTCATATAATTGACGATCCTCTTCAGTTAACGGTTCGTTATAATTTAATACGAAGAGCACGAGGTCTGCCTCACTGAGTGCTTTTCTAGAACGTTCAACCCCGATACGTTCAACGATATCTTCTGTGTCACGGATACCTGCTGTGTCCACAAGACGTAACGGAACACCGCGTACATTGACATATTCTTCTAATGTATCACGTGTTGTACCAGCAACTTCAGTGACAATCGCTTTATTATCTTGCAAGAGATTATTTAACATCGAAGACTTACCTACGTTTGGTTTACCTACGATAACAGTAGATAGTCCTTCTCTCATGATTTTCCCTTGGGTACTCGTTTCTAACAGTTGATTAATCTCTTTCTTAATCTGTTGAGATTGTTCGAGTAAAAAGTCTGACGTCGCATCTTCGACATCATCATATTCAGGATAATCGATGTTAACTTCGACCTGTGCGAGAATTTCGAGGATGGATTGTCGCTGTCGTTTAATCATATCACTTAATCGGCCTTCGAGCTGATTCATCGCTACTTTAGACGCCCGGTCAGTCTTAGAACGGATAAAGTCCATAACTGCTTCGGCTTGAGATAAATCAATACGTCCATTTAAGAACGCCCGTTTTGTATATTCACCTGGGTCAGCCATGCGTGCTCCATATGTCATCGTTAATTCAAGCACACGATTGATCGTTAAAATACCACCGTGACAATTGATTTCAACGATGTTTTCACGCGTAAACGTCTTAGGTGCACGTAATACGGAAACCATGACTTCTTCCACCGTTTCATTTGTTTCAGGATCGATGATATGGCCATAATTAATCGTATGAGATGCGACATCTTTTAACATTTGCTTTCCTTTATATAACTTGTCTGCAATGTCTATCGCATCTTCACCAGACATACGCACAATACCGATGGCACCTTCACCCATAGGTGTGGATATACTCGTTATTGTATCTAAATCCATATACTCCCCTCCTTAATAGGTCGTTTAATCATTACAATATTGTATCTTCTATTGAGCTAAATTGCGAACATCTTGTACAGTTAAAGCATGCATCTAATCGGTTAGACTTCGGGTTGTGTGAGGTAATACTGAATGGTGTCTTATCCCCTACCCTATCCGCTTGTTAAAGAGCTTCGCAATCTTCATCACATGTTCCAAACTACTTTGGATTTCTAAAGTACTCATATTTTTCGCAGGTTGTCTTGCAATCACGATAATATCTTTCGCATGGATATCTGCTTTATGTACTTTAAAGTTTTCTCTAATGCCACGTTTAATACGATTACGTGTCACTGCATTACCTAGTTTTTTAGAAACACTAATTCCGAGACGAAAATGTGATTCATTATTTTCCTTAGAATATATAACAAATTGTCTGTTGGCGACTGACTTGCCATTTTTATAGATATTTTGAAAATCACTATTCTTCTTAATTCGATATGCTTTTTCCATTCTGTTTCACCTGCTTACTTCTCACATTTTTCCGCAAACGTTCCATCTCAAGCATGTGCACAAATAAGGTAGGGACATAGAATGTGTCCTTGAATTGTATCTCTTATTTCTACACACACAGCCAGATTTTAAACGTGGGTCATTTGTATTTTAATAGTTAAATGCAAAAAAAAGACCACTGATGAGTCAGTGATCTTATGCAGATAAAACTTTGCGGCCTTTACGACGACGACGCGCCAACACTTTGCGACCGTTTTTAGTGCTCATACGTTTTCTGAAACCATGCACTTTACTGTGTTTACGTTTATTTGGTTGATAAGTACGTTTTACCATGCAAAAACACCTCCATCTTTAATTCAACTATCTATCATTTCATATGTTTTTCATGTGGCGTTTGTCACGTTGCGTTATGATTTGAATCAAACACTGATATCAAATCAATATGCTAACTCAATAGCTGAAACAACATGTTTCAAACACATCGTCGAAAAACTTTTATCTAAATTAATAGATCTATTTTCGTTTTTGCTACACATCTTGATTTAACTCAATAAATATCTAGTCATAATTCAAGCAACTACTACAATATAACAAAATACTTTTTATAAAGCAAGTAGCAATTTAATAGTTTTTGGTATCTTTATCCCTTTGTATAAACCGCTTCATGTTGAGCTTTAGCATCGCTTTGTGAATGGCTCTATTCAACATTCTTTTCTCGCTATATACATATTTTATACAGCTTCATAAATTATTTCCCAAGCTCATTTTTATGATTTTTCGTCCCTAGTCCCTCCCATAATTTATACACAATAGAAACATCTTTTACTGTGGATAACTATTTTAAATACACATTATTTCCTCATACTTAACCACATATTCACAGCAAGTTGACATTATCAGATGTTAAAAAGTATAATTATGTGGATAAGTCCTCTAATGATTGATGTATCTAGGATTTATTTTTTAATATTATAACCAAAATCACTGTGTATAAACTATAAATCACTTAAAGTTATCCACTGTTTGTGATTAACTTGTGGATAATTACTCACAGGTGTGATTATCTTTTAATCATTGCTGTGATTTCTGTGTATAACTTTTAAAATTAATTAATATTGGAGTTATTAATATGTCAGAACAAGAAATTTGGGATAAAGTACTAGAAACTGCTGAAAAAGAAATTGCCGCACCAAGCTACAATACTTTTATCAAGGGAACAGAACTTTATTCTTTAACAGATGAACAAGCAGTCATCGTCACGGACGAAGACTTTACTGCAGGTTGGCTTGAAAAATCCTACACCGACGTGATTAAAGGATTTATTTATGATGTCATTGGCCACGAAGTTGAGCCGAAATTCTATTCTAAAGATCAACTTCAAAGTCTCAATGAAGAATCAAAAACTCAGCCCCAACCTGAACCAGAAACATCACAATTCAAAAATGTAGATGAAGCCGAAATTGGCCGTGCTCAATTCAACGAGCATAATACCTTCGAAACCTTCGTCATCGGACCAGGTAACCAATTTTCACACGCAGCAAGTTTAGCTGTCGCTGAACAACCTGCGAAAGCTTACAATCCGCTCTTTATCTATGGCGGCGTAGGTTTAGGTAAAACGCATTTAATGCATGCGATCGGTCAATTTATTTTAGACGAACATCCTGATACGAAAGTACTCTATACTTCAAGCGAAAAATTTATGAACGAATTCATTAAATCTATTCGTGAAAATGAAGCACAACAATTCAGAGATAAATACCGTAATATCGATATTCTGTTAATCGACGACATCCAGTTTATTCAGGATAAAATTCAAACCCAAGAAGAATTTTTCCATACCTTCAACGAGTTGCACCAAGCACATAAACAAATCGTTATCTCAAGCGATCGCCCGCCAAAAGAAATTGCGAAATTAGAAGATCGTTTACGTTCTCGCTTTGAATGGGGCTTACTCGTAGATATTACGCCACCCGATTATGAAACACGAATGGCGATTCTACAGAAAAAAGTAGCTGAAGAAGATCTCGAAATTCCGACTGAAGCGTTGACTTACATCGCAAACCAAATCGAATCCAACGTGCGTGAATTAGAAGGCGCACTTACACGTGTCATCGCATTTTCAAAACTGCAAAACGAACCAATCACAACTGAACTTACTGCAGCAGCACTTAAAGATATTATTCAAGCGCCAAAATCTAAGAAAATTACCGTTCAAGATATCCAAAAAGTGGTAGGAGATTACTATAGCGTAAGAATAGAAGATTTCAGTGCGAAAAAAAGAACGAAATCCATCGCTTATCCGCGCCAAATTGCAATGTATCTTTCACGCGAGCTTACTGATTTTTCTTTACCTAAAATTGGTGAAGAATTCGGCGGCCGTGATCATACCACAGTCATTCACGCCTACAATAAAATTGTGAAAGACATGCAAGAAGATCCAACATTCAAAGAAGAAGTGGAGAATTTAGAAAAAGAAATTCGCAAACAATAACACTGTACTATAACAGTTTACGTACAAAATGTTCGCATTTCGTTTATTATAAACTGTGGATAATGTGTAAAAGTTGTACACACCATGCACAGGTTATCCACACGACTTAAACTATGATCACGTTGCGATGAATCAAGTTATCCACTAATTCACAAGCTCTACTACTACTACTACGACTTTAAAACCTATATAATTTTATATATAACGACTGGAAGGAGTTATACTTAATGGAATTTACAATCAAAAGAGATTATTTTATCAATCAACTTAATGACACACTAAAAGCAATTTCACCCCGTACAACATTACCCATCCTAACTGGTATTAAGATCGACGCTAAAGATAGCGAAGTGATTCTTACTGGTTCAGATTCTGAAATCTCAATTGAGATCACAATTCCAACACAAGTTGACGGAGAAGATATTGTTGAAATCAGTGAATCTGGTTCAGTCGTACTTCCTGGTCGTTTCTTCGTAGATATTATTAAAAAATTACCAGGTGACGACGTTAAATTATCTACAAACGCACAATTCCAAACACTGATCACTTCAGGTCATTCTGAATTCAACCTTAGTGGGTTAGATCCAGATCAATACCCATTACTACCTGAAGTTTCCCGCGATGACGCGATTCAGCTTTCAGTCAAAGTATTGAAAAATATCATCGCACAAACGAATTTCGCGGTGTCCACCTCAGAAACACGCCCAGTACTCACTGGGGTCAACTGGCTTATACAAGACAATGAATTAATATGCACAGCTACAGACTCACACCGCTTAGCCGTAAGAAAACTTGCGCTTGCAGATGAATCAGAAGATAAAAATGTCATCATTCCAGGTAAAGCACTCTCAGAATTAAATAAAATTATGAGCGATAGCGACGAAGATATTGATATTTTCTTCGCTTCAAACCAAGTATTGTTTAGAGTAGGGCACGTAAACTTTATTTCTCGTTTACTCGAAGGTCACTATCCAGATACGTCTCGCTTGTTCCCTGAAAACTACGAAATCAAATTAGGCATTGAAAATACTGAATTCTATCATGCCATTGATCGTGCGTCATTGCTTGCACGTGAAGGTGGTAACAACGTCATCAAACTAAGCACAGGCAATGATTTAGTTGAACTTTCTTCTACTTCTCCTGAAATTGGTACGGTTAAAGAAGAAGTGAGTGCTACTGATGTTGAGGGTGGCAACTTGAAAATTTCATTCAACTCTAAATACATGATGGATGCGTTAAAAGCCATTGACAGTGATGAAGTCGATGTCGAATTCTTCGGTACGATGAAACCATTTATCTTAAAACCAAAAGAAGACGACTCAGTGACACAATTAATCTTGCCAATCAGAACTTATTAATCGATAAAATTTATGGTTTGTCCACAACCGCTTTATTAATAAAATTAAATAACATAAAAAAACTCAGCCACTTTTATGAGATGGCTGAGTTTTTTGTTGCAAATAGTTATGAGTTGTTATGGTCTTCCAACTTAATTGATTCTAGTTCAGGCGTTTCAGGTAAAAATGGATGATCTATTTTTATCACCATATGCGCAGGTTTATTATTGATTTTGATATTATAATACCCCTTGTCATCACTACCTTGATTATCAGAAAGTAGTGTAATCGAAACTTTTTGAGTATTTTTCAAAAAATGAGAAGTTTTATGATTTGCAGATATTTTATTTAAACTTTTTGTATCATGCTTAGCTATATAATTATTAATTTTTTTCTCGGAAGAATAACCAACCCATTTATCAAAGAAAAAAAAGTTCACAAAAATATAACAAATAACTAAGATAATGATTAAACTAATGATATAAGCAGACTTTTTCATAAACGCACCTTTAATTTGATTATTATTTTTATAAATTAATGGTAACATAAAGATAGATAGATTTTGTAAATTTATAAGTAATTTTATTAGGAGTGTTAAAATGAAAAAAATTGCGAAATTAGTCGTTGTTGAAATTTTAGTTTTAAGTATCGGAATAAATGGCTTTCAGTTAAATAGCGCTTATGCCTCGGAAAATGAAAGTACCCCACCTCAGAATATTAAACTAGTAGGAACATATAGTAAGTCTCAAGTTGATTCTAATACTATGACACAATTGAAAAGTATTGAAAAAGAAGATAGTGAATTTCATGTTATTCAAAATGGTAATACAGTAGTGATTGAAGATATATTACCCAATCCTAAAGGGCAAAATTCTAATGGAAATAGAGAAAACAACATCGAGGTTGTTAATTTTTCTGAATTTATTGGAAATATGGATGGTGAAGTAACATCTCAAAATTCAGATTCAAACAGAGCATACAAGGGACAGAAAGACGGACAAAAAGTAAAAAAGGGAACTCATGTACATTGTAATCGCTTTAATGGGACAAAGTCTGATCATAGATATTGGTCAAAAAAACATCCAAAGGCTTACGTAGATTTTTATAAAAGTGACTGCTGGTATCATGCAAAAGCATATAAATGTTCATCTTTAGGAAAAATGACGAAATGTGACGGGTTGAATGTCAAGAAAAAAGGAGTTAAAGATTGTTCATCGTGGAAAGGAAAACCTAAACATAAAAATTGGCCTAAAACAGCTTGGTACAGAAATTAAATTAAACAATACAATCATTTTAATAGTATTAATGAGACTAGGATATTAAATCCTAGTCTTTTCATATTCTTTAAACATTTTAAATTTTGGTATAGCAATCTTAAACTATCGTGTGAATTTTTTAGAGTCATTTTCGAAGTTGGAACGTGTATAAGATTGAGAGAAAGATTAAACCATTACTTTGGGCTGGGTCATCCAAAGTAGTCATGAGTGTCGAATTTGTAGTTAATTCGCAATATATCGTCTTAAATAAGCACGTAGTAGCATAAAAAGTAAAGATAAGTAAAAAGTATAGGAAATATAAAAACAAGCAAATATGGGGTATTTATGAGGCACTGAACAGTATTTACAACTTACACTCCGTGTTAAATTAAAATACGACAACGCGAAGTAAAAAGTGCATTGTTGCAAGCGTAATCGATAAGAATAACAATTTTTTAAGTCATTACACAAATAAAAACGCTTAACTTACGCCCTTTACACATGAAATTTTTGGCAAAAAACGGTATAATAGTATAGTGATCCTAAGGAAATGGAGTGATTGATGTGGTCGAAGAAATAAGTGTTGAAGGGGAAATCACTTTAGGACAATTCTTGAAAAATGAAGGCATCATTGAATCAGGTGGCCAAGCTAAATGGTTTTTACAAGACTTTGAAGTCTTACTCAACGGAGAAAGAGAAGTAAGACGTGGTAAAAAGTTACATCACCATGATCAAATTGACGTTGAAGAAGTTGGCTCATTCCTAATACTTCATCAAGGTGAAGAATGAAGCTAACGTCCCTCCAATTAGAAGATTATCGTAATTATGAGTCAATTCATTTAGATTGTCATCCAGAAGTCAATATTCTGATTGGTGAAAATGCCCAAGGTAAAACGAATTTGCTTGAATCTATCTATACACTCGCGCTCGCCAAGAGTCATAGAACCTCAAACGATAAGGAGCTTATACGATTTGGGAGTGAATATGCTAAAATAGAAGGTGAGTTGAGTTATAGATTTGGCAAGATGCCGCTTACCATGTTTATAACCAAAAAAGGCAAGCAAGTTAAAGTCAATCACTTAGAACAGAATCGTTTAACACAATACGTCGGCCATCTCAACGTTGTGTTATTCGCACCGGAAGACTTAAATATTGTGAAAGGTTCCCCGCAGGTTAGACGGCGTTTTATCGATATGGAACTCGGTCAAATATCGGCTGTCTACCTTAACGACTTAGCACAATATCAACGCATTCTAAAGCAGAAAAACAATTATTTAAAACAACTGCAGTATGGTCAAAAAACAGATAAAACAATGCTAGAAATTTTAAATCAGCAGTTTGCTGAATACGCATTAAAAATCACTCAGCGTCGTGCGCACTTTATCGAAGAGTTAGAATCCCTAGCTAAACCTATTCATGCGGGAATCACGGATGAGAGTGAGGCCCTCGGGTTGCGCTACAGACCGAGTCTTAAATTTGAAACACCGCCTTCTGATGATGAAGCAGATCAATTGGAAGCGGTGCTTGATTTTCTCACTGAACAGCAAGACCGTGAGATTGAGCGAGGCGTTTGTTTGCATGGTCCGCATCGAGATGATTTGGGATTCAACGTCAATGAGATGGATGCGCAGACGTATGGCTCTCAGGGACAACAGCGAACAACCGCATTATCCATCAAGTTAGCAGAAATCGAATTGATGAATATTGAAGTGGGAGAGTATCCTATCTTATTACTTGATGATGTATTAAGTGAGTTAGATGACTCACGGCAGTCTCATTTATTAAGCACAATTCAACATAAAGTCCAAACATTTGTAACAACGACTTCTGTAGATGGTATAGACCACGACATAATGAAAAGCGCAAAACTTTATCGCATTGAGCAAGGCGAAATTAAAAGGTAACGGAAAGTGAAGGTGGAAGCATTGTCAGATGTAAACAACACGGAAAATTATGGTGCCGGACAAATTCAAGTATTAGAAGGTCTTGAAGCAGTTCGAAAAAGACCAGGTATGTATATTGGATCAACTTCAGAAAAAGGTTTGCACCACTTAGTGTGGGAAATCGTGGATAACAGTATCGACGAAGCACTAGCTGGTTATGCAGACAAGATTGAAGTTATCATCGAAAAAGACAATTGGATAAAAGTCACAGATAACGGGCGAGGCATCCCAGTAGACATACAAGAAAAAATGGGCCGTCCCGCAGTAGAAGTTATTTTAACTGTGCTTCACGCTGGCGGTAAATTCGGCGGTGGCGGTTATAAAGTTTCAGGCGGGCTCCACGGGGTAGGTTCCTCAGTGGTTAACGCGCTTTCTGAAACATTAGAGGTCTATGTTCATCGTGATAATAAAATCTACCACCAAGCTTATAAACGTGGTGTCCCACAATTCGATTTAAAAGTTGTTGGAGAAACAAGCGATGATAACACAGGTACAGAGATTCGTTTTAAAGCTGACCCTGAAATTTTCACAGAAACAACGACGTATGACTATGCCACACTTCAACAACGTATCAGAGAGCTTGCCTTCTTAAATAAAGGCATTTCAATTACGTTAAGAGACGAACGTGAAGATGAAGCAAACGAGGATGAAGAAGCGGAACCTCGTGAAGATACTTACCACTATGAAGGCGGTATTAAATCTTACGTCGAAATGCTTAATGAAAATAAACAACCGTTATATCCAGAGCCGATTTATTTACACGAATCTAAAGATGACATCGAAGTAGAAATCGCAATTCAATATAACAGTGGCTTTGCGACGAACTTATTAACTTATGCGAATAACATTCACACGTATGAAGGCGGTACGCACGAAGAAGGCTTCAAACGTGCTTTATCTCGTGTATTAAATAATTACGGTACACGTACGAACATCATCAAAGACGACAAAGATCGTTTATCTGGTGAAGATACACGTGAAGGATTAACAGCAATCGTGTCAATCAAACACGGTGATCCACAATTCGAAGGACAAACGAAAACGAAATTAGGTAACTCAGAAGTGCGACAAGTTGTTGATAAATTATTCTCTGAACTCTTTGAACGTTTCTTGTATGAGAACCCACAACAAGCTCGTTTGATCGTTGAAAAAGGAATTATGGCATCTCGTGCACGTGTCGCAGCTAAAAAAGCACGTGAAGTGACACGTCGTAAATCAGGTCTTGATGTGACAAATCTACCTGGTAAGCTTGCTGATTGTTCTAGTAAAGACCCAAGCCAAAGTGAAATCTTCTTAGTTGAGGGTGACTCAGCAGGTGGTTCAACGAAATCAGGACGTGATTCCGAAACACAAGCGATTTTGCCACTACGAGGTAAAATTTTAAACGTCGAAAAAGCACGTTTAGATCGCATTTTAAACAATAATGAAATTCGTTCCATGATCACTGCTTTCGGTACAGGTATCGGTGGCGAATTTAATCTTGAAAAAGCACGTTATCATAAAATCATTATCATGACAGATGCCGATGTTGACGGTGCACATATTAGAACCTTGTTATTAACATTCTTCTATCGCTTTATGCGTCCGTTAATTGAAGCGGGATACGTTTACATTGCACAACCGCCACTCTATAAAGTGACACAAGGTAAACAAAAATATTACGTCTTTAATGATCGTGAACTCGATAAACTTAAAGAAGAATTAGGCGACACAACGAAATTAGCTATTTCTCGTTACAAAGGTTTGGGTGAAATGAACGCGGACCAATTATGGGAAACAACCATGAATCCAGAAAATCGTTCCATGATGCAAGTAACGTTAGAAGATGCGATTGATGCCGACCAAACATTTGAAATGTTGATGGGTGACGTTGTAGAGGATCGTAGACAGTTTATTGAAGATAACGCAGTTTATGCAACGTTGGATTTCTAACGCACGTTATGAACTGAATTTAGAAGGAGGACTAGCTTGATGGCTGAATTACCTGAAGCAAGAATTAATGAACGAAATATAACGAGTGAGATGCGTGAGTCGTTCCTAGATTATGCGATGAGTGTCATCGTATCACGTGCTTTACCCGATGTAAGAGATGGACTTAAACCGGTTCACCGTCGTATCTTATACGGCTTAAATGAACAAGGTATGACACCAGACAAACCTTATAAAAAATCAGCACGTATCGTCGGTGATGTCATGGGTAAATATCACCCACACGGGGACTCATCTATCTATGAAGCAATGGTAAGAATGGCTCAGGATTTCAGCTATCGTTATCCTTTAGTTGATGGACAAGGTAACTTCGGATCTATGGATGGTGACGGTGCTGCGGCCATGCGTTATACCGAAGCCCGCATGACGAAAATTACGCTTGAATTGTTAAGAGATTTAAACAAAGATACCATCGATTTCATCGAGAATTATGATGGAACTGAAAGAGAGCCGTCAGTCTTACCGGCACGCTTCCCGAACCTGTTAGTCAACGGTGCATCTGGGATTGCGGTTGGGATGGCGACAAACATCCCGCCTCACAATTTAACTGAAGTGATTAACGGTGTACTCAGTCTAAGTCACAACGAAGACATCACGAATGCTGAACTCATGGAAGATATTCAAGGACCTGACTTCCCAACAGCTGGCTTGATCATGGGTAAAAGTGGTATCCGTCGTGCTTACGAAACAGGACGAGGTTCTGTTCAAATGCGCGCTCGTGCTGAAATCGAAGAACGTGGCGGCGGCCGTCAACGCATCGTCGTAACCGAAGTGCCGTACCAAGTGAATAAAGCACGTTTAATTGAAAAAATTGCTGAACTGGTACGCGATAAGAAAATTGACGGCATTACAGACTTACGCGATGAAACAAGTTTACGTACGGGTGTGCGTGTAGTCATCGATATTCGTAAAGATGCGAACTCTAGCGTTATCTTAAATAATCTTTATAAATTAACGCCACTTCAAACATCATTTGGTGTGAATATGATCGCGTTAGTGGATGGTCGACCTAAATTACTCTCACTGAAAGAAACATTAGTACATTATTTAGATCACCAAAAAGTCGTTGTTCGTCGTCGTACTGAATATAATTTGAAAAAAGCGCAAGACCGTGCCCACATTTTAGAAGGGTTGAAAGTTGCGCTTGATCACATTGATGAAATTATTACGATCATCCGTGAATCAGATAACGATAAACTCGCGATGTCACGCTTACAAGAACGCTTTGATTTAAGTGAACGCCAAGCACAAGCGATTCTCGATATGCGTTTAAGACGTTTAACAGGTTTAGAACGCGATAAAATCGAATCTGAATATGATGAACTTATTTCTTACATTGAAGAATTGAAAGAAATTTTAGCGGACGAAGAAAAACTTGTTGAATTGGTTCGTGAAGAACTCATCGATGTCCGTGATCGTTATGGTGATGAACGTAAAACAGAAATTCAACTCGGTGGTGTAGACAACATCGAGGATGAAGACTTAATCCCTGAAGAACAAATCGTCATCACATTAAGTCATAATAACTACATCAAACGTTTACCTGTCTCTACCTACCGTGCACAAAATCGCGGCGGTCGTGGTGTCCAAGGTATGAACACGTTAGAAGAAGACTTCGTGAGTCAGCTCGTAACATTGAGCACACATGACAACATCTTGTTCTTCACTAACAAAGGTCGCGTCTACAAACTGAAAGGTTATGAGGTGCCGGAACTCTCCCGTCAGTCTAAAGGTATCCCAATCGTGAACGCGATTGAGCTCGATAATGATGAAAGCATCAGTACGATGATTGCCGTGAAAGACTTAACGAGCGAATCACATTATCTCATCTTTGCGACAAAATACGGTACTGTAAAACGTTCCGCATTAAGCAACTTCTCTCACATCAACCGAAATGGTAAGATTGCGATCAACTTTAAAGAAGGCGATGCACTTATTGCCGTTCGTTTAACAGAGGGTAATCAAGATGTCTTAATCGGTACTGCAAACGCATCACTTATCCGCTTCAAAGAAACAAGCTTACGTCCATTAAGTCGTATTGCTGCGGGTGTGAAAGGTATTACACTACGTGAAGATGACCAAGTCATTGGTTTAGACGTAGCGGATGAAGATAGCGAACAAGAAATGCTTGTGGTGACTGAAAATGGTTTCGGTAAACGTACAGCACTCAGTGAGTATCGTGTAACGAACCGTGGCGGTAAAGGATTGATGACAGCGAGAGTGACAGAACGTAATGGTAAAATCGTATGTATCACTACCGTTACAGGTGAAGAAGACTTAATGATTGTGACAAACCAAGGTGTCATTATCCGAATCGACGTTCAAGATATTTCAGTTAATGGCCGTGCTGCACAAGGTGTGAAATTAATTCGCCTCGGCGATAATCAATTCGTTTCTACTGTCGCAAAAGTCGTTGAAGAAGAAACTGAAGATCAAACAGAGGATACTGAAGCGATCGAAGCTGAAGGTGTGGAAGCGACCCAATCCACTGAAGATGCAGAAGCGGTGGTAGAAAATGCAGATGATCCAGATGGTATCATTCATACTGAAGATGAAACCACAGATGAGGATACAGACGATGAACGTCAAACAGAGTTAAGACAAGACTTCATGGATCGTGTGAATGAAGATATTCAAGAACAAGATGATGATTCAGACGAATAAAACAGCAGCCTGAATTCAATCACTCAAAAAGATAAATAAACACATAAAAAAGCTGATGGCTCTTCAAAGTGAGAGGCATCAGCTTCTTTTTTATGAGTCTGATTCGATGGATTTCATCGCATATGGGATTTCATCGATTAATTTAGAAGGTGGTACAACGTACATTTTTTCTGAAAGTTGTTCACCAATGTAGCTATGCAAGTAAGTCGCTGTCGCAACCGCTTCATTTGTATCATCAAATTGACCTACAAAGCTTGTCACCATACCTGCAAGTGTATCTCCCATACCACCAGTCGCCATCGCTGGTGTACCAATCGGTAGTTTGTATTCTTTATCTTTAAAATAAATTTCAGTCCCATGTTGTTTGAGCACGACAGTGACACCGAGTTCATCCACAGCTTTACGATTACGCTCGTAAGTTTGTTCAGAAATTGGAATGCCGCTGATACGTTCCCATTCTTTTTGGTGAGGCGTAATGATGACGCGACAATTTGGCATTTGTAATTTCAATTTACTAAAGATGGTGATGGCATCTCCATCAATAATTAATGTTTGGTGTTCTTGAATGTTTTGTAATAAGAAAGTGATCGCATTATTACCTTTGAAGTCACAACCTAAGCCCGGACCGATTAAGAGACAATCCGAACTTTCAATCATTTTGGTAAGCATTTTCGTATCATTAATATCGATGACCATCGCTTCAGGGCATCGTGAATGTAGTGCAGAGTGGTTATTTTGATGCGTTGCTACTGTGATCAAACCACTACCGCTAAAGACACAAGCACGAGCCGCCAGCATGATGGCACCTCCCATACTCGCGTTTCCTCCAATAAGTAATATTCTGCCGTAATCCCCTTTATGAGTTTCATCCTTACGTGGTGGGATACTGACAGAGGATAGTGTTTCCATGACTAAGACCTCACTTTCTGTTTCATTTTTAATGGGATTGATTTTATGTTGATTGTTTTTAAATCTTTTTGCTACAAATATAATAGCATGATATACCCGCCCTTTATTTTCGTCAATAACTATTTATAAAACTTAATATACGCTTCATCCGTTTCACAAAATCTACGTAAAACACTTTAGCTTGTTAATATGTTACTACGCTAGCGAGTTACGGATATCTGGATTGTTATTGTTTATAAAAGAAGGTAAGTGTATACTTTAAGCAACATAGGGAGTATAGGAGGAGTTGAAATCATGGTATTACAATTAGATGGAAACCAGCTTACAATTCAAGATATTAGACACTTTCTTTATAACGAAGATCAAGTTGAAATCAGTGATGAAGCACTACAAAACGTCAAACAAAGTCGTGCGATCGTGGAACGGATTATCAATCATAAAGAAACGGTCTACGGTATTACAACGGGTTTTGGTTTATTTAGTGATGTATTGATCGATCAAGATCAATATAACCAATTACAAGTGAATTTAATTCGTTCTCATGCATGTGGTGTCGGCAAACCATTTTCTGAAGAGGTAGCCCTCGTGATGATGATTTTACGCTTGAATACTTTATTAAAAGGACATTCAGGTGCAACCGTTGAACTGATTGATCAGCTCATCTACTTTATCAATCATCGAATCATTCCAGTGATTCCACAACAAGGTTCATTAGGTGCTTCAGGGGATTTAGCACCGCTTGCACACTTAGCGTTAGCCCTTATTGGTGAAGGTCATGTTTACTATAAAGGGGAAGAAGTAGACAGCCGCTACGTGTTAAAACAACTCGACCGCGAACCGCTTCAATTACAAGCGAAAGAAGGTCTCGCTTTAATTAATGGTACACAAGCGATGACTGCACAAGGTGTGATCAGTTACATAGAAGCTGAAGCGTTAGGCTATCAAGCAGAGTGGATTGCTTCACTCACACACCAAGCCTTAAACGGTATTACAGATGCTTACCGTGATCAAGTTCATCGCGTGCGTAATTTCCAAGAACAAATCGATGTTGCCGCACGTATGAGAGACTGGTTAGCAGACTCACAATTAACGACACGCCAAGGTGAAGTGCGTATTCAAGATGCGTACACATTGCGTTGTATTCCACAAATTCATGGCGCAAGTTTCCAAGTGTTTAATTACGTGAAGGAAAAATTAGAATTTGAAATGAATGCTGCGAATGATAACCCACTGATCTTTGACGAAGGCGATGAAACGTTTGTCATCTCAGGTGGTAACTTCCATGGCCAACCTGTCGCATTTGCACTCGACTTCTTAAAATTAGGCGTCAGTGAACTTGCGAATGTGTCAGAACGTCGTTTAGAACGTCTCGTTAATCCACAGTTAAACAATGGTTTACCAGCGTTCTTGAGTCCAGAGCCAGGTCTACAAAGTGGTGCGATGATTATGCAATATGCTGCAGCAAGTCTTGTTTCTGAAAATAAAACACTTGCACATCCAGCGAGCGTAGACTCTATTCCGTCATCAGCGAACCAAGAAGACCATGTCTCTATGGGTACGATTGCTTCTCGTCATGGCTACCAAATGGTTGAAAACGCAAGACGCGTCCTAGCAATCGAATGTATCATTGCGTTACAAGCTGTGGAATATCAAGATGTTGATAAATTATCTCCTAAAACACATAAAAAATATGACGAAATGCGTCAAATCGTTTCAACAATCAAAGAAGACCGTCAGTTCCATAAAGATATTGAAGCGGTGAGCCAATACCTTCGTGACCAAGCTTACAGCGACTCAGCCGTTTAATCTGACATAAAAATAAAAACTTTTTACGAAAGTTATTTGCAAATTGTCATATAATTTGCTATATTAAAATTAATTAAATGAATAAATTATTGTTCGTAGGCTAAGTAGTATTACAGCTTTGATTTCAGAGAGCTTGTGTAGGGTGTGAACAAGTAATCAAACGTAATATGAATCTACCTACTCATGTGAACAATCGGTATTAACCGTTATTTTAAGTAATGAGTGCATCTTAATTTTTTAAATTAAGTTTGTTAAATAGGGTGGCAACGCGTAGACCACGTCCCTTGGTTGGGATGTGGTCTTTTTTTCGTTGTTTATCCTAAATGATTATTATTTTAGAAGGGAAGAATGAAGCAATGCTAGACATTAAATTATTTCGTACAGAAACAGATCGCGTAAAAGAAAAAGTTGAAAAACGTGGGATGGATAGCTCAGTAGTAGATGAAGTTTTAAAATTAGACGAACAACGCCGTGACCTCATCAAACAAACTGAAGAAATGAAATCAGATCGCAACAGAGTGAGCGATGAAATTGCAGAGAAAAAACGTAATAAAGAAGATGCAGATGACGTCATTAAAGAAATGCGTGAACTTGGAGATAAAATCAAAGACACTGATAATTCACTTAAACAAGTTGAAAATGAATTAAATGATAAATTATCACGCATTCCAAACTTAATCCATGATGATGTGCCAGAAGGTGAATCTGACGAAGAAAACGTTGAGTTAAAACGTTGGGGAGAACCACGTCAATTCGATTTTGAAGCAAAACCACACTGGGATTTAGTTGAAGAATTAGAAATGGCTAACTTTGAACGTGCTGCGAAAGTATCAGGTGCACGCTTTGTATTCTTAACAAATGAAGGGGCTCAATTAGAACGTGCATTAATGAACTACATGTTAACTAAACATACAACACAACACGGTTATAAAGAAATGATGGTACCACAACTCGTAAATAGTGCTTCAATGTACGGTACAGGCCAATTACCTAAATTTGAAGAAGACCTTTTCAAAGTTGAAAAAGAAGGACTTTACACAATTCCAACTGCTGAAGTCCCATTAACAAACTACTATAGAGATGAAGTCATCGAACCTGGCGTATTACCAGCGAAATTCACAGCGCAATCTGCATGTTTCAGAAGTGAAGCAGGTTCAGCTGGTCGTGACACAAGAGGTTTAATTCGCTTACACCAATTCGACAAAGTTGAAATGGTTCGCATTGAAAAACCAGAAGATTCTTGGGATGCTTTAGAAGAAATGACACAACACGCTGAATCAATCTTAGAAGAACTTGGCTTACCATACCGTCGTGTGATCCTCTGTACTGGTGACATCGGCTTTGGTTCAAGCAAAACATATGACTTAGAAGTTTGGTTACCAAGTTATGATGATTATAAAGAAATCAGCTCTTGCTCAAACATTACAGACTTCCAAGCACGTCGTTCTAACATGAGATTCAAACGCGATAAAAACTCTAAACCTGAACTTGTCCACACATTAAATGGTAGTGGTTTAGCAGTAGGTCGTACATTTGCAGCTATCGTTGAAAACTATCAAAACGAAGATGGTTCAGTGACAATCCCTGAAGCACTCGTACCATTCATGGGTGGTAAAACTAAAATTGAAAGAGCTACGAAATAATCACTAGCACTTCATATACACTTAAATCAGAGTTATTGGAAGCAAGTTATCCTAAGTTTCCAATAACTCTTTTTTTATATTTAAAGGGAGAGATGAGGTGATTCAAAATGACAGAAGAAGTCCCACTTATAGACTCTCAACCGACGGGGCGCCATCTCAGAAATTAAAGATAGGGGAGGGGAACCGTTATCTTTTCACATCATAAGATTATCAATTGAATCTCTCAATAGATATATCAGAAAACTCAGAATTGTGTTAAAATTGTTTCAATATTCGAAAATGTAGCGGAAAATAATACACCGGTTAGTCTAACGACAGACAACCCGAAGTCTTACCTTATCGGATATTTTCAGAGTATAAAGCATATGCTGCTTAATTGAGACGGAGGACGATGGGATGGAGCACAGCACATTTCGGCAAGGGGTTAAAGAATGTATTCCAACCTTATTAGGTTATGCGGGTATTGGTTTATCGTTTGGTATTGTCGCAGCAGCTGCTAATTTTAGTATTTTAGAAATTACACTGCTCAGTTTATTGGTTTATGCAGGTGCAGCACAATTTATTATCTGTACATTACTCCTCGCTGGTACGCCGTTCTCAGCGATAGTGTTAACAACCTTCATTGTGAATTCAAGAATGTTCCTATTAAGTATGACGCTCGCCCCTACATTTAAATCATATGGATTCTTAAATAGGGTGGGGCTCGGCTTTCTTGTGACCGATGAAACGTTTGGCGTTGCCATTACACCACGTATCAGAGGAGAGTTGATCACAGATCGATGGATGCATGGTATTAATATCACAGCTTATTTATTTTGGACCTTTTCTACTATAATAGGGGCAGTGTTTGGCGATTATATTCAACATCCTGAAGCACTCGGATTAGATTTTGCGATTACGGCAATGTTTGTCTTTTTAACGATTGCGCAATTTGAAACTGTGAAACGGACGAAAATTATGAAATATCTCGTGCTGATGAGTTGTGTCGTCGTCATGATGTTGCTGTTAAGTCTCATCATGCCATCCTATGTCGCAATCATTTTATCTTCTACGATAACGGCAGCATTAGGGGTGGTGATGGATCGATGACGACAGATCTTTACATGGTGAGTTTGATCTTAGTGTGTGGTTTGGTGACCTGGCTCACACGCATCATACCGTTTGTGCTCATTTCTCATATTTCGTTGCCGGAGATTATTGTAAAGTGGCTCTCGTTTATTCCTATTACTTTGTTTACAGCATTGATTATGGACGGGGTCATTCAACAGCGTGATTATGGCTTTGGTTTTACGCTAGATGTGCAGTATTTGATTGCACTTGTTCCTACCATCTTATTAGCCATTTTTACTAAAAGTATGACCATCACTGTGCTCGGAGGCTTAGGCATTGTTGCGATTTTACGCTTTTTCATCTAGATGACCTAATGCAATGAAAAAGAGTGAAATTGCAATCTTGAAGTCCCCTCGGTAACTACTGAAAACGATGGAACATGGAGAACCGTCGCAATCTTGGGACAGCCTCAGCCTTAATGAAACGGGAGAAGCGGTGACGCAATATTGGCTATCTCAACCCTCCGACATCAGCACATCATTGACACAATGAAATTGAATTAAACTGAAAATTGTTACAAAACAACTGGAATCTTAGTGGATGATTTTATAAGGAGGTTATCACGTTGACGCACTATACAGTAAGTACATTAAATTTAGGACGATTTGAAACGGAATCTGGTGAAATCATAGACCCTTTACAGCTGCGCTATGAACACGTCGGTTATCCTGGGCAACCTTTAGTCGTGATATGTCATGCGCTCACAGGTAACCATTTAACGTATGGGACAGACGAGGAACCGGGATGGTGGCGCGAGATCATTGATGGGGGTTACTTACCGATTAACGATTATCAGTTTCTCACCTTTAATGTGATAGGCAGTCCTTTTGGCTCGAGCTCTAAATTGACTGACGACCATTTTCCAGATCACTTAACAATCAGGGATATTGTACGTGCGATAGAACTCGGTATTGAAGCGTTAGGTTTTACACATATTAATATTTTGATCGGGGGTTCTCTCGGCGGTATGCAGGCACTTGAACTGTTATACAATCGAAGTTTTACTGTAGATAAAGCAGTGATTCTGGCAGCTACCGATCATACATCTTCTTATAGTCGCGCGTTTAATGAAATTGCGAGACAGGCGATTTATCTCGGAGGTAAAGAGGGTCTCAGTATCGCACGTCAATTAGGTTTCTTAACCTATCGTTCGTCTAAAAGTTACGATGAGCGATTTTCACCAGATGAAGTCGTTTCCTATCAAAAATACCAAGGCGATAAATTCAAAGAAAACTTTGATTTAGCATGTTATTTAACACTGCTCGACGTCTTAGATAGTCATCACATCGATCGAGGTCGTACAGATGTCGATCAGGTATTTCGTTCTCTAGACACCAAAGTGTTAACAATCGGATTTATCGATGACTTATTGTATCCAGATGACCAAGTTTACCGGACAGGCGCACGCTTTAAATACCACTGCCATTTCTTTGTGCCGGACAATGTCGGTCACGACGGTTTCTTGTTAAACTTCAATAATTGGGCACCTAACTTGTATCATTTTCTAAAAGTAACGAAAGCAAAACGATGATCTAGAATAGCGACAACAGCATGAGATGCATTCACATATGTCTCAAGGGCCAAACGCAATAACTATAATTGTATAAAACGTTTAAAGAGGTTAAAATAGTCCTTATAGACAAAATTAGTATAGGAGTGGCGAATTTGTTTTCAAAAATAAACGCTAAAGCGACAATCTTAGGTACACTTTCTCTCCTCGTTGTGGCTTTAGTCTTACATATCGTTCCACCAGTTGGAATTATATTAAGCTTATTTGCAACCATTCCGGGTATAGTATTATGGCATAAATCTAAAGCTTCATTTGGGTTAGCAGCCGTAATTTCTGTAGTAGTAACCGTGTTACTCGGCAACATTTTCGTGTTGAGTACCATGATCATTTTGTTACTACTTAGCTTGGTGATTGGTCAATTATTACTTGAACGTACATCTAAAGAACGTATTTTATACATCAGTACGACAATTGCAGGTATCGCCGCAGTGATTGTCATGATGGTCTTACAAGCAGCAAAAATGATGCCAAGTTCAGAATCAATCATACGGCCATTAAAAAACCGCATGCAAGAAGCTGTGACAGTGACAGGTATGGGTGACAATTACCAGAACATGCTTGAAGAAAGCTTTCGACAAATGTCAGTTCAATTACCGAGCCTTGTCATTATAGGCATTTTCTTATTCGTGTTAATCAGTTTGATTGTCACATTCCCAATCGTAAGAAAATTTAAAGTCGCAACGCCATTATTTAAACCATTGTACTTATGGCGTATGCCGCGCGTGTTATTAGTGCTTTATGTCATTGTATTATTACTTGTATTATTCGCGGTAGAACCAAGTACATTCCAAAGTATTCTATTAAACTTTGAAAACATTTTATCACTTTGTATGTTCCTTCAAGGATTGAGTTTAATCCATTATTTTGGAAAGGCAAAATCACTGCCATTCGCGGTGACAGTAGCTATACTCGTAGTAGGTATTATCATCAATCCAGTAACGCATCTCGTCGCATTATTGGGAGTCATAGACTTAGCGTTAAATTTAAAATCAAGCATTAAAAAATGATTTGAGGTGGGACAATGAACCGTCAATCCACTAAGAAAGCTTTAATGTTGCCATTTATATTAATGGTACTGACAGGCATTGCGCTCGTTGCAGTATGGTTTGTATTCAATCCAGTTGTCGCGACGATTGCCGCAATCGCACTGATCGTGATGATTATTATAACGATCATCATGGGAAGACAAGCTTTGCTCAAAATGGATAATTATGTTGACGATTTAAGTGGACACATATCGGCAGCAAGTCAATCTGCGATCAAACATTTACCGATAGGGATGATCGTATTAGATGAAAATGACAATATCGAGTGGGTGAATCAGTTCATGTCTGAACGTTTAACTCGCAATGTGATTTCCGATCCGGTCAATGAAGTGTATCCCAATATTTTAAAACAATTAGAAAAAACTCAAGAAATCGAAACTGAGGACAACGAATACCATTATCGTGTTCGTTATGATGAAGCGGATCACATTTTATATTTCTTCGATATCACTGAAGAAGTCGAAACAAGAGATTTATATGAAGATTCTAAACCGATTATTGCGACGTTGTTCCTAGATAACTACGATGAAATCACACAAAATATGAACGATACACAACGTTCTGAAATCAACTCTATGGTGACGCGTATTATTAGTCGCTGGGCGCAAGAATATAATATTTTCTTCAAACGCTACAGTTCAGACCAATTCGTCGCTTATTTAAATCAACGCATTTTAAATGAAGTAGAAGAAAATAATTTCGACATTTTACAACAATTACGTGAAAAAAGTGTGGGCTATCGTGCACAACTCACGCTTAGTATCGGTGTCGGTGAAGGCTCAGAAAATCTCATCGATCTCGGGGACTTATCACAATCTGGTCTTGATCTCGCCTTAGGACGTGGCGGTGACCAAGTCGCGATCAAACACATCAATGGTAATGTGCGCTTCTATGGTGGTAAAACAGACCCTATGGAAAAACGTACGCGTGTAAGAGCACGTGTTATTTCTCACGCATTGAAAGACATCTTAATGGAAGGTGACAAAGTCATCGTGATGGGACATACACGACCTGACTTAGATGCGATTGGGGCAGCGATCGGTGTTTCTCGCTTTGCGATGATGAATCACTTAGACGCTTATATCGTATTAAATGATTCGGATATTGATCCGACATTACGTCGTGTCATGGATGCCGTTGATGAAAAACCAGAACTAAAAGAACGATTTGTAACGTCCGATGAAGCATGGGATATGATGACGTCTAAAACAACGGTCGTCATTGTCGATACGCATAAGCCTGAAATGGTGTTGGATGAAAACATCTTGAATAAAGCAAACCGTAAAGTGGTTATCGACCACCACCGTCGTGGCGAAAGCTTTATCTCAAGTCCATTGCTCGTATACATGGAACCTTATGCAAGTTCTACAGCCGAGTTAGTGACAGAACTGTTAGAATATCAAGCGACAGAGCAACGACTCACTCGCTTAGAATCTACAGTGATGTTCGCAGGTATCATCGTCGATACGCGTAACTTCACCTTGCGGACAGGCTCACGGACGTTTGATGCCGCAAGTTACTTACGTGCACATGGTGCCGATACCATCTTGACCCAACACTTCTTAAAAGATGATATCGATACGTACATCAACCGTACAGAATTAATCCGTACTGTTAAATTACAAGATCACGGTGTGGCGATTGCGCACGGTCCAGATGATAAGATCTTCCATCCTGTGACTGTCGCACAAGCAGCCGATGAATTATTAAGTTTAGATGGTGTTGAAGCTTCATATGTCATCGCACGTCGAGAGGATAATCTCGTAGGTATGTCAGCACGTTCACTTGGTTCAGTGAACGTCCAACTAACAATGGAAGCATTAGGCGGCGGTGGCCATCTCACCAATGCAGCTACCCAGTTGAAAGATGTAACTGTAGATGAAGCGATTGAACAATTACAACAAGCAATTACAGAACAAATGAGTAGGAGTGAAGAATGATGAAAGTAATTTTCACACAAGATGTTAAAAATAAAGGTAAAAAAGGCGAAATCAAAGATGTACCTGTAGGTTACGCAAACAACTATTTATTCAAAAATAATTTAGCTATCGAAGCGAACCAAGGTAACTTGAAACAACTTGAACAACAAAACAAACGTGCAGAACAAGAACGTGAAAAAGAAATTGAAGATGCGAAAGCTCTTAAAGAACGCTTAGCTGAAATCGAAGTTGAAGTCACTGCAAAATCAGGTGAAGGCGGTAAATTATTCGGTTCAGTGAGCACTAAACAAATCGCTCAAGCGTTACAAAAACAACACGATATTAAAATCGATAAACGTAAAATGGACTTACCTAATGGTATCCATGCATTAGGTTATACAAACGTACCAGTGAAACTCGATAAAGAAGTGGAAGGTACAATCCGTGTTCACACTGTAGAACAAT
The DNA here is from genome assembly GCF_001500315.1 of Staphylococcus auricularis. Classification (GTDB taxonomy): domain Bacteria; phylum Bacillota; class Bacilli; order Staphylococcales; family Staphylococcaceae; genus Staphylococcus; species Staphylococcus auricularis. The sequence goes on along the minus strand of NZ_LLER01000007.1, from coordinate 83,099 downwards.
AATACGAAATGGAGATATGAGGTGTAATCAAAATGGATGAAATGAACCAGCAAAACCAAATGCCACATAGTAATGAGGCAGAGCAGTCTGTTTTAGGCGCCATTATCATAGATCCAAAACTCATCAATTCAACTCAGGAAGTGCTGCTTCCTGAGTCATTTTATCGTGGAGCCCATCAACATATCTTTAGAGCAATGATGGAACTGAACCAGGATGAACGTGAGATTGATGCGGTGACATTGATGGATAAACTCATCCAAGAAGGACGTTTAAATGAAGCGGGTGGCGCTGAATACTTAGGTGAACTTTCTACCGTTGTACCAACGACGCGAAACATAGATTATTACATCGATATCGTATATAAACATGCAGCCAAACGAAGACTGATTCAAGTTGCTGACAGTATCGCGAAAGATGGCTACAATGACGAACTTGATTTAGACTCTGTATTGAGTGACGCAGAAAGACGTATCTTAGACTTATCGAATACGAGACAGAGCGAAGGATTTAAAGAAATTCGTGACATTCTCGGTGATGTTTATGAAAATGCGGAATTACTCGATCAAAATAGCGGACAGACACCAGGTATACCGACAGGCTACCGTGATTTGGATCAAATGACAGCTGGTTTTAATCGCAATGATTTAATTATTTTGGCAGCACGTCCATCAGTAGGTAAGACTGCCTTCGCACTGAATATCGCACAAAAGGTAGCGACGAACGAAGCACAGTACACGGTCGGTATTTTCTCACTTGAAATGGGTGCAGACCAATTGGCAACGCGGATGATTTGTAGTTCCGGTAATGTGGACTCTAACCGCTTGCGTACTGGTGAAATGACAGAAGAAGACTGGAACCGATTCACCATCGCAGTAGGTAAGCTGTCCCGGACGAAAATTTTCATCGATGACACTCCGGGTATCCGTGTAACAGACATCAGATCGAAATGCCGTCGCTTAAAGCAAGAACACGGCTTAGATATGATTGTCATTGACTATCTACAACTCATCCAAGGTAGTGGCTCACGTTATAGTGATAACCGACAACAAGAAGTATCTGAAATCTCTCGAACATTAAAAGCGATTGCGCGTGAATTAGAGTGCCCGGTCATTGCCCTCAGTCAGCTCTCACGTGGCGTAGAACAACGACAAGATAAACGCCCGATGATGAGTGACATTCGTGAGTCTGGTTCGATCGAGCAAGACGCCGATATCGTCGCATTCTTATACCGTGAAGATTATTATAACCGCGGTGATGATGAAGATGACGATGATGGTGGCGGCTTTGAACCACAGACGAATGACGATAACGGGGAGATAGAAATCATTATCGCTAAACAACGTAACGGCCCTACTGGTACCGTGAAATTACACTTCATGAAACAATATAATAAATTTACTGATATTGATTATGCGCATGCCGATATGGGATCTTAATCAATAGGTTAAAACCCGTACATTTTTATTTAAAATATATTTAATGTGTGGGTTTCGTTTTGATTCTAAGTACAATTTTTTGAAGAAGTATGTGTATTGAAAATAAACTTTAAACGGCTAAACCCTTTATATAAAGGCGTTTATTATGAATTTGATGGTTTTGAGATTTCACAAATCATTAAGAAATCACACGATAAATAATGTTCGATTTTTATTTGCATTATCAAGGTGATATTGATAGAATACTTAATGGTAAATTGACAAAAACTTGGAGGTGCTCACATGTCATCAATCGTAGTAGTTGGGACACAATGGGGAGACGAAGGAAAAGGAAAAATCACGGACTTCTTAGCAGAGCAGGCAGATGTTATTACACGCTTTTCAGGAGGTAATAACGCAGGACATACCATTAAATTTGACGGAGAAACATATAAATTACACTTAGTACCATCAGGTATTTTTTATAAAGATAAATTAGCAGTGATTGGTAACGGCGTGGTCGTTGATCCAGTCGCATTATTAAAAGAATTAGATGGTTTAAACGAACGTGGCATCTCTACTGATAATCTACGTATTTCAAACCGCGCACAAGTGATTCTACCTTATCACTTAAAACAAGATGAATATGAAGAAGAACGTCGCGGAGATAATAAAATTGGTACGACGAAAAAAGGAATTGGTCCAGCTTATGTAGATAAAGCACAACGTATGGGTATTCGCATGGCAGATTTACTAGATAAAGATGCATTTAGCGAACAATTGAAAGCGAACCTCGCATATAAAGAAGACTATTTCCAAGGTATGTTTGGTAAATCTTGTCCAACATTCGATGACATTTTTGAGGAATATTATGCGGCAGGTCAACGTCTCGCACCGTTTGTTACAGATACTGCAAAAGTGTTAGATGATGCACACCAAGCAGATGAAAAAGTACTCTTCGAAGGTGCACAAGGTGTGATGTTAGATATCGACCATGGTACGTACCCATTTGTTACATCTAGTAACCCTGTTGCTGGTAACGTGACAGTGGGTGCAGGTGTAGGTCCAACGTTTGTCTCTAAAGTGATTGGTGTATGTAAAGCCTATACATCACGTGTCGGTGATGGTCCATTCCCAACTGAATTATTTGATGATGATGGTCACCACATCCGTGAAGTCGGACATGAATACGGTACAACAACAGGACGCCCAAGACGTGTCGGTTGGTTCGACTCTGTGGTATTACGTCACTCTCGCCGTGTGAGCGGTATTACAGACCTTTCTATTAACTCTATTGATGTGTTAACTGGTTTAGATACAGTTAAAATTTGTACCGCATACGAATTAGATGGGGAAGAAATTACAGAGTACCCAGCAAACTTAAACGATCTAAAACGCTGCAAACCAATCTTTGAAGAACTTCCAGGTTGGAACGAAGATATTACAGGTTGCCGCAGCTTAGAAGAATTACCTGACAATGCACGTCACTACTTAGAACGCATTGCAGAACTTTGTGACGTAAACATTTCAATCTTCTCAGTTGGTCCAGATCGTAATCAAACCAATCTTTTAACAGAACTTTGGTAATTGAAATAAATAGAGAAAACCCGCTTCATTGTTGATCGAATGGAGCGGGTTTTTATATTAATGGAAAATATAGAGCAATACAACGAGGAGTAACATGATAGGAATAATTATGCTGTCTGCTCGCATCATATTAGCCGTTAAATGTTCGAATTTTTGATCTGAGGCATGGGCTTTTTTTAATTTAATGTATTGTATTCCAAAATAAATAGTCGGAATAAGTATAGTTAATATTAAAATAATGAGAATAGTGATTAGCATAGTAAATACACCTCTATTAGCTTCTGATTTACAAGATACAGGAGGGACAACTGTTCTCTCTCTTTTAGTATTAGTTTATCAAATAAACAAAAAGTTGATAAGTTTACAACAACATATACCCGTCTAACAACAAATTTAAATATCTCAACTTCCTCACATCATCAACATTTATGAATATACATTTTTATAAAATGAATGAAAAATGAAATAAAAAGCGTAAGCGCTTAACCACTTATTAATAAACCGATAAAAACAAATACGATACTTCGTTAACATTTAACTCAATATACAACTAATGTATAAAAGTCCACTTAAAAAGTTGCGAAAAAAGGTTGTGTTCCTACTGAACTGTTGCTATAATAAATTCTGTGCTTGAGACAGGCTCCTTGGTCAAGCGGTTAAGACACCGCCCTTTCACGGCGGTAACACGGGTTCGAGTCCCGTAGGAGTCACCATTCAATTTAGGTCCCGTAGTGTAGCGGTTAACACGCCTGCCTGTCACGCAGGAGAGCGTGGGTTCGAATCCCATCGGGACCGTCTTGCCCTTCCAATAGGATGGGCATTTTTTTATGCATTCATTTTTCATCCGAGGGTGACGCGTGTCATCCTCTTTTTGTATGCAAATTTTTGAATGATGCGTGTTACTCAAGATATGCGACATTGTGTACATTTTCCAAACAACGCATACATCTATAACCATTCATTTTGAAACTAGGTTCACTTAATAGATTCATATTCGTTAACTAAGAAGGGCCTACCGTAGTCACCATAGTTTTAAGGGAATTAAAAAATAGTCATGATATGGTACAATATAGCAATATAATGTTTTATTTAGTTTCATAGAATTAACCCACTATAAATGGTAAATTATACAGTGTAGAAGAAAATACAAAAAGAACATTAACTGTCATCATAATCGAGAAATGAGGTTTATAAAAATGGCTAGAAAAATTGTTGTAGTCGATGATGAAAAACCAATTGCTGATATTTTAGAATTTAATCTGAATAAAGAAGGTTATGAAGTGCATTGTGCTTATGACGGAAACGATGCAATTGATTTAATATATGAGGTAGAACCTGACATCGTATTATTAGATATCATGCTTCCAGGTCGTGACGGCATGGAAGTCTGCCGTGAGGTTCGTAAAAAATATGAAATGCCTATTATTATGCTTACAGCGAAAGACTCAGAAATTGATAAAGTGTTAGGCTTAGAACTCGGTGCAGATGATTACGTAACAAAACCATTCAGTACACGTGAACTCATCGCACGTGTGAAAGCAAACTTACGTCGTCATTATTCACAACCTGCGACAGATACAGAAGATACATCTAACGAAATAACAATCAAAGATATCGTAATTTTCCCAGATGCGTATTCAATTAAAAAACGCGGTGAAGACATTGAATTAACGCATCGTGAATTCGAATTATTCCATTACTTATCTAAACATATGGGACAAGTAATGACACGTGAACATCTATTACAAACGGTGTGGGGATATGATTATTTCGGTGATGTACGAACAGTAGACGTAACGATTCGTCGTTTACGTGAAAAAATAGAAGATGATCCTTCTCATCCAGAGTATATTGTAACGCGTCGTGGTGTAGGATACTTCTTACAACAGCACGATTAAGAGGCTGCGTTAAATGAAATGGCTTAAACACTTTCAATCTCTACACACCAAACTCGTTATCGTTTATGTCTTGCTCATTATTATTGGGATGCAAATCATCGGATTGTATTTCACAAATAGTTTAGAGAAAGAACTGACACAAACATTTAAAAATAATATCTCTCAATATGCGAAACAAATTGAAATTAACGTAGAAAAAATTTATGAAAATGACAGTCAGGTCAATGTCTCGAAAGAAGTCCAAAACTTACTTAATGAGTATGCCAACCGTCAAGAAATTATAGAAATTCGCTACATTGATAAAGAACAAACCATCCTGGCAACCTCCAAGCAGTCTAACCGCAGTCGTTATTTATACAAAAAAACAAACGACAGCTCCATCCAGAAAACCCTATCACTCGGAGAACCGAATAACCAAACGATTCTAAAAGATTACGGTAATGGGAAACAACGTGTGTGGGTCTATAACTTACCAGTGAAGACTGCAGAAGGTACATTGGGTGTCATTTATATCGAAGCCGACATCAACAATGTATATAACCAACTCAGCAATATTAACCAAATCTTTATCGTAGGTACGGCGATTTCGCTTATTATCACCATCATTCTCGGGTTCTTCATTGCCCGTACGATTACGAAACCAATCACAGATATGCGTAACCAAACCGTAGAAATGGCGAAAGGGAACTATACCCAACGTGTAAAAATCTACGGTAATGACGAAATTGGTGAACTCGCACTCGCCTTCAACAATCTATCCAAACGTGTACAAGAAGCACAAGCTAATACAGAAAGTGAAAAACGGCGACTCGACTCTGTCATCAGACATATGAGTGATGGTATTTTAGCAACCGATCGCCGCGGCCGTGTGCGCATTATTAACGATATGGCACTGAAAATGCTTGGCACGACGAAAGATGAAGTCATTGGCGATTACTTGTTGAAAGTCTTAGATTTAGAAGCGGATTATTCACTAGATGAAATCCAAGAAAATAGCGATAGCTTCTTGCTCGATATCAACGAAGAAGAAAATATTATCGTACGTGTTAACTTCAGTACCATCGTGCAAGATACTGGCTTTGTTACAGGTTATATTGCCGTGTTACACGATGTAACCGAACAACAACAAGTCGAACGTGAACGTCGTGAATTCGTTGCGAACGTTTCACACGAATTGCGTACGCCACTAACATCCATGAATAGTTACATCGAAGCGCTTGAAGAAGGTGCTTGGAAAGATGAAGAGATTGCACCACAATTCTTATCTGTCACACGAGAAGAAACTGAACGTATGATTCGACTAGTTAACGATCTCTTACAGTTATCTAAAATGGATAACGAATCAGATCAAATTACTAAAGAAATTGTCGACTTCAACATGTTCATTAATAAAATTATTAACCGCCACGAAATGTCAGCGAAAGATACAACATTTGTACGTGAAATTCCAAATGATACGATCTTCACTGAAATCGATCCAGATAAGATGACCCAAGTGTTTGATAATGTTATCACCAACGCGATGAAATACTCTCGCGGCGACAAACGCGTTGAGTTTCACATGAAACAAAATGCGTTATACAACCGTATGACGATCCGCATCAAAGATAATGGTATCGGTATTCCACTCAACAAAGTGAACAAGATCTTTGATCGTTTCTACCGTGTAGATAAAGCACGTACACGTAAAATGGGTGGTACAGGTCTTGGACTTGCCATCTCTAAAGAAATTGTCGAAGCACATAACGGACGTATTTGGGCGAATAGTGTCGAAGGACAAGGTACGTCAATCTTTATTACACTTCCTTGTGAAGTCATAGAAGACGGTGATTGGGATGTCGAGTAAAGAGATAGCTAAATCAGCCGTACTTATTGCACTTGTCCTTCTCAGCATCGTCCTCACCTATATGACATGGAATTTCTCGCCAGATGTCTCCGATGTAGATCGGACCGAAGACGATAAAACAGAGAACCAGTCTCAAACGATTGGGAAACCGAATAATGTGTCGATGGATGAAGTCATCACCCCTTACCAACTGATTCATTCTAATGAAGGTGACGTTAAAGGGATGGAAGCACATCGTGACAGTGTTAAAAAAATCAATAAAGTCATTCAAGATCAGAAAGTGACGCATACCCAACATATGCACAGTGAGCATAACTTGATTATTCCTGATTTGAGCGATGACTTTGTCGTGTTTGATTTTTCTTATGACATGCCACTCTCCACGTATCTCGGACAAGTGATGAACATCGAGGCGAGAGTGCCAAATGACTTCAACTTTAACCGTCTGTTGATTAATGAGGATCAGAACGGCAAACTACAAATGTATGCGATTAGTAAGGACCGTCATGATGTGGTGAAAATGAAATCCTCAGCATCAGCAACTCAATTTTCCGATACACTCGACAACCTAGACAAGAAAATGAAACCGTATGCGGAAATAATTACGAATAAAGATACTGTAGATAAAGCGACGCACATTTTTGCGCCAAGTGAAGAACAAAAATTAAAATCATATCGTACGATTTACAGTCATTTTAGTGTGGATACGATGAACGCTATCCTCTTTAATGATTCTGTGGTGGTGCGCAGTGCGAAAAGTGGTACGACGACGTACAATAATAATACAGGCGTCGCAAACTACAACGACCGAAGTGAAAAATATCAATATAAAAACTTATCTGAGGACAGAAACAGCTCGAAAAATATGAAAGAGGTTATTCCAAGTACGTTTGATTATATCAACCATCACGGCGGCTTTACCGATGATTTCCGTCTCTTTGATAAAGATGACAAAAGCGGTGAGCTGATGTATCAAATGTTCTTTAATGGCCGTCCAACATTTAACGAAGACGATTTAGAATCATTACGTGTGTCTTGGGGCGACCACGGTATCTTTAGCTATAGCCGTGCCCTGTTGAAAACGAACATCACCATCGATAGCGGTGACGAAGAGAAAACACTCGATGGGGTAGAAAAAGTACGTGCATCACTCGCAAATAACCCAAATATTAACTTCGAAGCGGTATCTAATATGACGATTGGTTATGCGATCAACGATAACCCTGATAAAAACGATATTGAAATTCAACGTAACAGTGAACTCATCCCACGCTGGTTTATCGAGTATAAAGGTGACTGGCACGAATACGATGGAAATGGGGGGCTAAAATAAATGAACTGGAAACGCGCGAAGACAGCATTTATCTTTGTATTTATTTTAGTCAACATCATGTTGATCGTGATTTATGCGAATAAAGTCAATCAGTCTCATATTCAAGACAGTGAACAAGAAAATAAAGTCAATTTTAAACAAGAACAAATCAGTATTCCGGGTGATTTACCTACAACGAAAAATCTAAAAACCCAATTACTCACTGCTCGCAGTAACGATTTTTCAGAATATGCGAAGAGCCATAGTAAAGTGGCGACAGAAAATGACGGAACTACACTCAAAGGCGATATCGATCGCACGATTGAAGTCAGCGAAGACCAAACAGATGACCTTAAAGCGTATGTGCGCGATAAAATATATGACGGTAAGGCATATGAATTAAGAAGCATCAATGATGATGAAGCTGTATTTGAACAAGTGCACAAAGGCTTTCCAGTGATGGATAATAGTAAAGCACGTCTAACGTTCAAGATTGAAAATGGTAAGGCAACCCGTTTTGAACAAACATTGATGAGTCATATCAAGCCTTCAAATGGTGAAAATAATGAACCAGAACAAGTGAACTCTGCACGTTCTGCAATTGAAACACTATACTTTAATCGTTATTTAGAACGTCACGATGAAGTATCCAATATCCATTTAGGTTATTACACCGTCGTTAAAGAACCTAATGTACAAGTCCTTCAATCCAATTGGGCGATTGATGTGAAACATAAAGGTAAGACAACCACTTATTATGTTGAAGCGGTGGGTAATGATCCCCACGTTGTGAAGGAAAATTAACGAGAAAGAGTAGTGAGGGTTTTTCGAAAATAGTACAAGACGCCGTAGCAGATTTTAGAAATAGCACACACATACTGGTATAATAGAATAGTTAAAGAATCAAGTAAGTGAACCGGAAGTATGCCGGTAGTATAAAAATCAAATATATGTCGTTGTTTAAGGCTAGAAAGGGTGAAATTACTTGATACGAATGAGTGTGTTAGCGAGTGGTAGTACAGGCAATGCCACTTATGTAGAAAGTGAAAAAGGAAGCTTGCTTGTGGATGCAGGCTTAACCGGCAAGAAAATGGAAGGCCTCTTTGCGCAAATTGATAAAAAAATAGAAGATTTAAGCGGGATTCTAGTGACACACGAGCATGTGGATCATATTAAAGGTTTAGGCGTTCTCGCTCGAAAATATCACCTACCTGTCTATGCGAATGAAAAGACATGGTCAGCGATTGAGAAAAAAGATAATAAGATTCCTATGGAGCAAAAATTTATCTTTAACCCATATGAAACACAAAATATCGCCGGATTTGATATTGAATCATTTAATGTGTCTCATGATGCGATAGATCCACAGTTTTATATTTTCCATAATAACTATAAGAAATTTACGATCTTAACGGATACAGGATATGTCTCAGACCGTATGAAAGGTATGATTCAGGGTAGTGATTGCTTTATGTTTGAAAGCAACCATGATGTGGATATGTTGCGCATGTGTCGTTATCCTTGGAATACGAAACAACGTATACTCAGTGACACAGGGCATGTGTCTAATGAAGATGCAGGACTAGCGATGACGGATGTTATCACAGGAAATACGAAACGTATTTACCTCTCTCATTTATCTCAAGATAACAATATGAAAGATTTAGCGCGCATGAGTGTCGGTCAAGTGCTCAATGAGCATGATATTGATACAAATAAAGAAGTCTTGCTTTGTGATACTGATAAAGCAGAGGCTACTCCAATTTATACATTATAAGACAGCGGGTAGACTCAGTTATTAAAATTGAGTGCTAATCGCATTTTTGACGAGTCAGAAGAATTAACTTCTGGCTCTTTTTTTCGGGACAAAAGGAGGTCATTGTGACCGCAGTATAGAGGTGATTTATCGAAAATGGTGGTGAGAAAATTTGAAATAATAAGTAATGAATAAACATACTAAGTAAAAAACGTGAAGACAATGCTGTTTTTCTGTAAAAAATGTATAGAAAACGTAAATCCTGTGAATAACTATGTAAAACAGACCGCAAAAACATGTAAGTTATGCACAAAGTTATTCAGTGTTGTGCACAATTCACAGCAAAATACCCACATTATACACAGAGTTATCCACAAATAAACAACAAAAAAGCTTATTTATCCTTAAAAATCCCCAAATAAGTTAATAATCTGTATACATTATTGCTATAATAAGAGGGAAAGCTGTTAACAAGTGTACAACTTGTGGATAACTCTAATAACTTACTTGTTTTACATAATTGGAGGCACAAAAGTGAAGATAACGATACTTTCTGTAGGTAAATTAAAAGAGAAATATTGGAAACAAGCAATCGCAGAATATGAAAAAAGATTGAGTGCATACACCAAAGTGGAATTGATAGAAGTTCCGGATGAAAAAGCGCCAGAAAATATGAGTGACAAAGAAATCGAACAAGTGAAAGCTAAAGAGGGGGACCGTCTACTCGGTAAGATAAAACCACAACAAACTGTGATCACACTTGAGATTGAAGGAAACATGCTGACATCCGAAAAGCTTGCTCAAAACTTAGACCAACGCATGACTCAGGGCCAAAGCGATTTCGTATTTGTCATAGGCGGCTCAAATGGGATCCATCAAGACGTCTTAGCACGCAGTGACTATGCCCTTTCATTTAGTAAGATGACCTTCCCACATCAAATGATGCGCGTGATTCTGCTAGAACAAATCTATCGTGCATTTAAGATTATGAAGGGAGAAGCATATCATAAATGATGCGGTTTTTATAAAAAAAATAGAGAAACTTATTCAAACGAATAAGTTTCTCTAAAATGTGGCGAAAGCTAAAGAAAAGTTAAATCTTGAATTTTAGTTGTAGGTTTTCAGTAATTTTGTCAAATTCATGTTGCTCGTATCCATATTTTATGAGCAAAACCTCATTTACTTCATTTCTGTTTTTTTCGCTAGAGCCCAAATGATAAAAATGATTTATATTTGCTTCATAAGCATCCCAGTAATTTATATAGTTGTTGCATCTATACTTATTAGATTTCCACATTGATAATGCCCAACCTGCCTTACTTTTTTGTACTATTTGTGCCATTTTCATTGCTTCATTTACAGTCCAATTATTAAAGTAATCAGTACTTCTACCTATATATGGAGGATCTAAATAGATAAAATCATTATGGCTTGCATTTGAAATTGTATCTTCCCAATCTGTATTTATAAACGTCCAGTCATTATTTTGTATTAATTGTTTGACTTTTTTTGTTTGATTTACGATTTTTGTAATGTAAGCTTGTCGAAATCTGTCAGGTTTTTTACAAAATGGAACATTAAAGTAACCCTTTTTATTGAATCTAATCATGCCATTGAAGCAACTTCTATTTAGAAATAGAAAGTCTAATGAATTTGGAGAGGAATTAAACCTTTCTCTTACTTCATAATAATATGCGCCATCGCTAGCTTTTAATTTTGCACCCTCATTGAATAAAAAAGTTTGTATCATTGCTGGAGTTATTTTATTACTTTGCAAATCTTTATAAAAATTTATGAGGTGTGGATTAGAATCACCAACAATTGCTTTAGAAGGTTGTATATTAAATAACACACTTCCAGAACCTAAAAATGGTTCAATCCAAGTTCCTTGATTGTGTTTCCAATTAACTGAAGAATTAATAAAAGGAATTAATTTACTTTTAATTCCTTGAATTTTTATTGGTGGGACGATGACTTTATTAAAATTTTGATTTATACTCATAATATCATACTCGCTTTCATAGTTGGAGGGAATGTGAAATGTATAATTTTGATAACTTTATTAAAGATTTAAATGTTGAAATTTCAAATTCAAACCCTATATGGGATATAAAGGGTTTAGTTGATGAAACTGGTAAGGTATATTCTTTAGGGACAGATACTAAATTAATTGGAAGGGTTTTTGAATTAGTTATAGCACCTAGCATTAAATCCTTTTGTGATAAAAACAATCTCGATTATATCATACCAGAAGGTCAAAATATATACCCTGACTTTACTATAGGATATTTTGAAAATGGTGTAAAAAAATACATAGCAATTGATGTAAAAACAACTTATTTGCAAAAAAATAAAAAAGGTATAATAAAAAATACAATATAACTCTCGGTTCTTTTAATAGTTTTATGAGAAATAATACTAAAAACATTTGTTTCCCATATGATCAATATACGCATCATTTTGTAATAGGTTTTGTTTATGAGCGAAACCCTGATGCAATAGAAGGACAAATAGCTTCATTTGAAAATATAGCAGATATTATACCACCATATATAAATAGTAAGTATTTTATACAAGAAAAACATAAAATTTCTGGTGATAAACCTGGATCAGGTAACACGGAAAATATTGGTAGTTTTAAATCAAACAATATTAATGATTTTATTGAAGGTAATGGACCATTTAAATTTTTAGGTAAGGAATTATTTGAGGTATATTGGCAAAATTATCCAAGAACAAGAAGTACAAAGCATTATTCTTCTTTACCTAGTTTTTTTGAATGGTTGAAAACCAAAAAGATATATAGTGAAGGTGAGATTGAAAGATTTGAAGAAATCTATAATAAATGGAAAATTGATCATCCATACATATTATAATGTAATTGCTAGCTTGTATCACTTTTGGGTTAATAAATCTAAAGGGAGTGGTTGAATATGACGAGGTTCATTTTTCTATTCATACATATAAGAATGCGATGTTCTAGGTCACAGTTCACAATAAATGATTGTATAATTTCTGCAACATCCTCAGGACTGGGAATACAATCTTTTAGATAACTTAATATATCTGTTTTTATCATTTTTAGTGAAACGATATTGATTCTGTCATAATTGACCTGCATATATTGGTTATGCTTTCAAACTCCATTTACTACGTGCTTTCGGATTAAGGGGGTGCATGATTTCATTGGTTGCTGGGTTAATGAGCCAGTTAACTTTTTGTTTATACGGTTTCAAAATTTTGGAGATTAATAAGTAGGGTGAAATCAGAATATAGATTGATTCAAATTCATCCATTTCTGAATTTTGTTCATAATTAATTGTGTCGTTAAGCTTAGAGTAAGGATCTCTTCGTAATACATTTACATAATAATAACTGTGGTAAATTATTTTTCATGGTTTCATCTTGTTTTAAGTAAGCGTTGTGGTTATTGGTGATGAATGAATATCATTTATTTTCATAATACGTTTTGAATGTTACATATAATTTTTCAACCCGACTAGTATTCATAGCAAAGTAACTTGATATGATAAGAAAGCTCTACATCACCTTTACGAGTGATGTAGAGTTTGTTAATCGCTTTCACTATAATTCAATTTTAGTTTCATGGTCCATAGATGTCTTAGGTCCATTCCATATTTGAACTGTTCCATCATCTTTAACTACAATGGTGTTAGCCCCAGCACCTGATTTATTATTTGCATTAATTGTCCATTCTGAACCATTGTATTCCGGTTCTTGGAACTTTAATAAATCAGCATCTCCCACTTCATTTACAGCTGCAATAGCATAATCAAAAACATTATCTCTAGTTACTTGTTGTTCATCACTTACATTTTCTTCTGTTGAATTAATTTCTTGTGTTTGCGCTTCATCTGCATTTACTTTTTCTTGATCACTATAAGAATCTTCATTATTAGCAGATTCATCATTTTTATCATCTAATTGAGATTGTAAATTTTCCTGTTTTAATTCCATCTCTTTGTATTTTGTATAACCAAAAATACCTGCCGATCCTAATATAGCTAATACTGCTAATATAGCTAATACACTTAATAATTTTTTCATTTCAAATTCTCCTTTAATATTTTAATTTTAATTTTCAGTTATAATCCTTCACCTGGTTGAGGTAATTCTCCTCTTGCTTGTTTTTCATAAATTTCTTTTTGTCTTTCATATGCTTCGCTCATATCTTCGTCTTCAGTTGGATATGTTACATATCCTTCTTCCTCTTGAGCGGCTTTAGCTGCATCAATATTCTTTTGCTGCTGATCAGTATCCATTCCCACATCACCTTTTGGTTGTGAATCATTTGTTTAATTTTCTGTTGATTGATCCTGATTATTATTTGTTGATGTGTTTGTATTATCTTGATTAACTTCATTTGATTGATCTTCTTGAGTTACTTCTTGTGTGTTGTCTGTTGATTGATTTTGATTATCTTTATTTTCTTTTTTTTTCTTCTCTACTTTATCTAATTTCTTTTGTTCACTTTTTAATTCTTGTTGTTTTGATTCCATTGATTTGTATTGACTCCATCCAAATGCTCCTGCGGCTCCGATAACTACTAATAATGCAATTGCTGCCAATACTCCTAATAATTTTTTTCATAATAAATTCTCCTTTTTTTTATATTTTTTTAAGTTTAAATACATAGAGTGGATCATAGAGATAATTCACTCTTTTAATACTAGTTATTAGTCAGTACTGAAAATTTATTTCACTCCTTATTATTTTTCCCACTTCTTAGTTTTGTGATTATAAGAGAAGCCTCTTTCTTCTAGTAATGATTTAGCAGCAACATAAGTATCATAATCAGCAACATCTTTCTTGTGTATCTCATATATTTCTATTAAATCTTGATTAGAAATTTTATTTAGAGCGTCTTTCATAATACCTATATCTTTTGTTGTTTCCCAAATCACGCCTATTGCTGCACCAATAGTAGCTACTGAATAATATACTGTGGCTTACACGCCTTTTCCAATGCCTTTGCCTATAGAATTAATTCTATTACTCAGAATATTCAATTCCTTTCACTATTAATTTTTGATGTACTACATATTCGAATAATTATTTTTAATATTATTGTTATTCTATATAATTATATTAATAGAACTTCCTCCGCTTTACTAATCTTTTTTTAAAAAATTAATTAATTCTATTTATATGTCCATTTATTGCGTGCCATAGGGTTGAGTGGATGCATAACTTCATTCGTTACTGGATTAATGAGTAGTTTCACTTTCTTTTTATGTGGTTTCAACATTTCTAAGACTTCATTAACTCTCGTTTCAACAACTGGATTCTTCGCATAGGCGCCCCAAGCTAATATCACTTCATCTGATTCTTTGACTGCTTTCATAATTTGAATATCTGTATGCTTATCATAGGCATTTTCCAAATGTTTTAGATTGATTGGCGTAGTTATATTGGAATATAAGTTCACAAAATGGATTGTACCAAACGCTTCCATTTTTGAAACTTTGCTCATAATGAGCTGAGTTGTTAGGTTGATGTTGAGAAGCCCATCATAATGTGGATACATTGTAATGATTGTAATTGTTTGTTTTTCACTTTCTCATTTTTTCTTAAGTAGATAGCGATGTTGTTCATGTGTAACTGACAGTTTATTAGACTCTTCTTGTAGTCTAATAATATGCAGGTAATCTGTTTGAAGTTGGTTATTCTGTTCTTTTAACATGTTTCAGAGTAAGATTTGAAGATCGAGGAGGAATTTTTAATAATACTTTTTGTAGTGTATCGATTAAGTTTCATATTAATCTCCTTCTTATAGGATTAAAGTTAAAATGATCGTAGCTGTTAGATAATCATTTAAAAAATGACTGTAGAACAAGTAGAACTTATGGCTAGTAATTAGTAAAAAACAAACTAATGGAGCATCCCTCACCGCAAAGTGAAGGATGCTCTATTTTTATTGTAAGTAGTATAGACTTTATTTTGATAGATAATGGTTAATGATTGTCTGTAAATCATTGTTAAGTACCGTTGTTATAGAGTCATCATTTATAAAATCATCATAGATTTTATCAAGTATTTCTTCATCTTCAATCGTTGTGAAGTGGTGTACTAGTCCTTTTACGATCGATATATAATTTTGCGATTCTAAACAACTAGCAACCGTTCGCCAGTCTGACTGAGTGGTTTCATGATTCATAGATAATCCTCCTTTTATTTCAAAGTCCATTTTTGACGTGCTTTAGGATTCAGTGGATGCATAATTTCATTTGTTGCTGGGTTTATGAGCTTTTTAATTTTCTTTTTGTGAGGCTTCAACATTTCCATCACTTGCTCAACACGTTCGACGACAACAGATCGCTTCGCATAAGCACCATAGGCTAAAATCACTGTGTCACTTTCACTTATCGCTTTCATCAAGTGAATATCAGTGTGCTCATCATATGGATTTTTGATGTGTTTGAGATTTTCTGGACTTTTAATATTAGAGAATAGATTTACAAGATATACAGCGCCATATTGTTTAGAATTAGCTAATTGGTTGAGGATAAGAACAGTTGTGAGATCGAGTGATAATACACCATCTAAATGAGGATACATCGTTATCACTGTACAAGCGGGTTTCTTTTCATCCCATGTTTTCTTGAGTAAGTATCGGTGTTGTTCATCATCGCTAAATATAGCTTCTGTGTGGATCGTACTTTTGATTGTATTCATATATCGTCACTCCTCTAGTATTCTTCTGGCAAAAGCATCACATAATAAAAAGCGTCTACATCATCTTCTCGGATGACGTAGACTTTCTTAGGTAATGCATTTTGATTTTTTATATAGTTTGTATAGTGATATTCCAATTTGTATGCGGGTTGTTCTTGTTCATGTGTGATTGTGAGTATATTTTCATCTTCTTGCAGTTTAAAAATGTGTAGGTAATCTGTATGAGGTTGATTGTCCCGTTCTTTTACCATATTCCAAAGTAAGATTTGAAGGTCTAGAGATAAGTGTTCACTAATGCCTCTTGTGATATATCGATTGATTTTCATACTATTTTCCTCCATTTTGCTTTTCTTTCATGATGTCAATTATTTCGTTAATGACTGTAACCGATATTTGTGCCACTTTGATCCAATTATTCATAGTCATTCCCTCCCTCTTTTAGTAGATGACGTTCATCAATAATCGTATTTTTAGTATCTGTGAGGTACAGAAAGTCCATATCAAAATGATCCAGATAACCAATACTGATGAGTTGGTTATTGGCGTACATTAGAAATGGATAGATACTTAGCTCATGTAGCTCATCGTTATAGTAGGTATAAGTTTCAAGTGTAAGATGCGCAAGTGGAGTATGTTCTACAAAACGAGTAGGAAGTATATTTTCTGCTGCTTCCTCCAGTGCTTCACATTCCCATGTTTCATTGTTAGATAGTTGGAATAGACGAGTTATATATTGTTTGAGTTCTTGGGTGGTTGTTTCCATATCATTGCCTCCTAGATATTGTGGTAGTGATGTAATTCATATACATCATTGAGATAATATATATTTGATTTGTCATTTATTACGGATCCCGGTGGGAATAAGAGAAAATCCCAATCGAAAATCATAACAATTGTTGATATGACAAGGAAATCCCGTTATCCCGCTCATTTCTCGGGAAATATAGCTATATATTTATATATGATTTGGATTTGTAGATGTCAGTACGACTTATTTTTTTTTATATTATTTATTTATAAATAATAATGGGATTTCGGGATTACGCTTGCGTAATCCTTCTGTCACTTGAAGTTATCCAATCCCATTGCTATCCCGTTCATATTTTATTTTGGGATGTTCTTTCGTCATACAATATAAGCTTCACATTGAGTTGTGACTTGTTATTATGTTGAAAAGGTTCGTTAGATGGGTGTTATTGAATGACGAAAGGACAGTACATAGATATTAGATTTGAAAGTAGAGTGTTTGAGGCAAAAATAAAGACGAAGTGCTGAGGAGCACTTCGTCGAGTGGGGTGTCATTGAAAAGTTGTTTAATAATTTCATTATTAAGTTTTAGTGTAACGTAGAATTGCTTTTTATGATTCTCATCTTTACGAATGTCAATACGGTCAATAACCGTTAGGTACAAAGCTTTGAGCTGTGATTTATCCATGGATTCTATATTTTGAAATATTCGTTGTAATAGGGCAGCGATTTGTTTCGTATCATAAGATGGTTTCTCTTGATTTTGTTGGTGCTTGAGTTGATTCATTTGATTTGTAATGTCATTGAGTTGTGTTTCATATTGATGAATAGTTGGTTTGAGTGCAGATGTTAAGTCTGGATTGTCTTCGATCGTTTGAATTAGATTTTTTAGTTTAGTGTTTATTTCATCAAATTGTTGTTGCTTATATGCGATATCATGGTTAAGTGCAGCTATATCAATTTGACTATCTTGATTAACACGTTCGACAACTTGTTTGAGAACTTTATCGCTTTTGACAATTTCAAGTATTTGATCCATAACATATTTTTCTATAACATCAGCTCTAACACTATTCGCAGAACATACTTTTGAGCCTTTGTTTCGAAAATTACTACAAGAATAATAGCGTATTCGCTTCTTGGTACCATCTTTCAATGTGTTCGTTGTGTTACTAGCTGCCATTGGTGCACCACATTGTGGGCAGTGAATAATACCCGTTAATAGATTGGTTCCTTTACCATGCACTTGTGGTTTTTCACTTACTTGTTTTTTACGTGCTTGTACTTTGTCCCATAAGTTTTTGCCAATAATAGGGGCGTGCTTACCTTCAGCGATTACTGGCTTATCATTCAAGCCTTTACGTCGTTTATCATTCCAATCTTTGTATTTTGCGAATTGAATTTTACCAATATAGAATGGATTTGAGAGAATATAAGTAACAGCTGAAATACTAAATGGATTACCCTTCTTAGTGACATAACCTTTATGATTGAGTGCATTCGCAATTTTGCGGTAACCATGACCTTTGGCATAAGATTCAAAGATATATTTAACGATGTTAGCTTCATGTTGATTAATCATTAATTCTTTTTTATTATCAGGTATGTTATTATATCCTAAAGGAAGATTGCCCTGATAATAGCCCTCTAAAGCTCTTTGATGTTGCCCGGTGTAAATATTCTCTAAAATTGTATTTCTTTCAAATTCAGAAAAACTTGCAAGTATCTGGAGCATTAACTT
The DNA here is from genome assembly GCF_001500315.1 of Staphylococcus auricularis. Classification (GTDB taxonomy): domain Bacteria; phylum Bacillota; class Bacilli; order Staphylococcales; family Staphylococcaceae; genus Staphylococcus; species Staphylococcus auricularis. Next base: position 64,101 of record NZ_LLER01000007.1, on the reverse strand, counting down.
ACCTGTTGAATTTTTGACTTCCATGCGTTCAGACAAGCTAAAAAATTCAACATTTTGGCGATGAAGTTCTTCGACGATTGTAAGTAAATCGGAAGTATTACGTGCCAAACGATTTGTTTTATAAACCATAACACAGTCTAATTTTCCATTTTTAGCATCTTTTAACATGCGCTGTAATTCAGGACGGTTCATAGATTTTCCTGATATACCTCGATCTGCATATATATCAACAAGTTCATAGCCATTAAATTGGCAATATTGCTCTATTTGTGTAATTTGTCCCTCTATGCTATAACCCTCTACTTGTCTCTCTGTGGACACGCGAATGTACGCTCCGATTCTCTTCTTCTTCATTTCATTCATATTTTTTCATCCTTTCTGATTAAGCAATCGATGATTGCGTTTTTTGATTGACGATGTTTAAGGGCTCGTTTTTGAAATAGATACCCGTAAGTGTTTTATTTTTGGTAATATGAATTTCATCAATGTAAGGGTACAATATGTTTAATGTGAAACGTTGTTGCATGACATTTTGTAAAGCTTTTTGAATTTGATGCGTATGGATTGATGTTATAGGTTTTGACTGTTGTCGAAATGATTGCGTTTGTTCTCTGAATGTTTCTGCATCAATTTTGCCTTGGGCTCATTTTTCTATCAGTTGTTCTTGCGTGACTGTACTTTTAGCTTCTATGTCTTTTTGTTTTTTGAGTCGTTGTTGAATAGTATGGTTTATTTTTGGATAGAGCTGTTGATTTTGAAAGAAGTCCTGACAAGTCGCTAAAACACTTGTTTCTAATTCTTGTGCGTTGATCCCCTTGAATTCACAGACAAAACGAGATGCATTCAAATTTTGGGGACAGACGTAATAACGTAATGTATGATTCTTTTTTCTAATGGTCATATTAGTTAGTGTTGAATCACAATAAGGACATTTGATTTTTTGTTTGAGTTGGTTTTCTGACGGCTTACGTTTGACTTGTTTCTGAGTTCGGGTAACTTGAGCTTCTTCGTATATCGTTGTACTGACAATAGCTGGGAACATGTTTTCATATTGTCCGTATTGATTGATAACACGGCCACAGTAATTAGGGTTAAGGATAATATTACGCACTTGATAGGGCTTACGATTAATGAATTTATCATCAGCTTCTAAGTATTGCGCAATTTTTTTATAACCATAACCTTGAAGGTAATAATTGAACACAGCTTCTATTGTTGGTGCTTTTACTGTGTCTATTGTGAAAGTACCATTATGATAGTGATACCCAAAGGGTGCATGTGTTGTAATCATTTTACCTTGTTTCGCTTTTTCTTTGATTCCATTTTTGACTTGTTCGCCTATATTATCAGATTCTAGTTCGGCCAAGCTGATGAAAATATTAAGTTTGAGCCGATCGAATGCTTTATCCATGTCGAAGTAGCCATCATGAACGCTTAAGATATGAACATGATACTTTTGACACAATTTCATGAGTTTTAATGCATTTTTTAGGTTACGATGAAGTCGATTCAGACGATAGCAACATAATACGTCACATTGTCCTTGTTGAATCAGTTCAGTAATTTGTTGATAACCATTCCGCTTATCAGTACGTCCTGATTGCTTATCGCTATAAAAGGTAATGTATGGAATATTATGTTTTTTGGCTAATGCCTCTATGGTTTGTTTTTGTGCTGCTAGGGATTGTTGCTTTGTAGTGCTCTGTCGTAAGTAACCTATTGCTTGTTTCATCGTATTTCCTCCTTCCACATTGATAATATATATTTATGAACGAATTTATGCATATGCCCAACGCCATCAGGCGTTGGGCATTAACTTTAGTCATCAGCGTGATTGATTTCTTCAATCACTAAATCAGCGAGTAATGTGATTAATTCGTCCATATTCTTCCTCCTAATTGACTTTGATAGTAGTAAAAGTGTTATACCAACTTTGGAAATATTGTAATGAACTCAATTTTTCGCTTTGAGCAGATTTGCTCCAACTCAGTATAATCTTCATAAATGCCCCAAAAGACGATACGTTTAGGTTTGACGTGCTTCAGTTTAATATCATTTATTAATTGGTTATCGTCGTTATAATCTTTTGTGATTTTATAACCATGTTCTTTACAATATGCTTTTACAGTATCAATAGGTTCGTCTAAGTAGTCTTCTCTTTCATCTGTAATATTATGTGCTAATGCAACTACATTCATAGTTAATACCTCCGGTTGATTTAATGAGCTACAACGCATAGAGCGTTGTAGCGGTATAATATTCAAATTTATAGTTCTAAATCGTCACTTGCTTCTTTTTCTTTCGCTTGTTTAATAAAATTATTAAGCAAATCTGGATTTGTATTATCATCAAATTTCGGTGGTGTGAAAGTTTCTGTATTGGAACTTAAGCCAAAAATAGATGCAAGTTCTTTATCCAATTTAAGATGATAGAATACTATCGTTTTTGATTTGCCCGTTGCATCTTTGATACTACGTTTAGTTGTTTTACGGTTACGATCAGATTGAATATGTCCTTTATTTCGCAGTGAATTGACGACGTTTTGTACATCTTGATATTGGTTTTCTTCTAACATGCGTTTAAAAACATCTTTCAGTATTTTCACTTGAATATGATCATCTTTCAGTTCAATAAGCCCGTAATTTTCGATCATATTTGAGAGTTTATTGTCTTCCGAGAATTTTCCTCTATTTTGTGCCACAAATTGGGTGATAGTTTCGAGAGCTTTGGAAGACAGATCTCTTTCACTAACAGAATCTAAATGATAGTTAATGAGGTAGTCTCTAACTGCATTCAAATCGATAGGTGTCGCGATTACACGTTCTAATATTAGTGCTGAAGTCGTAATGGTGGCGTAGCGCTTAAACATGCGGATACCTGTATTGCTCGTTTCATTTTCTAGTTGCGTTTTGAACCATTGATGCTCAGTTCGGAACCATTGAATGACTTCTGCTTCACGATTAAGTAGGTACTCGGCGACTAATGGCATCACATGACCGTAATTAGTTAATGTTGCCTTTTTAATGGCATCAGCATTTTCAGCACTTTTAGTGAAATGTTCGTTAATTTCGATGGTTCTAACCCGTAGCCCATCATTTTTTGCTGAGTCTTTAAAAATACTATGTTCGCCTGTTACTATAATGCTAGTTCCCCAATGTCGGATACCTTTAGCCTTGCCGTTTATATCTGAACGTTGTCGTCCTAGTCCTTCTGCAATACTGTACAGAAGTCCGGTAGAATCTTGAAATGAGGAAGAGGACAACTCATCTAATACAATAGGGACACCGTGATTATCATTTAGGTAACTTTCTATTCCATTACATGTTCCGTTAAGTGATTTCATTAATGTATTTGAGCCTTTGTCTACATTACCCGCCACACTAGCTGAAAGTGCACCACTAGTACTTTTACCGCTACTAGAGTTGCCTACAAACGAGAAAATAGTGCCTGCAAATTCAACCTCATGTTTTGCTTTTAAGTACGCAGTCACTAAAGAAGAAACACCAAATACCACGGCAAGCTCTAGCAACAAGTTCCCTTTTACTTCATCAAGATACATTTGCCACCAGCCTTTAAAAGTGCCTTTAGGTTGTAAATCATATTGTGTTTCGCAAATAATTTCGTCAGCTTGTGACTGTTTGATTTCATTTGAAAGATAAGGTTCGTCCAATGAAATGACGATACCTTTATCAGTATTTAAGACTCCAACACCTGTATACAATGAGGACAGTGGTAGTGATTGGCGCATTAATTGCAAGGCATTACTTAACGATTTAATGTACTTTTCATTGATGCTGAAGCTAAACATAATTAATCCAGGTAGCTTTTGTGAAGTTAGAATATCTGACGTTTCAATACGTTTAATATTTTTGCCATCCGTGATAGTCAATTTCTCAACCCCTGTAGTAGGGTCGAGAAATTTGTTTTCTATGATGATTGGACTAGATAATCGAATTATCTTATCTTCGTCATTTTTGTTCTTTGCTGGAATAAGTTCATACCATGCAGTTGAATCTAACCAGTATGGATATTCCTCGAAGGTGTTGTTACTCATAATAAATCTCTCCTTTGTTATATAAGCATTAAATTTGTGTTGCTACATACATATTAAAGGAGAATTAAACGCAAATAAGGAGGTCGTCCATAAACAAAAATATTGGACGACCTCCTTTGGTAGTGCTATTCAAATTTTAAATTATCTAAGGTTTCACTTAGAGCTTTTGCGATAGACCAACTAGATAAATCATTGACTTGTTTACTGACGATTTCGTCTTTAATTTGAGTAGATTTTATTTCTTCAAATAAGTGGAAAGCGTTCGTTAATTCGGTGAAGTTTATTTTTGAAAGAGGCTCAATATCTTTATTAAATGAATATTTATCCAATAAAAAATGAATTCGATACAAGTCATTTAAGAAGCTCTCTACTTGATTTGGACTTATACCATCATCAATATAGGATTGGCGATTAGTATAAAATAGGTTAGAAAATTTAGACAATGACAGATAAAAATCTTTATAAATATTGAGGAACTTATCGTTTGATATTAATGCCTTTGAGCTATTTATTATATTGTCTATGCGTGATTCAAAATTTTGTAATTCATAAGTGCTGTTTTTATATCGGTTTATAGTATTAATAATTCTTTGATAGTTAGAAAATAAGTCGTTTTCAATACCGAGAAAGTATCCATTAACATTGAATGGATATTTTACAATTTCTTTTTTTCTTAATTTTTCACGGATTTTTGCTTCATCATCATTTTGTATATCATAAGTTACAATTTTATGATTGATTCTTTTATTCAAACTTGGAAGGTAGAGTTTGTTTAATATATCAATAATGAAAAAATCTAATAATTTGTTATCAGTACGTTCACTATAATCATCTATACTTGGTTCGTTTGATATATATCTAGCTACTTCATGCTTTACATTCGAACACTTGGAATCATCAGGTTCTACTTGGTTGTATATAATAAAATTTTCGGGATTATTTTCTTTATTATATTGATGAACTTTATATAGTTGCTTGAAGTTGAAGTCATTATCAAATGTCATATTATCTTCCATTAATGTTTCAAACAGTAACTCGTCAATTCTATGTGCTAATTTTCTATATAGTTTTGAACTCTTATCTAAATCTAGAGAATTTGTATAATTAAAAAATGAAGACAATGCATCATTACATTTTGACTGGGCACTAAGCCATTCTAAAGTATAAGAATAGTTTTCAGATGCGTAAATTTGCGCTTTTAATGCATCGTTTTTAATATTATCAATTGAATCGCTGATATTAGTAATATAGCTAATAAATTGACTATTATTTTTCTTTAATGCCTCCTCTCTTAAATCTATGTCATCAAATTTTTTAGCAGATGTAGGAACAGGAAAGTCCTCAATAGTATTTAGCAAAATTTTAAATAATTCTAATTCAAATAAGTTAAAACTGTAACCGCTATTGGTTGCTGATGGGTTTGATTTGTACCTGTTTATATCTAACTTATAAACTCGTTCAAGCTTATCCATACTATTCTTAAACATTTTTTCACTCAAGTTACATTCCTGCATTAAATCTTTTCCAGTAAAATATTTGTAATTTTCAAAATTCAAAATAATTATCCTTTCAAACTTGCTTTATTGGTTATGTTTACATTATTTATAGTATAAAGTAGAATTAACAGTAATAAAGGGAACATTTGTTCTTGTTTTGCATGTGAATAAGAGATTGATTGAATAAGTAATGAATGATAGTTTTACTAATTTATAAACTTCACCTATAAAGAATTGATTTTGAAATAGAATAATTAATTTAAAGAAGGAGAGTAATTTGATGCTAAAGGATAAAATAATAAATTTAATACAAGAAAAGAGAGAAGGGAGTTATTGGGATTTTAAAGCAGAATATCATAAAGATAAAGCAGAATTATTACATGATATAATTTGTTTATCGAATAACTTGTTGAATCAAGAAGCCTATTTAATTTTAGGAGTGGCAGATAACGGTCATATTCTGGGGATTGAAGGTGATTCAAACCGAAAAAAACAAGAAGAATTAATATCATTTGTTACTGGAAAAAAATTTGCTGCGGGTAGGCACCCCAAGGTCTCATTAATGACATTTGAATATGAAGAAAAGGAAATAGATGTCATTATAATAAATCCTAAAGGATATGTACCATACTATCTGGAGAAAGCAGAAACCGATCAAAAAAGTAAAAAAAACAAAACAGTCAATGCAGGTAGTATTTATACAAGAGTTGAAGATAAAAATACCCCAATTGATTCTACTGCAAGTCCATTAGATACAGAAACATTATGGAAAATACATTTTGGTTTATATCCTACTCCTATAAAGAGGTTACAGAATTATTTACGAACTCCTGAGAAATGGATGCCGAACTCAACAGGTTATTTTTATAGTGAATCGCCAGAGTATATAGTATACAAAAATGAGGACATTGAAGAAAAAGAAAATTATTTTAATTTAGTAAGTCCATTCTATGCGTATAATCAAATCAATAGTAATACTTTATACTCATATTACGAATTTAAATATCATAGTACAGTTTTATATGGTTGCCAGTGCATCTCTTTAGATTCAGGTATCTACACAACTCCAGTACCTGAACCAGGTGCGATAAATTTTAATATGCATAGAGATGATACTATTTATTATCGTTATTTCATTGAAGAGACGATGCTTTATAATATTCATCTTTTTATGTATAAGGGTGATTCGATGGAAGAGAAATTTGCAATGGATAAATTTGTAGAATGTGTTTTGGTTTATAAAAGTGATGTAGAAAAGGAACTTTTTGAAAATTATATATTAGATAATTGGGATAAAGTTAATCAATCAATTAATGAAAATAATGCACACGTATTTGGAACTGAACATTTGTCGCAACTTGCAAAAGAAGATATCACTAAAAAAGTAAAATCAGTTAAAGTTTTAAAAGATGAGCTTGAGAACTTTAGAAAAAATATTGGTTAATAGGAGAATATTATGAAAAAATCAACAGTCATTGATAAATTTTTAGACCTACTCTCTTCAAGGAGTTCGCTCAGAGAAATTGAAAATAACTTTATTGATGCAGATATTATGAGAGATGGTTCTATAAAACAAAAATATAGCGGACAACGTAAATCGTTAGCGTGGGAATATATTAGCACTTTAAATTTAGAAGATGAAGCTGAATTTTCTAAATTACTTAATGTTATAGAAACGTATTTATTTCAATGGAACCTGTATACTCATGAAATAGATGAAGACGAAGAAATCAATAGATTAATAAAAATAATTAATGCATTGGGTTATGCATATAACCAAGATACAGGAAGAATAACTAAAAATGGAAGTGAAGTTAACCTAAGTACTGTAAAATCTTTGGCAGAAAAATTTGATGTTGAGTATGTATTAAAAGAGTGTAATAGAATTGAAAAAGAAGCACAAACGGATTCTGAAGACGCAATTACATCTGCAAAATCAATGGTCGAGAGTACTTTGAAGTATATCCTAGATTCAGAAGGAGAACAGTTCAGTAATAATGAAAATTTAAGGGGATTATATAAAAAAGTAAGTGAAATTATGAAACTTTCTCCAGGGGGACATAAAGAAAGAACTTTTAAAACAATTTTGAGTGGAATGATAAATGTAATTAATGGTTTGGACGAAGTAAGGAATGAATATGGTGACGCACATGGTAAATCAAAGAAAAATTATAAGCCGGAAACTAGACATGCTTTTCTAGCAATCAACGCAGCACGTACGATAACTGAGTTTCTTTTAGCTTCACATAAAAAGCATAAGTAAAATTCACTTTAGGAATAATAATCTTTATTTGTACTGTTGAAGCAGTCAGGTTTAATAAAGGATGATGAAATTGGAAATTGAAGTTGGTATAGATAATATAGAACAGTCGAATAAGTTTTTAAGAAAATTGTGGTCATTATTCAATGAAGAATTTGGAAAATGTAGTTGGCAATATTCTCCATTTAAAATAGGGAAATATCAACAAATATACTTTGGGATGGCTGATATAAAAGATTATAATTTGGAAATTAGCATATTATATAAAAATAAGGGATCAATAACTAAAATAATTTTTGAAAGTTCTGATGGAGATAAGTTAGATGAAAAAATGAGAGAGACACTAAAAAAGTTAGTGAAATACGCAAAAGAAAATTATGATGAAAAAGAAGCTTTCTTTTTTAAAGGCAGTATAATTTCAAATTATGTATTCAGTAATTATGAAACTCAATGTCAAAGTATGCAAATATTTGGTTTAAAAAACAAAAGTTCTAATTTGGTTTTTTCAGTATCAGCATATGACCATAATCAAGCAAGTGGGAAAGCAATAGAATTTATAAATGAGGCATTAGACTTTTTATCGATAGAGACTAATCTAATGTTTTATTTAGAGGAAATAAATGTTATTGAAAATGCGAAGTTTAAAGAAAAGGACGAAATGACATATAATAAAAAAGAAAGTTATCAAGACAATAGCGATTTTATTGAGGGATATTCTACCAATAATAAGCAAATAGTGATATCAAAAGAGGCAATACAATTTTTAAAATATATTCAAAAAAATGATAATGAAGATATAAGAGCTTTTATGAGAGCTTGTCACCATTTTCACTCAGCTAGGAAACTAGACTCAGACACTTTTGAAGTTAATTCATTACATAAAAAAACTAACACAAGATTAGATTCTAATTTAGAAATTGCAAATACACTGTATTTATCAGCTTTAGAAGTTGTTTCTTCAATAGGATTTCAATCAGATAGATGTAGTGAATGTAATCAATTAAAGTATAGTATTTCAAAAAGAGTAAAAGACATTACTAATAAGTATCTTAATGATAATGTTGCAAAAGAAGTTGTAAAATCTTACAGTTTAAGATCGAAATATTTACATGAAGGCGTATTAATTAGAAACACATCACCAACTATTCAATCTATACCATTATTAGATAATAGTACGAAAAGTGGTTGTAAAGAAAATTTCCCTGCTTCAATTTACAATTTAAGAGAGTATACAAGTTATATTTTGAGGAGATTTTACAGAGAATTCTTTGATTTGTGATAGCAATAAATATAAAACCGCATCACGTACCGATAAGCAGAGGCGTATCATAAGTGAATTATACGTTATGAAATTATAGTTAAATCGTTGTGACAAGATTAATGACTTAAAACAGGAGGAATTTATAGTGTCATTGTCAACTACCATTAAAGAAATAGAAAATACATATTTTAAAGAAAAAGAGACAGGTCTATTTAAAGGCACTCCAGTTGGTGAATTAGTAAGACATAAAATAGTAGAAGAATTACAAAGTATAGAAGAAATTAAAGACTATAAAATTAAAGGCAGTATCGGAAATATAAGCTTTGCCACAATACCATGGGTAGCTATTATGAATGAAGAGATCACAACCTCTACTTCTAAAGGTATTTTTATCATTTTTTTATTTAGCAGTGATGAAAAAAGAGTATATTTAACTTTAAATCAAGGTGCTGACAACTTTAAAGGAAAACGACTAAAAGATGAGGAAAAAGTAAAAATATCACAATCCATTTATGGAACACTAGATTCTCCAAAGAGTAAACCAATTAATATTAATTTGAATTCGAATAAGAAACTACCTAAAAATTACGAAATAACAGTAATTAGTGGTTATGAATATCACATTGATCAAATGCCAGATACCTCAACTATCGAAAATGACATTAGCAATCTTGTGGACGATTATGAACAGCTAACTGCTAAATATAAACAATTAGGGAATAACCTAGACCAATTTTATGAATATTGTATAGGTGACGATTTAACAGAAGAAAATTCAGCTCAATTTAATAATAATATGAATGTTGAAGAAGGAACGGAAAATGCAGGCTATATTTATGATAATGACATGGGTGGAGAAAATGAAATAGATCCATTTTTAGAAAGTGAAATTGTTAGAACGTTAACCGAAAAGCTCATCAACTCGAAAAATATCATACTTAGAGGTGCACCTGGAACGGGTAAAAGTTATCTAGCTAAAGCGATAGCTTCTAATATCATTGGTGTATCTAAAAAAAATTTAGAATCATCCGAGCGGTTTGAGTTTGTACAGTTTCATCCCAATTATGACTACACAGATTTCGTCGAAGGGATCAGACCCGTCATAGGTGCCAACGATACGATGGGTTTTAAACTAGAACCAGGTATATTTAAAGTATTTTGTGAGAAAGCTAAAAACGCACAAAATGATAACGGTGCTGAGTCAGGTAGAAATGCCGATCAAAAATTTGTATTTGTTATCGATGAGATAAATAGAGGAGAGATTTCAAAGATATTTGGAGAATTATTCTTTTCCATAGATCCTAGTTATAGAGGAATAACAGGAGCAGTCAAAACGCAATATGCCAATATGAAACCTGGAAATGGAAAATTTTATATACCTGATAACGTTTATATTATAGGTACGATGAATGATATTGATCGCTCTGTAGATACTTTCGATTTTGCGATGAGAAGACGATTTAGATTCATAGAAATTAAGGCAAATGAAAATACAGATATGTTGGATGCTTTAGGCAATAACAAGGATGAAGCAATTCAAAGAATGACCCAACTTAATAATGCTATCTCGCAAGTCGAAGATTTAAATAGTCATTATCATATAGGAGCTTCTTATTTCTTAAAATTAAAAGACATCAACTATGAAGCGCTTTGGGAAGATTATTTAGAACCACTCTTAGCTGATTATGTCAAAGGTATGTTTAATGAAGAAGAGATGATGGAATCGTTTAAATTGGCTTATAATCATTCAGCTCTAGAATTAGGCTCAGAAGATGAAATTGATTAAAATTAAAGACAATTCGTTTCGTGCATCTCATGAATTTAACGAAATTCCAAAAATCATTTCTTCTATATTAAATAAAACGGTGTCAGAACTTAAGGATACAGATGTATTTGTGTTTCCTAATAGTTTAAAAGAGATGGAAGGTATGACTAAGGACCAAATGATTCTTAATATAGTTAATCAATCATACCATTCTGGTAATATTATGGGTTTTTTAGGTTTTGGTGAAGAACATTTAATCATCGAATCTCGATTCTCAGAGGGTCCACATGATTATTTTTTTCAATACTTGATAGAAAATGTGCTCAAAATACCTTATGTCATTGATTTAAACACGATTATTGATAAGGAAAACAAAATAATTAGTTTATTTATATTCATTTTCCCTTATTATTTAAGAAAAGCGATGCGTAAAGGGTTATTTAAACAATATGTAAGAAACGAATATAACAACCAGAGTGTAAAGGGCACGATCGATATTCCAAGACATATTAAGAAAAATACGCCATTTGTAGGCAATATTGCTTATTCACTAAGAGAATTCTCATATGATAACGACATGTTACAGTTAATTAGACATACGATAGAATTTATTAAAAAGCGAAAAGAAGGTACCAGAGTACTTAGTACTGTCAGAAATGAAGTGAAAAAAGTTTATGAAGTGACTCAAAGTTACAATCATATGGATAGAAACAAAGTCATTATGTTAAATCAGCAGCGACCTATTCGACATGCATATTACAAGGAGTATAGGGAGTTACAGAAACTTTGTTTAACTATTTTACAGCGACATAAGCATTATATGGGGACGGGCCCTGAAAAAATTAACGGTATTTTATTTGATGGTGCGTGGTTATGGGAAGAATATATCGATACATTAGTGAATGATGCATTTTATCATCCTAAGAATAAAGGTGGGACTGGAGCACAAAAATTATTTAGTAGAGATGAGGGTCAAAAAGTTGGGCTGATTTATCCAGATTTTATTAGCCGGAATCAAGAACATCCAATCATAGGCGATGCTAAATATAAGCCAGTTCAAAACATCAGAAATAAAGATTATTTGCAGATTTTAGCTTACATGTTTAGATTTGATGCGAAAATAGGTTGTTATTTCTATCCCAATCACAGTACTGCTGATAATGAGGTTTTATATTTAAATCAAGGATTAACTTATGAAAAAAATGAACAAAAACGTGAAAATATTAAAGTGATAAAATTAGGACTTAAGATCCCTCAAAACGTGGAGGATTACCAAGATTTTACCGAAAAAATGAAACAATCCGAGAAACAATTTCTCAGCCAAATACAATTTTTTTATTAAATTGAAAATAGGTTCGTAAGCGTAATCTAAAAAAGATTTATTTTAACGTCTCTTCAATCATTCAAATACACATTCTAACCCCTAGAACTTTTTCTTTTACTAAACACAAGTGTAGCGAATAATATAGTAGCAAGATTTATTAAAATTGCAGCAAAAATCAAATTGAATGTATCTACTAAATAACTGAATAACATGACGACAATAGGTGGTGGTATTCTAAGGGCAAGAGATCTAAAACTGCTCACTCTTCCAATAAATTCATTGCTTGTTTCTTTTTGAATAAAAGTATTGATAAAAATCACACTTAGACTCGATGTTATACCTGTTAAAAATATTAAAGTGAGTACTAAGTAAATATTAGGAATTATCACGGTTAATATAACGAATATTGAATATAAAATGATGAGTAAGAAATTGACGGTATTTTCTTGAATTATTTTTAATATATATGGCGCACTAAAAGTTCCAATTATAGATCCAATCGAAAAACTAATCATTAATAAAGATAAGCCGATTGACCCTAATTTCAAATGATCTGAAAGTAGTACAAATATTAAACTAATCGGGGCTACTGATATATTGATAATAATCAAATAGTAAATTGATTGTTGTAATAGATTTGAACTAGATTTTAAATACTTGAATGATTCAACGATACTACCTTTAATTTTTTTAGCTATCATTTTTTGAGAAAAAGAAGGAATATAAGCAAATTTCATGATAAGTGCTCCACCTAAAAATAAAGCACTTCCTAAAAATAGCGTGTTAACTAAGCCGATTGACTCAACTAAAACACCACCTAATAGTAATCCGATGATGTTGCATATATGTTTTACAAATTCAATAGAACTATTAGCATTCACAAGCCGCTTATCACTTACTGTTTTTTTAATTGTCGCTTGGAAACTTGGGAGATAGAAAGCAGTGAGTACTGCTAATAAGAACACTAAAATATATAATAGTATAATATTAAAAACGTGATTTTGAATATTATAAAAGAAAACACCGCATGCTAGTAACAATAAAAATCGTGATAAATTTGTTGTAACTAATATCTTTTTATTGTTATAAGAATCAGCTAAGGAACCAGAGTAAAAAGAAAAAATGATGATGGGTAAAACTTGGAAAAGTGTTAATAATCCCACCAGATACACGTTATCTGTATATAGATACAAACTCCATAACACAGCTATCCCTAAAAAAGATTCACTTATTCTTGTTAAAGCTAATGATGACAAAATTAGGTAAAAATCTATATTTTTTATGAATGGCTTCATGGTTCTAATCACTCGCTTTCTTATAAAGAGAGCGAGGATATCTCGATCCCTAACGGTGTATTACATTAGTTATACATTAGAAACTAATAACAAAGCAAATGAAAATCAAGGTAGTGATAATATGAGCTTTTTTTATGGCATTGAACATTTTGAGGTCCCGAGATATAGTAATAAAAACGGAAGCTGGTATGAAAAAAACGTGCCAGCTTCAACAAATGATTTACCGTAAGCCGTCAATTTTACCCTGTTTTTTTAGTGAAATTAAGACACATATATAAACAACTAAACAGAGGATATGGCAATAAAAACTAAATGAATTTATTGAATCCCATAGATTACCAGTTAAGGCATAGGATAGTAGCCGGCCTAATACAATAATAATTACCAAGGCTATAAGCACATAACCATTCATTACTTTTTCTATATTCATCTATATCACCTATATTATTTAAAATAGTGCTTTGTAGTAATAGAATTTAGTAATTAAAAGGACTTCTACATCAATTAATGAAAACGTAAATCCCCTTAATAATCAACCTCTTTTCTCTAATCCACATTAATTAGAATTAATTTCTATAAAATTTTCATAACAACAATCTATTTTACTATTTGTACTTTAAATTCAACTATAAGATGTAACTTTTGTTTAGCTATTTATAGATAATTTATATTTTGTAACAACATAATCACAAAATAAATATAAATACAAAAATTGTTAAAGCTTTTGTAAACTGTTCAATCTAGCTATACAATCACAATAAAATTGAGTAAAATTAAAAAATGAAGGATATTATCTATGTTGAGAATCATCACTTTGTAACTGTGAAAGAAAATAGTATTAAGTTTAAAAACGTAGTAGATAAGAGTGAAAAATTCTTTTTTTGATGATGTTGAGGCTATTATTTTTGATCATTATAAAAACTATTTTTCACATCAATTTGTAGTTAAATGTATAGAAAATAATATTGGCGTCATATTTTGTGATAGAAAACATTCTCCTATAACTCAATTGCTATCTGATTATGGAGCTGTTAATAGACTGCAACGAATCCAGACACAATTTCAATTATTTACGCGAACAAAAGAAAGAATTTGGAAGAAAGTTGTAACATGTAAAATATTAAATCAAGCTCAGTGTGCGGAGAATAATTTAAATTATCATCCTAACATTAGAGTTCTGAAAGATTTAGCAAAGGAGGTTAAAGCTGGAGATAGAAATAAAAGAGAAGCTGTTGCCGCCAGAATATATTTTCAAACTTTATTTGGTTCTCAGTTCAAACGCGGTAGATTTGATGACATGATTAATTCATCTTTGAATTATGGTTATGCTATTATAAGATCTTTTATCAAACATGAGTTGGCAATTCATGGTTTTGAAATGAGTTTAGGTATACATCATAAGTCTACGGAGAATCCTTTTAACTTAGCAGATGACATTATTGAAGTTTTTCGACCATTTGTGGATCATATCGCATTTCAAATGCTATTAAACGATCATTATACTGAATTTGGCATTGAAGAAAAGAAAATAGTATTAAGAGTTTTACATGAAAAATGTATTTTAGATAAAAAAATAGTATGGCTTTTAGATGCTATTAAATTAATGACACAATTACTCATTAAGTGTCATGAGGAAAATTCACCTTCACCGTTATTATTGCCAAAGATGATTGAGGTTGGGACATAATGTACTTACTGATCGGCTTTGACTTACCAAGGGATACTAAAGATGAACGCAAAATGGCTAATAAATATCGAACTCGGTTACTTGAATTGGTATTTACGATGAAACAGTTTAGTTTGTATGAACGCTATATTAGTGACACGCAGAAAAAAGATAAGATCATTAGTATCTTAAAAAACGAAATTCCTGCTACTGGGAAAATCGCTTTATATGTATTACCAGATGAAGTTAATGACAACCAAGTAATTATATTAGGGAAAGAGGTTAAAAAAGTTACAATAAAAAAACCAAAGTTCATTTTTCTATGATATGGAGGGCAAAATGGAAAAGAAATCAATATTGATGTATGGTTCTTTGTTACATGATATCGGTAAAATTATTTATCGTAGTAACAATCATCCTTTCGCAAAAGGCACACATTCTAAATTAGGACGCCAGTTTTTATCACAGTTTTCAGAATTCAATGTTAAAGAACTTTTAGATAGTGTAGGATACCATCACTATAAAGAACTATCTAGTGCTAAGCTAAGTGAAGATAATACAGCTTACATAACTTATATAGCAGATAATATCGCTAGTGGTATTGATAGAAGAGATGTGGTTGAAGAAGGCGATCAAGAATATGAAAATCAAACACTAAAATTCGATAAGTTTACACCGTTATATAGTGTTTTTAATATTGTAAACTCAAAATCAACAGCTGTAACTGAAGGGAAATTTAAGTTTAGTAAGGAAAGTAATATTGCTTATCCAGAAAGTGCACAGATTCAATATTCGAGTGGTTATTATTCAGCTTTAGTTGAAGATATGAATTACGATTTAAATCATATTTTGAAGGTGAATGACCATCAATTTTCTTCTTTATTACAGTGGACAGAAAGCTTGTGGCAATATGTGCCTAGTTCCACTAATAAGAATCAACTTATAGATATATCGTTATACGATCATAGTCGAATTACGTGTGCATTAGCTAGTTGTATTTATGACTATCTGGAAGAACAACAAATTCAAAATTATAAAGATACATTATTTTCAAATTACCAAAAAACAAAAGCTTTTTATGATGAGGATGCATTTTTATTATTCAGTAAGGTTAAAAAAGAAAAAGGACGCTGACGCACTTATAGATGATTTAGACGAATTAAGTGATTGTACAAAGAACATCTTAAAAGCATTTATCAACCAGTTACATGAGTTAGATTATAAAAGTGAATTAAAGTTTTTGAACTCTAAAAAGTTAAGAGAAGAACATTTAATATACGATCAATTAAATTATTCGATGTCTCTATATTCACCTAATGCGAATAATCTGGGAGAAAACAAAAATATCGAAAATGATATTTATTTAGTAGTACAGCCCAAGCTGTTTTCTAAAAAGGGTGCAGCTGCATTGCCTTCAATTGGAGACATACCCGTTGTAAATATTGTAAGAAATCAACTCGAAATGACTGATCAGGAATGCGAAGATAAGCATCATTTTCAAAAAGATTTTTATTCGTATATAAAAGATTTGAATATTTAGCATGAATGTCGAAGAAAGCCAAAAAGTATAAAACAACTGATATCTCGTATGATGTCAGTTATTTTATATATTATATATAAGGTATTTCATGTTTCATACTATAATCTTTGGAATGGTAGGTTTATTCGCCATAATCGGAATTTCACTTTACGCCATACACCGCAATAAGTAATTTTCAAAATGAATCTCAATTATCATCTATTCCAATAAATCTGTAGGTGCGAGTTTATTAAGAATTGCTGATAATTCTTCGGGGGTTTCTTGTCGTCCGGTATTCACCCATTCTTGAATTATACCGAAGACGGCATTGCTGAAAAATACAGTGAAATAGCGTTGTTCTGTTTTACTGTATTTTTTAAAGTTCATATGTGGAAAAATGTGTTTTTCCGCATTCGCTTGTAACATGGCTTTTAATTGATTTTGTACTTCTACGGAACCGTTATCGGAAATCAGTAATAATAAAAGTTCTGCTTCTTCATTCCACAATTTAACCATTTGATAAAAGAATGAATATCTTTCTTCATTTAACAAATTCAACGCTTTCTTTGTGCCTTCTTTAACAAATTCGACTTGATATTGTTGTACTAAGTCATATTTATCCTTGTAGTGTAAATAAAATGTGCCTCGGCTAATGCCTGCTGTTTCACAAATATCCTTTACCGAAATATCGTCATATTTTTTCTCTTTTAATAATGTAATCATGGCCTTTCTAGCTTTTCGTTTTGTTTTAACGATCCTCATATCTGTCATTAATTCTTCTTCCAATAGGGTTCCACCTCAATTTTATTTGACATATTTATCGATGTGTTCATTATCCACAGATTCACAATTGCTTTTAAAACTGCAAGATTTATACTCTTATTATGAATAATAATTGACACGCTGTCTAATAAGGAGGGTAACTATGTCGGAACTCGTAGCTCAATTGACGAACGGGACAAAGTATTACGGAAAAAAGAAAGTATTAGATGACATTGATATCAGCTTACGAAGCGGACAAATCTTAGGATTAATTGGTCCAAGTGGTTCGGGGAAAACGACGACAATTAAATGCTTAATGGGCATGGAAAAATTAGATTCTGGAGAAGCTCAAATTTTCAATAAGAAGATGCCAAATCGTAAAATTTTAAATGATATTGGTTATATGGGACAAAGTGATGCACTATATAGCTCATTAACAGCTCGCGAAAATCTTGTATTCTTCGGTAATTTAATGGGATTAAAAGGGAAGGCACTTAACCAAGCTATTGAAACGAATATGAAGCTGGTGAATTTAGATCAATCGTTACATCAAATAGTCAATACATTTTCTGGCGGTATGAAACGGAGATTATCATTGGCAATCACGTTGTTGTCAAAACCTGATTTAATCATTCTCGATGAACCGACTGTTGGTATAGATCCAAGTTTGCGTAGAGATATATGGGAACAATTGAATCAGCTAACTGAAGAAAATAAATCGGTCATTGTGACAACCCATGTAATGAGTGAAGCTGAGCGGTGTGACTATGTAGGCTTGATTGTAGAAGGTCATCTATTCACGATTGGTACTCCGAACGAATTAAAAGAAAAATTCGGCGTCGATTCGATAGAGGAAGTATTCATTAAAGCGGAAGCGGAGGTGCAATCATGAGATTTAAAGCTGTACTGATACGTGTAATTAAAGAACTGTTGAGAGATAAGAGAACCCTCTTGTTGATGTTCTTCGCACCTTTACTTGTTTTAACGCTATTGTACTTCGTTTTTGATACAAATGATGAAACAAATTTGAGCATGGGGATCGATAACAACGTCCCTGATCAAATTGTTGATGCATTGCCGTCTGATAAAGTCGACATTCAAAAATTTGATTCACCAGAGTCCATTAAAGATGAAATTGTTGATAAAGAGTTAGACGGTTACGTAACTAAAAATGGTTCAAAATTAGAAGTCACTTATGCGAATGAGGATCCTAGTAAAACAGGATCAGCGAAGCAACTTTTATCAAGCGCAATTCAGAAAAATAAAATGCAAGATATGAAAGAAATTGTAGAAAAAATTCCTGCTAATTTGAAACAAAACAGTGCGCAACAATCAGAAAATCTTGAGTTATCAAATCATTATCTTTACGGTGACGAAGATAGCACATATTTTGATAAAATGTTTCCAATTTTAATTGGTTTCTTTGTGTTCCTTTTTGTATTTTTAATTTCAGGAATTGGTTTACTTAGAGAACGCACAAGTGGCACATTAGAGCGCTTGTTAGCTACGCCGGTCAAAAGAAGTGAGATTGTGTTTGGTTATTTAGCTGGTTATGGTTTGTTTGCGATATTACAAACGTTACTCATCGTATTTTTTGCGATTATCATTTTAAATATTGAAGTTGCAGGCAGTATCTGGTGGGTATTGTTAATTAATATCTTAGTCGCATTAGCTGCGTTAGCGATGGGTATTTTCGTTTCCACTTTCGCAAATTCTGAGTTTCAAATGATTCAGTTTATTCCAATCGTCGCGATTCCTCAAGTATTCTTTTCCGGGATTATTCCTTTAGAAAATATCGCAGATTGGATTAGCGTCATAGGTTATCTCTTCCCATTACGATATGCGGGCGATGCATTGACCGAGATAATGATTAAAGGACAAGGTTTTGAATATATTTGGTTCGATATTGGTATCTTATTTATCTTCATCATTACATTTACTATATTGAATATTGTTGGATTGAAACGTTACAGAAAAGTATAAATCAAGTCTTTTACGAAAAGCATTCTAATTTTGAGGTTGTGATTCAACTTAAAGTTAGGGTGCTTTTTAAAATGGAAATTATAGGTGTAAATATCTTCTATAAATTGTTGAAGGAATCCTTATATGGTGTTTATTTCTCGCATATATATCACAAAATTAGCATTATTTTGACATTTATTTTTAAAGTTTGTAAAATGAGGAAAATGCGAAGGGGTATAGGGTATGAAATGTTTAATATTGGGGTTTGAAGTGACATCTGAAAATAGTTATTGGGAGCATGTGGTAGCTCATCCGCAAATAGAAAAAGTCTTTATTGTAGATGTAGCGTCTAAAAAAGATGAAATTGCACAGTTTATCTTTGACCACCATTCAATCTGCGAAACGATTTATTTCGATGATAGTAGTGATGGTTTATTAAACATGCCTTATGAAGAAGAGAGAGTAAAAAATTTGGTGGATCGACAAGATATCAGGCATGCATTAATCTCCGCCTCTTCACACAATCATCTGAAGTATCTCGAATTCTGTATGAAACATAACCTTCATATCCTTTGTGACCGTCCTATAACATTGGACTCTGAGAATCACACAGAAGATGTAAGTCAAAATTCCCTTCCATATCTTCAAAAATGGTACGAAAGTCCTGTAGATTTATTTCAAATTGTAAGTCCACAAAGCCATCACAAAAGCGACTTCTTCATAGGCTATAGCAAACAAGCTAAATTTCAAATATTGAATCACTTCTTTTTTAATCAAAAGGCAGACACGCAGCACCTACCTTCTCAAGATGCGAGAGACATTCTCATAGGTTTTTACAATGCCACTACGAAAGGGCTTAATCACACAGATTTTAGATTCGCTGTTGAAATCATTCTTGAACATAAAGGGAAATATCTCATCTGTAAACGTCGGTCTGATGTAAAGGTGGCGCCTGGAATATGGAACGTTCCGGGTGGCAAGGTTAAGTTTAACGAAAGTATGGAAGAAGCGGTTCTTCGAGAAACCAAAGAAGAAACAAATTTAGATTTAGAAGAATGTGAATGCATAGGCTACCAATTTTTCAATAAAAAACATCAACGGTTAGTCTATACTTACTATTCAACAGTAAGCGATATTTCAAATTTAAAAGTAGACCCAACCGAATTTGATGATTATACATGGGTGACAACCAATGATTTAGCACAATATCCATCTTTAAACCGACATATTGTGCAATTACTACAAAATCACTGAAAACCATCTTCTAAATCTACAAAATATAAAACCAAACAGGGGCACACAACGATGAAACATAGTCGGAATTTTTATCATTTATTTTTCAGCCAATTATTTGCGAATACGGGCGATATTATTTATATTGTGGGGCTTATTTCGTTCGTTTATCAATTAACAGGGAAGGCTACGAGTGCGGGAACGATTCCCATTGTCATCACAGCAGGCATTTTCTCAGTGGTATCCTGTCGCCATACATATATCAACGCCTTTCAAAGCAACGTGTATTGCTTATTTTTCAGATGCTTAAAATCGTTATTCTCATAGGCATTCTCGCATTTATCTCTGTTTCAATAACTGAACTCATTTATCTGTATTTACTTATTTTCATTAATTCATTATTTGACGGTTTTACAAATCCAATCAAAAATTCATTTATTCCGTACATCGAAAAGGAAGAACATATTCTTTCTGCTAATGCGAAAATGAATACGATGAACAATGTTGTACAAGTCGGGTCATGGGCACTGGGCGGTATTTTACTGGCCGCGCTAGGTTATTCAAATCTCATCATACTGACTATCGTATTATATATTTTCGCCGTCATCTTCACGTTATTTATTAAAGATGATAAACAAGTCGAAACTGAAGCGGAAACAATGATGGGATCTTTTCACAATATGATAAAAACGAATCTCAAAACACCATGGAGTCGATTTTTAAATATATCGACATTCATCGAATCTTTCGCACATAGTGTGTGGATTGCGGCAGTGATATTGATTTATGTTGAGACCTTTTTACAGGTAGATACATTTTGGTTTGGGATGATTAATGCCACATTCTTCACTGGTATGATTATTGCGGGTCTTGTGGTAAATTTTCAAGATCAATTTTTCCAAAAACGTTTTAGCTTTTTCATTTTTTATTTACCAATCGTACTTGCTGTACTGAATATGAGTTTTGCAATCAATCATATTTTAATATTCGTATTACTTTGCTCATGCATTTACGGTATTTTAGACGAGATGCGTACGACGGTCCTCCATTCTAAACTTCAAAGCGAATTGAATGATACACAAATTACAGATACGTATGTTCTTAATAATATGGTTTATAGCTTTAGCTTTGCGATAAGCACTTATTTAATCACTGTTATCGTGGATTATAGTGGTGTCTTTTGGGCGTTTATCATCGCGGGTCTCGCTTATCTCGTCGTCTTTATTGTTGGTTTGAAATACCAACATTCGTTAACTCAACATAATGAACAAATTTAATTTCGTTTCTACAAAAAAGTGCTTGATTTACTTTCTTAAATCAAGCGTTTTTTTATGTAACTTGAAAATCTACCCTATAAAATGTAAACTTTTATTATAAATAGGTTTACATTTAAATCTATATTGCCAAATATTGACTCAAAAATTCATTTTCAACATGTAGAATAAGCAAAATAGAAATGGTTTGGCACTTTAAAAGAGAAATATAACTTGTTATGAATGGGAAGGATTAATATGAATTTAGCTGAAAACATTTTAAAAGGAGAAACATTAACAAAAAGAGAAGCGTTAGACATTTATGAAGACGAAGAGATCGATACATTTGACCTACTCAATGAAGCATACATATTAAGAAAGCATTTTTACGGAAAAAAAGTAAAACTCAACATGATTTTAAATGCAAAAAGTGGGATTTGTCCTGAAAACTGCGGTTATTGCGGTCAATCTAGAGATATGAAACAAAAACAGCGTTACGCATTAGTGCCAGAAGAACAAATTATCGACGGCGCAAACGTCGCCCATGACAACAATATTGGCACGTATTGTATTGTTATGAGTGGTCGTGGCCCAAGTGATAAAGAAGTTGATCACATCAGCAGAACAGTAGAAGAAATCAAAGCGATCCATCCACAACTTAAAATTTGTGCTTGCCTCGGGTTAACGAACGACGAACAAGCGAAGAAACTGAAAGCAGCGGGTGTCGATAGATACAATCACAATATTAATACGAGCGAAAATTACCACGAAGAAGTTGTTACAACGCACACATACAAAGATCGTACTGACACAATCGAAATCATGAAAGAGAACAATATTTCACCATGTTCAGGCGTCATTTGTGGTATGGGTGAGTCTAATCAAGATATTGTCGATATGGCATTTGCGCTGAAAGAAATCGACGCAGATAGTATCCCGATTAATTTCTTACATCCTATTAAAGGAACTAAATTTGGTGATATGGATGAGCTTACACCGATGAAATGTTTACGTCTCGTCTCATTATTTAGACTTGTGAACCCCACAAAAGAAATACGTATCGCAGGCGGGCGCGAAGTCAATTTACGTTCATTACAACCCCTTGCATTAAAAGCAGCAAACTCTATCTTTGTTGGGGATTATTTAATTACTGGTGGACAACCCAACAAATTAGATTACAAAATGATTGAAGACTTAGGATTTGAAATTGACTTTGGTAATCAAGACGTGCCAGTGGCTGAGCAGTCATAAGGATACTCAGACTAAAGGTTAAACCTCGGACGATCTTATTATGTATCGAGCTAACCCACCTAATTAAATGACTGAGACTATGTAAGTATACTTATCTTATATTTCGATAAATTCTTTAAAAATTATTGTTTGTTATATATAATTAATTAAAAGATAAAACGCAAATGAATAACAAAAAAGAATGAAATATAAAAATGGAGTGGTACTTAATGAAAATACTTAAAATAGTAAAACTCAGTATTGCAGTTTGGCTCGTGTTATCATTAATAGATTATTTGTATACGCTATTTCAAATCGACAAAACAAGTATTGTCACAACAATGATGGGACTGGAAATTAAATCTCATATTACAGCTGAAGCCATTCACACGCAATTTTCACCTACACCTCAGATGATTTTTACTTTTGGTATTGTCTTAATTTTTGTAGGCGGTTTGTACGCTTTAATTTCAAAACGTCGAGAAACGATATGATTTTGGCTGAGAATATAGGCTTTGTATAACCATAGAGTATATACACTTGGATTATATTCAATGAGACGCAAGAAAATTGTTAGTGTTTTAAAGATAAAGAGTCAGGACTTTGCTAGTCCTGACTCTTTTTTATAATTAATTTCAATTATGATAAATCTCTCTATTCAATTTCACGCGTTCATCATGGCTGTATTATTCTGACTTATCTTGATTGAGTAATGCTAACACTTTATCGCGGTTATGAGGTGCTTTTGTGGCATCTGCTTGTTTTACTGCTACATCAAGTTCATCCTGCGTTAATTCTGTACAGTAAGCCGGTGTGCCTGGTTGTTGGCGCCATGAATTTTCTAAATCTCCAGTGTCCACATAATCAAAACCTAATCAAGGTGATGAATTAAATTTAGTCTCGTCTTCCTAGTTTTAATCAAACCAAGATTACTCCACCTCCTCACTAAAGATAATGTTTTGTAGGAATCAAATTAGGCTAATTAATAACTGTAATCAAATAATGATATATCATATATATTTTTAAGTATAATGGGCGCCTTAAGCTCAAAACATTTAGTTGATTTTAAATCGCATAGTATAATGAAGCGTAGTCATTATTTTAATGAATATTTTAATAACAAGGGGTGTAAAGTATATGGATATTAAAAATGTAGTCGTTGCTGGCGGTGGTGTACTAGATAGCCAAATCGCTTTTCAATCTTCATTCCATGATTTCAATGTAACTGTATATGATATTAACGATGATGCACTTGGAAAAGCGAAAGACCGTTTAAGTGACTTAAGAAAACGCTACGTTGAAGATTTAGATACAACACAAGAGAAAGTGGATGAAGCTTTCAATACTATTCAATATAAATCAGATATTGCTGAAGCGGCAGCAGATGCAGATATCGTCATCGAAGCGATTCCAGAAGTCGTAGATATTAAAAAAGACTTTTACAAAAATTTAGGTGAAAGCGCACCAGATAAAACAATCTTTGCGACAAACTCATCAACATTTAAACCAAGTGATTATAAAGATATCTCAGGCCGTCCTGAAAAATTCTTAGCCTTACACTTTGCGAACGAAATTTGGTTACGTAATACAGGTGAAGTGATGCGTACGCCAGATACTTCAGATGAAATTTTCGACGAAGTACTTGATTTCGCGAAAGCAATCGGTATGGTACCTCTTCCAATTTACAGAGAACAACCTGGTTACATCTTAAACTCATTACTCGTACCATTCTCAGGTGGCGCAGCTTACTTACTCGCAAGTGAAACATCAGATGTTAAAACCATCGATAAAACATGGATGCGTGCCACTCACGACGAACACGGTCCATTCGGTATGAATGATATCGTGGGTACAAACACTCAATTAAACATCAGAAAATCACGTGAAACAGATCAAGATCCAGAATGGGCTAAAAACTATACTAAAATCTTACAAGATATGGTAGATAGCGATAAATTAGGTAAAGTTGGAGGCAAAGGCTTCTACAATTATCCTGACCCAGAATACACTGAAGACGCATTCTTTGATAATACAAAAGATGTTGAAGATTTATCTCATGATTTCAAAAATATCGCAGTTGCCGGTAGTGGTTTAACAGCTGCACAAGTAGCTTTACAAGTTGCTTCTGGTGATTTCAACGTGACACTTTATAGCGAAAGTGAAGATGACATTCAAACAGTTAAAGATCATATTGAAACTGCGAAAAAAGCTTACAAAGATTACTTCGATGTAGATGACGACAAAGTGAACGCAATCGCTGAACGCATCAACTATCACACAAACATTGCAGATGCGACACAAGATGTTGACTTAGTTATCGAAGCGGTGGCTGACGATAAAGAAACAAAAGAACACTTCTACAACAAACTTTCAGAAGTATTAAATGACGATGCATATATCGTTACAAGCACTGCAACATTAAGACCAAGTGACTTTGAAGATGCGACAGGTCGTCCAGAAAAATTCGCCGCATTACGCATTGTAAACAGCATTTGGAACAGTAATGTAGGCCAAGTCATGGTTGCAGGTCAAACAACTGAAGATACATTTAATAAAGTACTTGCATTCGCACGTGACATTAACTTAGTTGTTGCACCACTTCATAAAGAACAACCAGGTTACATCGTAAACAGAATCATGACTCCACTCATTCAAGCAGGTGCGAAATTACTTGTTAAAGAAGTTGCAGACAAAGAAACAATCGATAAAACTTGGATGATTGGTTTCCACGCCAACCAAGGTCCATTCGCAATCATGGATATGATCGGTTTAGACAACGCATTAGAAATCTTAAAACCAGTTGCTGAAGCTTCAGATGATGAAGAAGATCAAAAAGTAATCCAATTACTTGAAGATAAAGTGAATAACAATGAACTTGGTTTAGCTACAGGTAAAGGTTTCTATGACTACTCAGACGGCAAACCTTACTTCAAAGATGATTTCTTAAAATAAGATAAAATGAGATAAAAAAAGAAACTGTCGGTAGTGTGAAATAACACTATCGGCAGTTTTTCTTTTTGTTTATTTTAAATTCAACAGATATCTGTAATATCCGACACGTACTTCGGCATCTTCTGCATAAAAGAATTGTTGTCCTGGATAAGTGTTTACTTCAAACAAGCCAATATTACCGTTTGGGTCTACACCTAAATCAATGCCTAATGCATCTAGTTTGTAGCTATATAAACTTTCAAATCTTTTCGGGAAAGTTTTACATAAAAGTTCAAGTTGATCTTTTAATTTTTTCCATTTATCCCCGAAATTACTTTGTAAAAACGGAACGATAGGTGATATACCGCCACCTTGGCTGACATTTGATGTAATGTTTTTACCCATACCCACTCTAGGATATATTTTAACCTTTTGCCATTGTCCATTTTGATTTTTTCTGACATGCAATCGAATATCGAATGGACTGCCTTCTTTTGTTTTTGATTCTAAAAATGGTTGGCATATATAAGCAGGTTTTAAATAATTTGAATTGATGATATCGATTAATTCTGCATATGTATATTCAGTAGTTAATCAATCGTCCATTAATTTGTAGCTATCTCCATCTTGTTCAATCGCAACGATATTTCTCCCTTGGTTACTAAATACAGGTTTCAATAAGACTTTATTATATTTTTTTAAAAATAGTATGACATCATCTGCATTTTGAACTACGACGTAAGGGATTAATACATCTTCAAATAATTGACTTTTTTCTAACATTCTAAAGACTTTACTTTTTCCTCCGAGAGGATTTGTAGTAAGAATAGCGTCTTCTTTTAAAGAAGCGTATATGGCTTTGTTTTTAGAACTCATAGGCTCGTTATCGACAACATCAGGGTAGTCTACAGTTTTTCTAATCCATTTTCCTTTTTCAAGAAATTGAGCATTGATTTTTTTATTCTCTATATCAACGTCGTCTGGTCTAAAATAAAAGAAATCAATTCCAAAGTGCTGACACACATAGGAGACCGTTCTAGCTAATATAAGAGGTCTTTTATTAGTTCTCAACATTCCGACCGAATTCATTTTTTTACTCCTTCTTATTTCATAATTTTTCACACATTTTTAAGTACTACCTTTATGGGAAATTTTAATTCTGCAATTTTGTAATACTTAAATTAAACTAGATGTTTAAAACTTTGAGGTTATTTAATGTAATCTTCAGAATTTATATTCATATTTTTAATTTTATCATTTATTTCCTTAGTAGTATGTAAAATGGGTAAAATAATCCTAATAAAATAGTAAAAGCTGAGTCATACATATAGAATTTTGCAACTTTTAACCGATTTATTTATTTCAAACTACATTTATATAATATAATAAAGCCCAATGTTTTTCTATACTAAATTAATTGGTATTTAAATTTGTTGTATTAAATCTTGAGGAGAGAGAGGTTTTCGCTGATTATTATAAGCGGATTGAACCTCTTTTTTTAATTATATTACAGTAGTCAGTAAAACTTTTAGTAAAACTTTACTCAATAAACACTTTAATTTTACACTCCTTAAATAATAAGTCTTTAAAATGGAATTTGTAGACATTGAGAGATGTCGATATTACTTAAAGGAGAATTGAGGGATGAGAAATAGATTTAAGAAATTTTTGATTTTAGCTGTTGTTTTCTCTTTTATTTTAACGGGATGTTCAAGTGACAATAATGAGGAGAAAAATATTACCTTACATTATTGGTCTAGTTACAATGACACTGAGCCACAAGCGGAAGTATTAAGGGACGCTGCAGAAGCATTTTCAAAAGAGAATGATGATATAGATATAAAAATGTCTTTTAATGGCAGGGAAAATTCAGATATTCTTCCTACAGCTATTCAAGGCAACAGAGATGTCACGATGTATGACGCAAACGGAGTCAATATCATTGATAAATTTTCACAATATAATGCTAAATTAGATAAATATGCAGAGAAATCTTACCCTAATACAAATGGTAAGCCGTTTAAAGAATATACATCGAAAACAACTTATGATTTAGCTAAAGATTTAGGAGAAGGCAACTTGTATTATGTTCCAATGAATCCTCAAGCATTTGTGTTTATGTATAATAAAACGATTTTCAAAGACGCGGGTGTAGATAAAGTACCTAAAACTTGGGATGAGTTTATTGAAGTTGGCGAAAAGATTAAGGATAAAGGATACACCGTATTAACGACAGACCCTGAATATTCAACAGGTATACTTGGATATTATTTATCTAGACTTAAAGGAGAAGAATGGGTCAAAAAATTAACGAATGATAAAACAATGAAAATGTGGGATGATCCTGCAGTGTTAGAAGCTGCTAAAGCGATAGAAGATTTGGCTAAACGAGGGTTTTATGATGAAAACATCTCCAGTATGCAGTTCCCAGAAGCACAACAAAATTTTGTACTCAATAACAAAGTGGCTATGTATTTAAATGGTACTTGGATGCCTAATGAAGTACAAAGAACGGCGAATAAAGACTTTGAATGGGGACAATTTCGATTCCCAGAAGTTAAAGGCGGTAAAGATAACATAGACCATCTTGCATTTAGTTCATATGGTATCGGAATCAATAAAGATACAACAGAAGAAGAAAGAAAAGCTGTATTTGAATTTGCGGTATTTGTGAATACAAAATCATTCGATAAACAGATGGCCGATAAAGCAAAAGCTTTACCCGTGGATCCTAAAACGGAATATCCTAAAGATTTAAAAGATATGGAACCTATTTTTAAAGGAATGGAAGACGGTTACATTTCTCAAACAGCTATCAAAGATAATGCGGATTTAGGGCCTATCATACAATCAGCTGTTATTAAATTGATATCTGGTAAATCGACCGCAGAAGAATTTATAGAAGAAATTAAAAATGCTTAATAAAAAGGTGGGATTTTGTTTTGAAAATGAAGAAGTCTACAATTGCTTTATTTCTTGGTCCAGCTTTAGGTTTATTTCTCATATTTATTTTGTATCCAATTCTAAGAACGATTGTGATGAGCTTTTTTAAAGTTAATACAATTACATCACCTATTAAAGAATGGGAATTTGTAGGATTAACCAATTACACAGATTTATTAGCTAACCCGTTATTTAAAGCTTCAGCAATGAATTTACTCAAAATTTGGTTCTTTTCCGGTATTTTTACAATAGGTATAGCATTAGTATTTGCTGCTATTCTCAATAGTAATATTATAGGGAAAAGATTTTTTACTTCAATTGTGTATTTGCCACAAGTGATATCAGTCATAGCGATTGGTTACGCATGGTTACTCTATGTTTTTAATAGACAATATGGGATGTTGACGACATTCTTTGATGCGCTAGGTTTAGAAAAACTCGCTAACATAGAGTGGACAAGTTCAGAAATGATATTAACCTCGATGATTATTGCAGCCACGTTTGGAGGCATTGGTGGTTTTACATTAATGTTTCTTTCCGCAATGTCTAACATTCCTCAAGATTACTATAATGTTGCTAGAATCGCCGGGCAAAATGCGATTCAACAATTTTTCACGATTACGTTACCCCTCATTACAAATGTTATTAGAACTTCGGTGGTTTTATTTACAACTGCAACGATAGGGTTCTTTGCCTTTGCACGTGTATTCAGTGATGTGTCGACAGTCACTCCAATGTTATTTACGTACCAGCAAATTTTTGGAACAGAGATCAATGCAGATACAAATGTGGGTATTGGTGCAGCTTCCGGTGTAATGATGACGATTGTAGGATTAATTTTATTTATAATTTCTAATTATGTTTTCAAAGAAATTATGAGTATTAAGAGAGGTTAATAATGATGAATATTAAAAATTCAATGAAAAGATTTAATTTAAAAAATCAAATGAAGTTAACACCAGCATATATCGTCATGCTTATATTTGTAGTATTCGTGGCATATTTGTTTGGATGGATATTTTTAGCTTCTTTCTCAACGACTCGCGGTATTTTTACAGGAGACCTTTTTAAAGAAGGACTCAATATTGAAAATTATAAACATCTGATTGCAAATAGTAATGGAGCATTGACTATTTTTAATACATTAGTCTATACCATACCGAGTACCATTTTACTTATATTAATTTGTTCACCAGCAGCATATATTCTATCTAGATTTGAGTTTAAAGGTAATAGATTAACACAACAATTATTTGTGGTTGCGTTATCGGTTCCGGCGATTATGATTACAATGCCTCTATACTACCACTTGAGTGAGCTCGGTGTAGCTAATTCTAGATTAGTTATTATACTTCTATTTACTGCCAATTCGATACCTTTTGATGTTTATTTTCTAACTGCATATTTTAAAAATATATCTCGAAGTTATGAAGAAGCGGCAGCCATTGATGGCGCAGGACCGTTTCGAACTTTCTGGTTTATCATTTTTCCAATGGCTAAACCAGCTGTGATTACATTAACGATCTTTAATTTAATAGGAAAATGGAATGCATATTTCTTACCGCTTATTTTTGCGAACACCTCTGAAATGAGACCAGTTGGTGTTTGGTTACAACAATCAGTAACAGCAATGGAAGCGACAGGCAATTATGCAGGAATGTTTGCAGCAGTAATATTAGCAGCAGCACCGACAATGATATTGTATTTCTTTTTAACAAATAAATTGTTAGATGGGGCAAAACAGGGCGGATATTTAGCATAAAAAATGAAAAGAGAGGAATTATCTAATGGCAAAATTACAGTTAAATCATGTGAAGAAGACTTTTGATGGCAAAACATACTCTGTTAAAGATTTTAATCTAGATATTATGGAAAGAGATTTTATTGTATTAGTTGGGCCTTCTGGGTGTGGGAAATCAACTACATTACGCATGATTGCAGGGTTAGAAAGTATATCTGAAGGTGAATTACTGATTGATGGTAAAGTAGCGAACCAAACAGAACCCAAAAATAGAAATATCGCAATGGTATTTCAAAATTATGCATTATATCCACACATGACTGTTGAAGATAATATCGGATATGGATTGAAAGTAAAAAAAGAAAAGAAAAGCGAAATAAAAAATAAAGTACATCAAGCAACTGAGTTATTAGATTTAGTTGATTATTTAAATAAAAAGCCTGGAGAGTTATCTGGTGGACAACGCCAAAGAGTAGCACTTGGAAGAGCAATAGTAAGGGATGCTGACTTTTTCTTAATGGATGAACCTTTATCCAATCTAGATGCTAAACTCAGAGTGGTAATGAGATCAGAAATTATTCAATTACATAAACGTTTAAATACAACAACGATTTATGTAACCCATGATCAGATTGAAGCGATGACGATGGCGACTAAAATAGTAGTGATGAATAAAGGAGAAATCCAACAAATTGGTACACCAAAAGAAGTGTATAATTCGCCTAACAATACATTTGTAGCTTCCTTTATAGGGTCACCTTCGATGAATTTACTTAAGTGCCAATATGAAAATGGTAAATTGTTTGTAAATGATACAGATGATGTCATTAATTTAAATGAATCACAGAAAGAACTTTTAACA
Organism: Staphylococcus auricularis; assembly: GCF_001500315.1. Lineage (GTDB taxonomy): Bacteria > Bacillota > Bacilli > Staphylococcales > Staphylococcaceae > Staphylococcus > Staphylococcus auricularis. The sequence goes on along the minus strand of NZ_LLER01000007.1, from coordinate 32,544 downwards.
AAGATAGATACAAATCAAATCACACTGGGGATTAGACCAGAAAAAGTAGAAATAGCAGAAGAACATGATAATAAAAGGCCTATCATTCACTCAAGCGTAGAAGTAAGTGAGTTTCATGGTTCAGAAACTATCGTATTTTCGAATATCAGTGACTTTATGTTTGCTGCTAAAACAAAGGGCGATCATATATATGATAATAATGCAGCAATCAATTACACATTTGATATTAATGACTTATATTTTTTTGAAACACGAACAGGCGAAAATATAACAATAAAGATGAAATGAGGTACTTAGGTTGTCATATCATGAAAATGTAAAGAGTTGTATTAAATTAATTAAACAAATACCTGGTCTGTATGGCTTGCCTAAAATTGAGATTCACGCTGATTTTCCATGTCATATCATTGACGATGACAAACATTTTTATGAATTAGAAGATGCGTATATTTGTTTTATTGAACATCCGCCATTAGATGATGCGAATATCGTTACTTTCTATGTCGAGTTACCAGATAACGTAGAATTAAACAGTATATTATCAGAAAAACAGTATTTAATATTTTCACAAAACGATTCGCATGTCACATTTAATGTAGAAGTCAGTATACTTACAGAGAAAACACATACTTTAGAAGTACATTCCACTTTTAGAGAAGATGGTTTGACTGTGAGAGTAGAGCACAATAAAGAAGGTAACGAACAAGGTAAATACACCTCCTTTCCAGAAAATCAAGTAAAAGCAGTATTAAATTATATGATGGCAACCAGAGCGATTATAAATTTTAGCGGAGTGGGACGAGTTTTAAACAATAAGCAATTAGGTCATTTATTAATTTTGGGATTTGAAACGGGGAATTTTTTACACGAAGATTATCCACCACATTGGCATCTGATTTATAGATGGCCCTATAGAATTGGTTCACAAGCACCTCATATTTATGTAGATGAAGATGGAAAAAACATTGTGAATAAAGTTTCGATTGATGGTATTTCAGGTGTGTCTGGAACTTTTAATCAAGGAGAATGGTTTGATTTTGTGAGCCCTTATGGAGAGCAGTTATTGAGTATTAGCATTGATCAAGAAGGAGGGTTTACAATTCGTGATCAACATCTAAATCAGTTTTAGGTTACGGCTTATCAAAGACCAGGCGTTTACGTATACTTTAACGATAATGTATTATTTCATTTAAACGCTACAGATGAAACTGAAGACGGCCGTTTAACAATCATTCAAAAATCAGCTTTTGGTAAGATAGTTGAAGAAATGAATTACGATTCTCATACAGGAACAATTACGGATTTTATGTCAGAACAATTGGGAGAAGGGCAGTAGATGACTAAATTTACTATCTTTACGGATTTACATTCAGAAATCATTGATAATAGTGAAAAACGTATTCATGAAATATTACAAGAAGCTACCAAGCAACAAGCTCAAGTACTTATTAATTTAGGTGATTTTGGGTATTTTGCGCCTACTGTCGAAACTAAATGTATATCAAACAATCAACCTATTAATTATCACTTATTTTATGAGGAGCAGACAAATAAATATCTTAAGAAAACTGAAAAATTATTAGATTTAATCTCATATTTGCATATACCGACACTCCATGTGTTGGGAAACCATGATATGGATTTTAATTCTAAAGCTGAAGCAATACGTTACTATGATATACCAAATAATTATTATTATGAAGATATTGATGAGTTTCGTTTTATTGTATTAGATACGAATTTTTATTTAAACAATAAAGGGGAAGAAGTAGATTACGATACAGGGAACTATTTTAATGAAAAAAGACAAGCTTTATTAAGTCAAGAGCAAGTGGAATGGTTGAAAGAAGAAGCATTAATAACAGAACGAAAGATTATATTGTTATCTCATAATCCATTAAAAGATGAAAAAAGAGGAATTCAAAATGCAAAGCATGTTCAAAATATACTCAATCTAACAAATAAGAAACTTCTATGTTTGTCTGGTCATAAGCATATTGATAAATGTGAAAAAGTAGAAAATATTGTCTTTCTAGAAGTGAATAGTGCTTCATACCATTGGCTAGGAGAAAAACAAGATTCTGCTAAAGACTATAGACGTGAAAAGATACATGATTATCCACTTTTACCTTATATCATTAGATACCCTGTAGCGTTGTATGCGACAATAGAATGGATAGCAAACAGAGTGAGTATTTGGGGCAGACAACCTGAAAACTCACCAATTGGGGAAAAAGAAAGAGCATTAAATATTACTTCATCTATCCTGGATAGAGAAATAGACTTTTAAAAGTTGAGAGGTTATGAATAGATGGCGACACTTAAAGATATATCAGATAAAACAGGATATTCATTAGCGACGGTCTCAAGAGTGTTGAATTATGATAGCTCACTAGCTGTTAGTAATGAAACAAAGCGCACTATACTCGAAGCAGCAGAAGCATTGGCATATTCTAAAAATAGAAATGAAAGAAAAAATTATTCTAAGACAAAAATTATATGTTTATTGAGTCTAGCCGAAGAAGAAGAGTTGGATAAATTATATTATATATCTATCCGTGTTGGAATAGAAAATAAATGTAATCAACTGGGTATACAGGCGCTTCGATTTTACAATGACATAGAAAGTATGAAAAATGAAAATTTTGATGGCGTCATTGCAGTGGGTAAATTTAGTAATCAACACGTGGCAGAGTTAAAATCTCTGACAAATCATGTGGTATTTGTAGATTTTAGTCCGGCTGAAGAAGATTTTGATGCAGTAATGGTAGACTTTAAAAAAGCAATTCAAAAAGTAATTGATTACTGTTTGAGCACAAATTATAACAATATCTACTTTTTAGGTGGTCAAGAAACTTTAAGCGATAAAAAAACGCTTATTGAAGAAGATGTTAGAACCAAAGAATATTGTCGGTATATGAAAAAACTTGGGATTTATGATGAGAAGAATATTAGTATTGGAGATTTTTCTGCAGAGTCGGGATATCATAATACGAAGACATTATTAAAGAGAAGCGAAGATAGTCTACCTGATGTTATTATAGCTGCTTCTGACCCTATTGCAATTGGAGCCCTCAAAGCGATAAATGAAACAAATTATACGATACCCAATGATATAGCTGTAGTGGGATTTAATGATATTAGTATTGCTGCTTTCGTTTACCCGACTTTAACCACTGTAAAAGTCTATACAGAGTTGATGGGTGAGTCTGCCGTTGATTTACTACTGGAACAGCTTAATGGAAGAACGATAACTAAAACATTGTACATTGCTACAGAATTAGTGATAAGAGAAAGTCTAAAGTAAAAAAAAGTTAAGCTCAGGTTTTGAGCTCAACCTTCTTTATTGTTTATTTAGATTGTAATTTTTTTAAGTATTTTAGTCCGAATGCAAAGACTGTGTAACCTAATAATGTTTGTACGATAAATTTGAAGAAGTTGTCGTTTTTTACTAAAGTATTTGAAATTAAGTTGCTTATTAAGAAGAGTACAAGCACTTTAACGTATCTTTGATTGATTTTCATGATTCAAGACTCCCTTTTCACGTTAGATTTGATAGTAAATCATGATTGGCGTGTTTCACGTCAAACACGAGCCATATTTATCTTTACTTTCATTGAATCACTAAAACGGTTACAATACAATGCAATATTTACAGAATTTATGAACTTTTTCGCAATTTTATCCATTGACCGCTGACATTGTCTTTTCATTATTTACAATCAAGATCACTACTTTCGCAAACTTGCTTCTCATGCGTGCTATAATAAAGCCAAAATCAACACTGTACACTCTTGAAATATAGATTACATCACATGAAGGGATAGGTCAGCCATGAAATCAATCACAAAGTATCTTACATTTAACGGTTATACATATCGAATTAATATTTATTTTCCGGGAAATAAAAAGCCTGAGCACGAATCTTATCCAGTGCTATATGTATTAGACGGAGATAAGTATGGTGTATTATTAAGAGAAATTGTGAAATTACAGTCACATCGCACATCGAAAACTGGTGTGGGTCCGTATATCATCGTTTCTATCGAATTAACAGAAGAGATCACAAAGCGACGTTATTATGATTTCACAAGAGAAAATAAAGAGGGAAACGCTGCAGAAGTGAACCAAATCCCATATCCAGTAGGTGGTGCATACCAATTTAATGAATTTCTGCAAAACGATGTGAAACAATTGGTCTATCACGTAATCAATGATTTTCCTCAAAAGGAAGTCTTATTTGGCCATAGTTTAAGCGCTTATTATGGTTTACATCTACTGGAATCGAAACCTGAATTATTCACAGATTATATTTTGTTGAGTCCTTCAATATGGTGGAATCAACAGGAAGCATTAGATTACGATTTTTCAAAAATTGAACAGACGCAGTCCAAAATTTATATTGCTGCGGGAGAATTAGAAACAAAGCTCGTAACAGGCGTTCAAAAATTAAAATCTGAACTCAGCCACTATAAAAATGTGCGCGTACAGATATTTGAAAACGAGAACCATGCATCGATTATTCCGACAGCGATTAGCTCAGGATTGAGACATGTACAAGCGAACCAAACACATAACTAAAAAATGTCAGGTAACGGGGAGCATAGCTCTGTTATCTGACATTTATTTGTTTATATATTCAGTTATGATTCTGAACTTTGATTTAAAGCTCGTTTAAATGGAATGATAATAATGAGTATTATTAAAGTCATCGCATTCAAGAGTAACGTAATCACTGGTATATGAATAAACCATAATCCTAAAATTGAAAAAACTAACAGAGATATTGCGCTAATTAAATTTAAAAACTGTAGCAAGTTTTTAAGATTGATGTGTTTATTACGCGAGATAAAATAAGCTCGGATATCTATTGTGATCGCAATATTTAACGTAATGATTATTGAAATAATAAAGATATTGATAAAAAAGAACATATTTAAAAAATCTAAAGTCAAAAACGCTATGATCAATATTAAAGAAGTCACACATTTTAATAATAAGTTGTTATTGAATCTTGTATGTTTTAGGTACTTTAAATAAATGAGCGCGCAGACTACCGGCAAGACAAACGGCAGACTGCTATAGGCAAGAAGGTCCTTATCGTGCAACGTTTGAACCAATTTCGGGATGATAAACACTGATACACTCGCTAATGAAAGTAGTACAAAAATAATATACTTTTCATTTAATGATTTAATTGAGAGTTTTGCTTTTACCAATGAGTGTTGATTTTTAATATTTAATGATGCCAGAATAATAAACGTAAAAATTAGGAAAAGTGAAAAATACCATAGAGATAAATATTGGAATAATGGACCTAAACCAAAACCAATTAATTTAGATAATGTGCGTAAAGTAGTGATACTTATTAATCCCGTCCGTGTATCAGTACTTGAATCGACAATATGATTTTCTACGTTGAGGAGATATACATTAAATAAATAAGTACAGATTAAATATAATACGATCAACACAAGACTATGATTCACAAGAGGCATTAACAAGATTTGAGCAGCAATCAATAAAATGACGCCTATGATACTGAGCGATCTTGTACTTAATCTTGTGGCACCTTTAACGTAATTGAGATCAAAGTAAATGATGAGTTCAAGTGAAGTACTGATCAAAATGATCGTAAACGGAGATAAAGTCGTCTGTGAAATTAACTGAGTCGTCGCGAAAGCATAAAATAAACTCGAAGATAAAATTGTGAATAAATATATGAGGTTAATGTGCTTACTGTTCATAGTTGTCTTAATTCCCTTAATGTATTTTGAAGTAGTGATGTTTATGTAAATAAGTTTGATTTATAAGAACTTCCACAAACCAGTATCTATATTTTTAAAAATTCACAGCTTCATTACAGTGAAATGTTTAGATACTGCCATCAAAATTTGATTTTAATCATCATACCATAATTACAGGAGTATAAAAGTGGTATTTAATAGGTCAAACGGCTTAAGCGTGCTTATTAATTTAAGAATAAAGTGGTCATAACCACAATTAAATTCAGTCTCATTTATTCTTAAACAGACCTACCAGTCGTAAACAATTTGAGTGTTATACTGCTTAAATCATGCACAACAGAGCCTTAAAAATGGCAAAAATAAAATAAAAGTAATGTTTACATTGACAAATTGTAAATTAACAATTATGCTTTAAGTGGTTATAACCAGTAGAGGTGAATAGAATGTCAGAAAAACTACCCTTGTATGATCAAGTTTATCAAGGGATCCACGAGCGAATAAAATCAGGAGAATATAAGGAGGGGGATAAACTACCTTCAGAACGTAAGCTATGTGATCAATTTTCAGTGAGTCGTATCACAGTGCGAGAAGCATTGGACCGTTTAGAGCAAGATCACATTATTAAGCGTGAGCATGGGAAAGGTTCTTTTGTACTAGGAAGTCGATATAACCAATTTCTTAACGAGCTGTACAGTTTCAAAGATGAAATCGAGAAGAATGGAGATAAGGCAAGTACTCGTATGTTGAGTATCCAACTCATCCCCTCTACGCCTTTTTTACAACAAAAAATGAAGTTGAAACCTTATCAGTATGTATATGAATTAAAGCGGCTTCGCTTAGCTAATGATAAACCGCTAATTTACGAAGTGAGCTACCTACCTATGCGTCATTGTGAAGGATTAGAACAATTTGATTTTAACCGTGTATCACTCTATGAAACATTGAACCATTATTACGGTATTCAAATTACGAATGCTTATGAAAATTTAACTGCCAGTAAGCTTAGAAAAGATGAAGCAGAATTACTCAATGGTGTTGAAGATGATAGCTGCATGTTTATTGAACGTACGGCTTATATGAATGATGATGTGATTGAATTTACCCAAAGTATTGCGAGCGGTCACGAATATAAGTACACGGTTAAGTTAATGTAAGCGTTAAAAATAGAGGAGGTCTTACAGTGTTAGAAAATACACACACGTATCGGGAAATTAAGCAACAACCTCAAACGTTGAAAGAAACGTATGATATCGTACAATCGAAAAAAGACGCATTCAATCAATTTATGAAAAATATTGTGCAACAACAATCAGATAAAAAGTTGAAAGTTCTTTTTACTGGAGCGGGATCAAGTGCATATGTCGGAGATATTGCACGTATCGCATGTCGTACAGGTCAATTTCAACAGTTTGATTTTGAATCTGTACCTACGACCCATTTTGTGACGGATCCACAAGCTTATATCGACGACCAAACAGCATATCTCGTCGTTTCCTTTGCGCGCTCTGGCAATAGTCCGGAAACGAAAGCTACTGTAGAAATTGCAAATCAATGTTCAGACCATCTTTATCATTTGTTTGTCACTAACAATAAAGATGGATTTTTAGGAGCCTATGATGAAAGCGCTAACAACGTATTCAAGGTTGTGTTACCTGAAAAAACGAATGACCAATCACTTGCGATGACGTCTAGTTTTTCATCGATGGTATTTGCCAGCTACCTCTTGTTTGGCGGCGAAGTGAGTCCTGAATTCTTTGATATTGCCGCATCTAATTTCGATTGGTTAGAAGAACAAGCAGAAGCGGTCAGCCAACTTGATTTTTCTAAGGTGTTCTATGTGGGTACCGGTCTAATTGGTGAGTTAACGAAAGAAACAAGTTTGAAACTCAACGAACTCACCGCTGGACAAACTGAAATTGCTCGAGAAACGACACTCGGCTTCAGACATGGTCCAAAAGCAGGGTTGAGTGCTGACTCGATTTTCATTATGTTGCGCAGTAATGACGCGTACCGTCGCCAATACGAAGATGATTTAATTCGTGAAGTCAGTGAGGTAGAAGGCCGTTATCAAATTTTTATTTTAGATGGTCAAAGTGAAGCAAATACTGAAACAGCACAGTTACCTCAGAGCGAAAAATTATCAGATATGGAACTCGCATTACAATATTTGATTTTTGGGCAATTGCTTGCAGCGAAACGCTCTGTAGATATGGGGTTAAATCCAGATAATCCAAGCCCAGATGGCTTCATCAATCGTGTGGTTAAAGGTGTAACCATCTATCCATTTAAGGGTTGATTCGTATGATAGCGACACATACATTTAATCCTTCTGTAGATATAACTTACATGATTGACCCTATTCAAATAGACACAGTCAATCGCGTCCACGAGAAAATTAAAAATCCTGGTGGTAAAGGCATTAATGTCACTAAGGTCTTACATCAGCTTGGGGCAACGTATTGTGCTTATGGTTACTTGGGAGGACCGAATGGCCAATGGCTAGCACGAACACTACAACAACGCGGGATGACCACTGCATTTACAACGATTGAAAATGAGACACGTCAAAGCCTTGCGATCAATGATGAAGCAACACAAACTGAAATTCTCGAAGCAGGTCCTTACATCAAAGAACAGGAGCAGCAACAATATTTTCAAACGTTAAAAGCAAAACTAGACGAAGCGACAGTCGTCACAATCAGTGGGAGTTCTCCTCAATTTGAAGGCCGAACGCAATTTGAACACATGGCACACATTTTAACTAAATATCAACATAGCTATCACATCGTCGACACGAACGCAAAGGAACTTAAAGCCTTACTTGATGCTGATTTGTCAATTCAATGTATTAAACCGAATCGCGAAGAATTTGAGCGCTTAGTAGGACAAACGGATTTATCAGTAGCGGAACAAATCCGTTTATTACAAACACATCCTTATTTCAAAGCAAGAGATGTCTTTCTTACGCTGGGTAGCGAAGGCGCAATCGTCAAGTGGGGTCAGGAGGTTTATCGTGCTACAGTACCACACCGAGATGTCATTAATCCTGTGGGATCAGGGGATGCAACGGTGGCAGGCATTGCATACGGCGTAGAGCAGCAACTCGAACCACAATCACTCATTCAGCTCACGTTAGCATGTGGGACTTCCAATGCTTTACAACAGGCAACAGGACAGATTGATGTCACACAAGTCAATCGAATTAAGTCTGAAATAGAAGTGGAGAGATATATATGAGAACAAAAGATTTGAGTCGGTTAGTGGATAAAAACGGGATTTATGCTGCGATTGCGGTAGATCAACGAGGCGCGTTAAGAAAGTTATTAGGCACACAAGATTCTGAGGAAAACTTGTCTCTATTTAAAAGATTAGTAGCTGAAGTGTTAACGCCTTATGGATCCAGTTTCTTAGTTGATCCAGAATTTGGCTTAGCGGCAGCGAACAAAAATGCTGAGGATTCAGGTCTCATCTTGTCATATGAACAAACAGGTTATGATAAAGCGCAACCAGGTCGTCTACCCAGATTAATTGAAAATCAAAGCGTGCGTCGATTGCGAGAAGCAGGCGCAGATGCAGTTAAATTTCTACTTTACTATGATGTAGACGAATCGGATGAAATTAATGATAAGAAGCAAGCTGTGATTGAACGTGTAGGCACTGAATGTCAGGCAGAAGAGATGCCGTTTTTACTAGAAATATTAACTTATGACGATACGATTGGTGATGAAAAAGGAGCTGACTATGGGAAAGTTCGCTCACATAAAGTGAATGAAGCGATGCGTATCTTCAGTGAACCTAGATTTCAAGTCGATACGTTAAAGGTTGAAATTCCTGTGAATATGAATTTTGTTGAAGGTTTCGGCTCTGAAGCGGTCATGACCCAAGCCGAGGCAGCTGAAGCATTTCAACAACAAGCTGAGGCCACAGATTTACCTTATATATATCTAAGCGGAGGCGTTTCTGCACAGCTGTTTATGGACTCACTACAATTTGCTGCAGCACATGGTTCGCAGTTCAACGGTATTCTTTGTGGACGTGCTACGTGGAAGGGCGCAACAGAAGCACTCATCACACAAGGTGAAGCAGCGGCCAAAGCATGGTTAGCAAAAGAAGGTCTAAATAATTTAAACGCATTGAATCAAGTGAATCAACAAACTGCAACACCAATTCAAAATTAAATGAGGTGATGAAGTGAGTCGTTTTAAAATCGAAACATCCTTTTTATTAGATGACGAGCCGATCCAACTCTTATCAGGCGCGATTCACTACTTTAGAATACCGAAAGCAGATTGGCAACATAGTTTATATAATCTTAAAGCACTCGGATTCAACACAGTAGAAACATATGTACCTTGGAACTTTCATGAAACCATACAGGGTCAGTTTGACTTTGAAGGAGATAAAGATATTCAACACTTTATTAAACTTGCAGAAGCACAAGGGTTGTACGTCATCGTTCGGCCTTCTCCATATATTTGTGCTGAGTGGGACTTTGGAGGTTTGCCTGCCTGGCTACTCAATGACCGTTCTATGCGCATTCGTTCCAGTGATCCTAAATTTTTAGCACATGTTGAGCGTTACTTTAAAGTGTTATTCGAAATATTAGCGCCACTCCAAATTGATCGAGAAGGCCCTATACTCATGTTTCAAGTTGAAAATGAATACGGTTCATTTGGGGAAGACAAAGCGTATTTACGTAAGATATACGCATTGATGCGCCAACAAGGCGTGACGGTGCCTTGTTTTACTTCAGATGGTGCTTGGGCGCAATGTTTACAAGCAGGTAGTCTGATTGAAGATGGTATTTTAGCAACAGGGAATTTCGGTTCACGTACGCAACAAAATTTCACAAATCTCAAACAATTCAATGAAAGCCATGGTAAGTCTTGGCCATTGATGTGTATGGAGTTTTGGGACGGTTGGTTTAATCGATGGAATGAACCCGTCATCAAACGAGATAGTGCTGATTTGGCTCAAGAAGTTCGTGAAGCTATTCAACGTGGTTCCGTTAATTTGTATATGTTTCATGGTGGGACCAACTTTGGATTTTGGAATGGGTGTTCAGCAAGAGGAACAAAAGATTTACCACAAGTGACCTCTTATGATTATCATGCCCCCTTAGATGAAGTTGGCAATCCAACAGAAAAATATTTTGCATTACAACGCATGTTGAAAGAAGAACTTCCAGATATTCAACAAATGGAACCGAAAGTGAAACCTTTGATGACTTTAGATGATATTCCTTTAGCAGGTAAGGTCAACTTGTTTGAAATCCTAGAAGAGATCTCGACGAAAACAACGAGTGATTATCCACAAACGATGGAAGAAGCAGGTTCAGGTTATGGCTATATGGTGTATCGTACATGTTTAAACAAAGCGACGACACAAGAAAAGCTCAGAATTGTAGAAGCGAGAGATCGCGTGCAATGTTTTGTGGACCAGCAATGGGTTTACACAGCTTATCAAGAAGCAATCGGTGAAGCCTTCGAAGTCACCCTAGAGACGGAAAGACCACAAATCGATGTGCTAGTAGAACATATGGGCCGTGTAAACTATGGTTATAAATTATTGGCACCGACCCAGCGTAAAGGATTAGGACAAGGGCTGATGCAAGATCTTCATTTTGTACAGGGCTGGGAACAGTTCGATATTGACTTTGATCGTTTAACAACAGCACACTTTGAACGTGCTTGGAGCGAGAAACAACCCGCCTTTTACAGGTATATCTTTGATTTAGACGAAGTGGAAAGTACACACATTGATGTAAGCGCTTTCTCTAAAGGGATTGTTCTAGTTAATGGCTTTAATATCGGCCGTTATTGGGAGGTCGGACCTTCTCAATCGTTATATATTTCTAAAGCATTGTTAAAACAAGGCGAAAACGAAGTGATTATTTTTGATACTGAGGGGAGTTATGCAGACACAATCAACTTCATAGAAACTCCCAAATTTAATAAGTAAGGAGCATTTATGATGGCAATTATAGGAAATCGAATTGACGGTAGATTAATACATGGACAAGTTGCGAATCTATGGGCAACGAAACTAAATATTGATCGCTTTGTCGTGATTGATGATGAAGTGGCGCAAAGTGACATTGATAAACAAGCATTAAAACTAGCGACACCTGCAGGCATCAAACTTAGTGTCATTCCCATAGAGAAGGCAGCTCAAAATATTAATAACGGTAAATATGGTACACAACGTCTCATGGTCATTGCTAAACGTCCGGACCGTTTTGTAGCACTTGCGGAACACGGCGTTCAAATTGATGAATTAAATGTCGGTAATATGTCTCAAACTGATGAGACCCGTCAAATTACCAATTCGATTAATATTACCGATGAAGATATACAAGATTTTGAAACATTACATCAACAAGGAGTGAAAATTGTGGCGCAAATGGTGCCAAATGATAAGGCAGAGGACTTTATGTCATTAATCAAAGACAAAAATTAAGAGGTGTTTGATTTGGAAATATTATGGTGGCAGATTTTACTATTAACGTTGTATTCAGGTTACCAAATATTAGACGATATCCAGTTTAATATGTTTGGTCACCCTGTCTTTGCAGGAATTATTTCTGGATTGATTATGGGAGATATCACCACTGGATTAATCATTGGTGGTGGTATGCAGTTAACGATTTTAGGCGTAGGTACATTTGGGGGCGCTTCAAGAATTGACGCAAACTCAGGGACTGTACTCGCTGTAGCTTTCTCAGTCGCACTTGGTATGAATCCTCAACAAGCATTCGCAACACTTGCCGTGCCAGTAGCGAGCTTAATGATTCAAACAGATATTTTAGCACGTTTTACAAATACATTCTTCGCACATCGTATAGATACAAAAATCGAACAAATGGATTACAAAGGCATTGAACGTAACTACTTATATGGTGCCATTCCATGGATGCTTTCTCGTATGATCCCAGTAGGCTTAGCGCTTGCTTTCGGAGGTAGTGTCGTACGCCGTATCGTGCATTATTTAAATGGAGACTTGAAATGGTTAGGTGATGGTTTAACTGTCGCAGGGGCTGTATTACCTGCAGTAGGTTTTGCGATATTACTACATTATCTACCATTGAAAAAACATTATCCGTATTTCATTCTCGGTTTTATCATTACAGCCATCTCCGTTACGTTATTTGATGGGTTATCTAGTGTCGGTACAGCCGTAGCAAGTTTAGATAAAAAATTTGATATGTCATTTTCAGCGTTACCGATGTTAGCCATTGCAGCCATTGGTTTTGCATTAGCAGCGATGGAATATCAACGGACATCACAAGCGAAAGTCACTTCTCGTAGTCTGATGGGAGACGGAGAGACTAAGTCAGATGAGGAAGGGGAGATTGAAGATGACGAATTATAAAAAATCTAAAGCTTCAGATAAGGAAAAAGAAACACAAGCACCAGCTAACGAACCGAGACAATTCACTGGTCAACCGCCGACAACGCCTTATAAATTAACTGACAAGGATTTTCGACAAATTAACCTTAGAAGTATTCTCTTCTTCCAATTTGGCTGGAACTATGAACGTATGCAAGGAAGCGGTTATCTTTATACGATCTTATCGCAATTGAGAAAAATTTATGGCGATGATACGCCTGAACTTTATGCGATGATGAAAACACACGCACAGTTCTTTAATACAAGTAACTTTTTCAACACGATTATCACCGGTATCGATATCGCAATGGAAGAAAAAGAACAAATTGTAGCGAAAGAATCCGTGAAAGGGTTGAAAGTTGGTTTAATGGGACCATTTGCTGCAGTAGGGGATGCGATCTTTGCTTCTCTCGTACCTACGATCTTTGGTGCGATTGCTGCGAACATGGCTCAAGACGGTAATCCTTTCGGAGCAATCCTATGGTTTGTAGCCATCTTAGCCATACTCGTCTTTCGTTGGAAACAATTGAAGTTTGCATATAAAGAAGGGGTCTCCCTCGTTACGACGATGCAACATCGATTAGAATCATTAACGAATGCAGCTACACTGCTCGGGGTCTTCATGGTAGGAGCCCTTGTTGCCACGATGATACGTGTAAAATTTGCATGGGAACCGCAAATTGGGGACTTATCAGTTAAGATTCAAGACAGTGCTGATTTGATTTTACCTAGAATACTCCCATTAGCAATCGTTTTCGGTATTTATTGGTTACTAGGACGTAAAAGTATGAACTCTACTCGAGCGATCTTCATCGTAATTATTGTATCAGTGATATTATCCGCACTTGGTGTCATTACAAATATAGAATAGGAGAGGTGTCACACCAAATGGAAAAATTAATTCTCGTAAGTCACGGCACATTATGTGAAGGTATGAAAAACAGTATAGAAATGATACTTGGACCTCAAGACCAAATCTACACCGTTTCTTTATTACCTGAAGAAGGGCCAGAAGATTTTGAACGTCAACTGAAGGCACACATTGAACCAGATGATGACGTGACGATCTTTGCTGATCTCTTAGGAGGCACACCAGCAAACGTCATTTCAAAACAACTCATGACAGGCGCTACGTATGATGTATATGCAGGTATGAATTTACCGATGATTGTGAGTTACATCAATGGTCAAATGTTAGGAGAACAACCCGATTATGTCGCAAAAGCACAAGAAGGAGTCGTGCATATTAATGCATTACTCAGTTCCACAGATGAAGACGATGAATAAGCGATACAATAATAAGTAAAGAAGGTATCCTATGACTTATGTAATTAATAATGGTGTCATATATACAGAAGAAACGCATATAGAAGCGGGTTACATCATTGTCGATGATGGGCAGATTCGTGCGATAGAACCTGGACCCTATACAGGTGATCTTCCGACGTTAGATGCAAAGGGACGACATATACTCCCGGGATTTATCGATATCCACATTCACGGGGGCTATGGAGAAGATGCGATGGATGCATCTTATGATGGTTTGAAACATCTGGCTGAACAATTATTGTCAGAAGGAACAACATCATTTTTGGCTACAACGATGACTCAGTCACAAGATGCGATAGAACGTGCCCTGCAAAATATTAGTCACTATGATCAACATCAGGAAGCAGGACAGGCTACAGAGATCGTAGGCGTCCATTTAGAAGGACCATTTATTTCAGAAAATAAAATCGGCGCGCAAAATCCAGCCTATATTCAACGCCCAACGGTAGCCTTATTGAATCAGTATCAACAGGCAGCTGACGGTTTGATTAAAATTGTGACAATTGCTCCCGAAGTGGAAGGGGCTTTAGAAGTGATTAAGTCCTTGAAAGATGAAGTTATTTTTTCAATGGGACATACAGAAGTAGACTTTGATAAAGCGAATGAAGCAGCGCGTGCAGGTGTACAACATGTCACGCATCTATATAATGCAGGCGTCGGCTTCCATCATAGAAATCCGGGTCTATTTGGCGCAGCTTGGGAAAATGAACGATTAAACACGGAACTGATTGTAGACGGAGTGCATTCTCACCCCACTTCAATTAACATAGCCTATCAACACAAAGGACCAGATCACTTCTATTTGATTACAGATGCCATGCGCGCAAAAGGTATGCCAGAAGGTGAATATGAACTCGGGGGACAAAAAGTGATTGTCAAAGATCACGAAGCCCATCTAGAAACAGGTTCCCTTGCTGGAAGTATATTGAAAATGAATGAAGGACTTCAGAATTTAATGAGATTTACCGGGAAATCTTTAGCTGAACTATGGCCTGTAACAAGTCTTAACCAAGCTAAAGTACTCAAAATGGATGATCGAAAAGGGAGTATCGCGATAGGCAAAGATGCTGATCTTGTGATTGTTGATGATGAGGTACAGGTGCATCAAACGATTAAACACGGTTATGTGCACGACTATACCAAAAAATAGAATTTTAAAAAGGCGAGACGTTAAGTGATGCATGCTTAACGTCTCAAATTGTTTTTTAATCGATGTCATATGATTTTTTATAATGTTTCGGTTTTTTATTGTATTCGTCTTTTAAAATACCAGCGCCTGTCACTTTCCCATTTTCATCAAAGTAATACGTGTAGGCGTTATAAGGTTCATCTTTAAAAGTAACTTCTAAGTCATTATAGTCAGTAATATACGTGAAGATATTCTTTTCACTTTTCACCTTATCTTCCCAACCTTTTTGTTTGAAGACGTGATGGACTGCATGTCGTATTTTTTCTTCTTCATGTTTTTGATACATATACAAGTTGATCCCCACTAAAACAATTATGATAATCAAAATGATAAGTACGGAACCCATGATTTTAAATGATTTTTTCATATAAACTCCTTTAAATCGATTTTTATGAATATGTCCGTTCTTCATTGTTAGGTTGGCTTCATTTCGTATTTGGAAAAATAATTCGTTCACACAAGGTGTTTAAATGATTTGATTTCTATTTAAAATATAACATGATTTAATAGATTTAGTACGTAGTTCTATCAAAATTAAAATAATATTTATAGAAATATTTTTCCGATTGATTCTAGTGATGCTTTCCCGCCTCTTGTAATCTAAAATATAGACAAGGTGAAAAATATAATTACAAAAGAACTTCCAAACTGGATCATTATAATATCTATAAGCTTACACATACCTAAACCACTTATGACTACTTTATATTTAAATTGTGCTACTATTGGCAAAATTAGTTTGCATTGTAGTCTACAATGCGTTATAATATGAAACATAAGTATATCTACATTTTTGCACCAAACCCCTCACTATCTCCAGTAGTGAGGGGTTTTTTAGTGTGGCTTATTCGCCTATTGTTTCTTGTCACGGTTGCTAAGCCAATATGCGAACCATGTGACAATACAACCACTAATAGCAGTGATTGCGATATTACTAAGTATATCTATCATGTCTGCACCTCCTCTCTACCGCTAATTTTCGCCGTAGAGAAATATAGGCGACTTTCATCATTATACCACCTAGATGTACATAATCATATATTTAAATTATAAAATAACAAAATAAAATTTTATGTGACATATTAACATCTGAAATTCATATTTTACACACTGTAAGGTCCTGGTTTAGTTTGTGAATGTAATTAAATAAAATCTCAGTTTCTTCCTATTATTATTGTAATCATTAAACTCATAGCTAAACTTCAAAACAACTCCATCAAGTTTTTCAGTTTCTCTATGTCTAAGGGGTGGGGCTGAGGTGTCACTTCATTCCAGAAACCATCTTCTGTATAACGCGGGATGACATGAACATGAAAATGCGCAGCCGGATCCATCGCATTTCCGTTATTCTGAGCGATAGTTACGCCGAGCACATCAAAGTTATGCTCAATAATGCCAATTAAGCGCTGTTCTAATTGACCGAGCTCTAACAGCTGTTCTTCAGAGAGTTCGGCGATATGACGTAGGTGATTTTTTGTCATAATGAGTAAATGACCTTGTTGGATGGGATCGATATCAAGAACGACTTGAAAATGAAAGGTCTCCATTAATATGTGTTCTGCATGAATCTCATTACAAAATATACATTTTTTCATCTCGTTTCTTCCTCTCCGTCGAATGCCATTTTCCTCTTTTTAAATCCATATCGTTGATGTTAATTAATAAAAATATAGCATTAAATGTGTGCAAATAGTACCCCATTTTTAACAATTGAATGACATATCTCAAATTCGCTCGTTTCCCACCACTTTGCCACTTAAAAGCATATTGACAGGCTTCAACCATAGGCATATAATGATTGAAAATGATTATCAGTAGAGCAATACTGTTTAATATTATGAACGTATTGGCACATAATAAGATGATATTGAGCAACATTAAAACATGAAATTGCTGATTTCACATAAGTTAACACGTCATTAATAGTGAACAGGGCCTTATTCGATAGTTATAAATCTTACTTATGGAGTGAACATTATGAAGAAATTAGCAACGCTTTTATTATCATCGTCACTTTTAGTAGCAGCTTGTGGGAACACCAACAAAGAAGAGAATCCGAAAGAAGAAAATAAAGAAGAAACTGCGACGAAAAGTAATAGTGAAAATAAAGCCGAATTAGAAAAAGCGACGAAAGAATACAAAGCATTTACGGATAATGAATTAGACAAATTCTTAACGGGAACTGAGCAATTTGTCACAGCCATTAAAAATGATGACATGGAAGAAGCAAAAAAACTATATCCAAATGTGCGTATGTACTATGAACGTTCAGAGCCTGTTGCTGAAGCATTTGGCGATTTAGATCCTAAGATTGATGCACGTCTTGCCGATATGAAAGAGGAAAATAAAGAAGACGAATGGAGCGGTTATCATAAGATAGAGAAAGATCTCTATGAAGATCAAAAGATTACAGACACGACAAAACAAGACGCTGACCAACTTCTTAAAGATGTCAAAGAACTACGTGCGAAGACAGATACGTTAGACATTACACCTAAATTAATGGTTCAAGGTTCAGTGGACTTATTAAATGAAGTTTCTACATCTAAAATCACAGGTGAAGAAGAAATTTATTCTCATACGGACTTATATGACTTTAAAGCTAACATCGAAGGTGCAGAAAAAATTTACGAGCTATTTAAACCAACGTTAGATAAAAAAGATAAAGATTTAAGCCAAAATATCAAAGAAAAATTTGATAAAGTGAATGAACTGTTAGATCAATATAAAAAAGACGGTGGTTACATCGACTATACAGAATTAAATGACGACCAGAAGAAAGAACTTGCAAACGCAGTCAACGAACTTGGTGAACCATTAAGTCAGATGGCTGTGGTTACAGAATGACCCAAGATAACAACAAACATGATACGACTTATTCAAGACGTTCATTTTTGAAAATGTTAGGCATCGGTGGCGCTGGTGTTGCGATCGGCGCGACAGGTGTTGGGAGCCTCTTTACGTTCAAATCGATGTTTGAAACACCTGAAGATGAAGCGAATGAGGCTTATCAATTCTATGGCAAAGTACAACCGGGTATCACGACACCGCATCAGAAAAATATCAACTTAGCGGTACTAGAATTAAAGCAACATGACAAAGCGAAGATTAAAGACATGTTCAAAGCGTGGACGCAAAGCACGATTAAAATGATGCAAGGTGACACGATAGGGAAAACTTCAAGCAATACCTTATTGCCACCTGTTGATACTGGGGAATCGATTGGTCTAGATGCCAGCAAGTTAACGATTACGTTCGGGGTGAGTAAGACATTTTTAAAAAAGGTGGGGTTAAAATCTAAAATACCGCACTCATTTAAAGATCTACCTCATTTTCCTAACGACCAATTGGACAAAGCAATTACAGGCGGAGACATTTTTATTCAGGCGTGTGCCAACGATCCACAAGTCGCATTCCACGCCATTCATAACCTCATACGACCGTATTTAGATCTCGTGCAAATTAAATGGTCGGAAACTGGATTTATCTCAGGAAAAGGGAACGAGACACCTCGAAATTTGATGGCGTTTAAAGATGGGACACAGAATCCAAGAGATACTGAAGGCTATAAAGACTATGTATTTTTAGATGACGGATGGGCGACATATGGTACATATTGTGTCTTGAGAAAGATTCAGATCCATATTGAAACGTGGGATCGTACAGCCTTGGAAGAACAAGAAGCGACGTTTGGACGACATCGTGCTTCAGGCGCGCCTCTAGGTAAAAAAGACGAATATGACACACTAGATTTATCTGCGAAAGATGCGAGTGGAGAATATGTCATACCTACAGATGCACATGCCCGTTTAGCGAGAGAAGCGAAGACGGAAATTCTTCGCCGTGCGTATAACTATATGCGAGGCACAGATGATGCGACGGGGAACTATGATACCGGGCTGTTATTCATTTCTTTCCAGAAAAGTCCGCAACAATTTATCGATATTCAAAATAGTTTAGGCTCGAAAGATAAGTTGAATGAATACATCACTCATCGTGGTTCTGGATTATTCCTGATGCTTCCCGGGGTTAAGAAGGGAGGTTATCTAGGTGAAACATTATTTGATTAAAATCGTCATGGTCGCACTCGTATTGTTTATGGTTCGAGCACCGCAACTTCAAGCTGCAGAAGCTGACTTTAGTGAGGTGTATGTCTCAATCACTGACGCAAAATCTACCTTACAAGATGCTGACCAAGCTTCTAAAGAGACGAAACAAGACATCGATAAGATTAAATCACAGGTTGATGCTCTGCAGGTCAAAGATTCTAAAGAAGGAAAACGCGTGACATCCGCACTGGATAAATTAGATGATCAAGCGAAACCCGCAGACCAAACAGCGCAACTTTCAGAACTCACGAAAGCATTGATTGCGTATGAGGATAGTTTGAATCAATCAGATCACACGGAAGAAATTAAAACGTTACAGCATTTAATCGATCAACAGAGTGGACCGATTCAACAAGCGATTGAAGATAAAGATCAAGCTCAGTTGAAACAAATCAACAGTAAGTTAAAATCTACTTGGACGCGTCATGAAACGGTCATCAGAAATAAAGATATGGGCCAATATGGACAAATCGAAGTAGCGTTAATGCAGTTAAGAGTTGCGGTTGAAAAGGAACCGTTAAATACGAAGAAAGTCGAGTCAGCTTGGACGAACTTTAAAGGTGCGATCGATCAAGCCGATCAATCTCCGTCACAATCCAATAACGGCAAGTATCATGCCTCAGATTTAAATACGCAACTCGATAAAGCACTACGTGGCATCGATAACAATAAGCCAGATGATGCTGACGAAGCGCTCGGTCAGTTTATCAGTATTTGGCCGTATGTCGAAGGTCAAATCCAAACGAAAAACATTGGACTGTATAATAAAATTGAAAACCGAATTCCGTATTATCAAAGTATCTTGAATGAAGACAACAAAGCTAAAGTGAAAAACGGTTTAACTACAATTAATAAAGAAATCGCTGAAACAGTTGGTAAACAAGGTTATACGTCATGGGATGTGGCGCTCATTTTCCTTCGTGAAGGATTAGAAGTGCTACTCATTGTGATGACGTTAACAACGATGACGCGACAAATGGACTATCGTAAAGGTACAGCGAGTGTCCTTGGTGGTGCTGTCACTGGTTTAGTGATTAGTTTAGCGCTCGCATTTCTCTTTATACGCTTATTAGGCGATAGTGGCGTGCTCCGTGAAGGGATGGAAGCAGCGTTAGGCCTTGTCGCAGTGTTCTTAATGTTTGTCGTCGGTTTATGGATGCACCGTCATTCTTCAGCACAATGCTGGAATGACATGATTCAACAAATGTATGATAATGCGATTAAAAATCGTAATTTACTCTTACTAGGTACGATTGGCTTAATTACTGTACTCAGAGAAGGCGTTGAAGTCATCGTCTTTTACATGGGTATGATCGGTGAGATTAAAGGGACACAGTTTGCGTTAGGGATTGCTTATGCGCTCGTGATACTTGCTATTTTTGCATTATTGTATCGCTTTATCGTTAAATTAATACCGATTTATTATATCTTCAGAGTGTTGACAGTGATTCTCTTCGTCATGGCCTTCAAAATGTTGGGCATGAGTGTCCAAAAACTACAATTACTTAATATTGTGCCACGCCATGGTCTAGAACACGTGCCGACACTCAGCTGGATTGGATTTTATCCAACGGTAGAAACCATCGCTGCACAGGCACTCTTCCTTATTTTAGTAGGTGGGGTTTACCTGTTTAGACGTAAAAAATGACAAACAGTGATGGATTGACATGATTTAATTCATAAAAATATAAAGAGGTAGGACATTGATGTGCACCCCAAAAGTTGGACTAAAATTCTAACTATTGGGGTGTAGTACACATCCAAGGGTGTATCCTACCTCTTTTTGTATCCGATATGTAAGGATTTCTTTTTCACGTGTTAGGTTTGGTAAAACGAATGACGAACATGCTGAGTTCAAATAATAAGATGAGCGGGAGTGACAATAATATATTGAGAAAAAGATCGGGCGGTGCGATGAGACTTGCGACGACAAAACAAATGAAGTAGACATATTTTCGGTAAGGCTTTAACATTTGCGCATCGATCAAATCGATCTTGGTGAGACCTATAAATAGAATAGGCAATTGGAAGATGATGCCAAAAAATAAGAGCCAACGCAACAGCTCGGTCAAATATTGTTTGAATCCAATGACAGGCTGAATTGACATGAGTTGTGAAAGATTCAGTGAAAATCGAATGATGAGTGGAAAAATCACGACGTAAGCGAGGACGATGCCAGTCAGAAATAATAACACAGATAAAAAACTATACTTATAAACAAATTGACGTTCGACTGCTTTCAATCCAGGTTCGATAAATGCCCACAGTTGGTAAAAGAGTACGGGTGAGACCACACATAACGTGCAGAATAAAATGATCATGAGATAAATTTGGATCATTTCTGTAAAACTGAAGGCGTGTAAGTCGATGTCGTGTTGTGTAATGGCGTGTATAAACGTATCCATCCACCAATGCGATGAAATATAGACGGCGAGCAGCGCAATGACGAACGCTACACCGATCTTAATGAGACGTGAGCGTAACTCACAGAAATGATTAAGCAGGGTTAAATTACTTGTCGCGTCGTTGTTTGGATGATTTTGTACTGGGTGTGTCTAGTGATTCTTCATCGTCGTCAGTGATGTGTTCGGTCGCTGATTTGAATTCACGTAACGTTGAGCCAATCGCGCGTCCAAATTGAGGTAACTTTTTCGGGCCGAAGAGAATGAGTGCGATGATACTGATAATGATGAGGCCGGTTGGTCCAGTCATCCCTAAAACAAATGTACTTTCAATCATGAAAATTCCTCTTTTCTGTATGATGATGCGTGATATTTTCTTAAATATATACTTATTGAGAAGAATTATCAATATATTTTTTAAGATAATATTGAACATTATTTTAAATTTTTATTCGTATTGTGGGATTTTGTTTTAATATGACGTGGATTGCGGGCACTGATAGATATAAAAGGGGGCTCCATAAACGTGACTGAGAAGCGGAGTTATTTTAACTTTGCAAAAATGATAAAAATTAAAATTTAAGTATTGAAATGCCTAATTCCGGGTATAACAATATTATAAGAAAAAGAGGTGGAAAGTATGAATAAAACAACTAAACGTATTATTGTTACTGGTCTATTCGGTGGTTTTTTAGGCGGTGCAGTAAAAATGGGTTGGGAAAGCCTTGTACCACCAAGAACACCTGAAAGAAACGAAGAACCACCACCATTAACAATGTTGAAAAAATTTGGAGTGCCAGAAGACATTCAAAATTTAACAGTTACGTATAACAATAATGAAATTCCTGTCACAACTATGGGTGTGCACTATGGCTTTTCAATTGCGAATGCTTTCGCTTATGCATTACTAGCTGAAAAATCTTCTGCAGTGACTAAATTGAGAGGTTCTTTATTCGGAATTGCGATTCACGTGATTTTCCACGAATTTGTACTTCCTAAACTTAAATTGACACCTCCAGTTGAACAAATGCCACCAGAAGAACGTTTATCAGAATTACTCGGTCATGTGCTATGGATGAATGCGATCGATTACGTACATGACGCTAATAAATAAGGCACCTCATACGATAGGACAAACGAAACAGGCTGGGAAGTCACCCCCAGCCTGTTTTTTAATGGATTTAATTCATTTCTTTTAATTGTTTGAAGACAATGTCTCTTTGTTTTTCTAAAGAAAGTGGGTCATTATATTGTGTATTTGATAAGTCCATATCGATGACATGGTTATTTTTCACTGCCTCTAGATTGTTCCAGTTTTCTTTTTGTGTGAATTCAGGTTTTGGACCTGTAGTACCGAGAATAATGTAATCTCCTGTATATTCAGCTAATTGTTCTTCAGAAGGTGTGACCATATACGCATTTTTCGTTTCTTCAGCTAGACGATCGGGTTGTTTCATACCATAACCATCGTAGACGATTTCCGTACCACGACCATGGTTTGTGCCGAATGCTGTGATACCTTTTGGTGTTTCTTGGATGACAGAAATCGTTTTGCCTTTAACTTTATCGCCGAGTTCGTCTTTATCTTTCGCTAGTTTATTCTCCCAATCGTGAATCCATTGCTCAGCTTTATCTTTTTCGTTAACGATTTCACCGAGTGTTTTTGTTGATTGTTTATAATCCGATTTCATCGCATCCATGAGAACAGTAGGTGCAATTTTTTTAAGTTTGTTCGCATTTTTATCTTCTTTTGTTGTAATGATGAGATCCGGTTTTGCTTCTGTGACTTGTTCGATATCCCCTTGGCCGATACGTTTAATATCTTTAGTTGCTTCATCTAACGTTTTATTTTGTTTAACGAAATCGACGATAGCAACAGGTTTATGACCAAACTTCACGAGTGCACCAATGTAAGTTGGGTGTAATACGACGATACGTTTTGGATCTTTAGGAATTTCGATTTCACTACCATCCGCTTGTTTGAAAGTTTTCATTTCTGATTTACTTTCTTTCGTATCCTCAGATTTTTCCTTGTCGTTACTGTTGTTACTACATGCTGCTAAAATTAACACGAGACACAAAATAAAGCCCAATACTTTCTTCATGTATAAAAAATCCTCCTATTCAGTTGTATCGTAATTGATAATTATTTTCAATTATATCATAAAAAGATTGCTATGCAATATAAAAAATTAAATATGTAAAAAATCATGCGGCAAATAGAGCAGAATATAAAAAAAGAGGTTGGAACTTAATCAAGTTCCAACCTCTCTTTCGGGGGATGTAAATGGGGTACTTTTGTGTTTTTTTAAAACGTAGAGCTGTTATACAAAAATCGTTTTTGCTTTTTCGTATAGTCGTAAACGTTCATCATAACCATTTTGCCCACCGTTTACAATTTGCGTTACATCAGCGACACTGCCACCATTATCTACAGTGCTATTGATGTTTCGACTGTCCCAAAACCATGCTGCACTAGACCATGGATAGTTTTCCGCTACATAATTGGTACCTTGATTTAGAATTTCTGGATCACCCATAGATTGAGAAAAAGCAGTATAGTTACTTCTTCCAGTAAGTTGAATGTAGCCGCCACCTTTATATTTCGGTCCATCACCAGGTTGTGTATTACCAATTTCTTCCACCCCTTCATAGCCTGTGCCATCAACAAGCTCTGTTCTGAATTGACCTAACGAGGATTCTTCTCCCACTTGAGCCATAAAGTGTTGGATGCGCGGAGGTGTATTGATTTGATATCGATGAAGTGCATGATTTAAGTCATTTAAGAAATGTTCGTTGAGATCTTCAGCATTCCAACCAAATCGTTGTAATTGGTCCATCGTAACGAGTTGCGCATCGTTACCAGGTTCAGGTTGAGGCGGTTGCGTTACAGGCTCAGCTGCGCCAGTATCAGGGACTTTGAGTACTTGACCTACATCGAGCTGATCCGGATTAGGTAAATGGTTCAACTCTTGTAAGTGCTCTGTAGAAGTATCAAATTTTCCAGCAATACCGCTCAAAGTATCTCCTGACTCTACGGTATAATCTTTGACTTGAGGTGCTTCAGGTGCTGGAGGCTCAGGGGGGTTCAGCGTTTGAGTGATCTGGCACTTTCAACACTTGCCCAGTATGAATGACGTCAGGATTCGGGATGTCATTGAGTTCTTGTAAATGTTCAGTCGACGTTTCAAATTTATCCGCAATGCCACCTAAAAAGTCGCCTTCTTCGACTGTATAGTCCATGGTTTTCTCAGGGGCTGCCTCTCTAGATATCGCATCCGTTGCACGTGAGCGACTGGTAGTAGGAGTCGTTGCAAATGTTTTATATTTGTTCGTTTTATCATTGAAATCTTTAAGAATGGCTTGATAGATTGCTTTATCGTTCATATTATCCCAGTTTTCATTAATATATTGGATCGTCTTTTCACTGATGTGATTTTCTGCTAAGTAAGTATTTAATTCATCTTGATGTGCTTTTAAATTGGTATGATTAGCACTAAGGATAGCATCTTTCGTATCAGTTTCAAAATCATTGTTTTCGCCTGTTTCTGCATCATCGTCATCGACAGTGACTTCAGACTCTTCATGTTCGAGCTCTTCAATTTCTTTTTGACGTTGGGCCTCTTCGTCGTCTGCATCATCTTCTTCGTTATCTGCATCGTCGTCATCGACATTAACTTCAGATTCTTCATGTTTGAGCTCTTCGATTTCTTTTTGACGTTGCGTCTCTTCGTCGTCATCATCATCGTCATCGACAGTAACTTCAGACTCTTCGTGTTCAAGTTCTTCGATTTCTTTTTGACGTTGGGCTTCTTCATCATCTTCGTCGTCGTCATCAACAGTAACTTCGGATTCTTCGTGTTCGAGCTCTTCAATTTCTTTTTGAAGTTGAGCTTCTTCGTTATCTGCATCTTCGTCATCAACAGTGACTTCGGATTCTTCGTGCTCAAGCTCTTCGATTTCCTTTTGACGTAGTGGGTCTATTTGTTGTTCGTGGACATCGGTAGCGGTAGTTTCATTGAGTTGAGGGTCGTCCTCGTTTGAGCTTGCGTCTTTTTTCTCAGCTGCTGGTGCTTCTTCTGTATCGTCTTGTTTAGATTCATTTGAAGCTGAAGCGGCTGCCTCATCACTTTCATCTGCTTCGTTTTGATTATCTTGAGGTGCGTCAGTCTCACTATCGTCTTGTGTGTCTTCTTGTCCAGTCGTTACGTTGTCCGCATCTTCGCCTTCTGAAGGAACTTCTTCTACTTCTTCATGTGCTTCAGTGTCCTCAGCTTGTGGTGTATCTGTGTTTGCTTCGGATTGGGGAATGGCTTCGTTTTCTGCTTCGTTTGGTTGTGTTTCTCCATTTTCACGAGATGTTTCGTCTACTGCATCAGTTGAGTCAGTGTCTTCATTGAGATCATCTGTCCCTTGATCTGAATGTTCACTTGTGACCTCATCTGATTGTTCTGAGGCTTGAACCTCTCCTGAAAATCCTAAAAATAACACACTGCCGATTACCACTGAGGCTGTACCAATTGTTAATTTTTTGATGGAAAACCGATTTGCTTTATTAAAAAATGCTTTCATATGTTACTCCCTTTCTATATTAATTAATATTACGTTTATAGTATTACATGTTTAAAATAGTTTTTCTATAAATTAAATATATATTCTTATTTACAATTCTGTAAATCTTTGTAAAAACAAAATATTTTTGAGAAAAACGTCTAGTAATGTTGGCGTAACATTTATAATTTGATAGTATTGTTTATGTAACACAATTGTTATATTTTTAACTTGAGAGTAATATTTTGTAAAAGTTTGATCCTACTTGGATGGATAGTTAATAAGTTGAACTCATTTTTTAAACAATAGAATGATTTGGCTCTTGGTTTTTGCGTACAGTAGAAAAATAAAAAAGAAAGATGGTTTCTCTATGACTCATGAAAACTTGAGTAGATCTAAACGATTGTATAGCCATCGGTATTTACCAGGGTTGGATGGTTTTAGGGCAGTCGCGGTATTAGCGATTATCATTTTCCATTTAAACGCACAATGGTTGCCGGGTGGCTTTTTAGGTGTAGATACATTTTTTGTTATTTCGGGTTACTTGATTACTTCACTATTAATTTCTGAATTTGATAGGGAAGGGACGATTGATTTACTTTCATTTTGGGGCGGCAGAATTAAGCGACTGATTCTGGCTATCTTCTTTTTATTGGCTATCGTGCTCACTTACACCATCGTGTTTGAACCTAGTATTATCTTAGACATCAAAAAGGATGTGCTTGCGGCAGTTGTCTATGTATCGAACTGGTGGTATATTTTTCAAGATGTAGATTACTTTAACCAATTCGATATCGCCCCTCTCAAACACTTATGGTCACTTGCGATAGAAGAACAATTCTATTTATTTTATCCTATTATTTTACTGATTTTCTTAAAATTTACTGATAAAAAAATCACATTTATAACTTTGCTTGGGGTATCACTATTATCTCTTGAACTCATGATCTTACTCTCTGATTTTCAAGGGGATAATTCACGTGTCTATTTCGGCACTGATACGAGATTACAAACGTTGTTATTAGGGGCGCTCTTATCGTTGATTTGGCCTCCGTTTCGTTTGCGGAAAAATGTTGCACCATCGTTAAAAGGCTTCATTGATGTGCTATGTCTCGCAGGATTAGTAGCGCTTGTCGTACTCTTTTTCACAATCAGTAACGAAGATGGTTGGCTTTATAAAGGCGGATTTTATGTTATTTCATTCTTAACATTATTTATAATTGCCAGTGCTGTCCATCCATCGGGTTATTTTGCGAAACTACTCGGGAATCGTTTGTTTGTATACATAGGTAAACGGTCATACAGTTTATATCTATGGCATTATCCAGTTATAGTCTTCACACATAGTCATTTCGTTAATGGACAAATCCCGTTCTATGCTTATTTCATAGATATAGCGTTAATGATAGTGATGACTGAGTTTTCATATCGCTTTATTGAAAAACCAATTAGAAAAAATGGCTTGAAATCATTCTCGTTAAATCCACTTAAGTATAAGAAAACATTGCGATTATTACTTGCATTACTCTTATTAGCACCAACGATTATGCTGTTTAGTGGATATTTTGATGAAAAAGGAGCTGCACACCAGGTTCAACATCAGTCCACTTTTACAAATAATGAAACGAAACATGCGACGAAAGATCATAAAGAGAATGAAGAAGAAACTGCTTCAACAAAAGATGAGGATGAAGAGGATAAAGTACAACCAGATGATTTAAGTCCGCTGTTAATCGGTGACTCTGTCATGGTTGATATCGGCGCTGTATTCCAAGATAAGGTGTCTAATGCGACGATTGATGGTAAGGTAGGACGACAATTGATTGAGGCAAGCGACCTAATTGAAGGACAATACCAAGACTATAATACTTCAGATGATGATATCGTATTAGAACTCGGTACAAATGGTGACTTTACCAAAGATCAATTAGAAGAATTATTGCAACATGTAGATCAGGCAAATATTTATCTCGTGACGGTACGAGTGCCACGAGATTACGAGCAACACGTGAACCAACTCATGCACGCCGCAGCAAAACAACATCAAAACGTTCATGTGGTAGATTGGTACAAAGCGTCAGAAGGCCATCCGAAATACTTTGCATACGATGGTATTCACCTTGAATACGAAGGCTCCAAAGCACTTTCAAAATTAATTACAAATCAACTTATTGAAGAACATTCAAAAGATGGATAATGATAAGGAACAAGCCGCTACGATAAAGTAACGGCTTTTTTTGAGGGGTCCTATATATACGGGGGTGAATCGAACACAATTCGTCTGTCATTTGCTTATGAAAGTGAGGTAAACATTGAATATACACTTTCTAAAATTCACCAATATACTAGTATGCAATCGTAATTCGATATATTGTACGGGGTAGACTTCGGTTTGTCTGAAGGCATCGTGCGTACCTACTAGCTCACATAACATATGACATAAATAACATGATGCAAATCGAAATGACAGCTTTTGAGCGACATCGTTAAACAAGCATGCACGTATTTAGTGACACCGTGCACCGAAATACATGCAGCAAGTGACATGACGATTTGATACGTTGAAAGGGAGGTGGACTTATCTATGAAACTATCAGAGAATATTAGAAAGTATAAAAAAGAGATGGACTTCACTCAAGAAGGATTAGCAGAACAACTCAATACTACGAGACAGACTATCTCTAAATGGGAACAAGGAACGCTTGAACCAGATGTACAAACGCTGGTGAAATTAAGTGAATTGTTTCATGTCAGTTTAGACCAATTAATTACTGGCAAAGAACTAAAATCTAAAAATGATGAAACGGTAAAAGTATCTCATGAAATGAACTTCTGGGAATTTACTTCACAAAAATGGTGGGTCGTAATCATCTTAGCGTTAATTCTAGCTGGCACACTTTCTTCTATTTTTAACTAATACATAAGTCTCCTTAAATCATTTTGGAGGAGTCAAAAAATGAAAGCTTTAATCAATGTATTAAAAATAATTGGTGTATTTTTTGTATTATTAGTACTTGTCATTTTATCTCAGGTGTTAGGACAGTTATGGAACTTCATTCATATGGGTGGTTTAGAGTACATTCTACATGGCTTAACCTATGGAGTTGTTGCTTTACTACTCATTAAGCTATTTGTGAATAAAGGTTTGAAAAAGGATTTAGCCTATTTTCGAGTTAATCATTTCCGAATTTATCTATTACCACTCGGCTTAGCTATCTTAGCACCTATCATTGTGATTGGTAGCACGGTCCTATTCGTGCCAGGTGAATTTGTGATGACTGATTTAGACAATGGTGTTGAATATTTCAAAATGTTTATTGAAATTGTATTTATAGGTGGTATCATCGCGCCGATTGTTGAAGAAACGATGTTCAGAGGGGTTCTACTTAAATACATCGAAGACAAGGCCAACATTGTTGTAGCCATTGTTGTACCATCCTTTTTATTTGGACTCGTACATATCTTAAATGGCATCTCTTCGGCTACAGAATTTTTCTTATTAATTATAGCTGGAACAACGGTAGGCATCATGTTTGGTGTCACTGCTTATTTGTATCATTCCATTTGGGCCAGCTGCATCATACATATGTTTTGGAATATGAGTGACCTTATCCATATCACTACTGAAAAAGAGAACTACGGTTTTGTTCAATATATTATGGATACAAATCATCCTTTGTTTACAGGCGGTGGCTACGGTGTAGATACATCCATTTTTGCTATCATCAGTTATATCATAGTCATTGCAGTGCTCCTTATTGTACATAAAATGAAAAAAACAGCATAGTGTCATCCCTTTATCACTCTTTTACGTGTTTTACACTTAGAAGAGTGTTTTTTATTCCTCAAAATATACCAATTTGATATTTTTAGCCTCCGCAGCTTTGCGATCAAAGTCCTCATTTTACCCACTAAAACATGATTTCTAGGTTTTTATTATAAAAATCAGGGGTTCTCCCTATCCAATTAGGTAATTCCCTAATACCTCTTACTTGTGAAAAAACATACAATGAAATTAAGACAACACGGAGTACGCAATTACAAACGTCAATCGCCGTTTAGCCTTTTAATGGGAGGACATATAGATGGGAAAATTTGGATTGAACTTTTTCAAACCGACTGAAAAATTTAATGGAAACTGGTCAGTATTAGATAGTAAGAGTCGAGAATGGGAGAAAATGTATCGTGAACGCTGGAGCCATGACAAAGTGGTCCGTACGACACATGGCGTGAACTGTACTGGCTCATGTTCTTGGAAAGTATTTGTGAAAAATGGGGTTATTACCTGGGAAAACCAACAGACCGATTATCCGAGCTGTGGCCCAGATATGCCAGAGTTTGAACCTAGAGGATGTCCGCGTGGGGCGTCATTCTCATGGTATGAATATAGTCCGTTACGTGTGAAATATCCTTATATCAGAGGGGTTTTACTCGATTTATGGCGCGAAGCACTCGTAGAAAATAACGGTAACCGTATCGCAGCCTGGGCGTCTATTGTTGAAGATGAAACGAAAGCGAAAAAATACAAAGAAGCACGCGGCATGGGGGGCCACGTCAGATCGAATTGGCGCGATGTCACAGACATTATCGCAGCACAAATTTTATATACGATTAAAAAAGAAGGTCCAGACCGTATCGCTGGATTTACACCAATCCCAGCAATGTCAATGATCAGTTATGCAGCAGGTGCACGATTCATCAACTTACTCGGTGGGGAAATGTTGAGTTTCTACGACTGGTATGCCGATTTACCACCTGCATCACCGCAGATTTGGGGTGAACAAACCGACGTACCTGAATCCAGTGACTGGTATAACGCCTCTTACATTATTATGTGGGGTTCGAACGTACCGCTCACACGTACACCAGATGCCCACTTTATGACTGAGGTCCGTTATAAAGGAACGAAAGTCGTTTCTGTTGCGCCGGACTATGCGGAAAATGTGAAATTCGCAGACAACTGGATTGCACCACATCCTGGTACTGATGCAGCGGTTGCTCAAGCGATGACGCATGTCATTTTACAAGAATATTATCAAGACGAACCGAACGAAACCTTCATTAAATATGCCAAACAATATACCGACATGCCATTTATCATCATGTTAGATGAAGATGACAATGGCTATAAAGCAGGTCGTTTTTTACGTGCGAGCGATTTAGGTATGGACAGTGAAAATAATGAATGGAAACCTGTCATTTTAGATCAACTCAGCCAAAGTTATGTAGTACCGAACGGCACGATGGGGCAACGTTGGGAAGAAGGCAAACAATGGAACTTGAAATTGGAAACGGATGATGGCACACCGATTGATCCAGCTATGACGATGGTGGATTCAACCTATGCACTTGAAACAATGCAGTTTCCGTATTTTGACAGTGACGGTGATGGCATCTTCGAACGTCCGATTCCGACACAAACGATCCAACTCGCAGATGGCTCAAGCGTTAAAGTGACAACGGTCTATGATTTGATGGCGAGTCAATATGGTATCAAGCGTTTTAACCATGAACTAGAAGCACAATCTTATGACGACGCAGATTCGAAATATACACCGGCTTGGCAACAAAAGATCACTGGCGTGAAACAAGCGACAGTCATTCAAATTGCGAGAGAGTTCGCGCAAAATGCGATCGATACAGAAGGGCGTTCCATGATCATCATGGGGGCTGGTATTAATCACTGGTTTAACTCAGACACGATTTACCGTTCAATCTTAAATCTCGTGATGTTGTGCGGTTGCCAAGGCGTTAACGGTGGCGGTTGGGCGCATTACGTAGGTCAGGAAAAATGTCGTCCGATCGAAGGTTGGAACACGGTCGCATTC
>NZ_LLER01000006.1 GCF_001500315.1 Staphylococcus auricularis | reverse complement strand
GCGGTTACCGGTTTAACAATTGTAAATATCACGAAGATAGGTAAAAAGAGCGCAACGACATATACCAGCCACTTTATCCAAGGATAGGGTGTAAAAATGTGCGAGACGTCAAAAATATGAAAGACTACGAAAATAGAAAGCAGACTTAGACCAGTAAGCATAGATAATAAGACAAGGGAAATCACGTGAATGAGTTGCTTTTTATCTTCCGCATAATCTTTATATACATAATAACGTGCACCTGCACCGATGAAACCACCAAAACCAATGATAGCGTTAAATGCGTTAATAATGTAACTGACGTGAAACGTTTTAAGTAGTGGGATTTTCAGCTTTAAAGCACGTGTTAACACCACATCATAGAGTGATAATAAGATGAGCGCACTTGCCCCACTCATAAATAACGTGATTAACGAGATACGATCAATTTTACTAAATCTAATGAGTGTTTCCTTAAAATTAATCGTTGATAATTCCTTATATAACGTATATGCCACGATAATGAATACCAATAGGATAAACGTAAGTTTTAATGTTGTAACAATCTTGTTTTTCGTTTCTTTATTCATCTATCTACTCTTTCGGATTTTTATTTAACTGCGCTTTCTTTTGTCCTTCCATTAATAAAGATATTAAGTAGCGCCGATGTTATTAATCCTATTGTACATAAATCACATAAAACAAGCTAGGAGAAATTTAATCTCCTAGCTTAATTTAAAGTCAAACTTATTCTGTAATTTTCTTATCTTCATCATATATTTCATAAGGACCAGCATCATCACTGTAAAACTTGTTATAACGACGTTTAAATAATAAGTAGAAGTGAGATACGAGCACTTTCAATATCGCGTATCCTGGAATACCTAAAATAACGCCGACAATACCTAATAAGTTACCTGCACACAATAGAATAAAGATAATTGTGAGCGGATGAATTTTTAGCGTTTTACCCATGATATTAGGTGAGATAAAGTGACCTTCGATAAACTGTACTGCCGTCCATACGAAAATTAATTTTAATAACATGAATGGCGATGTAATTAACGCAATGATAATCGCTGGCGATATGGCAATCGTCGGTCCGATATACGGCACGACACTCGTTACAGCAGCGATACACGCTAGTATGATACTGTAATCTAGACCAATAATCGTATATCCGATACATAATAGAATACCGATACATAGAGAAACAATCATTTGGCCTTGGATGTAAGAACCAACTTGTAAACTCATTTTCGCTAATAAGTCGTGGTAGTCTTTTCTGAATTTAGGTGGTAATAAACGCGTACTGAAATCCTTGAATTTATGACCATCTTTTAACATGAAGAACAGTACGAAAGGTGTTGTCGCAATAACGACCCCAATGTTAACTAGCGTTTCCGCGAAGTCTTTAATCTTAGAACCAAAGCCATCTGACATATTAGATACAGCAGAAGGAATTTTCTGTGCTAACGATTCCAAGTTATCTTGTATTTGTGTATAGAAATTAGAGACCACTGAATAGCGAGAGATCTTATCTATAAAATCATTAATTTTATCTATGTAACGTGGGAAATTGTTAGCTAAACTTCTAAATTGTTCAGAAATCACTGGTATGAGTAGCGTCACTGCTAGTGTGATTAATCCAACAATCATCACGAAAAGGATGATGATCCCCCACAGTCGTGGTATGTTATAGCGTTCCATCAAATTAACGATTGGATTTAATAAATAATAAAGAATCAATGAAACGATAATCGGTGCTGCTACGGTATTAAACACGATGATAAACGGTTTAAAAACATAAGATACTTGATCAAAAATGAAAATGACAATACCAAGTAACGTGAGCACGATTAACCCAAATACAATATCTTTACCTCCTAAAAATTTCATAAATCGTGTTTCTGGTAAAGATATTTTATGCTTTTTGGGCTTTGCTTTTGAAGTTTCATGAGTCTGCTTATCTTCATTTGTCATTTTATTCACCCTACCTTATAGCTTACTTTAATAACCATTCTTTTAGCTTAACAACCTTATGGGTTCGAGGAAGTTATAACAATGAAACTTCGTCTTCATATTTAGTTGTTATAAAAATATCTTTAAATATATAAACCTTGCTCATAAAGAATAAATACTATTGTATATAATAACACAATCAGTTTAAATCAGATATCTAATTTTAGTGACATTCGTATTTCAATTCACGTGGTGCATCTAAGAAATGATAAATGTGTAAAGTTAAATGTACGACTTCTGCTCTGTAAATTGGAATGTTTAGGGCTTGTTGAAGCATTAACGTCACTTTGGAAGCAATATCATAACAGATGGGATAATGTGATTTGATCGTGGTTTCAAAATCCTGTGACGTATGAATCTTTTCTCCTTGATTTAAACGACGAATTAAAAACTGAATATGACGAATAAATCGTTGATAATGGAGTGATTCAGTTTCAATCGTGATATTTAAACTTTTTTCAATCATAACGCGACTTTGCTGGATAAGACGATTAATTTGTTTCATCTCATAAATCGTGAAGGATTCTAAATTGGAAGCAATATGAAGTGCGATAAATCCAATCTCATCTTCAGGAAAGGTCACATCCAATTTTCGATTTAACTGTTCAATGACTTTTTCAGCGATATGATAAGCTTCATGATAGAGTTGTTTCGTTTCAACAATGAACGGATTTGTAATCAGTTGTGATCGTTTTAAGCGTTGATAAGCAAATGTGATATGATCAGTCAGCGCTACAACTAAATTAGGGTTGTGAATTTTAAATGTCGCATTGGCAATGATATCAACTGCTTCAATAATGGCTTGTATTACGGTGTCATCAGTCTGTGCAACTAGCGCCTTGTAGTGATCTTGTTGCGCCTTTTGTTCTAACACATACGTTTTTTCAATGAGATCACCATCATTAAAAGGTGATCCTGGTTTCTTATTAAAACCTATCCCTTTTCCTATCAACACAAGTTCTCGATCATTTTGTGTACAAATGATCACGTTGTTATTTAAAATTTTAGTAATCCTATATTGTTTCATATTGCTTCACCTCTAAACTTCACAATCATCCCACTTGTTTCAATTCCGCAAAATATATCCTATCAAAAACTTTGTCCATCCCACGCCTACTCACATATGCTTAGATCGCTCATTTCAACGCTTCCAATCCAAATCAGTTGCAAGCGGTCATCCCCCATTAAAATCGACCAGCTACATGCTTTACCATGTGAGAGCAATTTATTATACCCATTTCTATTTTAAAATGCTACTCTGTATCAACGTTTTTCCAAAATAAAAGAGACATCAAACAACACAGCAAGTTGTTCAATGTCTCTTGAAAGTTTATTTCGTTCTAAACGAAACTGATTTATTTATTCTTTTTCATGCCCCAGCATTCAATGCCGAATAAATTAATTTCTAAGTTTTCAGGTCTAAAGACAGGTTTCTTACCTTCTTTACGTTGCCCTTGATAATCCTTCATGACTGCAAATGCAACATTGGATAGACCGATGATCGATATGATGTTCACAATGGCCATTAATCCCATGAAGACGTCAGCAGTACTCCAAACTGTTTCTGTTTTAACAACAGCACCAGCGAAGACAAGGAATACGACAACACATCTGAAAATGAAGAGTACGACTTTATTATTGTATAGATACTCAATGTTAGATTGACCATAATAATAGTTACCCACAAGAGATGAGAATGCGAATAATGTAATCGCGATGGTTAAGAAGATACCACCTGCGTTACCAAGGTGTTCATTTAACGCAGATTGTGTCACTGCTACACCTTGTGGCGCATCTTCACCAAATTTAAGTCCAGAGTATAATAAAATCATAATTGCAGTTGATGTACAAACGAGCATCGTATCAAAGAATACACCTAGTGATTGGATTAAACCTTGTTTAATTGGGTGTGCGACTGCCGCTGTTGCTGCAGCGTTTGGTGCAGAACCCATACCGGCTTCGTTTGAGAACAATCCACGTTTGATACCTTGTAAGATAGCAGCGCCGACAGCACCACCAGTGACTTGTTCAAGTCCAAATGCACTCTTAACAATCGTACCTAACATTGGAATAATTTGATCGTAATTAATTACTAGTACAACAAGTACAACACCAATGTAAATCAATGCCATGACAGGTACAATATATGATGATAATTTAGCGATGCTACGCACACCACCAAAAATGATTATAGCAGTTAATGCTGCTAATATAATTCCTGTTACAGAAGGACTGATATTATATTGTGTTTTCAATGATTCAGCGATTGTATTAGATTGTACAGTGTTAAATACAAATGCGAAAGTCACTGTAATTAATATCGCAAACACAATACCTAACCATTTTTGATTGAGCCCTTTTGTTATGTAATAAGCGGGTCCTCCTCGGAAGCCACCTTCTTTATCAGGTACTTTATAAACCTGTGCTAACGTTGATTCAATAAAAGCACTTGCTGCACCAATCAGCGCGATGAGCCACATCCAAAATACTGCACCCGGACCACCAAGTACGATCGCTGTAGCTACACCTGCGATATTACCAGTTCCTACACGAGAACCTGCACTAATCGCAAAGGCTTGGAATGGTGAAATACCTTTTTTTCCATCTTCTAACGTTTCTGGTTTTTCAAAAACTGCGCGTATCATTTCCGGCAGCCATCTAAGCTG
Organism: Staphylococcus auricularis; assembly: GCF_001500315.1. Classification (GTDB taxonomy): domain Bacteria; phylum Bacillota; class Bacilli; order Staphylococcales; family Staphylococcaceae; genus Staphylococcus; species Staphylococcus auricularis. The sequence goes on along the minus strand of NZ_LLER01000006.1, from coordinate 68,727 downwards.
AACAAATTTAGAACTTATCGTGAAAAATATCCCGGCTGTAAGTAATAGTCCAATTAAATACTGCGACCAGATTAAATCGTTACCGACTTCGATGAACGACTTGAACCAATCTGGAATTAAACTATCAAAGTTATTCAATTTAACCCCTCACATCTCTATTAAATTAATATCATATAAATAGCAAGAGATTTATAGCCGCTATATAGGTAGACATACAAAATCTAAGCTGTATTAATACTCTAAAGCTGTGTGAAATATAGGCTATAAACCCCTTGTTTATTTTCTACATGTTGCGCATATCCTTTATTCTATCACTATATGATGTGCTTGACTATAAAAATATGAATGCGCTTATTTTTTGACGAATAACGCTTTCACTTCGCCCACTTCTTTAACATCTACGACAAAACTACCATTCGTATATTGTTCTGATAAGTGGATATCAGTAACGTTACCCGTTTCGATTGTTTTTTCAGTGATGAGTTCATAAGTCTTATCATCTTGTCGAATCACAGCTGCTGAAACAATGCGGTGTGGATTTTTCTTCAATTCTTTTAACAATGTAAGTCCACGTTGAGCACGTTTCGCAACTTGTAATACTTTAAAGCTGATGCGTTTTAATGCACCTCGTTGTGTAGCCATTAAAATCGTTTCATTAGGCTCAATCGTTGATGTTAATACAACGAAATCTTCATCTTTGAGATTAATAGATTTGACCCCTGCAGCACGTAAACCAGTATCAGATAATTCTTCTGTACTGTATGTCAGTGACATGCCTTTATTTGTAAGTACGGTGATGTTTGTATCTTTATTGATACGGCTCACATTGATTACTTCATCGTTATCCTTCACTTTCATAGCTATCAATGGTTTATTATAACGACTTGTTTTAAATAGGGAAACATTACTTTTCTTAATCATGCCTTGTTTTGTCGCTAAAATATAATACGCTGTATCTTCAAACGCCTGTTCTTGATAAAGATCTATAATAACTTCATCGTCATCAATAGCCACAAGTTGAGAAATATGTTGTCCGAGATCTTTCCATTTAACATCAGCTAACTGATCAACAGGTAAATACAAATATCTACCTTTGTTGGTGAATGCAAGTGCGACGTCTAAGGTATTCATCATTTGATATTTCATGAGTGCATCATCATCTTTCGCACCAATTTCGTCGATGCCACTTGCTTTAAAGCTACGAAGTGAAGTTCGTTTAATGTAACCATGACGCGTAATACTAACCACGACATCTTCACTCGGCACAGTAACAGTTTTATCAATTTTCAACTCAGCAATTTCAGCTTCGATTTTAGATAAACGCGGTGTTTTGAATTGTCCTTTAATTTCTTTCAATTCGTCTTTAATGACACCGAGTAAAGCCTCATGATCATCTAAAATATGTCTCAATTGTGCAATCGTTTCTTTTAATGAATCATGCTCTTCTTCGAGCTGCACAATATCTGTGTTCGTTAAACGATAGAGTTGTAACGTCACAATGGCTTCCGCTTGAGCATCTGTGAAATCATATTTAGCTACTAAATTATCCTTCGCATCCTTTTTATTTTTAGAGTTACGAATGAGCGCAATCACTTCATCTAATATAGAGAGTGCTTTCATTAATCCTTCAACAATATGCATACGACTTTCCGCTTGGGATAAGTCATAATTCGTGCGGTTTGTGACGACTTCGATTTGATGGTTTAAATAACTATCGATTATTTCTTTAATACCCATCTGTTTAGGGCGACCGTCACTGATTGCGACCATGTTAAAGTTATACGTTACTTGTAAATCAGTATTTTTATATAAATAGTTTAAGATTGCTTCACTATTCACATCTTTTTTAAGTTCGATTGCTACACGTAAACCTGTACTGTCGGTTTCATCACGCACTTCTATGATACCGTCTACTTTCTTATCTGCACGGAGTTCATCGATTTTTTTCACTAAATTACTTTTATTTACTTCATAAGGAATTTCAGTAACGATAATTTGACTGCGTCCATTGCGCAAAGTCTCAGTTTCGACTTTTGAACGAATGACAATCTTGCCTTTACCTGATTCATATGCTTTTTTAATTCCATCAATGCCTTGAATAATACCACCAGTTGGAAAATCAGGTCCTTTAATATATTTCATCAATTGACTTACCGTGATATCGGGTTGATCGATATAATGTAATGTTGCATTGATGACTTCACCTAAATTATGTGTAGGAATATCAGTGGCATAACCTGAAGAAATACCTGTGCTTCCGTTGATTAATAAATTAGGTAAACGCGCAGGTAACACCATAGGTTCCATCGTAGTATCATCATAGTTCGGCATGAATGGTACGGTTTCTTTATTGATATTACGCAATAATTCTTGAGAAATTTTACTTAATTTAGCCTCAGTATAACGCATGGCTGCAGGTGGGTCGTTATCAATACTACCGTTATTCCCATGCATTTCGATTAAGACATGGCGTAATTTCCAGTCTTGACTTAAACGGACCATCGCATCATAAACAGAAGTGTCACCATGTGGATGGTATTGACCAATTACATCACCGACTGTTTTAGCACTTTTACGGAAGTTTTTATCATAAGTATTACCGCTTGAATACATGGCATAAAGAATACGTCGTTGTACGGGTTTCAAACCATCACGTACATCGGGTAACGCACGTTCTTGAATAATGTATTTACTATATCTTCCAAAGCGGTCACCAATGACATCTTCTAAAGATAACTCTTGAATCGTCTCAGCCATTATTCATCCTCCTCCACTGCTTCGTTATGTTCGATAATTTGTATTTCATCATTATCTAAAATGCTTTGATCTTCTTGTAAGCCGAATTCTACATGATTTTCAATCCATTCACGGCGTGGTGCAACTTTGTCACCCATCAATGTTGTGACACGTTTAGAAGAGCGGACTTCATCTTCTACTTGTACCCGAATAAGTGTACGTGTCTCTGGATTCATCGTTGTCTCCCATAACTGATCAGGGTTCATTTCACCTAAACCTTTATAACGTTGAAGTGAGAAGCCTTTACCTAATTTACGTTGTAATTGTTCTAGCTCTTCATCAGTCCATGCATATTCAACTGTTCGGCTTTTACCTTTACCTTTTTCTAATTTATACAGTGGCGGCAAGGCGATAAACACTCTACCAGCTTGAACGAGTGGTTTCATATATTTAAAGAAGAATGTAAGTAATAGTACTTGAATATGGGCACCATCTGTATCGGCATCGGTCATGATTATCACGCGATTATAGTTACTATCTTCGAGTTTAAATTCGTTGCCGACACCAGCACCTATCGTATGAATAATCGTATTGATTTCTTCATTTTTGAAAATGTCGTCCAAACGCGCTTTCTCAGTATTAATGACCTTACCTCTTAATGGTAGGATTGCTTGATATTTACGATCTCTACCTAATTTAGCTGATCCACCCGCAGAGTCACCTTCGACGAGATAGAGTTCTTTTTTCTCAGTATTTTTACTTTGTGCAGGTGTGAGTTTACCTGATAATAAGGTATCTTTACGTTTGTTTTTCTTACCAGAACGTGCATCTTCACGCGCTTTACGTGCTGCTTCACGTGCTTGTTGCGCTTTGATGGCTTTTTTTACAAGCGATTTAGATAAATTACCTTTTTCTTCAAGGTAGTATGGTAATTTCTCAGCAACGACTGTTTCTACTGCCCCTCTTGCTTCTGGTGTACCTAGTTTAGATTTCGTTTGACCTTCAAATTGTAATAATTGCTCAGGGATTCGCACAGTAATAATCGCTGTTAAACCTTCACGGATATCGTTACCTTCTAAGTTTTTATCTTTGTCTTTAAGTTCATTAATACGACGTGCATAATCATTAAATCCACGTGTCATTGCTGTTTTAAAGCCGACTTCGTGTGTACCTCCATCTTTTGTACGCACGTTATTGACGAAACTCAAAATACTTTCAGAGTATTGGTCATTATATTGGAAAGCGACTTCGACTTCTATCTCGTTAGCTTCACCTTCAAAACGAGCCACATCATGTAAAGCTTCTTTACCTTCATTCACGTAGCCTACAAAAGCTTTAATACCATCTTCATAATGATATGTTTCCTCGCGTTCTTTACCTGCACGTAAATCTTTCAATTCGATTTTTAAATTACTGAGTAAAAATGCAGATTCTTGTAACCGTTCACTCAATGTGTCAAAGCTAAAGGAGGTAGTGGATTTGAAAATTTCAGGATCTGGTTTGAATGTGACTTTAGTTCCTGTTTTTCTCGTGTTCCCTTTTTGTTCTAACCCTGTAACTGGAACACCGCCATGTTGAAAGCTTTGTGTATATATTTTGCCATCTCTATAAATTTCAACTTCTAACCATTCACTTAAACCATTAACGACAGATGCCCCAACACCGTGAAGACCACCAGCCGTTTTATAACCACCTTGGCCAAACTTACCTCCTGCATGGAGCACAGTGAAAATGACTTCTACTGTCGGTTTACCAGAAGGATGAATTCCTGTTGGCATACCACGTCCGTTATCTTCTATTGATATACTCTCATCTTTATTGATCGTAACTTTGATTTCGTTACCATAGCCGTTTAATACTTCATCGACGGAGTTATCAACGACTTCATATACTAAGTGGTGTAAACCGCGTTTATCAGTTGAACCGATATACATGCCGGGTCTTTTTCGAACTGCTTCTAACCCTTCTAGCACCTGTATGGAGTCATCTGAATAATTATTTTGCTTATTCGTTGCCAAACGATTCGACCTCCTACAAACATACGTTCGTTTTTAAAACTATACAATAGTCATTTTTATATAAATCACTTCAAAATGCAAGCGGCAACCCACGATTTTAGAATGAATTGACGAGAAGTGAAAATTTTATTCGTCTATCTAACGCATTATGTGATAAAATATGTATAATGTCATTAAAGGAAGTGTAATAAATTATGATGATCGTAATCATGTTATTGCTAAGTTACCTCATCGGTGCTTTTCCAAGTGGCTTTGTTATAGGGAAATTATTTTTCAAAAAAGATATTAGACAATATGGAAGCGGTAATACAGGAGCTACCAATGCCTTTCGTGTGTTAGGAAAACCTGAAGGATTTCTCGTTACATTCTTAGATATCTTCAAAGGTTTCATCGTAGTCTTCTTACCAAGTGTGTTGCCAGTCCATGCAACAGGAGCTATCAGTCAATTATTCACTAACGGACTCATCGTTGGTGTTTTTGCAATTTTAGGGCATGTATTCCCAGTCTTCCTACGCTTTAAAGGCGGTAAAGCGGTTGCTACGAGTGCAGGTGTCGTACTTGGTGTAAATCCAGTCTTATTACTTGTATTAATGATTATTTTCTTCGGTGTATTGTACTTTACTAAGTACGTATCACTTTCTAGTATCATCGCAGCAATCAGTTGTATGATCAGTGCCTTAATTATATCAGACTACGTACTATTTGTAGTCAGTCTCGCTGTAGGTATTGTATTAATTGCAAGACATAGAACGAATATTGTTCGCATTTTTAAAGGTGAAGAACCGAAAATTAAATGGATGTAGCAAAGTTAAACTTATTAAGAATCGAATAGGTAGTATCATTCAAGCATATCAAATATCAACTGGAACATGGTCGAGTGACCTGTTCCAGTTTTTTTGTGTGAACATTGAAACATGAAATAAAGTGTATGTTGCTTCGTTAAAGTTAGGAGTGTGTTATACTAATGCCATCATTCTTGCATGACGTATGCACAACAATGTTATATATTTTATGCAATAAAGAAAGGATGTAATCAATGAAAATAGATATATCTTCAGAAGCAGTCAATTGGTTTAAAGAAGAGTTAGATTTACCTCAAGAACAAAAAGTGCTCGTCTTCTATGTGCGCTATGGCGGAGAATTTCAATTAAAACAAGGCTTTAGTCCTGCATTTAGCGTAGAAGATAAACAAGATATCGAAATCGGCTACGAAAATGAGATTGAAGGCTTAACTGTCGCTGTTGCAGAAAAAGATTTATGGTACTTTGAAGACGATGAACTCTACATCGATATAGATAACGGCAAAGACGAAATTGCACATTCAACAAAATAAAAAACAAAGGTTGAGACAAAATGATACGAATTTGTGCATGAAATAAAGCATTGCACAATGTGAGCACAAGAGCGAAACGTATCAGAATCAATGTCTCAACCTTTTTTATTTAGAATAATGAATGACCGTGTGTCACTTCAGCCGTTTGACCTTCTTTATTCATTTTATCGACTTGTTTGTAGGCTTGATGCCATTCCGGAAAAGCTTTATCTAGTCGAATCGGTTTGAAGTTAGATTTACGGATACATGCTAACGTTGTATAACCTGTCGTCGCTAGTTCTCCAGCCTCGTTGTATACTTCATAACAATAACGTAAACGTAACGGAGAATAATAATCTACCCATGTTTTAACTTGTACACGTTCAGGATAAGTCACGGATTTAATATATTTAATATTCATTTCAGTTACAGGTGAAATGAAACCTTGATCTTCCATACCGTTATAATTAAAACCAAGCTTACTAATATAATCTATACGGGCAACTTCAAACCACGTTGCATAATTACCGTGATAAATCACACCCATTTGATCTGTTTCTTGGTAGCGTGAATCTATTTCAGTCATACTATAAATCATGATAAGCCTCTTTTCCTCGTTCTTAATAAAATGCTTGAATAGCTTAATTTTAACACAAAAAAGAAAGCAGTAATAAGAAAGCAAATTTGATTTTCTTACTACTGCTTAAATGATTTCATATTTATCCTTTTTAACTTGCGAGCTTGTTACGCAATACGAGTTGTAAAATACCGCCATTACGGTAGTAGTCCAATTCAACATTTGAATCAAAACGCGCGATGGCTTTAAAACGAATCACTGACCCATCTTGTTTGGTTGCAGTGACATCAATTAAATCATGTGGTTTAACTTGTTCATTTAGGTCGACAGCAAATGTTTCTGTACCATCTAAGCCTAAATCTTCTGCAGAATCACCGTCTTGGAATTGTAACGGTAACACGCCCATCATGACTAAGTTAGAGCGGTGGATACGTTCATAACTTTTCGCAATCACCGTTTTCACACCTAACAGATTCGTACCTTTTGCAGCCCAGTCACGAGAAGAACCCATACCATAATCATCGCCAGCTAAAATCACTAAACCTGTATTCGTTTCTCTATACTTCATTGCAGCATCATAAATGGCCATCACTTCATTGGTTGGCCAATACGTTGTAAAGCCGCCCTCTGTGCCTGGTGCTAACTGGTTTTTAATACGGATATTCGCAAATGTACCACGAACCATGACTTCATGATTACCACGTCGTGAACCATAAGAGTTAAATTCTCGAATTGGAACATCGTGTTCTAATAAGTAGCGACCTGCAGGTGTATCTTTACCAATCGCACCTGCTGGTGAAATGTGGTCAGTCGTTACCGAATCACCAAATTTACCTAAGACACGCAAATCCTCAAGTGGTTTAATTACATCAGGATCTTTAGATAGCCCTTGGAAAAATGATGGATTCTGGATATACGTAGATTGTGGATCAAACTCGTACAGTGGTTTATCCGTCACATCGATTTCATTCCACATTTCATTGTTGTTATATACATTTTGATATTCATCATGGAATAATTCAGGTGTCACTACTGTATCGACAGTATCTGCGACTTCTTTAATGGATGGCCAGATATCTTTAAGATAAACATCTTCTCCATTTTTACCTTTGCCCAGTGGCTCGTGTTGTAAATCGATATCGACTGTACCTGCTAATGCATACGCCACAACAAGTTGAGGTGATGCTAAATAGTTCGCTTTCACTAAAGGATGAATACGTCCTTCAAAGTTTCTATTACCTGATAATACGGATGTGACAAGTAAATCCTCTTTAGCAATCGCTGTTTCTATTTCTTCTTTTAACGGTCCTGAGTTACCGATACACGTTGTACAACCATAACCAACAAGGTTGAAGCCTAATTCATCTAAATAAGGTTGCAGCCCTGAATCTCTTAAGTAACCGGTTACTACTTTTGATCCTGGCGCAAGTGATGTTTTCACGTATGATGGCACTTTCAATCCTTTTTCTACAGCGTTTCGAGCGACGAGCCCTGCACCTAACATGACGTATGGGTTCGACGTATTCGTACAAGAAGTAATCGCTGCGATGGCGATATCACCTGTTTTCATCGTCGTAGAAGTACCATCTTTAAATGCTATCTCAGCTTTTTTATCAAATTCACTTTCGTCAAATCCGTGTCCTTGGTTACCTGCAGGTGCTGTTACGGATTTCTCAAATTCTTTTTTCATATCACTTAAGAAAATTAAGTCTTGCGGACGTTTCGGTCCTGATAAAGATGCTTCAACGGTTGATAAGTCAATTTCAATCACATCTGTATAAGCTGGATCTGGTTTGTCCACATCAAAGAACATGTGATTTTCTTGTAAGTAAGCTTTAACTAGTGCGACGTGCTCCTCTGAGCGTCCTGTCAATTTCAAATATTTCAATGACTCTTCATCGACAGGGAAAAAGCCACATGTCGCACCGTATTCAGGCGCCATATTAGCGATAGTCGCGCGATCGGCAAGTGGTAAGTGCTCAACCCCAGGGCCAAAGAATTCAACAAATTTGCCTACAACCCCTTTTTTACGAAGTGCTTGAGTCACACGTAACGCGAGGTCTGTTGCTGTAGAACCTTGTGGTAATGCGTTCGTTAAACGCACACCAATCACTTCTGGAATAGGGAAATAAGAAGGTTGACCTAACATACCTGCTTCGGCTTCAATACCCCCTACGCCCCATCCTAAGACGCCTATACCGTTAATCATTGTCGTATGCGAATCGGTACCGACTAGTGTATCTGGAAAAGCGACTTCATCGCCTTCAAATTCTCTGACGTGCACGACATTGGCTAAATACTCGAGGTTAACTTGGTGTACGATACCTGTTGCTGGCGGTACCGCATTATAGTTATCAAAGGCTTTTGTAGCCCAATTGAGAAACTGATAGCGTTCATAGTTACGTTCAAACTCTAATTTCATATTTAATTCAAGCGCATCAGGATTAGCATAACTATCTACCTGTACTGAATGGTCAATGACTAAATCTACAGGTACTTCTGGATTAATTTTATTTAAATCTCCCCCCACGTCGTTCATCGCTTTTCTTAACGAAGCTAAATCAACGACTGCTGGCACACCGGTGAAATCTTGTAAAATAACACGTGAAGGTTTGAATGGTACCTCTCCCTCTACACCTTCAGTGAATTTAGCTAGTGTTTCAATGTGTTCATCAGTAATGACGAATCCATCTTCTTGTCTTAACACAGATTCTAATAATACTCTTATTGAATATGGCAATTTAGAAATATCAGTTAAGCCCTCTTTTTCTAAAGAAGTTAAATCATAATACGTGTATGACTTTCCATTTACATCAAACGTTTTTTTCGCTTGCTCTTTTAAATTAGATGCCATATTTGTATCCCCCTAAATGTTTAATTGTACGATAATGCCCTTGATTAAATTGTATAATTATATTTCCCTTTGCACAACTGCATTTAAGGCGGAAAAACGCCATTTGACTTTTGATTTTTAAATCGGTATGTATAAGTTAAAGTTATTATAGACATATATATTTATAAGTATTTGTTATATAATGATAATCATTATCAATCACGGTTGGTTGAAGTTTCTGGAAAATATGTGAGTTAAATGAGGGATGAAGTGTGTACAATGTTGAAAGTACAAAAAACACCATAAAAAACGCCCATCGAAATGAATTTCGATGAGCGTTGTCACAACTTTAAGTTGAACTTATGAAGTTGTGGAATTTAGATTTATTGTTCAGCTTTTTCGCTGTTTCTTCTAGCTTCGCGTTTTTCCATAATATCATCTTCATAATCTTTTTGTTGATATTCAACATATTCTTGTAAACGATGTTTATTTGGAGTCAACGTTAAGCCTAAGAATTTACGTTCTCTGTTGGCATCTTTGTAGAACGATACCATCATCATTATGACAATAATGGAGAACGGTAAGGCACTGATAATCGCGGCACTTTGAATAGCGTTAAGTGCTTCTGATCCATCGCCACCACCAGCTAGTAGTAATACGAATGCGATAAGTGATTGAGCAACACCCCAGATCACTTTGATGTAGTTATTAGGTTCAAGTGAACCGTAAGACGTTTGCATACCTAATACGAATGTAGCTGAGTCGGCTGATGTGATGAAGAATGAAGCAATTAATACAATCGCTACGATGGATAATAGCATACCCATTGGTAGATGGTTGAATACACCGAATAATTGCGTTTCTTCACTCATTTCAAATACTTCAGGATGTGATTTACCAGTTTCGATACCTAGTACACCAAATACACTGAACCAAACGATACTTACTAACGCTGGAACTAATAGGACACCTGATACGAATTCACGAATTGAGCGACCTTTAGATACACGAGCGATGAAGATACCAACGAATGGACTCCAGCTCAACCACCAGCCCCAGTAGTAGAATGTCCAGTCAGTCATCCATTCATGTTTATCTGGGTTCAATACAGCTGTATCAAATGCATTGAATAAGAATGTATTTAATAAGCTACCAGTTGCACTTGTCATTAAGTTTAAGATAAGAACAGTTGGACCAATAATTAAGATCGCAAACATTAAGATTGTACCTAAACCAATGTTTAAGTTACTTAAGTATTGGATACCTTTACTTAAACCTGACCAAGCACTCATAAGGAATAATACTGTAACAACGATAATGATGATGGATTGTACCCAAACATTATTTGGAATTCCGAATAAGTAATTTAAACCACCGTTGATTTGTAAAGCACCCATACCTAGAGATACGGCTACACCAACGAATGTTGCGAATACAGCAAGTACGTCAATGATTGTACCAATTGGGCCTTCAACTTTATCTCCTAAGATTGGACGTAAAGTTCTTGAAATCAAACCAACTTCGCCTTTTCTAAATTGTGCATAAGCGAGTGCTAAGGCAACTACACCGTAGATTGCCCATGCGTGGAAGCCCCAGTGGAAGAATGAAGCACGTAATGCTTCTGTGTAGGCTTCTGCAGATCCTGGTTCAGCATTAGGTGGTTCGATAAAGTCACCCATTGGTTCTGCTGCCCCATAGAACACAAGTCCGATACCCATACCAGCACTAAATAGCATTGCAAACCAAGAAATTGTATTGAATTCTGGTTTGTCGTTCGGTTTACCTAATTTCAATTTACCGATCGGGCTGAAAATCAAGAAAATACAGAAGAACACCATTACAGTAGTGAGGATAAGATAATACCATCCTAATTTATCTGTAATCCAGAGTTTGATATTATTAGTAATTTCACCAAACTGTTCTGGCCATATAGCACCGATAATCACAACAATTGCTGCGACTATGATACTATAGATAAATACGGGGGATAATTTCTTACCTCTTTCCTGTTGTCCAGAAGAATTCATAATTAATTACTCCCTTTCCTATTTAATTATACCGGTACTAATATACCCAATTAGAAACAATATAATTACTTTATGTATCTAATAGCTATACTTAACGATAACAAAAGTTGGGAAAGTAATCAAATTAGCTTTTTTATTTCATTTACTGCGACAGGAATCTACCGTATAATAATTAATATATTTTTTATAATTATAGAAAAAGGAGGTGACTTACATGTGGCAAGAATTTAAAGATTTTGCACTCAAAGGGAACGTGTTAGATTTAGCTGTAGCGGTTGTCATGGGGGCAGCATTTAATAAAATCGTATCATCACTCGTTACATATATTATCATGCCATTAATCGGCTTAATATTTGGTACGACAGACTTTGCAAATAATTGGAGCTTTATGGGCATAGAATACGGTAAATTTATTCAAGCTGTGATTGACTTTATCATTATCGCATTTGCGCTCTTTATCTTTGTTAAAATAGCAAATACCGTCATGAAAAACGAAGACGAAGAAGAAGTCGAAGAAAATACAGTTTTACTTACTGAAATCCGTGATTTGCTTAAAGAAAAAAATTCATAATCCATCTTTTTAAAGGAAGATTAAGCCTATTATGAATCGATATTATACAGAAAACGATAGAAATTGAGAGCTATTAATGAACGTGTTTAACACTGTTTTTAATAGCTCTCTCTTTTTGTATAAAAACGGCGATAATATTTTTGATGAGTTATGTTTCTTAAGTGAAATGCCCAATGATTTATTCACCGTTTCGCCCGTTAAGCGCTCGTTCTCTTATTTTCTCTTTTGAGACAACTTAAACGAAATAAAGTTAATAATTATACATGAAAGATATTTTCTATAACTATTTTTAGACTTTACAAATGAAACTGAGCAATGGGTTTCTAGTAAAGAAAAATAAATTTTAATTTTTCTTCGAAATGAAAAATAAAACGTTATACGCGGTGATTTTTAAGTAAAATACAAGTGACATTTATCTTAAAAACACATTACCGTGTTTTGTAATAAATCATGCAATTTTTATCAATTAATGGTGCTCAAATCGCACATGACTTTGATACTGATCTGTAGATACTTCTAAAATTAAATTGATTCGCTGTTTCAACTCGCTCACATGAGAAATAACCCCTACCATTCGTCCTGCAGATTTTAATCCGACAAGTGTGTCTATCGCTGTTTCCAACGTTTCTTGGTCTAACGTACCAAATCCTTCATCTATGAACATAGATTCAAGCGTCACGCCACCGGATTCTTGTTGCACTATCTCGCTTAAACCGAGCGCTAAAGCTAAAGAGGCTTGGAATGTTTCGCCACCAGATAACGACGTAATATGTCTTGATTTATTCGTATAGCCATCAAATACTTCAATTTCTAGTCCACTATAGCCTCGCGAAACTTGTTTTCTTCGTTGTAATTGATAACGTTCGCCCGTCATGATAGCTAGCCGATGATTCGCTTGAGTCAAAATACGATTGAGATAATAAATCAATACAAAATTTTCTAGCGTCAATTTCTGACTGTTATCTCCTGCTAGAATTTCGGCGAGTTGGAACACTTCTTTTTGAGATTTTAAATCATCATTTAATGCGTCAATGATTTGACGAATATCCTTAATTTTACGCGCATTTTCTTTTGCTTTATAATCATGTTCTGTTAAATCTTTACTATATTGCTCTAATTGTTGTTCTGCTTCATTAAATTGATGTTCCATCGCTTCTATATCTTCTATCGTTTGACCTGCTAAATCTTTTTTCAGCTGTTCCATTTGAAGCTCGTATTGTTGTTTGTTTTTATTAAATTGATTAATTTCTGCTTCTACAGCATCTTTATCATCGAGTTTAGCTATGGTTTGCTCGACCTGTTGTTGAGTTTCAAAACCAGAACGCGCCATCTCTTGTTCAATATTAGCTTGACCTTCAGTCATATGCTGTTCGACTTCTTCTAAATGAGTGGTTAAGAATTCGATTTGTGACGTATGATTATTAATTTGTTGGTTATGTTGTTGCTGAGCTTTTTCTAATTGATCCATACGCTGATGATATTCATTTATTTGTTTTTCATACTGTCGAAACACTTGTTTGAAAGTAGTAGTGTCGTCACATTGTGTCGTAGCTTTAAAATCATTTTGTTTCGTTTCACTTTGTTTAATTTCATTTTCTTGCTGTGCGATATCGTATTTTAATTGATACATCGATTTTTCTATATTTTGTTTTTGTTCGAGTTGTTGTTGAATTAAACGGTTGAACTCTGTCAATTCATTTTTCTGCTGTTGGTTTTTAGATAGTTGTTGTTCTAATTCTGTCGTATCATAATCATTCTCTAAATCTACCGTACTTTGATTAATTTTCTCATCGAGTGACTCTAAATCACTTGTCGCTTTGATGTAAGATTCTCTTTGCGCTTGTAATGAACGCTCTAATTGCTCTAATTCATTTTTACGTGATCGAATATTGTCAAAATCAATATGACCTTCTAAATGATGAATTTCACTCCCACATATCGGACAAGTTTCACCTTCATGTAAGGCAGCCTGTAGCGTTGTGATCATATCTTTTTTATTCGTTAAATCGAGCTGAGATGTATCAAATTGGTCGATTTGATGCTGAAGGTCTGCTATCTGTCGTTTTATTGCACTCGTTTTGTTTTGTTGTTCGTCTCTTTTTTTAATATCAATTTTTAATTGTTGTTGTAAATCTTGATTTTGTTTCACTGTTTTAATTTGATCATTTAACTCATAGATGGCTTCAGTAAGTTGACCAACTTTTTCATGATCTGGTTGGCGATTGTTAATTTGTTCCTCTAAATTTGTTGCTTGTTTAGCTAGAGACTGATATTCGCGTTGAGCTTTGTCTTTATTCGCTATCAATGTATCCATTGAATTAAAGATTGTTTCATATTCTGAAAGTTTATTGTAAAAGAGTGTTGTTCGTTTAATGTAACTTTCTTTCTCTTCTATCTCTTCTGTACACTGCTTCACATCATCGTATTGCTGCTCAAGTGTTTCAAGTTCTTGTTGTAGCGTTTTAAGCTGGGTCTGATGTGCTTGGATATCTTGATCTATCTGTTGACGACGTTTTTTATTGTTTTCTTGAGTTTCAATTAATTGGGCTAATGGTTTAACCTCTAACATTTCAGTTAACAGTTTTTGAAGTTTCTCTATGTTAGGTTTCTCTTCCATCAATTGTTGATAATCTTGATTTACCTGTTCAAGTTTTTGTTGCTTCGCTACCAAATCACGTTGATGGTCTAATTGCTTTCTAAGCTGTGTGACTGCTTGTTGCTGTGAGTTCTTTTGTTGTGTTAAAGATTGTGATATTTGCTCTGCTTTTGTTTCGAATTCTCCTAGATACACACTGAGTTTATCTGTTTGATCGACTTCTACTTCTTTATAATTTTTTAAAGTCTCATCCTCAAAATCGGCAATTTCACTTAACAAGTGTTTTAATCGATCATAGTATTTTTCTACATCATTTCGAATTTGTTTAATGTCTTCGCTAAGTTGTTGTTGAATCGCTTCGAATCGTTCACTATTAAATAATGTTCTTAATATCTTTTGTTTATCACTACTACTAGAAAGTAAAAATCGTTTAAATTCCCCTTGAGGTAAAATGAACAATTGTCTAAATTGTTCTGCATTCACACCTAAGAGAGACTTAATATAATCATCCCCATCTTTGATTTTCGATTCTCTTAATTCATACTGCTCATCTTCCCACTCATAGACTGCTAACTTACCTTGAGTCTGAGTCTTATTACCTTCTTTGATAAAGGATCCTTGTCTCATCACTTTGAAATACTTATCGCCTAATTTAAATTCGAAGGAAACTTGCATAGGAGATTTACCGTCAGCAAAATGACTTCGCAAATCACCTTCTGCTCTATCTTTCGTAGAAGCCGCACCATATAAGGCATATGTCATCGCATCAAATATCATTGTTTTACCTGAACCTGTCTTACCGCTAATTAAAAAGAGTTGGTCTTGGTTCACTTGTTTAAAATCAATCTTTTCATCTATAAAAGGCCCAAAATTGTACATTTCTAATAAGGCGGGTTTCATTTCAAATCACTATCCTTTGCTTCTGGATCGATAATATGCACTAACTTTTCCGTTTGTCGCTCCGTAAGTTGTTGTTCAGTAATATATTCATAAAATGTTCGAATGATGTCGATATCGGACATATGGTGAATTTCTGTTGTATCCTCTGTATTCGTTTCAGCAAAATGATGCGTTGTATTCATTAGAGATAACGTGTTTGGATAAATTTGTTTTAAATGCAACATCGGATCCATTACGTGAGACATATTCTGAAGTTTAAATTGAAAATAATTATTTTTATTGTCGACTTCAATACGTTCTTGTATGACATCGTCATAATCCGCTTCAATCACTTCAAGTTTTCTTCTCGGTTCTAAGGGTTTAAAAATACTTTGATGACCTTCATTTTTATCTACAGTGACACAGCGATAACCTTTTGGCTGGTTCGCTTCTGAAAACGAATATTGCAGTAATGATCCACTATAATGAATAAACTCCGAGTTGATACTAAACGGATGATGTAAGTGACCGAGCATGACGAGATCAATCATGTCAAACGTTTGTTGCGTTACTGATTCTACCGTTCCTATCGATAAGGGTCTTTCTGATTCTGAACGTGTCCCACCTTGAACGGTTAAATGACTGATTAAAATATTCGTTTTCGACGGATCCAAGACGCTTTTCATTTCAGCTAAGCAGCGTTCTAAACCATCTTGATATGTATCTATCTCTGGATCTTCAAAATAAGCTTGTAGCTCTGACACATTAGCAAATGGTAACGTATAAAAACAAGTATCCTCTATACAGATCGGCTCAACCATTTGATGTAATTGCGTGCGAATGTATAAATCAGCATGTTCAAACCATTGCGCTCCATATTCTAATCGCTCTCTACCATCATGATTTCCGTTAATCATAATCATCGGAATACCTAATTTCAAATTGATCCGCTGGGTCGTGGATTCTAACAATTGTATCGCTTCTTTGCTAGGGTAGCTTGTATCATATAAATCACCCGCCACTACAACGACATCTGGTTGTTCCGCTTCAACTGCATCCACAAACGCATCCAAAATATAAGATTGATCCTCTAAGAATGATTTACCATTTAAAATTTTACCTAAGTGCCAATCAGCTGTATGTATCACTTTCATCAACTTATCCTCCAAACAGAACATTTGTTCCCTTTCATTCTATGCGTTTTCATATTCAAAATCAACAAAAAAAGAACAGAAATGAAATCCCGTTTAAGATTTCAATGTTCTGTTCTCTATCATCCACTTTTTCTTAAATATTACAGTAGAAATAACGAGACTGCTTCTACGTGTACTCTGATTTATGAAATGATTTTATTTTTGAGTTTTCTATATTGATATAACATTGCTAAGCGCCATGGTAGTATCATACAAAATGCTAATAAAAAGAACATACCTGCAATTTCACCCGGATCAATTTCTTTACTTACAAAGAGCTTAATCACCGTTCTAATAACGAGTAATGAAATCAATATTATTGGAAAAGCTTTTGACCGTTTCATATAGACCTCTGCACCTCTAACTTCGAACCGAGAGGACCATATAAGTACAGTTGAGAATATTAATCCTAAAATAATACACTCAATAATTTCAGCACCCGTCAATCTAAAATAAGGTACGACAAACATCAATGCGCCGGTAGACATAAAAATAGGTGGTAAAATGATTTTTTTCTCATTAACTGGAAATTTTTGTGCTTTCATCCTTACAATGATAACGATAATACCCATGACAAAGGCCATACCAATTGAAAACACTAAATATATCATGTATTACACCTTCTTCATTACTTATCAAATAGCAATCTTAATCGTCAGTATACCACTATACAAGATAAATTTCAGTAGAATTTTATCGTAAAATTTTATGTCTCGGATTTTATAGAGTCACCTTTGCTTCTATCTTACTTTTCTTTCAACGGATGCTCTATACGCACTTTATGAAGTTTTCATAATCAAAATACATCTACAATACAAAGAAACCCTCACTAATGAGATAGCGAGGGTTGAGTGATGTGTCAAAATTTAAATGGTCAACATCGAGGTCGTATCGATGTGTAGCTGAACGTAAACTATGTTAATCGTAAATTCACTTAGATGATGATTAAAGATTAAATGATACTATTACGCTTTCGCACCATGGTTAATCAAATTGCTTTTAGTATGGCCTTACTAATAATCCAATTTTTACTATGATGCATTAATATATTATCTTCTTTTAATTCGTGGATGATATGGCCCGTCGTTTCGCGAGACACACTTGCTAAATTACTAATCATTTGGATCGTTAAAAATGATTTAATTTCATAAAATTCATCATTGTCATATCCGATTGTATGACATAAATAAATCAGTATTTTAATAATGCTTTCTTTCGCACTTTTCGCATTTAGCGCCATATGATATTCCATTTGTTGTTGTTCATTTTGGCACAGTAACTGATAGATACGTTTAAACACATTAGCATGATTGAGACAGAGATATTCCATAAAATCGATGGGTATCGAAATAATTACGCAATCAGTAATGGTCGTACACATTTCATTCGTCGTATGCTCTTGAAACAAGCTGTGTAATGGAAATAATCTGATATCTTTATTTAAAATGCGATAAACGTCACCATTTTTATTAAAGTGCTCACGTAAGACATGTCCTTCTAGCAAAAAATACATGTGACTCATATCATCAGAAGAATAGTAAACGACTTGTCCTTTATTATATTTTCTTGTAATAAATTCATTTTTGTATGGTCTTAATTCGGTGTAAGGTATATGAATAAATTGAGCGAGATGTTCTAAGTATTCTTCACTATGTTCGAGGGTTAGTGAATTATTATTGATCATACATTCTCCTCCTTAGAAACTATCGTTTAATTTGTGTACCCACCTTTCCTTCCAATGCTTCATAAGCATTAGTAAGATTTGTAATAATTACACGTTGACCATAGCCGCTTTCGAGAAAATCAATTGCTGCTTCAATTTTAGGCAACATTGATCCCTCTTTAAATGTCCCTTGATCAATATAATCTTTCAATGTCGCAACATCCACATCCGTTAACTTCTGTTGATTCGGTTCATTAAAATTAACATAAACATTTTCAACATTAGTTAATATCATAAGTGTATCAGCATCTATGAGTTGTGCCAATTTTTCACTCGCAAAATCTTTATCAATTACAGCTTCTACACCTTCATATGTGTTATGTTGTTTCACTACTGGGATGCCCCCGCCACCGCAAGCAATGATAATATTTTTATCCTCTACCAAATCGCTAATAAGTTTATGTTCTAAAATAGAAACGGGTAGTGGTGAAGGTACAACTTTTCGATAACCTCGTCCAGAGTCTTCTTTATATACAGAATCAGGATTTTCTTTTTGAAGCGCTTCGACTTCTGCTTTATCGTAAAATGGACCAATCGGTTTTGTAGGTGTAGACATACGTGGATCTTCAGGATCAACTTCAACTCGTGTGATAATGGTGCCTGCACGATGCTCACTTTCAATTTCTGTCAATATTCTGTTTATTTCAGTTTCTAACCAAAAGCCGATCATCCCTTGTGTCATTGAACCGCAAACATCTAATGGCATTGCAGGTGTTTGTTCACTATCAGCAACAGATTGTTGAATCAGCATATTGCCGATTTGAGGGCCATTCCCATGTGAAATCACAATATCTGTATCTGTTTTAAATAATGGTTTAAGTGTTTGCATCGTTTCACGTATCGCATTTCTTTGTGCTTCGGCAGAACCATCATCTGTTTGGATTGCATTCCCACCTAATGCAATGACAATTTTGTTATTCATAAAATTCACTCCTCTGTTAGAATACAGCTACAGCACCGATCGCTAATCTGTAAATGCCTATAATTGCTAGAATAATAATGATAATGAAGAAGATATAATCTAATTTCGTTAATGATTTTTTATTATTTTTTTGAACCGTTCTATAGACAAATAGTCCAGGTATATAAAGCAACATAGTTAATAACAAGTAGTCGATACCTGCAGCATATACAAGCCATACCGTGTAGATAGAGGCAATGATACCTATCAACCACTGTTTCGGTGTTGCGCGTTGTTTGGTTAAGTACGTATGTTTAATTTGGAAGAATGCGCTAAACATGTATGGTATTAAGATGGCACTTGATGCAAGAGAGAATGCGAATTGATAAGCGCTTTCTGTGAATAACATACTGATTAAAAAGATTTGTACTAATACATTGGTAATTAATAAAGAATTGACTGGTGCTTTATTTTTATTTTCTTTAGCGAACCATTTAGGGAATAATCCATCTTTTGCAACGATGAACGGTAATTCTCCTGCAAGTAAGGTCCAACCCAACCAAGCACCTAATACAGAAATGATTAGCCCAATATTGACAAATATAGAGCCCCAATGACCGACGATTTGTTCTAATACAGCAGCCATAGATGGATTAGATAATTCTGAAATATGATTTTGTTGAATGACCCCTTGGGCTAACACTGTCATTAAGAAATAGATGACAAGTACGGATACTAAACCAATGACAGTTGCTGTACCGACGTCTTTCTTACTTTTTGCACGGCCTGAGAAGACAACAGCACCTTCAATACCAGTGAATACCCAAACGGTTACGAGCATGGTGCTTTTAACTTGATCGAGTGTATCTCCCCAACTAAAGACACCTGCCTCACCACTTGTAATACCGTAAAAACCTTGCATGAACGTATCAAAGTTAAATACAGCGATCATACATACAATGACGAGTAGTATCGGAATTAATTTGGCAACGGTTACGATACTATTGATAAAAGCAGCAGTTTCTACCCCTTTTAAAATGAGGTAATGGACACCCCATAACAATACAGAAGCAACTAAAATACTAGGTAGGGTATTTCCATCTTTGAAAATCGGAAAGAAATTGCCGACTGCAGACATTAATAATGTGGCATACGCAACGTTACCGAGAAATGCTGCAAACCAGTAACCCCAGGCACTTGAAAAACCTATAAAATCTCCAAATCCCACTTGAGCGTAACTGTAGATACCACCATCTAAATCAGGTCTTTCATTCGTTAAATTTTGAAAGACAAAGGCTAGAGAAATCATACCAATGGCTGTAATGACCCAACCAATGATGATCGCTAAGCCACCTGCTTGATGCCCCATATCATAGATAATATTGAATGCACCGCCACCAATCATTGAACCTATGACGAGACCAATTAGCGACGTTTTACTTAATTTATTTGTATCTGATTCACTCATATGTCATGTCTCCTTTAAACAAAGGAGCAGGTTTAGAGCTACATATTGATGGTCTGGTTGATAACTGAGGCTGATCAATCGGATCTAAACCTGCTTGTACCTTTTAGTAAAATTATCCTAATGTCGCTGCCATGACAGCTTTGATCGTATGCATACGATTTTCTGCTTGATCAAATACTTTAGAATGTTCACTTCTAAATATCTCGTCAGTGACTTCCATTTCTGTTAAACCGAATTCTTTTTCAATTTGTTGACCGTAAACAGTATTTGTATCGTGGAATGCTGGTAAGCAGTGTAAGAAGATTGTGTCTTTTTTGCCAGTTTTATCAAATAATTCTTGATTGACTTGATAGTCTTTCAGTAAGTTAATGCGGTTTTCAAATTCACTTTCTTCACCCATAGAAACCCATACGTCTGTATAGATTACGTCAGCATCTTTCACACCTTCGTCGATGTTATCAGTAATTGTGACTGAACCACCATCTTGTTTCGCACGTCTTTCAGCAATATCAACATAATCTTGTGAAGGGAACAATTCTTTAGGTGAACAAATTGTTACATCAACACCGAGCATCGGACCCGCAACTAAGAGTGAATTTGCGACGTTGTTACGTCCATCACCCACATATGTTAATTTAATATGATCTAAGTGACCGAAGTTTTCTTTCACTGTCATATAGTCAGCTAACATTTGTGTTGGATGCCAAGCGTCAGTTAAACCATTCCATACAGGTACACCTGAATATTTAGCTAAATCTTCTACGACTTGTTGAGAAAAACCACGGAATTCGATACCATCGAACATTCTACCTAATACTTTCGCAGTGTCTTCTACCGTTTCTTTTTTACCTAATTGAATATCGTTTTTACCTAAAAATTCAGGATGCGCACCTAAATCAATAGAGGCCACTGTAAATGCTGCTCTTGTACGTGTTGAAGTTTTTTCAAATAATAGCGCAATATTTTTATGATCTAAATAACGATGTGGAATACCATTTTTCTTGTAATCTTTCAATGTAATTGCAAAGTCTATTAAATCACTAAATTCTTTTTTAGTAAAATCATCTTCTTTTAAGAAATGTCTTCCTTTTAAGTTAAGTGGTTTTTGAATTTCTGACATAATCTTTTCCTTCTTTCTTTATTTTAGATTTAAGATTAAAATGCATTTATTTACTCGATTAAATATCTTCTCTGTATAATGGTTGGCTCATACATCTTGGGCCGCCTCGTCCACGTACTAACTCACTACCGGTAATTTCGATAACTTTAACACCTTTATCTCGTAACAATTTGTTTGAGACGTAGTTTCTGTCGTAAGTGACGACAACCCCTGGACGAATTGTAAGCGTATTAGAACCGTCATTCCATTGTTCACGTGCACCATCAATCACATCTCCGTTACCAGTTGGAATGAGTTCTATATGGTCTAAATGAAGTGCATCTTCGAGTGTTTCTTGTAATTTATTTGTGTGAGTGATGTTGATATCTTCACCTTGTTCGTCTTTTTCTAATGTAAAGATATTCAAGTTACCTTCTTCTTTGAAAATAGCGGCATGCATTGTAAATTTGTCATAATCAATCATCGTAAATACTGTATCTAGATGCATAAAAGTACGACTGTTTGGAATTTCTATTGCGAGTACTTTTTTGAAAGTTGATTGATCATCAAATAGAATTTGTCTTGCTAAGCGTTCAACTGCTTGTGCTGAAGTACGTTCAGAAATACCGATGGCAACGACTTCTTGAGATAGAATTAATTCGTCCCCACCTTCAATGTTGAATGGTGAATTTCTGTCTAACCATACTGGTGTGTTTTCATCTTTAAAACGTGGATGATATTTCAAAATATACGTCATAAAGATAGATTCACGACGACGTGCGCGCCAATACATGCGGTTAACTGTCATGCCTCGACCTACAGATGCTTGTGGGTCTCTTGTGAAGTAAAGGTTAGGCATTGGATCAAGATAGAAAGGATAGCGGTCATCCATGTATTCAACAAGGTGATTAGTTTCTAGTTGAATTTCCTCTTTGCGAACACCTGCCATGATTTTCTCAACAAGTGCTTGATTATCTAAGTCATTAAAGAGTGCTTTGAGTTCTTTTTCATGACCCAATACTGTTTTTTGAGATTCTGCTAAAATATCATCGATGAATTGTTCACGTACAGCTGGATCTTCAATTGCTTCAGCGGTAAGTTGTTCTAAGTAAACCACTTCCACGCCTTCATCACGTAATACTTGAGCAAATTTGTCATGTTCTTCTTGTGCTACTTTTAAATAAGGAATATCATCAAATAAGAGTCCGCTTAAATGATCAGGTACCAAATTTTCCAGTTCTTTACCCGGTCTTTTAAGTAATACTGTTTTGAGCTCCCCGATTTCATTATTGACATGAATAGGTCCATTTCCCATTTTTATGTCCTCCTTCATCTTTGTTTGACTTTATTATAAAACGGTTTCATTACGAACTTTGAGAAGTTCTTCACAATGATCATGTACAAAACTTCATATAAAACAGGTATTCAATGCATTAAAACGATAATTTATACACTATAAGCATATAAAACTTGAAGAAATATGCATAATGAGATGAATTGAAAGTAATTAATTTTTACTATTTTATTTTCTATACGTTTTTATGCATTTATAGTCAAATTTCAATTTCAAACTAAAACACGTATAAACCTATAAAAATGATTAAATTTTGTTTTCGAGAAAAATTCTGTATATTACCGTTCAGAAATTCGGTATAATAAAAGTGAGCCTTATGTATGTATGGGAGCACATGCGAATAAGGAAGGGATTATATGAAAAAGAGTAAACGTTTAGACTTAATATCTATCATTGTTAAAGAAAATGACATTCATTCTAAAGCAGAAATTGTAGACTTGATCAATGACTATTTTGGTATTAAGTATAGTGTTTCAACAATAAGTAAAGATTTAGATGAATTAAATATTTACAAAATGCCCACCGCTAATAACGATCGATGTTATCAAAAAATCGAAGCTAATGTTCAACACGAGGCAAAATCTAAGTTGAAACAATTTTATGAAGAAGAAATAGAAAAGGTCACTATTAAAGAAAATTATCTGATTATCAAAGCATCTCCAGGATTCGCACAAAGTATTAATTTTTTTATCGATCTCATGCATTTAGATGAAATACTAGGAACGATTGCTGGTAATGATACGATTTTGATACTATCTAAATCAGCTGAATATGCGCATTTTGTTCATTACAAATTATTTAACCATACATACATTGCGAGTTAACGAAAATTAAAACAAGTGAACTAAACTTCACCGAGAGACTGAAAGCGGGCAAAGCTCAATATTCGTTAACTGAGTAAAAATAAAGCATCGATGTCACGCTATGTGCACCGATGCTTTATTTAATTATGATTCTGGTAATTCAAATTTATAAATTTCATCAGAATAAGGTTTAATTAATTTTTTACAAATTTGATGTACGAAAAACGCACACGTAAATGGAATGATTAAAAAGACGAATAATAGAATAATAATATTCATTATTGGATCGCCGCCCATCCGGTTATAAGCATTAATTGGTCCCACTAATCCTACATAACCAAATCCAGCTGACATCGGAGTTCCTTGTATATTCGCAAAATAAGCGAGTAAACCACCAATGATACCGTTAATGATAAGCGGCACCATAATGATTAAATGTTTGAAATAAACTGGAATCATCATTTTCGTAGCACCTGAGAATAACATGACATTGACACCAACTGAATTAATGCGTAATGAACCAAATAAGAACGTCACACAGGCTGCAACGATGCCTAAGTTTGCAGCACCGCTACCTAGACCCGTTAAACCTATAGCCGCCGCAATAGCCACAAGAGAGATCGGCGTCACCATTAATAAAGCAAAGGCGATACAGATTAAGATCGACATGACTAATGGATTCAACTCAGTAAACGTATTGATAATATTACCTAATCCCTGTGTCACTTTCGCTACATAAGGGAGTGTGATTAATCCAATGCCCCCACTTACAATTGGAATGAGTATAGGGATTGTTATCAATTCAAACGACCCTAATTTACCTTGAAGTAAGTAATAGATCAAACAAGCGATGATGAGGACTAATATCACATTGATAATGTCACCAATACCGACTAACTGAAAAGCACCATCTTTAAATTGTACAGCCCCTGATCCTAACTGGGCTGAGACACCAATTGTTGTAGCAACTGCCCCATTAAACTTGAAATGATAAGCTGCTAAAACCCCGATAATAAAAGGCATGAAAAATTGAACTAAAACAACCATTTGGAAAAGCGTCTCTAATACCACATTACCTTCTTTTAGAAACTTCAAAAGCTCACCTAATAAAGCATTAGGAGCTAAAGCAACGACTACACCGATACCTACTGCATTAAGCACATTCATTAAAAATTGTTTAACCGAAACCTTTTCTTGAGCCATAATGTAAGCGCCTCCACCATTTTATTAAAAGTAGATTATCACAAAATGAGTGGAAGCACAATAATTTTTTAGAATATGAACCAATTATATAATTTTTTAATTAGAATAATTATATTGTGGTTTTGAGAAGTGTCAGTAAAAACAAATGCGATTTTTAAAAAAGTGTCTCATAAGTGTCCCATAAAATAGAATTTTGATGGTATGGGTTGGTTCAAGATGTGCTCGTGAATATTACAGTATAACAAACGTCAGTTCTTATGACCTCTCACTGCTTAGATATTGTATATTTTTGTTATATCATTGTTTATAATAATTTAATTGCACATTCGTACAGTTTTTCAGTTGTTTTTAAAGTTAAGTTGTCTATATCACGTTTCCCTCTTCTTACAGAAGATAAAGTGTTTTGACTAATCCCGGTTTCAGCATAAATCTTATATCCAGATATATCACTTTTGATTAACTCAATAATTTTTCTTTTGTAGTCACTCATTTTATCTACGTCCATTCTTCTTTTCTAAATAATAAAAATGTGTCTTTCTCCCAATAAGTAGTAACACTGGTATACTTAAAATTAATAATGATATATAAATGTTTTACACCCCCAAAAAATATTATAAATTTGTAAGGTGGAGCCTCAAAGGCGCCACAGTATTAGTCTTTGTCTTTAGATTTTTTATGTAAATAACCCAGATGCCAAAGCCTAATTTGTTTTGTCGTTCCTGGAATAATCAGTATTGTGACTACTGGGAAATCAAGGAACGATTTTATCATGTCTGGTATAAGTCTTTAATCTCCTTACTCATGACATATAGGATATCAACGTTGTATTTGTAAAAATATTCTGATAATTACAATGTAGATATTCTTCTCAAATATTAGAGTGTAAAAAATATCTGGGCACCCGATGTTGAATATTATTTAAAGTGATATTATCTATCAATTTCAATACTACAATCTACATGGTAGCTTTACCTCATCAGAGAACAAGCTGTGACAAATATTTTAGAGAAAAGTTTTACTAATTTTAATTGAAAAAATTCGTGCCATAATCGTGCCACGGATAAAAATTTAAGGGCTGGGTACCACCTGTACAAGTGCCACTCAGCCCTTAAATGATGCGTTATTTGGATTTTTTAGGTTTTGTATCCATGTTTTTATTCATCATGTTCATCATTTGATTAATTTTCTTTTGAGAAGGCTTTTGACCCATTTGCATCATCATCATACGTAACATTTCTTCGTTAATTGGAGGATTTTTTTTGAGATAATCGAACATATATTTTCTTGCGAGGAAAAAACCACCAGCCAAACCTGCAATAAGTGCTACGATGATAAGTAAAATTGCTAACCAAGTTGCCATAGTTGCACCCACTTTCCTTTTTACATAAACTGTTTGATGATTTATTTTAATATAGTTAAAAGTCAATAAAACTACATTTCAACTTCCGTATTATATCAATGTTTTAAGCTGTTTGTAAAGCGCTGTTCCTATACAAATATAAAAAGTGAAGTGAGCAACACGCCATGTTTATCACATTTTTATACAGTGACTTAGATTACTCTACCTCATGTATAGTTTATGCAATAGGACGTTGCGACTCACTCCACTACTACTATCTCCATTTTAATAGTGATACATACACTGCCATTCACTATTTATAGAAAACATCGCTTCTAACTTATTTTATTTAATATGATGAGCTTAGAATGTTTGTACTTCGTTTAAAATATTTTCTTTAGTAAAGCCATATTTTTCAACGACTAAGTCACCAGGTGCACTTGCACCAAATTCATCGATACCGATGACTTTACCTTCTGTACCGACATATTTATGCCAACCTAGTGAAGCAGCCATTTCAATAGCAACACGTTTAGTTATTTCTTTTGGAAGTACAGAAGCTTTATATTCTTCTGATTGTTGATCGAATGCCTTCCAGTTTGGCATTGATACGACACGTACACCTTTACCTTGTGCATCTAAATCTTTCGCTACATCGATTGCTAATGTCACTTCAGAGCCAGATGCCATTAATAAGTATTCAGGTGTTTGTTCAGATTCGTAAACAACGTAACCACCTTTACGTACACCTTCTTCTACTGTATCTTTTTCAAGATCCATGACGTCTAATTTTTGACGTGTTAACACAAGTGATGTTGGTGTGTTTTCAGATTCAAGTGCCACTTCCCAAGCAACGCGTGTTTCATTACCATCAGCTGGACGAATCACATTCATATTTGGAATGGCACGTAAACCTGCTAATTGCTCGATTGGTTCGTGTGTTGGACCATCTTCACCTACAGCAATAGAATCATGTGTAAAGATAAAGATAGAATTTAATCCCATCAGTGCAGACAATCTAAGTGCTGGTTTTAAGTAGTCACTAAATACGAAGAATGTTGCACCATATGGATGTAATCCACCGTGGACAGCCATACCATTGACTGCAGCACCCATAGCAAATTCACGAACACCAAACCATACGTTTTTTCCTTCTGGTGACGTTTTACTGAAGTCTGTTGCTTCTTTCACACTAGATTTATTTGAACCTGCTAAGTCAGCTGAACCACCGAAGAATGAAGGAACACTTTTACTTAAGACTTGGATGATTTCTCCAGAGTCAGCTCTTGTCGCATTGCTTGAACCTACTTCAAAGTGAGGCAATTCATCTTTGTAATTTGTTGGTAATTGTCTATTCATCGCTTGTTTAAATTCTTCAGCTAATTCCGGATAAGATTCACTGTATTGTTCTACTAATTGATTCCATTTTTCTTCATTTTCATTCGCACGTTTTAACATTGTGTCTTGGAAGATTTCATAGACTTCATCAGGTACATTGAATGTTTGATCTGGATCAAGATTGTATTGTTCAAAAGCTAATTTACGTTCATCAGGTCCAAGTGGTGCACCGTGAACCCCATGTGTACCTTGTTTGTTTGGTGCCCCAAATCCGATGATTGTTTTAACTTCAATAATCGTTGGACCTTCTTGTGATTTAGCAGTTTCAATCGCATTATTGATTTCATCTAAATCATTTCCGTCTTTAACTAAGATATGATTCCAGCCATATGCTTCAAAACGACCTTTAGTATTTTCTGAAAATGCTTTATCTAAATCACCATCAAGTGAAATATCATTTGAATCATATAACACAATGAGTTTGTCCAATTTACTATGACCTGCTAAAGAAGCAGCTTCGTGAGAGATACCTTCCATTAAGTCACCATCTGATGCTAGAACATAAGTATAGTGATCCACAACGTGTGCATCTTCTTTATTGAATTTACCTGCGAGATGTTTTTCTGCAAGTGCCATACCTACAGCCATAGCGAAACCTTGGCCAAGTGGTCCAGTAGTGACTTCTACACCATTTGTATGTCCGTACTCTGGATGTCCTGGTGTTTTAGAACCCCATTGTCTAAATGATTTGAGTTCATCTAATTCTAAACTACCTGAAACATGTAATAAGCTATATAGTAAAGCAGAGCCATGGCCTGCTGATAATACAAATCGATCTCTATTAAAGTAATCTTTAGATTGGGGATTGAAATTTAAATGACGTGTCCATAATGTATAAGCCATTGGAGCTGCGCCCATTGGCAAACCTGGATGTCCTGAGTTTGCTTGTTCTATTGCGTCGATACTCAACGCTCTAATTACATCAATTGCTAGTTGGTCCTTTTCGTTAAACATCTTAATGACTTCCTTTCTATTTGCAAGCTTTCGCTCATTATAACTTAAAATAATATTGATTCCCAATCACTTTCATCATTATATGAGCGCTTACATTTTAGGATTAAATACAGCGGACCGCACCCAGAGCGAATTCTTAGTTCAAGAGTGCGTATCAAAATTCTGATTTTTAATCCTCTTCTTTTTTATCTAATTTATCTTTTACCTTTTTAGGGGTAACGTCATTACCTTCTGGGTCTATCACTCTTGTATTTTCAAGCTGTTCTTTGAAGTTCTTTCTAAATGAAGCAAGATAAGCTTTACGTAATTTAGATTGTTCTTTAGCTTCTGCTTCAGTTAAGCCTTGTTCTTTCTTCTTTTTAGCTAGTTCGTTAATACGATCTAAATCTACGTGATTGTCCTCTGTCATCCTGTTTCCCACCTTATGTTAATCTAATAAAAATATAACAAAAAAGTGACTGAACCAAAATCGTTTCGCTCACTTTTCTTTATCATATCAAGTTTAATCCGATTGTGCAGAGGCCATAACAGGGCGTTCTTCTTTATGAGAGGATGGTTGTTCTGATTTTTGATCTTTATCGTTCGTAGTTGTTCGTTCGTTTTGTTCGCTATCTACATATTGTGTGTTAATTGTATGGTCAGTGACTTCGTACGTTTGTTCTATATTCGCATTTTTGTTCGCACCCACAAGGAAAAGGGTTAAAAAGACTGCAGTAACTAGCATTACGGTGATATACATTTTTATATTGGCTTTATTTATAGATATCATTCAATTTCACTCCTAGAACAATTGTTTGTATTAATAACTTAACAGAACGGGTGTTCTCTGTCAACAACAAAACGAACAAATGTTTGTAAAAGTGTTTCACTCATGCTATAATACAATTAAATAATCATAGGGAGTGCCGAATATGAAAGAATTAACTAAACGTCAAAAGGAAATATTTGAATTTATCCAACACATCGTACAAACGAAAGGTTATCCGCCAAGTGTACGCGAAATCGGTTTGGCAGTTGGACTCGCGTCTAGCTCAACCGTTCACGGCCATTTATCACGCTTAGAAGAAAAAGGATACATCAGAAGAGACCCGACGAAACCACGCGCGATTGAAATTGTTTCTGAAGAAATGGAAGAAGAAGTCAATATGGAAGATACCATTCACGTGCCTGTGATTGGTAAAGTCACAGCTGGTATACCAATTACTGCTGTTGAAAATGTCGAAGAGTACTTCCCACTTCCGGAGCATTTTACTTCTACTCATAACAGCGATATCTTCATCTTAAATGTTGAAGGAGATAGTATGATTGAAGCAGGCATATTAGATGGGGATAAAGTCATTGTTCGCAGTCAAACGATTGCAGAAAATGGGGATATTATTGTCGCCATGACTGAGGAAAATGAAGCAACAGTTAAACGCTTTTACAAAGAAAAAACGCGTTATCGTCTGCAACCAGAAAACAGCGCAATGAATCCAATCTATTTACAAAATGTTTCAGTTTTAGGTAAAGTTGTAGGTTTATTCCGAGAATTATAAATTAAAAGCACGACACTCCAAAAAAATAGGAGGTTGAGCAATGATGCTCAGCCTCCTATTTTTCGTCTTTTTTATTTAAAAGTGTTTTTACTTTTTCCAAGATATCTTCTGTTTGTTCTGTCGTATGATTTTGTTCTATATTCATAATACCTCATCCCTTACCAGATAAAATTACCCGGTTACACAAAAGCTAAACATTTATCCAGTGTAATTTTCAGTCCAATAAGGTTGACGTTTATCATTAAAGTCTACCCCTACGCCAAGTGTACTGAATTGACGTTTTAATATATTTTTACGGTGTCCTAAAGAGTTCATTAAACCTTCATGCGCGTAAATACTACTCATTTGACCGTATGCTAGATTTTCACCTGCTGCATTAAAGTGCCATCCATCATCTTCTAAGCGATCAAATGGCGACTTGCCTGACTGATTTTCATGATCGAAATAGTGATGTTCTGCCATATCTTTACTGTGTTTCCGTGCAGTATTTGAAATGCCTTCTGAATAAGATAATGTATTTAAACCATGTTGGACTCTCTCTGCATTCACTAGATCAAAATTTTGTAATTCAAAGCTTTGTGCTAATGATTGAGAAGGCGCACCATATTGTTGTTGTAGTCGATCTTCCATCTCTTCACTAATCTGTAATAACGACGTTAAATTATTATCGTTATGTTCATCATAAAAGACAGTGGTATAAATGTGATCTTTTAAAAATGTATCGTATTCATCATTATCTTGAAGGTAATTGGCATTCCCTTTTTTGATGCGATCGATAGGATCACCTAAACGAGATCTAACTACAGATTTAGGGGTACCATATTTAATTTTTGATTTTGAAGTAATGATATTTTGATTTGTGTACAGCGCATTAACTTTGTTATCAATATAACTTACCATCACAAATTGTTTATATTCATCTGAATGGTAAGCATACCATTTTGTGCCATATTCATTGGAAGTCACACGCTGTGCTTCACCTAATTTATCTTCAACTTCTTTTTTCGTCATGTTCATTTGTATATTGTTAATCGAAAATGCTTGTTTATCTGGTAATTGTAATGCTTTATCAGTAACTGAACCATTATCAGTCACTTCCATTACTTTATCTTTAACACCTTGTTCCAATTCAATCACGGGTTGTGATTCTTTAATCGGTACAACTAAAAACAATACTAGTAATACAAGTAAATAGAAGATAAATTTTCTAATGGTTAACACCTACTCAGTTCTAGTCTCTGTCGCCGTTAAAAATTGAATTTCTTACGATGACGTAATCCACTTTTCTTAATGAGTTTAAGTCATTACCGCCTGCATATGAGATAGAACTTTGTAGGTCTTGTTGCATTTCAGTTAGTGTATCTTTCAGTGAACCTTTATGTTCTACAAACATTTTTTTACCTTCAACATTTTTATGTTCACTTTTTTGGAATTCAGAAGCGCTACCGACATATTCTTTATATCTCTTACCTTCAAGTTCTACTGTTTCTCCTGGTGATTCCTCATGTGCTGCAAATAGTGATCCAATCATCACCATAGATGCACCAAAACGAATAGATTTCGCTATATCACCATGTGTACGGATACCACCATCTGCAATCATCGGTTTACGTGCGGCTTTACTACATTGGTTGAGGGCTGCGAGTTGCCAACCACCAGTACCGAACCCAGTTTTTATTTTAGTAATACATACTCGACCTGGTCCAATACCTACTTTAGTTGCGTCTGCCCCTGCATTTTCAAGTTCACGAACACCTTCTGGAGTACCGACATTACCTGCAATGACGAAGCTTTCAGGAAGATGTTGTTTAATGTGTTTAATCATATTGATAACTGAATCAGAATGACCGTGAGCAATATCAATTGTGATATATTCTGGAGTGAGGTTTTCGTTTGCAAGTGTTTCGATGAAATCAAATTCTCTAGATTTAACACCTACCGAGATTGAAGCGAACAAGCCTTTATCTTGCATTTTTTTAATGAAAGGTTTTCTCGCTGCTTCATCAAAACGATGCATGATGTAGAAATAGTCATTTTCAGCAAACCATTCTGCCAATGATTCATTCATAACTGTTTGCATGTTTGCGGGTACAACAGGCAATTTAAATGTTTTTGGTCCAAATTTTACTGTTGTATCACATTCAGAACGACTTTGTACAATACATTTATTTGGTATTAATTGAATATCTTCATAATCAAAAATTTTCATTATAGTATGACCCCTTACATTCATAAAGATAAAATGATTTTATACATTGAGAAAGGGACATCATTGATTTGCGCATTGATAAATACGTTGCTTCACATAACAATTTTGTCCCTACCTCAAAGTACTTCTTTATTTGTCTAATTATTTCTCAACACCAATAGATTACTATACAGTGTTTCTTTACGAATGTAAACGATATAATACTAAATTACCAACTTGCTTTTCTTACACCTGGAATTTGGCCTTTGTGAGCGTGGTCACGAAAAGCGATACGTGACATTTCGAATTTTCTCATCACACCTCTAGGACGACCAGTCACTTTGCAACGACGAGTTAAACGTGTAGGTGATGAGTCACGTGGTAATTTTCTAAGTGCTTCGTAATCTCCTTTTGCTTTTAATTCTTTGCGTAATTCATAATATTGGTTGACTAATTGTTCTCTTTTTTGTTCTTTGACTACTTTGGATTTTTTAGCCATAAATAGAAACCTCTCCTTTTAATCGTAATAATTACGTTTTATATCTTAACATATTTTACTGAATGCGCAACAATAAATTTTCTTAACACTTCTATTATAGAGGAGTTACGACCACTAAGCTATGTTTTGATTCATGCCTTATGAAAGTTCATGAATGATTCTCACAGTTACAAAATATTTCTTTTCTACTATTATAATAGTACAAATAATACAAAACGATTAAAATGAACTATGATTATTATCAGCACTTCAAAATTTTTGCTAAATGGAATTCAATATCATAAGAAGTATTAAATGGTAATGTCTAGCTCCAAAATTCATTCGTCCCCTCACGTTTTAACAATATAGATATTGCATTACGATAGGCCATATGGTACAATTCTACTTCGTAAGCAATAATAGTTTAAAATAATGAAATATTGATATGAAAGGGTGTTAAACTATGCGCGTAAATATAACACTTGCTTGTACAGAAACTGGCGATCGCAATTATATCACTACTAAAAACAAACGTAACAATCCAGAACGTCTTGAATTGAAAAAGTATTGCCCAAGATTAGGTAGATATACATTGCATCGTGAAACTAAATAATAAGTTTTTCAAACACTTAATTGAAATAACCTATTATGAGCCTAAGTCACTTTCGTTACATGGTTAGAATCATGTTGAATGATGTTTCAGCTTGATAACCTTGTAACAGAAGTGGCTTTTATTTTTTATTCATTCTACATACGTATTTGATCCAACTTTTTTAGTTTACATATACATCGTTCGCATTATATTCGGAATTTTCTAAACCTTTGGAATTATATTAGCTTTTCTGTAAAAAAACGTTGATTTTAGCACTTAAAATCATTAAACTATAGATTATATTCATTTTCACACAGTATAGGAGACTGATTGTTATGGCACAAAATAATATGAATCGCGGTCTCAATTCACGTCATATCACAATGATAGCAATTGGCGGCGCGATAGGAACTGGACTTTTTGTTGCCACTGGTAATGTCATTTCACAAGCAGGTCCAGGCGGCGCAATATTAGCATATTTAATCATTGGTATTATGCTATATTTCTTAATGTCTACAGTAGGAGAACTTGCTACCTTTTATCCGGTTTCCGGTTCGTTTAGTTCTTACTCAACGCGCTTTGTAGATAAATCACTCGGCTTCACCATGGGCTGGTTATATTGGATCATGTGGATCCTCGTCGCTAGTGTCGATATCATTATCGCGGCGAGCGTTTTAGATTATTGGGAAATTTTCCGCGTTGTCCATCCAGTTGTATGGAGTCTTATCTTTTTAGTTTTATTATTCTTATTAAATATTTTTGGTGTAAGAGCTTTTGGAGAAGCTGAATTCTGGCTATCATTAATTAAAGTCGTAACGATCATAGTCTTTATTGTCGTAGGTATACTCACTATTTTTGGTATACTCGGCGGAAAAACTTATGGTTTCACGAACTATACAATGGGTGAGGCACCATTTGTAGGTGGCTTATCAGGATTCTTAGGCGTCCTTCTCGTCGCCGGGTTCTCAGTCGGTGGTACAGAGATGATTGCAGTAACGGCTGGGGAATCAAATAATCCTCATAAATCCATACCTAAAGCGATCAGACAAGTTTTCTGGAGAATTTTACTCTTCTACATTCTTTCTATCGCAGTGATTGGTGCAATTATTCCTTATAGTGACCCTACTTTATTAAACAAAGATAGCTCAGTAAATCTCAGTCCATTCACTATCGTATTCGATAGAGTAGGTATCGCTTTTGCAGCATCTGTCATTAATGCAGTCATTCTTACTTCGTTATTATCAGCAGCAAATTCAGGGATTTATACAACAAGTCGTATGTTATTCTCAATGTCTGAAGATAAAACAGCACCGAAGTATTTCAGTGTATTAAACAGCAAAACTAAACTACCGGTGAGAGCGCTATTCACAACTTTCATTACCGTTTTACTCGTCATTGTTATCGCACAGTTTAAATCAAATATTGTGTTCGATTTACTTAATATTATCGGATCATTAATCATCATTATCTGGGCATCATGTCTGCTTGCTCAAGCGAGATTAAGACGTGCCATTAAAAAACAAGGTAAAAAAGTTAAGGACGTATTGCCTTACCGTTCTCCATTGTATCCACTAGGCCCGATACTTGTATCAGCGATATTGTTGTTCCTATTTTTCGGTAATTCATTTGGAGCTTTAATGGATGGGGACATCGTCAGTGTCATTAGAAATGTAACGCCGATGTTCATCTTGCTCTTAATCTATCTCGTGCATAAAATGATAAATAAAACAAAAACAGTTAATCTTAATGATATTGATTTAGATTCTAATCATTATCGTTAATGTTATACCCAGTCGAAGCATGGTGTGTCCTATTAAAGTGCGTCATTTTGATCACCAACGTAGGGCCACAACCATTCAGACTGGGTATTTATTTTATTAAAGTACTTTACTTTGTAGTTGCTATTGAAAACGCACTCATTTTATAGCCAATTATTATTTTATCCCTCGGGTTTATATTGTATAATGAGAGTAAGTTAAGGGAGTTTATAGTTGAGGTGAACAAGATGGTCGGACAAACGAATTTATTTGATGATGTATTAAAAACGGAGGAACGTTTCGTAATTGTGGTCCAATCCTTTGAGGAACAAAACAATAGATTACTTAAGAGAACGTTGAGAGAATATGGTAGTTTAGACCATAACCAAATGGAAAACTTATTTTCACATTTAAAAGATGTCTTTTTAGAAGAGCCATTTGAAGAGAATCAGTCTGCGTTTGCGATAACGGTTTATACAAATTTAGATTATGCTGCAGACCAAGTTTATGCACATGTAAAACGCCATCGCGGTAAACATGATTGGACACAAACAGCAAAATAACACGCAAACCTGACAAGTGTTACATATCATTCGTACAACAATAAAGATGAAATAAAAAAAGCATCTACGCTGATGAATGTTCCCAACCCTTTAAAGTTCATGTACTAATAAGGTTAAGAAACAAAGCGCAGATGCTTTTAATTATTCTATTCCTAATTCTTTGAGTGCATGTGGAATACCATCGTCATTGTGACTTAATGTAACTTTATCTGCGATGTCTTTGACTTCATCACTCGCATTATCCATCGCAACACCACAGCCCACTTCTTTTAACATAGAAAGATCATTCGTACTATCCCCAAAAGCTACAATTTCTTCCATAGAAAAATCCAGTTTCTGAGTTAATTGTTGAATCGCATTACCTTTAGAGACATCTTTCGCTATAAATTCTAAAAAGAATGGTTTACTCATAGTGACATCAATGTCATCATTAAAGTGTTGATCTTCCATTGATTGATAAGCTTCTTTGATATTGGATTCATAGCCCACACCTAAAACTTTGGGTACTTCTTCTTGAATATATGCTTTAATATCATCCACCTGTTTCATCGGTAAACCTGTGAGTTCAGATTCGATATTCATATATTCATGTTCACCTTCATAGATGATGTATCCATCTTTGTATGTCGCTTTGAAAAATCCTTGGTCTCGCAAATAATCAATGATTTCGTCATATTGATCTTTATCGATGGTTTGGCTGACTTCGACACTTTCATCAGCAACTTTAATCGTTTGACCACCATTATAACTTATTAGGTAACTACCGAAACGGTCCATTTGTAGATCTCGTGCAGTAGGTAACATACCTTCAGTTGGTCGACCTGAGGCTAAAATTAAGTGATAGCCCGCTTCTTGCACTTTTACTAAATAATCTTGTGTTGCTGAACTGACTTCATTGTCTGAATTAAGTAAAGTATCGTCCATATCTGTGACGATTGCTTTATAGTTACTCATCGTGTTCCCCTCCGTCTGTTATTGTATCACCATCTATTCTACAATAAATCAGCTAGCTGGGTACACTATTTCAGTTACAATACCAGATTCATTAATCGTAACAATCTCAGACGTACACGCCGGAAAGTGGCTTCTCAATGTTCTCACGAGTTCTCCACTATGAGCTTGATGAACCAATGTTAATACTGTTGGTCCCGCCCCACTAATCACTGTCGCATACGCATGCAATGATTTCGCTAACTGTTTAATCTCAGCAAATTCTGGAATAAGTGATTGTCGATACGGTTCATGTAATTGGTCTTGTTCCATCATTTTACCTGCAAGCGTGTAATTGTGTTGGATTAAGACACTGATCATTGTGTTACTGATTGCACTACTCTGTACAGCTTGTTGATGTGTCATTGTCGCTGGTAAGGCTTGTCGTGCCTCTGTTGTTTTAAGCTCATAACTAGGCACCGTAATGACGACATCTACTTTTGGTACATCAATATAAGAAATATCTGTATCCCCTGTCTTTGGATCAAAATAACCTACGACTAACCCACCATAAATCGTAGGTGCAACATTGTCAGGATGACCTTCAAACTCTGTCGCTAGCTGCAACAACTCATATTTAGATAACTGTAACGCGCCAAAATGATTAGCGATATATAATGCTGCGACGAGTGCAGATGCAGAAGAACCTAGGCCTCGAGCCATGGGGATATCACTGCGCATCTCTATATCTAAACATGGTAAGGTAATATCATAACGTGAAGCCACGCGTTGCGCAATTTGGTATATATAGTGCGTCTCGTCATTAGGTAATTCATCCACATTGGGACCTAAGTGCTTAAAGCGCCAACGTTGTTGATCATTACGTTTAGCAGTAATGACTAAAAATTTATTTAATGCCATGCCTATCGAATCAAATCCAACACCTAAATTAGCTGTTGAAGCGGGTACTTTAAGATGCAACACACCTTCCATATTACAGCACACCCTTAATATAATTTAAGATACTTTCTCTATCATTTGCGAGCGGTTGAATTGGATTATCTAGTAGTGAAATCGCCGTGTCAGGGTCTTTCAAACCATTTCCTGTTAATACGGCAACGACACGTTTCCCTTGTGGTAATTGACCCGCGCGATGTAATTTAATTAATCCAGCGATTGATGCATTACTCGCAGGTTCACTAAAGACACCTTCAGT
This sequence comes from Staphylococcus auricularis, assembly GCF_001500315.1. Classification (GTDB taxonomy): domain Bacteria; phylum Bacillota; class Bacilli; order Staphylococcales; family Staphylococcaceae; genus Staphylococcus; species Staphylococcus auricularis. The sequence continues at coordinate 30,484 of NZ_LLER01000006.1, read as the reverse complement.
CGATGCTAATTTCTGATAAGCTTCTAATATTTCTTCATCTGTCACGCTATCAATTTGCCCGTTAGATTCTTCGAGGGCTGCTGTCGCTTTATCCCAACTCGCAGGGTTCCCAATACGGATAGCTGTTGCAACCGTTTCAGGATTTTTAACTACTTCATTTTGAACAATCGGTGCGGCACCCGCTGCTTGGAAACCAAATAACTGAGGAAGCCCGCTATTATTTTCCTCGTGATATTTTTTAAATCCTTTCCAGTATGCAGTGATATTGCCTGCATTACCGACTGGAATCGCTAAGATATCAGGTGCTTTTCCATCGAGTTGTTGTACGACTTCAAATGCTCCAGTTTGTTGCCCTTCAATGCGGTATGGATTCACAGAGTTCACAAGTGCAATGTCGCCATCTTTTGCTACTTCTTTAACAATTTCTAATGCTTCATCAAAATTCCCTTCGATTGAGACGATTTCAGCCCCATACATCACTGCTTGAGATAATTTTCCTAGTGCAATCTTCCCTTCTGGAATAACCACAATCGCTTTTAAGCCTGCTCTGGCTGCATAGGCTGCCGCTGAAGCTGACGTATTCCCTGTAGAAGCACAAATCACGACCTTTTTCCCTTCTTCTTTGGCTTTAGCCATCGCAACGGACATACCTCTATCTTTGAAAGATCCTGTGGGGTTCGCGCCCTCATATTTAACATAGAGTTCTATGCCCAATTCTTCAGATAACGCTTTACAATAAATGAGAGGTGTATTTCCTTCATTCAATGTGATATTAGGTGTCTTTTCGCTCACAGGTAAATATGTTTTAAACTCTTCTACTAAACCTTGCCATCTTTTCATCATAATTTAAACCCCTTCGATTGGATATATTTTTTCCACTTTAAATCCTGCTTCTTCGATATATGATTGTGGATCGATATCTATTCCGATAATGAATAGTGCCACTGTTGCTTTATCACGTGTCTTGATATCAAGTGTTTTGTGTATCGGTAACGCTTTTTTAATGGATTGCGTCAACGCTTCAATGTCCTGTCCCTCTGTTTGAATGACTACATAGTAATTTTGTTTTTCTTTAATAGAAATCGCTTGATCACTATCGATTAATGCTTTTGTTTTTTCAGTTTTAAGCTCGAAATGTGGCGGTAACGTATGCAGGTTGGACTCAAATTGTAACGCAACATTTAATAAGTCACTTGCTACCGCACTGCCTGTTGCTAAACTTCCAGCACCTTTACCATAAAACATCGTTTCTCCGACAGCATCGCCGATAACGTAGATCGCATTGTATTCATAATCTACAGCAGCGAGTTGGTGTGATTTATGAATGAGCGTGGGTTCAACGGATGCGGTAACCTTACCTTGATCATACGTTCCTTTCCCTATGAGTTTGATATTACAATCAAAGGCGTCAGCGGTTTCAATATCAGCTAACGCAACCTCTCTAATACCTGTACGTGTGACATCCGCAAGATTAATAACTTGGTTGAATGATAAATAAGAAGTGATGACAACTTTACGTGCAGCATCGATACCTTCGACATCATCTGTTGGATCCGCTTCAGCAAAACCAAGTGCCTGTGCTTCTTCAAGTGCTTGTTCAAACGAAGTATGTTCATGTGTCATTTTCGTTAAAATAAAGTTCGATGTTCCATTCAGGATCCCCATAAACTTATTGATATTGTTAGCATTCAAACCATTATTTATCGCATTCACAATCGGAATACCGCCTGCAACACTCGCTTCATATTTAAGTGCCACACCTTGTTCTTCTGCTAAAGCTTCTAACTCTTTTAAGTGCACAGCAAGTAAATCCTTATTCGCTGTAATGACATGTTTGCTTTGTTGCAATGCTTGTTTTAACCAATCAACAGTCGGTTCTATGCCTCCCATCACTTCAACGACAATATCAACTTCATCATCCGCTAATATTTCATTGATATCTTCTGTGAGGTGATATCGGGAAATATTTATGGGGCGAGATTTATTTTTATCTCGCACTAAAATGTGCTGAATATGTATATCTTTGTTGATCGTTGCTTTAATTTGATCATTATTTTCCTCAATGATTTTCACAACGCCAGACCCCACAGTACCGAGTCCGAGTATCGCTATATTTAATACTTTCATAGTCATTCATCTCCTGTGTTTTTCATAAAAAGACAATTGTACTCTTGATAAATACTTCATAATGGTATAGTATAAGTTCATCCCAAAATTTTGTAAAGTTCGTAATCTTTAGAATACGTACATATACTATCATTATCTAAGTAAAATTGAAATATAATTTTCTGATTTTTTGAAAGGTTGGTCAAATTATGAAAGTAACGAAATTCGCAGGAAGTTCAGTTGTAAATGCAACACAGATCAAGAAAGTCTTAAAGATAATTAACAGCGATTCTGAACGTCAAATCGTCATTGTCTCAGCCCCTGGCAAACGTCATGCAGAAGACATTAAAACCACCGACCTACTCATTCGCTTATATGAAAAAGTATGTGCAAATTTAGATTACACGGCTAAAAAGAACGAAATCCTTCAGCGCTATGGAGATATCATTGCTGAACTAGACATGTCAGATGCCCTGCTATCTACGATGGACGAAACGCTAGAACACTATATTGCGACCTATCGTGATAAACACAATCGCTTGTTAGATGCGTTGCTCTCATGTGGGGAAGATTTTAATGCACAACTCATTGCGAGTTACAATCATAGTCAAGGTATCCCGACGCGTTATGTTTCACCTAAGGAAGCAGGTATTATGGTGACGGATCTACCTCAAAATGCTCAAATCATAGATGAAGCTTATGAAAAGATCTACCAATTGAATGACTATGAGGAAAAATTAATCATTCCAGGCTTTTTTGGTTACTCAAGATCGAATCATATCGTTACATTCCCACGGGGTGGATCTGATATTACAGGGGCTATTATTGCTAGAGGCGTCCGTGCCGAACTCTATGAAAACTTTACGGATGTCTCAGGTATCTTCCGGGCCAATCCAACGGTAATTAAGCATCCTGAGATTATTAAAGAAGTAACTTATCGAGAAATGAGGGAACTGTCTTATGCAGGGTTTGGCGTTTTTCATGATGAAGCGTTACAACCGCTGTATAAAGATAGAATTCCAGTGGTTATTAAAAATACAAATGCACCTGAGGATCCAGGAACTCTAATTCAACATGACCGCGAAATTAATAAAGAAAATGTCATATGTGGGATTAGTTGTGACAAAGGTTTTACTGTGATTAGTGTGAAAAAATATTTAATGAACAAACAAGTAAGTTTTATTAAGAAGATATTGGCAATTTTTGAGGATTACGATATTTCCTTTGATCATATGCCTTCAGGAATTGATAATGTGAGTTTCATAATGAGAACGAGCGCAATTAAAGGAAAAGATAAATTTGTGCTCAATGCGATTCAGAAGAAATGTGACGTCGATGAATTATACATTGATGATAACTTGGCGATCTTAATGATCGTGGGTGAAGGCATGTATAGTACGATTGGTACTGCAAATTGTATTACCCATGCATTAGCTAAAGATCAAATTAATCTAAAAATGATTAACCAAGGTTCTTCAGAGATATCAATGATGTTCGGAATCGATTTAGAAGATGCAGATAAAGCTGTCATTGCAACGTATCAATATTGTTTTTCATCTAAATGTTAGTATAAGCGATAATTTAAAAATAAAATTGACAGAGTGATGTTACAAACGAGAGATGACATGAAAGTCATCTTATGCATCAACTCTGTCATTTAAGTTTATCATCAAGTTTTTCGTGCTCAACCGCCGCTTCAATACGATCTTGTCCTACAACTGTCCGTAAAAGTACGTATTGAAAATAACTTAAGGAATCGATTACTTCACGAAATGAAGGAGGTTGTAACGGTTGAACCATGGGATCTAGTAGTTCATACATCAGTACAATTTCAGGTTTAATGTAATCGACATCCCATTTAAGTGAATGATAATAAATATATTTTTCAGGTAACCGAATATTATCATCCATTCGGAATAACCATTCATCATCTATCACGTCATACACACCGATAGCAATGATGAGTGTTGGACCGTAGTAGATGTTCACGCATCGAAGTGTTTTAACATCCAGCTCATTGAGATCATAACTCGTGCGTTTCGCATCGAATCCTTTAGCATGATATTGATGAGAAATCAGTCTCAACAATTCACCTAAATTAGCACGGCTCACACTGATATCTATTTTTTCATTAATATTAAACGCGTCTTCCATAAATAATAATTTTGCAATTCGTCCCCCAAATTTAAATAACTCACTGCCTTCTTTCAGCAGCTTTGATATAAGATATTGGGAGTTCGATTGTTCCTTTAGCATAATGCAACACTCCTTAGCAAGCGCTTACATTATTATATGCTGATTGTATGATATTTTCAAATAGTTCTTAGTAATTGTTATCATGCATAAATGATATATTATACAGTTAAGTTCCCTATAAAATATTTCCCCTCTTCATGCGAAGTATTGAGATCAGGAGGATAATTTAGTAGCACGTGATGAGCGGCCGATTTAAATAAGTAGGATTGAATTTGTGCCGTTTCGAAGTGATTGCGATATAAATCATCACCTGCTATATAATCAGCGATAAAAAAGTATGTATGTATATTTAGATTATCCAGTGCGGGCATCATTGACATCCCTTCAAGTTGGTGCTGTTCATGATTGACTCTCGCATCTGCAAGAATAATATTAAACGGGGTGTATTTACTCACATATTTGATAATATCAGTCGAATAAGAAAAGCCACTGATGTTAATATTTCTTTCATTCAGTGTATCAATCAATTTATAAGCTGTAGGATGATTATCGAAAACAATGACGTCATCTTCTGAGATTTGCTTCAGTCGTTCGCTTAACAGCTGATCGTGATAACACATGGATGGTCACTCCTATTGAATGTGGTTATTTCTCTATTTTAAAGTATTAAAGAAACAATTCGCAACTGACTTAGTTGATTTCTTTTCGCATTTATATTACTTCCCTCCTGTACCATCATAAAAATGTATTTGACGTCTTGATATTTTAAGATAAAATGAGGTTAATAAATTTTTCAACAGAATGGATGAGCACAATGTTTTTATCTTTTATATTAATAGTTATTATCGTGCTATTAATCATCGCAATCATGATCGAGCACCATGTTTTACAGAACAAATTGGAAACAGAGCAATACGCAAAAAATCAAGTTGTAACAAAGGTACATAGTATTACCGCCGAAAATACAGAATTAAAAAGTCAATTGTTCGATAGCGGTATGGATGCTAACTCTCATCACTATGGCATACGTAAAGCCAAACATGATTTAACTGAGATCTTAAATGGTTTAAAAAATCAGCGTCATATTGCACGTTATGAAATCATTGCAACCGATCGCTTTGCGGTGAAACATCCTTTATTCGAAGATGTACGTCACTTTGATTACATTGTTTTAACAGATAAAGGGATATTTAATTTAGATATCAAACACTGGAAACAAAAAACGTTTTATCATTTTACAGTGGGCGGTAATGATAAGCAACTTTCTGAACAACATCAGGACTTAACAGATGAACAACGTGTAGGTCATTACATCGCCGAACAATATCATAGTCAGTTTAAATCACCGAATGAAGCAACCTACACCTTTGTCGAACAAATTAAAAATAACAAAGTCAGCTATCAATTTTACGATTATGATCCATATGAGAAGGCAAAACAAAGCAACAAAGATATTTCTGAAAAAGTTTCAGCTTATCTTAAACAAAGTATTCCAAGCATTGGGCTTGTCTATTTTACAGATGGCAGTGTCAATATCATTGACGGTGTCTACCGTAGTAATGCCAACACAGAAACATTATCATCATCATCATTGGAACATGTCATAACAGAGACGGTCGATAATCAAACTGAAGCAATATCAAAATCACAATTTGACGATTTGCTACAACACATTCATTAAAATGGATATATACACGAAAAGCGGTTTGAACTATTAGATGTTCAAACCGCTTCTTTATGCAACTACAGATTAACTTAGCTCCATATATTTTTATGTTCGGATTTCGCTTGCTGTTCAGCTTGTTTAAAGACAGATCTATATTTACCATTGGGTGCAAAATATTTTTCTCTCGCAAGGCCTTCTTTTACGAGTTGCTCGTTATATAATGTCTCTTTATCTAACCAAACGTACGCTAATCTTCTGCCATAACGATCTTCTTTTTCTTTATCGTATTCTAAAAAGACATCTTTATCCGTGAGGTTAGACTTCGTGTATTTGGATGCCTCTTTACCATAGGGTTGTACGGGGGTATTCGGTTTTACTGTTTCAGGTGTATCGATGCCAATCAACCGTACTTTAATACGCTCATTTGAATCATCTCTCGCGATAAATGTATCGCCATCAACCACACGTTCTACATGAACTTGTTCACTATTGTCAGGGCCATCTGACGTAGATGAAGCCAGAAATTTAAACGGCCCTGTTTGATTTAAAAATTGAAAACCAAGTACGAGGATGACGATAGCTGCTACAACGATGATTGCTAATTTCTTGTTACCTTTCAACTGGATACCACTCCTATTCACGTTATCGCTTTATCATATAAGACACATACGATAGCGTCAATTCATTTTTTACATCTCAGAAAATTTGTGCAACAAAGTTGTAAAAGCGTCCCTTAAGTGCTTTACTTTTATTGATTTATGCATGTTATAATAAAGGCGATTGGAGTGAAACCATTGAGTATTTGGAAAGAAAATATGATGACGATCATCGCCGTTGTTATCGCAATCATTGTCGGTGTGACGATACAACAAGTTTATGATTTACCATTAATTGTCACAGCGGTCATCTCGCTAGTATTAGGGTTATTCGTCGGCTTTATCGTTAGAACGATTTCTGCAATTGTAGGTAAACATAATGAGAAGAAAAAGAATAAGTAGTACGCTTTCTTATCGACTTGTGATCGTTAATCCCACAAATATATCACAATATTAAATAGCAAGATTAAAACAACTTTACCCTATCTGATGGATAAAGTTGTTTTTATTTATTCTCAACATTTCACTACTCCGTTTAATTTTCCTTTTTTCGTTTAGACATGAAATAACTAATCAATGAAACCGCTAAAATAAAGATAAATATTTTCATGTTAGCACCTCTATAGTTTGATAATGTATAACTTTATTATATCAAAAAAAGACCCAGTTCGCTTTTTAAAGTGAACTGAGCCATTATTCTAACTAGCATTGCGCCATTAATATTGTTTCATATATTGTTCGCGTTCCCATTCAGAAACTTGCGTTCTGTAATAATCCCATTCTAGTGATTTAGAATGAATGAATTGGTTGTAAATATGATCTCCCATCGCTTTTTTAATTGTTTCGTTACTGCGCATTGCTTTAAGTGCTGTATAAAGTGTTGATGGTAAATCTTCTACACCGATAGATTCTCTTTCTTCACGGTTCATTTCATAAATATTTTGGTTTACAGGTTCAGGTACTTCTAATTTATTTTTAATACCATCTAAACCAGCTTCTAAAATTGCAGCAAGCGCCATGTAAGGGTTGGCTGCAGGGTCAACAGAACGGATTTCTACACGTGTAGATAAACCTCTTGAAGTTGGTACACGAACGAGTGGTGAACGGTTTTTACCGCTCCATGCAATGTAACAAGGTGCTTCGTAACCAGGTACTAAACGTTTGTATGAGTTCACGAGTGGGTTACAAACGGCTGTGTAACCACGCGCATTTTTAAGTATACCAGCGATGAAATGATAAGCATCTTTTGTTAATTGTAAGTCACCGTCTGGATCAAAGAATGCATTTTCTTTACCTTTGAAGAGTGACACGTTAAAGTGCATTCCGCTACCATTCACGCCATATAATGGTTTAGGCATAAATGTCGCATGAAGGTTATGTTTACGTGCGATGGTTTTAACAACCAATTTAAATGTTTGAATGTTATCACAAGCTGTTACTGCATCTGCATATTTGAAGTCGATTTCGTGTTGCCCTGGTGCAACTTCGTGGTGACTTGCTTCGATGTCAAAGCCCATATCTTCAAGCTCTAACACGATATCACGACGACAGTTTTCACCTAAGTCTGTTGGTGCTAAGTCGAAGTAACCACCGTCATCATTGAGTTCTAATGTAGGTTCACCTTTTTCATCTAATTTGAATAAGAAGAATTCTGGTTCAGGTCCTAAGTTTAAATCTGTGAATCCAAGATCTTTCATTTCTTTGAGTACACGTTTTAAGTTAGAACGTGGATCCCCTTCAAACGGTGTGCCGTCTGTTTTATATACGTCACAAATTAAACGCGCAACTTTTCTTTGACCTGCTGTCCAAGGGAAAATAACCCAAGTATCAAGATCTGGACAGAGATACATATCAGATTCCTCAATACGTACGAAACCTTCAATGGATGAACCGTCAAACATCATTTCATTATCTAAAACTTTTTCTAACTGACTTACAGGAACTTCCACATTTTTAATTGTTCCTAAAATATCAGTGAATTGTAAGCGTAAATATCTTACATTTTCTTCTTTTGCAAATTTTCTAATATCATCTTTTGTAAAAGTAGTCTTTGGCATGTGTTACTTCCTCCAGTGATTTAGTGTATAAAGCGTGACAGGTCACCACGATTAATCGGTGTGGACTGACTAAGTGGCTTTTGAGTCGCCTCTACAAACATTTGTTTTCTGAGTTCTTTTTCATCTTTAGAGAGATGTTCATGTTCCTCATTAATGATTTGTTTCACTGTTTTCATATTAAATCCTTTTTCCATCAGCTGTTTGATATGTAACAGTTGTTCAACATCATTAAGTGAAAAGAGACGCTTATTACCTGCAGATCTTTCTGGTTTAATAAGTTCAAAAGTTTCATAATATCGTATTTGTCGTGCTGAAAGTTCTGTCAATTTGCTTACAATACTCATAGAGAACACGGCCATATTCCGTCTTAAACTATCTCGGGACTGCAACAACCTCACCTCTATTCTGAACTTATGTTTAATTTAGCACACTTTATAAGTGATTTCAAAAATATGTAAGGTTTTCTGACATGAAATCCAAAACCCGCGTCACAACAGTGATTTCAAAGCTGGATTATACGTGTGTGAACCCAAATTCAATCTGTTTATAAAAAAAGATTGAGACACGTTATTATATGTCTCAATCTTTCGGTAAAGCAATTAAACCTTGTTCTAATAATTGTTTCACAGCACGCGTAATCGCTAATTTCACGTGCTCGTATGTGAGTCCACCTTGAATATACGCTTCATAAGGCGGTCTGATCGGTCCATCTGCAGATAATTCAATGGAAGAGCCTTGTACAAACGTACCAGCCGCCATAATGACATCATCTTCATAGCCAGGCATGTACGCAGGTTCTGGACTAAAATGCGCGTTAATTGGTGATGCGTGTTGGATACTTTGACAGAATTGAATCATTTGTTCAGCTGTATCGAATTGAACTGTTTGAATCAAATCGGTTCTCGGTGCTTGGTATGACGGTGACGTATGCATGCTTAATTTTTCGAGTAAAAGACTTGTAAACAGTGCACCTTTTAAGCTTTGACTTACAATATGTGGGGCAAGGAAGAACCCTTGATACATTTCAGGCAAACTAGTTAATGAGGCCCCTGCTTCTTTACCAATCCCAGGAGCGGTTAATCTGTAACCACAACGTTCAATTAAATCTGCGCGACCTACGATGTAACCTCCGATTTTAGCGAGACCGCCTCCAGGATTTTTAATTAGTGATCCTGCCATAAGATCTGCGCCACATTCAATCGGTTCCCTACGCTCGACAAATTCGCCGTAACAATTATCGACAAAAATGATGACCTCAGGATATTTAGCTTTAATTGCTTTGATCGCTTGTTCAATTTGAGTCACAGTGAGTGATGGGCGTTGATCGTACCCTTTTGAACGTTGAATGGCGATCACTTTGGTATGGTCGTTGATTTCATTCAACACACGGTCAATATCAATCGTTTCATCTTTCAACGGAATATTACGATACTGCACCCCGTGTTCTTGTAAGCTTTCTACGCCGTTACCGTTCACCCCAATGACTTCTAATAAAGTATCATAAGGATCCCCTGTGATATAGAGCAGCTCGTCATTATATTTTAAGGTGCTTTGTAATGCAAGCGTAATGGCATGTGTACCAGAAATGATTTGCGGTCTTACTAATGCATCTTCAGCTTTAAATGTATGCGCATAGACTGCTTCAAGGTGATCACGACCCATGTCATCATAGCCATAGCCGGTCGTACCTTGTAAATCACTTTCTGCAATTTTAACTTCATGGAATGCGTCCAATACTTTTTCTTGATTATAGTAGGCATTCGCTTCGATGTCTTTAAAATAAGGTGCGAGTGTGTCCTCCACGGATGCCACCAGTTGTGATAAATCTGTCATTACATTAACTTCCTTCTATTCTTTACTGTAACCTGTCACTTCATAACAGTTTTCATTCTCATTAAAATTAATCTCAGAAACAAGTGTGTGTTGTTTCAGGAAATAAAGTCTGTCTGCATTGGTACTAGGTACCGTTTCTTCATAAGCATGAAGGGTTTGTTTGATTTTTCGATATAAAAACGATTTCACTTGTGCTAAATCTGCCTCATCGTGTGCTGAAACAAAAATTGAATCGTTCGATACAGATGGCAAAACGTCTTGCGCTAAATCTTTCTTATTAAAGATGACTGCTTGAGGAATGTGAGACATGTCAAGTTCTTCTAAAATGCGATTCACTGTCTCATATTGTGTTCGATACTCCTCGTGACTAGCATCGACTACATGTAATAATAAATCTGCATTTTTCGCTTCTTCTAACGTCGATTTAAATGCTGCTACAAGCGCTGTAGGTAGCTTTTGGATGAAACCGACTGTATCTGAAATGATGAGATTAAAGCCTTGATTGATTTGTATTTGACGTGTCTTTGGATCTAGCGTTGCGAACAGAATGTCTTTCTCAAACGTGCCTGCGTCAGACAGTTGATTAAACCAAGTTGATTTTCCAGCATTTGTATAACCTACTAATGCGACTTGATAGACTTGATTTTGTTGACGTTTATTTCGATAACGTTCGCGGTGTGCCACGACGGTTTCAAGTTGGTGTTTAATTTCGTTGATTCTTGTTCTAATATGACGACGATCCATTTCTAATTTCGTTTCACCAGGACCACGTGTACCAATCCCACCACCTAAGCGGGAAAGACTTTGTCCATGTCCTTGTAAACGTGGTAAAAGATAATCCAGTTGTGCAAGTTCGACTTGTAATTTACCTTCTTTACTTTGCGCACGTAACGTAAATATCTCTAATATTAACTGCGTACGATCAATGATTTTAATGTTGAGATTGCCATTTAATGCTTTAGACTGTGCAGTCGTCAACTCATCATTCGTTACGACCACATCGATGTCGTTCGCTTCAACGTACGCTTTAATTTCGGCGAGTTTACCTTTACCGACATAGTATTTATGATCAAAGTGTTCACGGTTTTGTTCAAACTGCGCTTCCACCGTAAGTCGGCATGTTTCTGATAATGCTTTTAGTTCTTCCATCGTCGATGTAAAATCAAATTGATCTTCTTCTTGAGAATTCACACCGACAATGATTGCTGTTTCATTCGGATTCGTTGTTGAATGTGAAGTTAATTGGCTCAAATATGCTCACCTCTTTTGACCATTCTAAGCTATTCTATCATAGTGTGTCTATCAAGACTACAACGTGAATCTGTGTTACATTAAAACAAAGTGAGGCGATAAATCATGTCTATCTATGATATTGAAGTACCTAAAACTAACGGAGAAACTTATAAATTAGAAGCTTACAAAGACTACGTCATTTTAATCGTAAATACAGCGAGTGAATGTGGTTTTACACCTCAATTCGAGGGGCTACAAGCACTCTATGAAAAATATAAAGATCAAAAATTTGTGGTTCTCGGTTTCCCATGTAATCAATTTGGTAAACAAGAACCAGGTTCAGGAGAAGAAGCCACACAAAATTGTAAAATTAATTATGGTGTATCATTCCCTATGCATGAAAAAATTAAAGTGAATGGTCCTGAACAGCATCCTCTATATCAACATTTGAAACAAGCTAAAAATGGCTTCTTAGGCGAAAAAATTAAATGGAATTTCACTAAATTTTTAATTAATAGAGACGGCGAAGTGATCAACCGCTTCGCGCCCCAAAAGAAACCGAGTCAATTAGAATCTAGTATCGAGGCATTACTATAATTAGTCCATCAATTTTCCATTAACATCTAACTTTAACGCCATATTATAAACAAGAATCCTCTTGAGCTTATACATCAATGTATAGTGCCCAAGGGGTTTTTATGTATGCTTAATCGTTGTGCAAGAACACATCTTTTAATTCAAAAACAATATGATATCGATACAAAAATTAAAAAATACGAGATAGAAAACAGAAGAGTGTGTAGTTTCAACTGATAAACACAGCAATCTCTATGCCTTTTACCAGGTCGAAATGCTTTTTCAAATTAAACATCTTTATCGATATTTAACATTACACTTTACTGCTTTCAATCTCGTATAAAAATTCACTTTAACCTTGCTTAAATTTCAACTGTAATTATGCTTCATTAGCGTTTTCTGTTGTAAAAGTACTAATCGCATGTTTGTAAATAAAGTGTTGTCGACCTTGTGAGTGAAGACAAACTACATATTTATCAAAGTCTTCGATAATACCTTTCATCTGGAACCCATTAACTAAAAAGACAACAACTTCTGTCTTATCAGCTTTAAATTGCCCTAGGAATTGGTCTTGGATGTTGTTTGTAGTAGTCATGTTAAGTACTCCTTTTCTTTATTTGGGCTGAGACCTCATCTAAATTTAATGAAAGTGATATTTTCTCTGTATCATACCATTCGACATCGAGTTTATTTTTAAACCAAGTCATTTGGCGTTTAGCATAATTTCTAGAATGTTGTTTCAACTTCGTGACAGCATCCTCTAAATTCATACTACCTTCCACTACTGGTACCATTTCTTTATAACCTATAGCTTGCATGCTTTGACAATCGCCATAACCATGCTTGACGAGACGTTTCACTTCATCATATAAGCCGTGGGTCAACATTATATCCACGCGTTTATTTATCCGCTTATATAAAGTGTCGCGCGACATTTCCATCCCTAATAATAATGTATCATAATTTGGCTCACTTTGTGTCACTTTCTTTCGAGAACTTATAACTTTTTTTGTTTTTAAGTAATATTCAATCGCACGGCGGACTCTTTTTCTATTATTGGGATGGATATCATCTGCAGATTGGGGATCAAACGTGGCTAAATACGCATGTAACTCCTCATTGGATAACTGATCGAGCTGTTCCATTTGCGCTTGCACTTGTTTCATTTTATCATCTGAAACTGCTTCATCATCAAAGGCATAATCATAGATCAATGATTGGATATACAATCCTGTGCCACCGACAATAATCGGTATTTTCCCGTGCTGTATGACCGATGCTATTGCCTGTTCAGCATAGTGTTTAAAGTCAAATGCAGAGAATGTTTCGTCCGGATTTAAAATATCTATCAAATAGTGTGGAATGCCGTCTTTTTCATCTTCTGTTACCTTCGCAGTTCCAATATCCATACCCCGATAGACTTGCATGGAATCGCCGCTAATGATTTCTCCATTGATCCGTTTCGCTAACTCAATGCTGAATTGCGTTTTGCCGACCGCCGTTGGACCGACAATCACTACGATAAACGGTTTATGTTGCGTCACGTTGATAATCTCCTTTTATCCTATAATTTCATTTATGTTGCTGCGCTTTTAACCATTCGAATAAATGTTGCCATGTGATTGTATCACTATCATCAAATAAAATTTCATGACGTTTATTGGGATAGAGTTGTACAGTGATATCGTTAAACCCCGCTCTGATGTACTCACGATATAAATGCTTCACACCCTTCCCATAATTACTCACTGGGTCTTCTTCCCCTGACATAAGTAATATAGGGATATTATGATCAATACGTTCTAATGCGCGTGCAGCACTTGTTTCTATCATCGTATCTAGTGTTTCATATATCAATTGATTAGAAACCAAAAATCCTGTGTATGGATCATTTTCAAAACGATCAACATGTTCTGGATTGGTATCTAACCAATCATTCGAAGTCCGATGCGGTTTGATTTTTTTATTAAATGAATGATAGACGATTTGATTTAACCAAGGTAACAAAGTAGATTTACCTGTCATAATAATAATGAGATCTAATAACCGCCGTGCAGGCCGTGCCATCCACAATGGATATTGAGGCGTTCCAGTGAGTATAAGTCCATCTAAGACTTCACTGTATTGTTCAATATAACGACGCGCGATTAATGACCCCATCGAATGCCCTAACACGATATAAGGCACGTGTGCATATTTAGATGAGAGGGTTTGATAGATTTCATATGCGTCGGTTGCTGCTTGTTTAAAACTATCGATATGACCGCGTGTTGTTTCATCGATATGTATCCCATGACCTCGATGATGATGGCGAAGTACATCGTAACCTGCTTCGTTCAGCGCTGTAACTAAACGATTATAGCGGTGGAAGTGTTCCGCCATGCCGTGAAAAATATGTATCAATCCTACCACATGTTTTCGATCGGTTTGATTCAGTTTAGCCTCTAACACCGTCCCATCTGAAACAGTCATGCTAAATGATTGTTCTATCATCTATAACGCCTCCTTTCATGACTTGAGCAGCACGCTTACTACTAAAAAATATACATTGAAGTGACTGTAATTTCAAATAGATGATGAAATCCTTTTTTAATCGCCTAAATCGATGGAGGGTCATGATCACCACATATATAAAAAACGCCACAGAAACCTTCATCTCTTACATCGATTTCTGTGACGTCTTCTTTTTAGAATACTAATTTGAATGTTGTTTTAACATGTTAAGTTTATTCTTTTTCAGCAGGTTGATCGTTACCAGTACGTGCTTCATCAATCGCTTTATCTAATTCTTGCATATATGCTTCTTTTTGAGCATCTGTATAGCCTAAAAGTTGTGCCATCACTTTGACGACATCATTTTTATATTTCAACACATCTGAAATGTTGAAGTATAATTTACCAGTACGACGCACTAAGAAGTCTGTTGGTTTATAAACCATTTCATAACGGATAGCGTAAACAAGTTCAGTGTACATATCTAATGGTAGACCTGAGGATTGATATTGAGCAGTTTGGGCAATTTCGAATAAATCTTTCGCATTTGAACCATATTTACTAGCGAAGTGACGTGCAAGTTCTGCATCTAATTGATATTTTTTAGCGAGTTCAACTTGATCTTCAACGAAAGTATCGAAGTTCGCACTACCGCCTACATCACCGCCTGAGATAGGTAGATGTTTTGTTTCACATGGTTTAAATTTGAGACCGTATTCTTTTTTCAAGCGTTTCGCTAATAAGTCTACAATTTCTAATGCCATGTGACGGTAACCAGTTAATTTACCACCAGCGATGGTTAAGAGACCTGATTTACCTTCCCAAACTTCATCTTTACGAGAGATTTCTGAAGGATCTTTCCCTTCTTCTAAAATAAGCGGTCTAACACCAGCCCAAGAAGATTCAATGTCTTCATCTTTCGCTTCAACTTCTGGGAACATATAGTTTAAGGCATCGAGTAAATAAGCTCTGTCTTCTGGAGTCGCAAGTGGTGATGTTTTATCGTTATCATAGAATGTATCTGTTGTACCGATATAAGCTTTGCCTTCACGTGGAATCGCAAAGATCATACGGCCATCGCTTTCAGTATCAAAGTAAACAGCTTGGCGTAATGGGAATTTAGATTGATCTAGCACAATGTGTACCCCTTTAGTTAAGCGGAGGTTTTTATTGTTGCGTGCATAGTCACCGCTACGTACTTCATCTACCCATGGTCCTGCAGCATTGATTACTTTTTTAGCTTTGATATCAAACACTTCATTAGTAAGTACGTCGCGTGCTTGGATACCATTTACTTTTTCATTTGAATCATATGTGAAGTGTTCTGATTTCACATAGTTAATAATTGTAGCGCCTTTTTCTTCAGCACGTTTCATGACTTCCATAGTTAAACGCGCATCATCTGTACGATATTCTACGTAGTAGCCGCCGCCTTTAAGGCCATCTTTTTTCACTAGAGGTTCTTTATCTAATGTTTGTTTTTTATTTAACATCACTTTACGTTCTGATTTTTTAACACCTGCTAAGCGGTCATACATGGTTAAACCAACACCTGCTGTGAAGTTACCAAGATTGCTACCTTTATGGAATGGTAATAACATTTTTTCAGGTGTTGTCACGTGTGGACCATTTTCGTAAACGATCGCTCTTTCACGTCCTGTTTCTTTAACGACACCCACTTGTAATTGTTGAAGATAACGAAGGCCACCGTGTACTAATTTTGTTGAACGTGAGCTTGTACCTTGGGCAAAGTCTTGCATTTCTACTAAAGCGACTTTCATGCCACGTTGGCTCGCATCTAAGGCGATACCTGCACCAGTGATGCCCCCACCGATGATGACAGCGTCGTATGATTCTTCGTCTCTTAATTGTTTTTTGATTTGATCTCTATTTAGTGTAGATAAACTCATAGATATTACGCCTCCTAATAGTAAAAAAAGAGAGAGCTATCCCATACATATCATATTGTACGAACAGTTCTCTCAATTCTCAACTTCATTAATATTAACTTGACTTCATTCTAGCATAGTCCATGAATTCAAGTCTATTGATTTAATCTTCTAATTTAAAGACTTGAGTTGCTTCAACTGCTTTTTTCCAACCTTTATAAAGTTTTTCACGTTGATCTTCTTCCATTTCTGGTAAGAATTCTTTATCTAATTGCCAACGGTCTTCGATGTCGTCTTTATTATCCCAGAAATCAACGGCTAAACCTGCAAGATAAGCTGCACCCAGTGCAGTTGTTTCATTAATTTCTGGACGTTCAACGCCTACGTTTAATAAATCTGATTGGAATTGCATGATGAAGTTATTTTTAACTGCACCACCATCGACACGAAGGTTGTTCACTTTGATACCTGAATCTTTTTCCATCGCTTCTAATACGTCACGTGTTTGATAGCAAAGTGATTCGAGTGTTGCGCGAATGAAATGTTCTTTAGACGTACCACGTGTTAAACCAAAGATTGAACCTCGTGCATCTGAATCCCAGTACGGTGTCCCAAGTCCGACGAATGCAGGAACGAAATAAACACCTTCAGTTGAGTCGACACGTTTGGCATAATCTTCAGTCGCAGGTGCAGAATCAATCATACGTAAGCCATCACGTAACCATTGGATAGCTGAACCAGATACAAAGATTGAACCTTCTAACGCATAGTAAACTTTACCATCTATACCATAAGCAATCGTTGTAAGTAAGCCGCTTTCAGATGTGACAGCTTCTTCACCTGTATTCATCAACATGAAGCCACCTGTACCGTACGTATTTTTCACGTCACCACGGTTAAAGCATGCTTGACCGAATAATGCAGCTTGTTGGTCACCCGCAATACCTGCAATCGGTACAGATTCACCGAAGAAGTGATAATCGATGGTATGTGCGTAAACTTCACTTGATGCTTTCACTTCAGGTAACATGCTTTCTGGGACTTCTAAGATATCTAACAATTCTTTATCCCATTCTAAATCATGAATATTATAAAGTAAGGTACGGCTTGCATTCGTATAATCTGTAATGTGAGCGTGACCGCCAGATAATTTCCATACGAGCCAAGAATCAATTGTACCAAATAGAAGATCGCCGTTTTCAGCTTTTTCTCTTGCACCATCTACGTGATCTAAGATCCATTTCACTTTCGTACCAGCAAAATAAGGGTCTAGTAATAAGCCCGTTTTTTGATGGAATTTTTCTTCTAATCCTTTATCTTTTAACTCTTGTACGATGCTTTGTGTTTGGCGAGATTGCCAGACAATCGCATGATAAATAGGTCGACCTGTATTTTTATCCCAAACGACAGTTGTTTCACGTTGGTTTGTAATACCGATACCTGCAATTTGTTGTGCGTAAACATTTTCTTCATTGATGACTTCGGCAATGACAGATAAAACAGATGTCCAAATTTCATTTGCATCATGTTCTACCCATCCTGAGTGTGGAAAGTATTGTTTAAATTCACGTTGTGCCACACCTTTGATCGTACCATCTTGATTAAATAGAATTGCTCTAGAACTTGTTGTTCCTTGGTCTATAGATAAAATATATTTTTCCATGATCATTCTCCCTTTCGTCTATCAATTGAACATATGGTATATCGGCGTGTTTGTATACTATACCCTCAATTGAGATGTTTTGAACTCAATCCATATGCCAGTGATGGTGGAAACCATCATTCAAACATTGCCCTTAATATATAGATTCAATTCGCCCTGATTTATCGCGTTTGTTCATGAACAAGCCAACGATCAATGTGATGATTACGACGACAATACTTAAGACCGTCATACTATCAAATATACCTTTAAATAGGACTCGATAAACAGCTGCACCAAACATTCCTCCCGCGATTGGTCCTAATACAGGAACAATTGCGTAACTCCAATCAGAACCACCTTTTCCTTTAATCGGTAAGAACGCATGTGCAATTCTAGGTCCTAAGTCACGCGCAGGGTTGATCGCATAACCTGTTGTACCACCTAAACTGACACCAATTGCTAAGATTAATGCACCTACGATAAGTGGATTTAATCCATCAGCGATTTTATTCATTCCGATGTATAATAACCCTAAAACTAACACTGCAGTACCGATGATTTCACTGATAAAGTTTGCGAAGTAGTTTCGAATTGAAGGCGCTGTAGAAAACACACCCAATTTCGTCGGTCCATCTTCTGTCACTTTCCAATGTGGTAAATACATTAACCATACGAGAACAGCACCGAAGATACCACCTAAAATTTGGCAGATAATGTATCCTGGAACCATACCCCAAGCAAGTGAGCCATCCATTGCAAAGGCTAATGTTACGGCTGGATTTAAGTGTGCACCTGAAATATCACCTACAGCATATGCACCCATAGCAACACCGAGTGCCCAACCTACGGCGATGACGATCCAGTCAGCACCATTTGCAGCACTACGCTTTAAATTGACGTTTGCGCAGACACCGCCTCCCAATAAAATCAAGATTGCTGTCCCTAAGAACTCAGCAACATATTCATTCATAATGTATCCTCCTTAAAAAAAGAGACTCCTACACGAGTAGCCAAAATATCCGAAATATCTCAGGCTGTCATTGCAGAAATCTCCTATCTCCATCTGTTTATTAACTTGATTTTTATTTTATACCTACGTTGTAAGCGTTGTCAAACGTTTTTGTAAAAAAATTGTCATAATTTAAAGCGTTTTCTCAAAGATTACCATAGAGCGCGTTTGCTCGTTGTGACAAGATGCGCACCATAGTCGACGGCAGTATCAATCTCTGCTTCATCACTAATTAAGCCACCCGCAATTACTGGAATCTGCGTTGCCTCTTTGATTTGTTGAATCGCTTTACTAGCAACACCAGGTAACACTTCCACGTAATCCGGTTGTGTACGTTGAATGAGTTGAATACTGCGTTCTAATGCATGACTATCGATGATAAACACTCTTAATACCGTCACAGTATCGAGGTCTTTGGCACGTTTAATGACTTTCGTTTTCGTCGAGATGATGCCTTTAGGTTTATAATTTTGAATAATATATTCACAAGCAAATTCATCATGACTCATACCTTTAATCAAATCGATATGAATAAAGGTTTCAATCTGTTCTTTTTTTAGATAATTAAAAATGCCATTTAAATGTCCAATATGTGTATCAAGTAATACACATGATCGATAATCTGTTTGGACAAATTTTTCCATGTCTTTCATATTTCTAATCGCTGGTAAAATGTGTGGTTTCACTAGTTGAGGTCATCTCCTTTAAACTCAATCAATCATGTGTATGACACTTGATCATACAGTCTTTATATAAATTAATGCTATTGCTTCATTAAACGATACGTTTGAATAAACGTTCTAATTCATAGTTAGAAAAGTTAATAATAATCGGTCTACCATGTGGGCAAGTGAATGGATCTTCAGCTTGACGAAGTTGATCAATCAAATCAGCCATTTCATTATTTTTGAGATAGTGATTTGCTTTTATTGAACGTTTACAACTCATCATAATTGCCGCTTCTTCTCGAATTTTTTTCACTTCTACTTTTTTATGCTCTAAGACATAATCAATCATGTCTTTGATAATGTCTTCCGCTTCATTCGATGGGAACCAAACAGGATAACTATCCACGATGTAATCATTGCCACCAAACGGTTCGAGATGCACGCCCACTTTATCTAATTCGTCTTTGTATTGTTCAATAATCATTTTTTCATCACGTGAAAAATGGAACGTTAATGGAATCAATAAATTTTGAACTTCATTCGTTACTTCACCAATTTTTTCTCTGAAGTATTCATATTTAATACGTTCTTGTGCTGCATGTTGGTCGATCATGTACATGCCATCTTCATTTTGAGCGATGATGTATGTGCCGTGGACTTGTCCGACGACTTCCATATAAGGCACACGTCGATGTGGGGACTGATTCGTAGCATCTTTAATATCATCATTTTCACGAGATGCATCGTCAGTTGCACTTAACTCCCCTTCGCCTTCCATATCTTGGAGTAAATCACGTTGTGCTTGACTATAATCGTCTTCTGTCGTTACGGTTTCAGCTATTTCGTTATCTTGAGTTGAAGCTTCATTACCGGAATAGTGATAAGTTGTTTCATTATCATCCGTTATGTCTGATGAAAGTTGTGCTGTAGTGTCGGTTTGCGAAGGTTTCGCTTTATTTTCATCCTCGTTAGACTCAGTTTGTTGTTGTTGCTGTTGATGAAAGTCCATTTTTTGTTGTTCAAATTGTTCTAAAACCTTATGTTTTTTATCGAATTGCTTCATGTTATTGTGTGGAATTAAAATGCGATCTTTAAATGCCTCGCGAATTTTTTCCACAATAAGATCGTATAGTTGAGACTCTTTCGATAATCTCACTTCTAATTTCGTCGGATGGACATTTACGTCTACTAAGATGGGATCCATCGTAATATTGATATAACAAATCGGATAACGACCGACCATGAGTAGCGTATGATACCCTTCAACAATAGCCTTATCTAAGACGAAGTTTTTAATATAGCGTCCATTGATAAAGATTGAAATATAATGTTTATTACTCCGCGAATGTTCAGGTTTTGCGACATAACCTTCTAAATGATAATCGCTCGTATCACCTGAAATATGTACTAAGTCCTTCGCGACTTTCATGCCGTAAACTTCTGCCATCACTTCATTCGTACGCCCTGAGCCGTTGGTACGTAATACTTTCTTGCCATCAGAATAAAGGGAAATACGAATATCTGGATGACTCATAGCCATACGGTTGACGATATCTGTGATTTTACCTAATTCAGTATAAAGGCTTTTGATATATTTCAATCGTGCCGGCGTATTATAGAATAAAGATTCGACTAAAATATCTGTCCCGCGTTTTGCTTTAGCCGGTTTTTGCTCAATAATTTGACCGTTCTCAGCGTACACTTCATGACCTTCTTCGCCATCTGTACATGTAGTCAATGTCACTTTCGCTACAGATGCAATACTCGCTAAAGCTTCCCCTCTAAACCCGAGTGTTCGGATGTGGAACAAGTCATCATCATGATTGAGCTTACTTGTCGCATGACGATGGAACACTAAATCTAAGTCATCTGCTTCAATACCTGTGCCGTTATCGACCACTCGAATAGACTGAATACCTGACTGTTCAACTTCGATGTTAATTTCAGTCGCATCTGCATCAATGGCATTTTCAAGCAGCTCTTTAACGACGGAACCTGGACGCTCTACGACTTCTCCAGCAGCAATTTTATTCGCTAAAGACGTTTGTAATTCTTTAATATGACCCACGCTCATCCTCCTCTACTTTAATTGATTTTGTAAGTCATTTAATTTCACTAGTGCTTCAATCGGTGTCATATTGGATAAATTCAAGTCTTTAATTTGTCGTTCGACTTCACTTTGTTCTGGCGGTTCATTAAATAAATCAAATGCAGCTTGTTCAAATTGCTGTGCATGAGCTGTTGATTCAGATGATGTTTGTGTTGGGTACGTTTCTGCTTTTTCCTCGTGAAGCGCCTCTGATTGTGTTTCGCGTTGCGCTTCTTGTTCACGTAGCGGTTGAGTGTCATCGTTAGCTGTTTGAGTAGTCGGCTCTGGTTTGCCTTCAGTCGTCGGTTGTATCGTGTCATGTTGTTCAAAGGCATCGAGAATAACTTGTGCGCGATCTATAATTTCATCAGGCAATTCCGCTAATTTTGCAACTTGAATACCATAACTATCATCTACAGCGCCATCTTTCACTTTGTGGAGAAAGATGAGTTGGCCTTGATATTCACTCGCTGCAACATGGACATTTTTCAATCCATTGAGCGATTGATCTAAAGCGGTTAACTCGTGATAGTGGGTTGAGAATAATGTTTTCGCGTGTGAAGTTTGTGCGACATATTCAATCATGGCTTGTGCAAGTGCAAGACCATCATAAGTCGATGTACCCCGGCCGATTTCATCAAAGATAATTAAACTATCTTTTGTCGCATGGGCAAGCGCGTTTTGTGCCTCTAACATTTCTACCATGAAGGTACTTTTACCTGATACGAGGTCATCTGCAGCACCAATTCGTGTAAAGATTTGATCGAATATAGGAAGTGTTGCAGCTTCACAAGGTACATATGAACCCATTTGAGCCATAATACTAATGATCGCAACTTGTCTCATATAGGTTGATTTCCCTGACATATTCGGTCCAGTAATCAAATAGATAAATGTCTCTTTGTCTAGGTGACAATCATTCGGCACATAATCGTTATGATCCATGACACGTTCAACGACTGGGTGTCTAGATTCGTTAAGTGATAATGTCTTGTCTTTGCTGAATTCTGGACGTGAATAATTGTAACGTTGCGCGATTTCCGCAAAGCTTTGTAAACAGTCGAGCTCTGAAATCACTTTCGCTTGTTGTTGCAATCGTTCTGTATACTGTTGGACCGTTTCTCTCAGTTCGACAAATAGCTCATACTCTAGATCAACGGCTTTATCTTCAGCACCGAGGATGAGATCTTCTTTTTCTTTTAATTCATCTGTGATAAATCGTTCAGCGTTAGATAGCGTTTGTTTACGATGGTAACCATACGCAGCTGGATCAAATCCTTGTAAGTTTGCACGTGTAATCTCTATAAAATATCCAAACACTTTATTAAAGCTGATTTTCAACGATTTAATACCTGTGCGTTCACGTTCTTTCGTCTGTAATTGGGCTAACCATGTCTTACCGTTTTGTGAAGCTTCAAGATACTCATCTAATTGACTGTTAAACCCTGACTTAAATAAGCCACCATCTTTAACGGAAATCGGCGGTTCATCCACCAAACTATTTTCTAATAAGGCATGTAAATCATCTAACGGTTCAAGCGCTGAAAATTGATTCACAACCGTTTCATCCATTTCTGTGAGTACAGATTTGATGCGTGGAATCTCTGCGATGGAATGTTTTAACTGAATAAGATCTCGTGCGTTCACATTCCCGTAACTGACACGGCCTACAAGTCGCTCGATATCATACACGTGCGTTAAATATTCACGCAATGTATCGCGTTCGATAAAGTGTTGTAAAAATTGTTCAACCATATTAAGTCGAGTCTCTATTTGTTGTTGATGAATCAATGGTCGATCAATCCATTGTTTTAAACGTCTCGCTCCCATGGGTGTTTGCGTTTCATCCATGAGCCACAACAAAGTACCTTTTTTAGATTTCAAACGCATACTTTCTGTTAATTCTAAATTGCGCTTCGCATAGTAATCCATTTTCATGAAATCAACCGCTTCATAAGGTGCTACATTTTCAATATGAGATAGATCTCTCTTTTGTGTGTGATGAATATAATCTAATAATAATTGTGTCGCATCATACATCAGTTGGTCGTCATTCGTATTTTCATTATAAGTCGCATCTGAAATATGATCTACGACAGTAATCGTTTCTGTTGTTGTCGCAATTTGACGTTTTAAGTTACCTTCAATCTCTTGTTGGACGACAATCTCGTTCGGATTGATTGTCGTGATTTCATTGATGAGTGTTGCTTCATCTTCGAACTGTGTGACTTTTAACTCACCGGTTGAAACGTCACAGTAACTCAGTGCGTACTGATCACCATCGAAAATATAACTTAAAATGTAGTTATTTTGTTTTTCATCTACGCCACCTTGTTCCATGACGGTACCTGGCGTCACAACGCGTATGACTTCTCGTTTTACCATGCCTTTGGTCTGTTTAGGGTCTTCCATTTGTTCACAAATAGCTACTTTATAGCCATTGTTGATAAGAGTTTCGATATAACTTTCAGAAGAGTGATAAGGGACCCCGCACATCGGGATTGGATTTTCTTTTTTGGCATCCCTTTTTGTCAAAGTAATTTCAAGCACGCGTGATGCTTCTTTCGCGTCTTCGTAAAACATTTCATAAAAGTCGCCTAATCTAAAAAATAATAAACAATCTTGATATTGAGATTTTATTTCTAAATACTGTTTCATCATTGGAGTAACATTTGCCATAAATCTATTTCACGACCCTTTTTCTAATTCAAAATTTAAACTGATCAGTTCGTATATCGATACTTTTTTATTCGAATATTTATGTTATTTTTTCCTGGTTAATCGAAGTTTATAACTATTAAATTTTAACATATAACAGCGTGTAAATCCCATCGTTTCATTTGTCCCAAATAACAAAAGACTAGGACATCGTATTGCCCTAGTCTCCAAAATGCATTCATATCAGGAAAGGATCTAGCTATTTAATAAAGCGATCCAGTATACCTTTTTTCTTCAAAATCATTAAAATGACATAGCTGATTGCAGCACCAATTACACTTGATAAAATAAATGCTACCATCAGTGGTTTCACGGCAAAATCACCAAGTCCGATGATCCAAGCAACAGGAATGCACATTAAACTACCTATGATACCTGTACCGATCACTTCACCCACTGCTGCCATAAAAATATGACGACGATATAAATAAAATACACTCGCTAAAAAGACGCCAATCATACTGCCTGGAAACGCAAACGCACTTCCTGTATTAAATAATATGCGTAACACGGATGAGATAAAAGCTTGTGCTAAGCCGTACCAAGGGCCAACCAATACCGCACACAACACATTAATCAAATGTTGTATCGGTGCAGCTTTTATCGGTCCGAGTGGAATAATAATAAAACTACTGAGTACGATATTAATCGCGATTAAAATGGAAGTTAATGTTAACTTTCTTGTATTCATCTTTCGCACCACCATTCCTAACTTTAGTTGTGATCTTCTTCTGCGTCCTCGTCTTGCTGATTTAATCGGTCAGCCATGGTTGAAATCATCATTTGTAAGATATTATTCGCTTCAGCTTGTGCTTCACGAAACTCTTCCACGATGGGAATGCGATTAATTTCGTCTTCAAGATGTTGTATGCGCGCTTCTGATTGTTTTAACGCTTCTGTTTTACCATAATTTTGTAGATTGACCGATTGTTTTTGTGAGCGTTTCAATTGTTTCATATTTTGATCAATCGATTGGTTGGCATGAATTTGTTCTTCGATTGAACGATAATCGGAAATTTCCGGTAAGGCCTTTATTTTCTCACTCAATTGATCTGCTTCAGCTAAAATATCTTCTTTATTATACATTATCCAATCACCATCGCTTCATGTTCTTGAAGGAACGTACCATTCATTGAAAATCGCCAAGCAGTATCGATTCCCACACCGACAAGTTTACCGATCATCTCTTCAGTTGCGCTAAATTTAACGCGTTTATTTTTATCTGTGTAACCCGCTTATACGCTGTCATCTTTCTTACCTTTACCTCACATAATACTGTGACGACCTCATTTTCCTATTGGTGCATTGCTTCACTCGAATAATATGAAACTTTGTCACTAAGACGATGTAAACAATCCTTTTTAACATCGAATGCCACATTATCTTTCATTTTCGCTGCTGGCGTGCCATCACGTTGAGAATAAATGTATGTATAGGCATGTTTAAACTGGACTTCGCCGTAAAATGATAACGTTTCTTCAAATTTTGATTCCGCTTCGTTCAGATAGTCAATAATTGACGATTATCTTGCGCTTTTTATCTCTTTCAGCAAAGATATTTAACGTCGTTTCTGTTTTTTTTCTTCATTCAAAGTAAAACCCTTTTTTGGCACGACATAAAATTAAAGTTTGGTGCATTACATTTCATGTTCATTCACGTCGTTGTATGCCTGTAATCACTCATTAATTATATTAAACTTAAAGGTAAAGTGCAAAAAGCAACACAAACGTTCATCTTATTTTAAACAGCCATGCTAAACCGCCTGTAATTATAATTTTTCAATGTTTAAAATGATATCTCGCGAAAGTGCTTTTCATTCATTTTCCCTACTGAACATAAAAATTGAGACATACCCGCTATACTCATAATCAATTGTAGAATCTGAAGCATAGGGTCGCGTATGTCTCAATCGTTAAGGTTACAGGTTTCTACATCTGAGATCCTGTAAAAAATGAGGAATTGATAAAGTGGATTAATCCTAGCGCATCTTTATGATGCCATCACTGTTCATCATATTTACCTGTTAATGTTTCAATCGTGATTCCTTCAGGTACATGATAGAACTTCACTTCACTGATAATACTTGGTATTTCTAGTTCTACCATGCGATCATTCATGTTCTGAATGAGAATCAAGCAGTTATCCATACTCCCTTGTACGGTAGTTTCTAATGGACCTACACTATAAGGTAATCCTGATTGTTCAATGATATGAATGGCTTCATCTACATAAGGAATGACATCTTCACCATTCGGGGTTTTAGGAATAATTTGTATACTCATTAATGTATCGTCCAACTTTACCATCTCTTTTCCTTTTTAAATCTGACTATTACGTGCCGTTAAACAGTCATTTTATTTTCATTTATTATAACAGCATTAACCGCGTGCGTTAACTGCTTTGACAAGAGCATCAGCAAATTGGTGTAAGTAGTCGTCCCAGTTTTCTTCGTCTTCACGAGAACTTTTACCGTATTTGCCATCTTTGAAGAAGCTTTTTCTTAGACTTGGTGTTAATTCTAATTGAACACCTTGTCCAGATTTGCCACAGTTGTTAATGTTTTTATCTTTGTCACCTGAAATGTGATCAGGAGCAGTATCAACTGTAACACCGATATCTTCTAACGCTTCTTTAATTGTTGCGATTAATTCTTCGTCTTTACCACCTAAGTAAACGACTTCGCCATCTCCATCACATCCGTGGATTGCTACAGCGATGTCTTTATATTTAATTTTATCTTTGATTGTAGGTTCGTCATAATGTGTAGATGTGACATGTAAATCTTGATTGCCTTTAGAACGTGTACCTTTAAATGAATAAAAATCAAAGTTACCTTTGGCAGCTGTAAGCGCAGCTAATTCTGTTGTTCCCGGTTCAATACCGCCACCATGAATAGCTGTGATGATTGCGTTACTTGATCTATCTTCAGCTTGGACTTCCCAATCATCACCTTCTCTTGTTTGTTCCATTAGTTCTGTCATAGATTTAAATTTATCAGCCATTATAATCCTCCTAACCACATGATAGTAATTGCATACCCGCATGCAGTTAGACATAACACTTTTAAAGGAATAGTAATAATTCTTTAAATTCTTTACGCAATTGTAATAGTTATGACGAAATCATGGCTTTAACGATACAAGCGGCAAATTGATGCATGAAGGCACTCCAATTATCTCGGTTTTCTCGATCTTTAAGTCCATATTTACCATTATTGAAAAATTGTTTTCTTAACGGCACGGTGAGCTCTAATTGAACACCTTGAGCGGTCTGACCTTGATTCACAAAATTATCATTCGACATCCCATTAATCGGTGCAGGTGCAGCTTCAAGCTCCACACCCAGTGTACGTAACTGAGCTTCAATACGTTGACCTAGCCGCTGATCTTGACCACCTATATACACTTTACTGTGCTTACCATTACAGCCATGGATTGAAAGCACATTTGAACTGTTTTTTACCATATCATGTAGGACGGGTTCATCAAAATGACTCGAAGTTACATGCAGTGCATCATTATGATTGCGTCGAATCGCTTTAAACGTATAGTAATTAAACGCTCCTTCTTCGGCGATTAACTGTGCAAGCTCTGAGGTGCCTCGTTCGATTGCACCGCCATGCACGGCAGTAACCAATATCTCACTATCGCGATTTGTAGTTATGATTTCCCAATCTTTTCCTTCTATAGTATGTTCCATTAATTCCGTTATCGAAGCAAACTGATCGACCATGGTATCCTCCCGAATTTTTCTATTGAAGTATATCATCCTATTATATACAACGAGCCTGAGACCATACGTTGTATAGCAACATCCTTCTTAGTCTCAGGCTCATTCATATCTATCTCACTTATAGTTTAAAGCACAACATTAAACGAATTGTGCAGTTAAGTCATTAAAGGTTTGTTCACTGAGTTCGAGTTCTTTCTTAGCTAAAGGTGTTTCATCTAATTGATCCACTTGTGATTCATAAGATGGTGTTGTCGTATCTTGGTACACAATCCCTTTAATGAGTGAATCATATTCTAAAATGGCTTTCATCGCTGCTTTTTTATCTGAAAGATCATATGACTCAATATCTTCCATACTAGTAAGATTTTCTTTAAACCAATCATACGTATTAATCTTATTGTATGTGACACAAGGAGAGAACACGTTTACAAATGAAAAACCATCGTGATTGATCGC
Organism: Staphylococcus auricularis; assembly: GCF_001500315.1. GTDB lineage: Bacteria > Bacillota > Bacilli > Staphylococcales > Staphylococcaceae > Staphylococcus > Staphylococcus auricularis. The sequence goes on along the minus strand of NZ_LLER01000006.1, from coordinate 1,522 downwards.
GTCTTCTAACATTTTAGTCAATCCTTTAATATCACTTGAAAAACCTTGTGCGACAAATGTTGCACCTGATGATAATGCGAGTTCTAGTGGTGCGACATTTTTTTCGATGTTTCCTTTAGGTGTAGATTTCGTAACAAATCCTACTGCAGATGATGGAGACGTTTGACCTTTAGTTAAACCATAGATTTGATTATCCATGACAACATAAGTCATATTCATATTTCTACGTAACGCATGAATCGTATGTCCCATACCGATTGCATAACCATCACCATCTCCACCTGAAGCGATGACAGTGAGATCTCTGTTCGCCATTTTCACACCTTGTGCAAGGGGTAATGCACGGCCGTGAACACCGTGAACACCATATGCATTAATATACCCAGATAAACGGCCTGAACAACCGATACCGGTAATGATGGCTACATCCTCTGGTTCTAGTCCTACATTCGCTGCTGCTTTTTGTATCGCTGCTTGGACTGAGAAGTCACCACAGCCTGGACACCAATTGGGCTTCACATTATTTCTAAAGTCTTTAAATGTTGCCACTTAGTTCATCTCCTTTAATGAATTAGCAATTTCTGTACCTTTTTCTTCTATTTCGTGCGGTAAGAATGGCATACCGTCGTATTTCGTTTGATTGATTAATTTATCTCCAAGATTTACATTCATTTTCAAAATGCTTGCCAGTTGACCTTGATAATTATGTTCTACGACGACGACTTTCGTTGCTTGGTCAACCGCTTTTTGAATCGTTTCTTTCGGGAATGGATGCAGTTGTCTAATTTGTAAATGATTCACTTTGATTCCTTGATCTTCAAGACGTGCTTTACCTTCTTGAATGGCACCTTTTGTTGAAATGAATCCGATGTACAATATATCAGCTGCGTCGTGCGGCATGTCCGCTTCAACTGGATCATCAATGAGTAAATGTTCAGTTTTACGCATTCGTTTTTCCATTTGTTGTTGTCTATTTACCGCATCCTCGCTCGTTTTACCTTCTTCATTATGTTCGACACCTGTCACGTGATGGATACCGCCTTTAAGACCGGGTATAGGACGTGGTGAAATACCACTTTCAGTTAACGCATAACGTCTGAAATAGCTTTTATCTCCTTCTTCACGTTCGATATCACCTTGTAATAACTCTCCTCGCTCAATGCTGACTGCGTCTCTATCTAACTGTTCTACGGTTTGTTTACCTAATGATAGTTGTAAGTCACTCAATACGATGACTGGACATTGATAAATTTCAGCAAGGTTAAATGCTTCCATCGTTAGATAAAATGCATCTTTCGCATCAGTAGGCGCCACGACGATTTTAGGAATATCGCCATGTGTTCCGTAAATCATTTGCATAAGGTCTGATTGCTCTTGTTTCGTTGGTAGACCAGTTGAAGGGCCACCACGTTGTGTATTAATCACGACGAGTGGTGTTTCTGTCATCCCGGAAAGACCGATCGCTTCCATCATGAGTGACAAACCAGGGCCCGCACTTGCAGTAAATGCGCGAACACCGCCA
>NZ_LLER01000054.1 GCF_001500315.1 Staphylococcus auricularis | reverse complement strand
ACAACTTTATGGGATTTGCTTGACCTCGCGGTTTCGCTGCCCTTTGTATTGTCCATTGTAGCACGTGTGTAGCCCAAATCATAAGGGGCATGATGATTTGACGTCATCTCCACCTTCCTCCGGTTTGTCACCGGCAGTCAACTTAGAGTGCCCAACTGAATGATGGCAACTAAGCTTAAGGGTTGCGCTCGTTGCGGGACTTAACCCAACATCTCAC
>NZ_LLER01000053.1 GCF_001500315.1 Staphylococcus auricularis | reverse complement strand
GTCTTCGGATCGTAAAACTCTGTTATTAGGGAAGAACAAATGCGTAAGTAACTGTGCGCGTCTTGACGGTACCTAATCAGAAAGCCACGGCTAACTACGTGCCAGCAGCCGCGGTAATACGTAGGTGGCAAGCGTTATCCGGAATTATTGGGCGTAAAGCGCGCGTAGGCGGTTTTTTAAGTCTGATGTGAAAGCCCACGGCTCAACCGTGGAGGGT
>NZ_LLER01000052.1 GCF_001500315.1 Staphylococcus auricularis | reverse complement strand
AAATAGAACTTGAAACCGTGTGCTTACAAGTAGTCAGAGCCCGTTAATGGGTGATGGCGTGCCTTTTGTAGAATGAACCGGCGAGTTACGATCTGATGCAAGGTTAAGTAGCGAATGTGGAGCCGTAGCGAAAGCGAGTCTGAATAGGGCGCTGAGTATTTGGTCGTAGACCCGAAACCAGGTGATCTACCCATGACCAGGTTGAAGTTCAGGTAAC
>NZ_LLER01000051.1 GCF_001500315.1 Staphylococcus auricularis | reverse complement strand
AAATATCTAATGTATGTCCCTCTGCATCAATGGCACGATATAAATAGCTCCATTTTCCTTTTATTTTGATGTACGTCTCATCAATACGCCATTTGTAATAAGCTTTTTGATGCTTTTTCTTCCAAATTTGATATAAAATTGGGGCATATTCTTGAACCCAACGGTAGACCGTTGAATGATGAACGTTTACACCACGTTCCCTTAATATTTCAGATAT
>NZ_LLER01000050.1 GCF_001500315.1 Staphylococcus auricularis | reverse complement strand
TCGGAAGGTGCGGCTGGATCACCTCCTTTCTAAGGATTAATTACGGAACATCTTCTTTCGAAGATGAAGGGTTAACGTGACATATTGTATTCAGTTTTGAATGCTCATACATATGGTAGTATTCATAGAAAATATGGGCCTATAGCTCAGCTGGTTAGAGCGCACGCCTGATAAGCGTGAGGTCGGTGGTTCGAGTCCACTTAGGCCCATCATCTTAGATTAATTTAATACGGGGGCTTAGCTCAGCTGGGAGAGCGCCTGCTTTGCACGCAGGAGGTCAGCGGTTCGATCCCGCTAGTCTCCACCATTATAATTGTACATTGAAAACTAGATAAGTAAGTAAAATAGATTTTACCAAGCAAAACCGAGTGAATTAGAGTTTTAAAGCTTGAATTCAAAAAATGTAATCGCTAGTGTTC
>NZ_LLER01000005.1 GCF_001500315.1 Staphylococcus auricularis | reverse complement strand
GTAGTCTTCAACTTTAAGTGAAGCTCCGCCAACTAACGCACCATCGATGTCATCTTGACCCATGTATTCTTTAATGTTGTTAGGTTTCACGCTACCGCCGTATTGAATGCGTGTTTCATTTGCGACTGCTTCACTTGCGATGTCGGCAATCGTTTGTCTTACAAATGCACACATTTCGTTAGCATCTTCAGCGTTAGATGATTTACCTGTGCCGATTGCCCATACAGGTTCATATGCAATAATCAATTGTTTTAATTGGTCTTCAGATAAGCCTTCAACTGCTTTTTTCACTTGATTACCTACAACGGTGTTAGCTTCACCATTTTCACGTTGTTCATCTGATTCACCGACACAAATAATCGGAGTCATACCATGATCGAAGACTGCATGTGCTTTTTTATTCACTTCTTCATCAGTTTCATGGAAGATGTCACGGCGTTCAGAATGGCCGATGACTACGTATTGTACACCTAAATCTGCAAGTGCAACGGGTGATGTTTCTCCTGTAAATGCACCGCTTTCTTCAAAGTACGTATTTTGTGCGCCGATTTTTAATCCTTCTGCTTTGCCTTCTTTCACGAGGTTGACCAATGCATCTAATTGGATGGTTGGTGCACAAATCACAGATTCCACGTCATTTGTATCTGGTAGTTCAGGTAATGCGTTGATGAAATCTTTCGCCTCTTGCACCGTTTTATTCATTTTCCAGTTACCTGCGATAATTGGTTTTCTCATTCTAAACACTCCTATAAGTTAGAATTTTATTGTTCCGTCGTCATTTGATTATTTTTCAGAAATTGAATCAATACCTGGTAAGTCTTTACCCTCTAAGTATTCTAATGAAGCACCGCCACCTGTTGAAATGTGACTGAAGTCGTCTTCATAACCGAGTGAGATGGCTGCTGCTGCAGAGTCTCCACCACCGATGATGGTATTCGCATCTTTCAATTCAGCAATCGCTTCACAAACACCGATTGTACCTTTCGCAAAGTTACTGAATTCGAAGACACCCATTGGTCCATTCCATACGACAGTGTGTGCGCCTTGTAATTGTTGTTTGAATAAATCAACTGTTTCTGGTCCGACGTCCATCGCTTCTTGATCAGCAGGAATTTCGTCTGTAGAAACGACTGTGATTTCAGCGTCATTTGAGAATTCTTTAGCGACTTTACAGTCAACTGGTAACACGATTTGGGCGCTGTATTGATCTAATAAATCTTTCGCAAAATCAATTTTGTCTTCTTCTAATAAGGATTGGCCAATTTCTTTACCTTGTGCTTTTAAGAAGGTATATGCCATACCGCCACCGATGAGTACTTTATCTGCGATTTGAAGTAAGTTTTGGATGACACCGATTTTGTCTGAAACTTTTGCACCACCAAGGATAGCTACAACTGGTTTATCTGGTGATTCTACGACACCACCGATATATTGGATTTCTTTATCCATCAAGTAACCTGCTGCAGTATCTAAATGTTTCGCAATGCCGACATTTGATGCGTGTTCACGGTGTGCAGTACCAAACGCATCGTTGACGAATACATCACCTAATGATGCCCAATATTCACCTAATTCTGGATCGTTTTTAGATTCTTTTTTACCATCTAAATCTTCGAAACGTGTATTTTCAACGAGTAAAACGTCACCAGCTTCAAGTGCTTTGATGGCAGATTCTAATTGTTCACCACGTGTCGTAGGTACAAATTGTACATCTTTCTCTAATTTATCTGATAAATCTTTTGCGACAGGTGCTAATGTTAATGATTCTTTGTCGCTTTCTTCTTTCACTTTACCTAAATGAGAGAAGAGGACGACTTTACCACCTTGTTCAATGATGTATTTAATCGTTGGTAATGCTTGTACAATACGGTTGTCGTTTGTGATTTCTCCGTCTTTCATCGGTAAGTTAAAATCAGCACGTACTAAAACGGTTTTGTCCTTTAACTCTAAATCAGAAACAATTTTTTTGGCCATACATTTTTCCTCCTCTAAATGCAATCTAAAGTAAAATAAGCGGAGAAGCGTTTGTGCTCCCCGCTTACTCATTAAGCTTACCTTATCCAATTACAGCACAATTAAATCATTATTTATTGTTGCGAATCTCTTATTGAGCTTGAGTAGCTAAGTGTTCTAAAGTACGAACTAATTGTGCAGTGTAAGACATTTCGTTATCGTACCATGCAGCAACTTTGATTAATTGGTGATCGCCAACAGTCATGACACGAGTTTGAGTTGCGTCGAATAATGAACCATAAGTCATACCGATGACGTCAGAAGAAACGATTTCGTCATCTGTGTAACCGAATGATTCAGTTGATGCATTTTTCATTGCGTTGTTTACGTCTTCGATTGAAACATCTTTTTCTAATACTACTGTTAATTCTGTTAATGAACCAGTAGCAACAGGGACACGTTGTGCACCGCCGTCTAATTTACCGTCGATTTCTGGGATAACTTTACCGATTGCTTTTGCAGCACCTGTAGAGTTAGGGATGATGTTTTGAGCAGCTGCACGTGCACGGCGTTTGTCACCTTTTTTGTGTGGTGCATCTTGTGTATTTTGGTCACCAGTGTATGCGTGGATTGTAGTCATGAATCCTTCTACTAAACCGAATTCATCGTTAAGTACTTTAGCAACTGGTGCTAATGAGTTTGTTGTACATGAAGCACCTGAAACAACTGTTTCTGTACCATCAAGTGTATCGTGGTTAGTGTTATAAACAACTGTTTTAACGTCACCTTTAGCTGGTGCAGAGATTAATACTTTTTTAGCACCTGCGTCGATGTGTGCTTCTGCTTTTTCTTTGTCTGTGAATAAACCAGTACATTCAAGTACAACGTCGATGTCTAAGTCTTTCCAAGGTAATTTGCTTGGATCTGGTTCGTCGAATGATTTCACTTCTTGACCGTTAACGCGGAAACCGCCTTCTACGATTTCAACTTCACTTGTGAAACGACCTTGCATTGTGTCGTATTTTAATAAGTGTGCTAACATATCGTCATCTGTTAAGTCATTAACTGCTACTACGTCAATGCCTTCAACATTTTGAATTCTTCTGAATGCTAAACGACCAATTCTACCAAAACCATTAATTGCTACTTTTACTGCCATGATACATGGCCTCCTTTAAAATGATATTTAAAAAGTGTATGTCACTTCTTATTACTGACTTCTGTGATTACCTTTGCTGCGCTCTCATCTGTGATAAGCACAGTATTCTTAGGTGCAATCGTTAAATAAGCTTTAATTGCTTCACCTTTGGATTTGCCTCCTGCTGCTGCGAAAATATATGCTTTCGACTCTAAATCTTCAAGTTGTAATCCAATGGTTTTCACTTTATGAACAATGTGACCTTGCTCATCAAAGTAATACCCAAATGCTTCTCCCACAGCATGATGATGTTGAAGTTTCTCAAGTACATCTTGAGTACTGTGACGTTGACGCGCGATCTTCAGCGCATCACCAATGCCATGAATCGTAATGTTGGATTGTTTGATAATATCTAGTGTATGCAACACGGAAGGTTCTTGCATGAGATTGTCATATGTCGTTTCGCTCACGTTATCTGGCACATATAATGTGGTGTAATCACCGCTTGTTTGTTCTGCCATACTTGCCACGATGGTGTTCGCTTGAAAAATGACATTCTCACCAAGCCCACCTCTTGCAGGTACGAAAAACACGTTAGCGTTTTGACGGTGCATCGCGTTACTTACATAAGCCATCGTTGAGCCACCTGTTACGGATATGATGGCATCATCATAGAACTTATCTTCGAGTAACTGTCCCGCTTGGGTAGCGAGCTCTGTCTTCACCGTTTGTTCGATATCTGCATTACCTGGAACGACGTACACATCTTTAATGTCGTATTGCTCTTTCACACGTTGTGCAAGCTGTTCATTATCAGAATACACATTGAAAAAGCGTGCGAGTTCTTGAACAATCGTTTCACCTTGTGATGTGATTTCCATTCCAGTCGGTTTGACTTTAATCAAATCTTGTTGCTTTAACAAATCTGTCTCAGTACGGAGGACACGTTCTGTTAATGCGATCGTTTCACTCAAACTACGTCGGCCGATCGGTTGTTCTTGTTTAATAGTAGTGAGAATTGAAAAACGTCGATACATTTTTTCAACAAGTTCTGGAACCAATTGTTGCTGAAGCCGAATCAAATCTTTCACTACTATCCTCCTCCGTTCTTAAATAAGTGAAAGGGTCATGCTTTAACCACAGATTGACCTTTTTCGTCCCTCGTGGGACAAAAAATATAACCTCTTTCATCTGTCATATTACTATTAAGCTTTCGAAATTGCAAGAAATAATGTCAAAATTGTCACAAATACCTTGTGCTAGGCATTTTTATCGATGTATGAACACATCGGTAATGTTTTACCTAGATCGGTTTGCCGCTAATCATCTTTACTGTAGATGGCTTTATGATGCGGTGCTAACTGATAATTAACGTCATTGGCTTGGCTTATATTTTGCGCTAAATGGTTTGAGAAGATAAGATATAAGGTGAGTATGTAAGGAGGCACAACATTATGTCTGAGAATAAAGAACCAGAAGTGCTTGATCCAGACGATCGCGACTATAAAGACGATGATTACTTCGAACGACAAACGCATCCCGCGTACGATTATGATGATCCACATCGTCATGTTTATCAACGCCACGTCTCATTCGGCTGTGGACCTTTTGGTTGCGTGACAGGGTGTTTATTCTGGATTATGATATCTATGCTTGTATCACTTCTCCTCACTTGGTTAGTGAATATGATTTTTTGGTGAGATGATTAAACTGTAAGATTTGAGGACAGAATACAGAGGTAGATTACACAAATCGCGGTGTCGATAAAATAGCATAATATAAAAAAAGTAGCGGATGACAAACCCTTTTTCGAGGGTGCCATTCGCTACTTTCTTATTATTCGTTGCTATCTTGTCCGCTATTGTTGTTGGATTGATTACTATTGCCAGACTGATTACTGCTACGTTGTTGTGACTGGGGTGACTGTTGTGTTTGCTGACTTGATGATTGTTGTGATGAATTATTTTGTTGAGATTGTTGTGTAGATGGTTGTTGTTGTGTCTGTTGTGAACTTTGAGCTGATTCTCTAGATGGCTCTCTTGATTGTTGCTTTTGTTGGGTTGTTTGTTGTTCTTGTGTGCTAGGTTCTTGTTTAGATTGTTGTGTTTTAGGTTCTTTGGATTGTTCTTCAGTACTAGGTTGCTGTTCAGTTGAACGTTTCTCACGTGTGCGTTCTTCTGAAGTGCGTTGTTGGGTTGATTTGGGTTCTGAAGTTCTTTGTTGTTGCGTTTGTTGAGTCTGCTGAGTTTGCGGAGCTTGTTGTGTTTGTTGAGTCTGTTGCGTTTGTTGGACAGTTTGTTGTGTTTGTTCCGTAGACGTTTGTTTACTTTTTTCTTCCGTTGATTTCTTATCTTTGTCCTTGTCTTTATCTTTGTCTTTATCCTTGTCGTTGTCTTTTTGTTTTTGTTCTTCTTTTTGCTTGTCCGCTAAACGTTCTTGACTTTTGTTAGAGTTATCAACGAACGCAAAAATCGCAAAGGTCAATCCACCTAATAAGATTAAAACGATGATCGCACTAACAATTTTGGCGAACCCGCTCATCTTTTTATTGGATCCATTATCATAGTCATGTTTTTGATTAGGCATATACTCCCTCACTCCATATACGGTTCATTACTTATTTACACAATATGAACATTTCATTTCAAATCTATATTTTACACTATTTATCTATCATAAAACATAAATTTGCTGCACGACCGTGTATTGTCCAGTCCCTGTTTAATAGTTACGTTATCGTGTGCATATCTTAGATACTTAAGTTAATATTAAGCCAAATGAGCCCCTCTTTTCAACCGAATCACTATAAATTCATTTTTTTATGAAATAGGTTGATGGATATGAGGAGCATGATATCGGCTTTTCGTGAAAATCAATACAGAATTAAAATTTTCCATAAAAAAGTTAGATGATGTAATAGCTTTAAACATCTCTAACTGGCGTCTCATTTATCCTTATGTAGAACTTCATTTATCTATCAATACAAAATATTGTAAGCTTTTCATTTAAGTTCACGATTACTCTAAATGGTTTAAATATAACGGATGCGTTAATATAATAGAAGAGGTCGAGACAACAGCGTTTACAAGCGATGTGACAACGAGCGATTAATAGTTGTCTTCACATTGATTCAGAAGTAGCGAACAACTGAATCAATATTGCTTTTCGAATAACGTGAATCATTCCCCAAGGCATAAACGTTTAGTGTCTCAACCCCATTTAACGGGAGTTAAAAACAGTCTTCGGATAACCGTTTGATACGATTGTTATACGAAGACATCTCCATTATAACGTAAATATTAAATTTTGATAGCCCTTGACGGCATAACTTAATGACATATTAATGACTAATTACGTTTTACATTGAATTTGAATCATCACAACTAGCAATGACAAGACATTTTATAGAGGTGAAGTTATGAAACACTATTTAATCACAGGTGGTACAGGGTTAATCGGTCGTCGTCTCGTTAATGTACTGAAAGAAACGGACGCCCATCTCACTATCTTAACGCGCAAAGATAGACAAAGTGATCATCCGAAGATTACTTATATCAACTGGCAACAAGCAGGCTGGCAAGACAACGTACCTGACATTGATATCGTCATCAATCTTGCGGGTGAAACGTTAAACCAACGTTGGACACCAGAAGCGAAACGCAACATCATGCTCAGCCGGCTCAAAGCGACACAAGCGCTGTACGATTTATTTGCTTCACGTTCACACAAACCGAGCACGTTGTTCAATGCAAGTGCAATCGGCTTTTATAAACCAGATTTAACGCGTACATATACAGAACTGTATCGCACTCAGCCTTTTGACTTCTTATCAGATGTGGTCTATCAATGGGAACGTTTAGCCCGTCAATTTGAGGCGTTCGGTACCCGTGTCGTAATTGGGCGTTTTGGTATCGTCCTTGCAAACGAAGGCGGCGCTTTTCCAATGATGAAACTACCCTACAAGCTATTCGCTGGCGGAAAATTAGGTTCAGGTAGACAATGGTATTCATGGATTCATATCACAGATTTGATACGCGCCATTTTATATACTGTGCACGAACCTTTTGCACAAGGTGTATTTAACATGACGGCTCCCATCCCTGAAAGACAAAATCTATTTGGTTATACGATAGGTAGAAGTATAAACCGTCCTCACTATAGTTGGGTCCCTACTTTTGTACTGCGGACGGTGCTCGGTGAAATGTCCACTGTGTTAGTGGATACGCAAAAAGTACTACCGAATCATTTACAAGCGATTGACTTTAACTTTGTCTATCCAAATCTTAAAGTCGCACTCGATGCATTAACCGCATAAAACTTATAATTGAAGGATGATTAGATGCAATCGGATACCTTTACGCACATTTTGATGTTGTGTTGCAGTATACTTTTAATCGTAAATGGCATGCTTTCGTATGCCTCATCAGGTCCAGCGATCTTTATGTCTAGTCTATTTATCATTATTGGCTTAGGCTTATTGCTCGTGACATTACGACTCATCATACAGCATCATGCACATAAACAATAAATTAAAATCAAAGCACTTTATCCTATAATGTGCCTTGATTTTAGTAACTTTAATATATAATCATTCATAAGCGCAATATGTCTCCTTTATTTTTTGTTTGGTCACTCAAAATTATAAAGGCATTTGCGTTTTTTATTTATCAAAAATGGGATGACGTTTTGTCACCCACCATAGAAGATTCGCAACCATAAAAAAGCTGCCCACAACGTTTTCTGTTGTAGGCAGATTGATATGATTTTCATTATTTATCATTCTTCTGGAGCCATAACTTCATCGATTAAGCCATATTCTTTTGCTTCTTCAGCAGTTAAGAAATTATCACGATCTGTGTCACGTTCAATTGTTTCAATAGATTGACCTGTGCGTTCAGCAAAGATTTTATTTAATTTTTCACGTGTTTTAAGAATATGGTTTGCAGCGATTTCAATTTCTGTAGCTTGTCCTTGGGCACCGCCTAATGGTTGGTGAATCATTACTTCCGCATTTGGTAGTGCGAAACGTTTACCTTTAGCACCTGCAGTGAGTAAGAATGAGCCCATTGAAGCTGCCATACCAATGCAGATTGTTTGTACATCTGGTTTGATGTGTTGGATAGTATCATAAATCGCAAAACCAGCTGTCACACTGCCTCCTGGAGAATTAATATATAGATAGATATCTTTTTCAGAATCTTGAGCTTGTAAGAATAGTAATTGAGATACGATTGAGTTTGCGACATTATCATCAATCGGTGAACCTAACATGATAATACGGTCTTTTAATAAACGAGAATAAATATCGTAAGCACGTTCACCACGATTTGTCGTTTCAATTACTGTAGGAATTAAGTTCATGAATATATGCCTCCTTGATTGTAACTATTAATGATATTGTATAATAAAAGTCAAAAATGGTCAAAACATTTAGTTTGTCTGTTTTAATATTTAGTTATTGACCCAACTTAACAATATTTGTAAACTAGTATTGTTGTTTGTTTTTACCCCTCGTAGTGTAATGGATAACACATAAGATTCCGGTTCTTAGGATAGGGGTTCAATTCCCTTCGAGGGGATCATATTATCTTTTGAATTAAGCTGAAATCCATGGGTATACCAGGGTTTCAGCTTTTTTAATTTAAATGAAGATGTAGAAAATGTTTGTTAGTCACTCAACATCCGCCGCTGCGACAGTCAATCATCATCCCGTCTGATTACGAGCACGTAAATAAATGTGATGAGTGACAGTATGACGCCTAGCGTAATGACCCCATTGGCGGTGGTATCATCAAATATTTGTATTACATCTAATTTACCTAATGTGTCGTAGACTACGTTGTTAGACAACTCTGCGTTAATAAAACTTAACATCAAAGCGATGATGAACGTACCCACTAATACGATGAGCGCATCTTTAATGGCAAATAACAGTTTTCGCAATGGTTACCCTCCCTAATTCAAAAAATAATCAGTTTAGCTTTCATTTGAATTTATCTCTCTCCACAAATTTACTATTAATCATACCATGAGCCCAACAAAAAAGTAAAAAACACAGATTTTATTTTTTTCAAAATCTGTGTTTCAACTTAAAATTTATCTTTTTATTTACCATTAAAGCTCTACGCGTTCGCCGTTTCGAATTTTATCAGCGAGTTCATTCAATTTACGCAACCTGTGATTCACGCCGGATTTCGAAATTTTACCTGTCGACATCATTTCACCTAATTCTTTTAATGAAATTTCTTGGTGTTCAACTCTCAATTTCGCAATTTCTCTCAACCGGTCTGGCAGGTTATCGATGCCGATTTCCTCGTCAATCAACTGAATGCTTTCAACTTGGCGCATCGCTGCACTTACTGTCTTATTCAGGTTTGCAGTCTCACAATTCACTAGACGGTTGACTGAGTTACGCATATCTCGCACAATACGAACGTCTTCAAATTTTAACAGTGCTTGGTAGCCACCGATTAAACTTAGAAAATCAGAGATACGTTCAGCCTCTTTGAGATATGTGATGCTACCTTTTTTACGTTCAATATGTTTCGCATTGAGTTCGTATTCGTTCATCACTTTTGTTAAACCTTCGGAATGATTTTCATAAAGTGAGAAGATTTCAAGGTGATACGAAGACGTCTCTGGATTATTCACAGATCCCCCTGCTAAAAAGGCACCACGTAAATAACTCCGCTTCATCTCATCATCTTGTATCATCGCAGGATCAATATCATGCGTGAACACACCGTCTTTCAAAATACCTAGATCATCCAAGATTTCACGGGCACGCATTTTGATACGGCAAATATAAATATTATTTTTCTTTAATTTCATTTTTTTACGTACTAAGATTTCAACATCTACATCAAACACTTTTTTAATTAATGAATAGATACGACGTGCGGTTGTCGCATTTTCGGTTTGTACGTTAATAATAAATTGTTGATTGGACAGACTGAGCGCGCCATTCATTCGGATAATGGCACTGAGTTCTGCACGGCCATTCGGCACATCAACTTCGATTCTCGTCAATTCATTTTTCATATCTGATGCAAAGCTCATCGTCCGATCAACCTCCTTACTTTCTATCGTTTAACGACGTTTATTTTTGCCTTTATTACGTTCGAATTCGATCGTACTTGTTTCTTTCAAGGCAATTTCATAAATCATTTTCGCAAGCACATCCGTATTATGTCTGACATAGTACTCTGGTGTAATTTGAATCAAATCCGGATGCGAGACCACTTCTATACCAGCAGCCTCTAAACGCGCTTGGTCGGGTTCTGACGGGATGCCATTCCGTTGTTTATAGCGTTCGAGTACGACCTCATCAAAATCTTGCGTATTACAAATGACGTAATCCACAAATGATTGGTTTACATGCCGGTGTAACGCATTGACGTGGTCATAGGCAGTATAATCATTCGTTTCTCCGGACTGTGTCATGATGTTTGCTACATAAAGTTTAGGTGCGTCACTTTGAACGACCGCATCCGCAATGCCTTTGACGCAAAAGTTAGAAATGACACTCGTATAGAGTGAACCGGGTCCAAGCACAATGAGATCTGCCTCTTTTAACGCCTCCACCGCTTCTTCCATTGGTTGTACATCCTCAGGTTCTAAAAATACGCGTTCAATGCGTTTGTTTTTCTTAGGAATTTCAGATTCACCGCAGACGACTTCACCATCTGTCATCACCGCATTTAATCTCACACTTGAATTGGTAGATGGGATGACCTGGCCTTTGATATTTAAGATTTCACTTAATTCCTTCACCGCATGACCAAAGTCGTCACTGATGTTTGTGAGTGCCGCAATAATTAAATTGCCAAGCGAATGGCCTCCGATTTGATTTTCTTTAAAGCGATATTGAAAGAGCTTTTCGAGTGTAGGTTCTGTTTCACTGAGTGCTGCAATGACGTTTCTGATATCTCCAGGTGCTGGTATATCCATTTCACTGCGGATTTTACCTGTACTGCCACCATCATCAGAAACGGTCACGATGGTCGTGATATCGATTGGAAAATTTTTCATCCCTCTCGCTAACACTGATAGCCCTGTACCGCCACCGATAAGTACAATTTTAATTTGTTTCATGTTTCTCTCCACTTTCCATGTGCATATCACGGTGATGCACGTATACATTATAGTCAAAACGACCTCTCAAATCTTCAGCGATGCGTTTAGCCAATGCGACTGAACGATGCTGGCCTCCTGTACAACCCATTGCGATAACGAGCTGAGATTTACCTTCTTTTTTATAACCTGGAATCATAAATTGGAGTAAATCGATGAGCTTGTCGTAAAATACTTGTGTTTCATTCCACTTCATCACGTAATCATAAACATCTTTATCTTCACCGGTTAAAGGTCTAAGTTCTTCAACATAGTATGGATTAGGTAAAAATCTTACATCAAATACTAAATCGGCATCAATCTGAATCCCGTGCTTAAATCCAAAGCTTGTCACTTGGATACTAAATGCTTCTTGATGATCTTTATTAAAATAATCCCCAATACACTGACGTAATTCCTTCGTTGTCATCTCTGTGGTATCAATCGTGTAATTCGCGATGCTTTTCACTTTATCGAGTAACGTGAGCTCTTCTTCTATCGCCTTGACGAGTGATTTACGTCCTGTGCGATTCAATGGATGTGCGCGACGTGTTTCTTTATAACGAGAGATTAACCGTTCCGTTGTCGCTTCGATAAACATGACATCAAGCTCAACGTCATCATGATTTCTAATCTCGTCTAATTCTTTGAGCAATGATTGGAAGAATGCTTTACCTCTTAAGTCGATTGCAATAGCGACCTTTTGTAGAGAAGGATTGCCTTGTTCCATCAGTTCTACAAATTTAGGTAATAGAATTGGCGGTAAATTGTCGACACAGAAATAGCCGTTATCTTCTAGGCTTTGAATGACGACAGATTTACCTGCACCTGATAAACCTGTTACAACTAATAATTCACTTTTCACTTTTTCATTTTCCTCAGATTGCATATCCACACCGTCCATTGTATATTGATCCGCGTTAAAACATCATGCTTGGTTAAAAACTGTCTGCTACGTGATGTGTTGTCAATGTGATCTTTGTTTCATACATCTCATATTATGAACTTATTATCACTCATATTCTACATGAAAATACTGCAAGAAAATAGTTAAAACGATTTTTAATAAAAACGACTAAGGCTTTACGCGTAGTTTGGGTCTACGCTGTTGTTGCCTTAGTCGTCCATACTCAAGTTATGTGTCATCTGTTATACAGGTTACCATGATTGGCCACGTTCCCTATGGCATCATGTGAGATCACTGGAATTCATTTTCCAATCGGTTGGGCTTCAACCGATTCCTATACTCATCTTGTGTTCATTTCAACTGTGACTTATTCTGCCGCTGCTTTATCTTTAATCGCTTCAATATAAGCGATGGCACTTTGTGCAGCGATACTACCGTCACCTGTTGCAGTAACGATTTGACGTAAACCTTTATCACAAACATCTCCTGCTGCGAAGATACCAGGTACGTCTGTGCTCATGTCGCTTTTCGCTGAAATGTAACCGACTTCGTTAGTAATTCCTAGGTCTTGGAATGGTTCAGTTAATGGTTTCATACCAATATAGACGAACACACCATCTGCATCAAGTGTTTGTTTAGATCCGTCTTTTGTTGAAACAAGTGTCACTGAGCCTACTTTACCATCTTTTTCATTGATTGATTCAAGTGTATGGCTCCAGATGAAATCAATTTTTTCGTTTTTGAATGCACGATCTTGTAAGATTTTTTGTGCACGTAATTCATCACGACGGTGAACGATTGTCACGCTATCCGCAAATTTAGTTAAGAATGTACCTTCTTCAACGGCTGAGTCACCGCCACCGATGACGAATAATTTTTTGCCTTTAAAGAATGCGCCATCACATACGGCACAATAGCTTACGCCACGGCCACCAAGTTCTTCTTCACCTGGCACACCGATTTTTTTGTATTCAGCACCTGTCGCAATGATGACTGCGTGTGCTGTGACATCGTCGTTACCAAGATGTATTACTTTATAGTCACCTTTGTCTTCAATAGATTTGATATCTCCGTATTGATATTTTGCGCCGAATTTTTTAGCGTGTTCAAACATTTTTGTAGAAAGATCTGGACCGCTAATCATTTCAAAACCAGGGAAGTTTTCTACCTCTTCTGTATTCTCCATTTGACCGCCTGGCATACCGCGTTCAATCATTACTGTTGATAGGTTTGCGCGAGATGCATATACTGCTGCAGTCATACCTGCTGGCCCTGCGCCTACAATCGCAACATCAAAATCCACTTGTTCAGCCATGTTAAATTGCCTCCTCGTTCGTAGTCATTATGCCGTATTATATAACATTACACACCTTACTGAAACTTATATGCTCAACAAATAGTCCACCACTTTATTCAATTGATACATTGAAATATCAAATTCCTCAGTCAATTGTTTTTTAGTCATTTTGCGCTCATCCTGTTGATAAAATAGATAGATAAATGCTGCTACATACGGTGTCTCATGTTCTAGATCCGCTTTGTCATCGATAATTGCTTCTGCTTGATCAATCCATGCGACTAACAAATCTTCTTCATCTGAAAACCAATCATTTTCATAAATCATGACTAATCCACGATGAATGAAATCAATCTTCGTAAGTTTCAAATCTTGAATTAAGTAAGAAAGATATAATTTTTCATAGTCACCCATTGATTCTAAGATCGACCAAATCTCTTCAGTCATTAATACTTCTCGACCTTTTAATTGATTTAACAAGAAGATGCCATACAAACGATAATGACTGTCATCAGACATTAAGAATGGCATGATGTGTAAGTTAAAGAAACTCTTGCTTTGTTCAATAATCCAGGGTGGGAAGCCAATGTGTATCGGTGTGAGACGTCTCAGTTTACTCCAATACATTTCACTTTCTTCAACGTTACCTAAGTAGTAGCTGTTGAAACTCAATGCATTAAAGAGTTGTAAGGATTGGAATTTACCTTTTTTATAAAGTGGAAGTAATAGTTGTTGTGATGCTTCGTATTCTTTCAAGTAACTGAGTACAATCCCTACTTTGAAAGATTCATCATCATTCATCGGTGCGACTTTTTTCAAAATGTTTAAGTACTTCGGAGCTTTTTCGTCTTTGATATTGTGGAGTAATAACGTGTAATGGCAAAGTGCGTTGACGTCTGTACTATCTTCAGCTAGCAGTGACTCGAGGATGGTTTTCGCCATATCATATTCACTAAGGTATAGGTAGCACATTGCTAAAAGATTGCGGATGATACGATGGTTCTTAATCTCTTCTTCTTGATCAAGCAAGTATCTTCGCGCTTCAGGCAATCGACCTTGCCCGAATAAATATTGGAAAATGATTTGAACCGCAAACAAGCGACTTTCTGTTTCTATTTTCTGCGGTGTGTGATATCTCACCTCAAACATGCTCTCAAGTTCTGCTTGATAGTCTTCATCACCTGATACGATGACATAATTCATGCCGAAGAGAAATGCTTTGTTCGGATCATTGAGATCAATATTGAGCTGACTGAGTTGGTAATAACTTTCTTCGACATAGCGTTTGTTGACGATATTTTCGAAGTAGATATTTTCAGCTTGACTGCTTTCACCGTTATGAACTAAGCAGGTACTATATTTGACTTGAGCGTCTAAATCTTGCGGTGACGAGTCCAGCACTTTTTTAAAATAAGTGGCTGCTTTCTTATAGTCTTGCTGCAAGTAACGCTGCTCAGCCATTTTGCGGTAAAAATCTGTGTCTAGGGTCATGGAAATTACATTATGATGTTGTTGTTGTGCCATCATCGTCACCACCTTATCTTTGTTTAAATTGCATTGGATTTCCGTATGCGAGTGTATCGTCTGGCACATCTTTCGACACGATTGTGCCTGCGCCAATCCGTACCCGATCACCAATCGTGACACCAGGTAAGATTGTCACATTCGCCCCAATCATCGTATGATGACCAATGTGAACAGGCCCTGTGCGGAAAGATTCAACTAAGTATTCATGTGTTAATATCGTTGTATTATACCCTACAATACTATTTTCGCCAACGGTAATCAATTCCGGGTACAATAAATCTGGCACGACTTTGAAGGCAAAAGCAGAACGCTCACCTAAAGTCATATGCAAGACGTTTCGAAATAGCCAATGTTTCAGCTTCACGTTTGGAATATAACGTGCCACTTCAATCACGCAAGTTTGTTTGAATAACTTCAGCGGACTGATGTAATGGTACATATCCCATAATATATTAGGCTTTTTCGCTTTAGTCTCTTTTAAATTTCTCATCTGTCATCACTTCTCTTGCGCATTTTTTGACCATGGGAGTGGACCCACTGATCGATATTGCGGTGCGTTATAACGCACGCGACGGACCACCATAATTACGATACCGACGAGCATTAAAATGATTGAAACGACTTGAGCAACACGAATATTTTCCGTGAGCATCAAGCTATCTGTACGTAATCCTTCGACAAAGAAACGGCCGACAGAATACCAGATTAAGTAGAGACAAAATGTATCGCCGACGCGTAAATATTTACGGCATGTGATTAAAATGACGAATCCTAGCACATCCCAAATCGATTCATAAAGGAATGTAGGGTGATAATATTGCCCTTCAATATACATGTTATTAATAATAAAGTCTGGTAAATGCAGATCTTCTAAAAATGAACGTGATACAGGGCCGCCGTGTGCTTCATGGTTCATAAAATTACCCCAACGACCGATCGCTTGCCCTAAAATCATACTCGGCGCAACCACGTCACCGATTTGAAATGGATTAATGTTTTTAATCTTACAAACGATGAGACCCGTGATAAAGCCACCGATCAATCCACCATGTATCGCTATACCGCCGTTCCATATTTTAATAATCTCCCCTGGATGCTCGGCATAATATGGAAATTGGAAAATGACAAAATATATTCTCGCTGCGAGAAAGCCAAAAATAGCTCCCCAAAAGATAATATCTACTAATGTGTCGGTATGATATCCAATGCGTTTGATACTTCCTTGTGCGATGAAGTAACCGAGTAAAATACCGCATGCGATGATGATGCCGTACCATCGTACTTCAATCGGTCCGAGCTGAAACGCCACCGGATCTATGTAACCAAGCGTTAAATTCATGACTTCTACTCCTCATCTTTTTGACTGTTGCGCTTAATTTCTGCGTTTAACCGTTCGTTAAAATCTTCAGCTGTATTAATACCCATAATATTTAAGCGATAGTTCATCGCTGCTACTTCTATGATAACTGCAAGATTACGTCCAGGTCGAACTGGAATGGTTTTTTTCGTGATTTCTGTATCCAAAATGCGCAAGGTTTCTTCATGTAAGCCCACTCTGTCATAGAGTTTATCTTTATCCCAATTTTCTAAGTTAATATTGAGGCGAATTCTCTTTTCTGTCAAGACGGAACCTGCACCAAACAGCGTCATGACATTGATGATACCTAATCCTCGAATTTCTAATAAATGTTTGATCAATTCAGGAGGTCGACCTACGAGTTCATCTTTCGTGATTTCTCTAATCTCTACATTGTCATCAGCGACGAGTCTATGACCGCGTTTCACTAATTCAAGTGCGGTTTCACTCTTACCAATGCCAGAATCACCTGTGATTAACACGCCAATCCCATAGATATCGACGAGCACTCCGTGTAACGATGTAGAGCGTGCGAGTTCATGTTCTAAAAATGTAGTTAACCGACTCATTAATTGGGTCGTTGGCACATCCGAGCTGACGAGTGGCGTGTCTAATTCTTTGGCTGCCGCTAATAATTCATCTGGCGGCTCAAGGCCTCTTGTCACGATAATGGCTGGCGTTTCGGGTTGGCATAGTTTGCGCATACGCCCTTTTCGTTCTTCATCTGGTAATAAGTTAAAGAAGGACAGTTCTGTCGTCCCGAGTATTTGTATACGGTCTGATGCATAGTGCGAGAAATAACCCGCCATCTCTAAACCTGGACGAGATATATCTGCATTTTTGATTGGTTTCGTTAAACCGCCTTCTCCGACTAACAGCTTCAAGTCAAATCTATCTATGATACTTTTTGTTGTTAACATAGCACACCTCAATTAAATTGACATACTTTCATTATGATAACATCATATCAAATTTTAATGCTATAGGTATTCTATAACCTCAATCTTCTACAAAATAAAAGTGAGCTTCAGCCTTTATCTTTCATACGCTCAAGCTCACTTTTCTATATTATTTTCTTTAGTTATCTCGTTCTAACACGGGTTTTAAATATTGACCAGTGTAGCTTTCAGGCACTTCTGCGATTTCTTCAGGGGTACCTGTTGCTACAATGGTACCACCACCTTCACCGCCTTCAGGTCCTAAATCGATGATATAATCAGCCGTTTTAATAACATCTAGATTATGTTCGATAATGACTACAGTGTCACCATTTTCGACTAAACGATTTAATACTTTTAATAAACGACTAATGTCATCCACATGAAGTCCTGTTGTAGGTTCGTCCAAGATATAAATGGAGCGGCCAGTAGAACGTTTGTGTAGTTCTGACGCTAATTTCACACGTTGGGCTTCCCCACCTGATAGGGTCGTCGCAGATTGTCCAAGTTTTACGTAACCTAAGCCGACATCTACGAGTGTTTTCAATTTGCGATAGATTTTCGGTACATTTTCAAAGAAATGCATCGCTTCTTCTGCGCGCATCGCCAGTACATCAGCGATATTTTTACCTTTGTAAGTCACTTCTAATGTTTCACGATTATAGCGTGTACCATCGCAAACTTCACAAGGTACGTACACATCAGGCAAGAAGTGCATTTCTATTTTGATAATACCGTCACCTTTACAAGCTTCACAACGGCCACCTTTCACGTTGAAACTGAAACGTCCTTTTGAATAACCTCTAATTTTCGCTTCGTTTGTTTGTGCGAAAATATCACGAATATCGTCAAAGACACCTGTATACGTTGCAGGGTTAGAACGCGGCGTACGTCCGATTGGTGATTGGTCGATATCGATAATACGTTCAAGTTCGTCGATACCTTCTACAGCATCACAATCCCCTGGTTTCACTTTTGAATTGTTGATGCTTTTCGCTAATGATTTATAAAGCACTTCATTGACGAGTGAACTTTTACCTGAACCAGAAACCCCTGTCACGACTGTCATCGTTGAAAGTGGCACAGATACATCCACGTCTTTCAAGTTATTGCTGCGCGCACCTTTAATATCAATCGTACGGTCAGTAGCTTCACGACGATGTTCAGGTACCTCAATGCGTTTTTTATTGCTGAGGTATTGTCCTGTTAAAGAGTGACTGTTTTTCATCACTTGTTTTGGCGTACCGCTTGCGACGATTTCACCACCGTAATCGCCTGCACCAGGGCCCACATCCACGAGGTAATCCGCTTCACGCATCGTATCATCATCGTGTTCTACAACGATGAGTGTATTACCTAAGTCACGCATTTCTTTTAATGTTTGTATCAAGCGATCATTGTCACGTTGATGTAAACCGATGGAAGGTTCATCGAGTACATATAGGACACCAGATAAACGTGAACCGATTTGTGTTGCTAAACGGATACGTTGTGCTTCCCCACCAGACAATGTACCTGATGGTCGTTCAAGTGTAAGATATTCGAGGCCTACATTATTTAAAAATTGTAAGCGTGAGATGATTTCTTTTAAGATTTGCGTTGCGATTTGCATATCTTGGTCGGAAAGTTCTAGGTTTTCAAAGTAATCGAGTGCATCTTTAATGGAATAAGCAACGATTTCTCCGATATTTTTCTCTCCGACATAGACAGATAATGCTTCTTTACTTAATCGTTGACCGTGACATGTTTCACAAGGGAGTTCGACCATGTATTTACTCATCATTTCACGAGTATATTCTGATGGTGATTCATGGTAACGACGGTCGATGTTATTGACAACCCCTTCGAAAGGCATCGTACGTTTACGTGTTTGGCCATTACGTTGTTTAAACGTAAACTCAATTTGTTTATCTCCTGAACCATACATGAGGATATTTTTCTGACGATCCGTTAATTTTTTATATGGTTTGTCCATGTTGATTTTGTAGACTTCACACACACGTTTTAATAATGTTGGGTAAAAGTCTGAACTTGTTGGTTCCCAAGGGACGATGGCACCTTCATTAAGGGTTAATTTGTCATTAGGTACGACGAGATCTAAATCGACATTGAGTTTTTGACCGAGGCCATCACATGTCGGACATGCACCGAAAGGACTGTTAAAGCTAAACATACGTGGTTCTAACTCACCGATAGAAAAACCACAAATTGGACATGCGTGATTTTCAGAGAATTTCATGTCTTCCCCATCGATAACATCCACGACGAGATTGCCTTCTGACAGTGAGAGTACGGTTTCAATTGAATCTGCAAGACGTGATTCAATACCTGATTTTACGACAAGTCGATCGACAACGACTTCAATCGTATGATTTTTGTTTTTATCGAGTTCAGGCACCTCATTGATATCAACGATCTCACCATCTACACGTACACGCACATAACCTTTCTTACTGATATCTTCGATGAGCTTTTCATGTGAGCCTTTACGGTGCGACACGACGGGTGCGAGTAATTGAATTTTTGTACGTTCTTCAAGCTCTAAAATGCGGTCTACCATTTGTTGTACAGTTTGAGATTCGATTGGGATATGATGGTACGGACAATACGGTGTACCCACACGCGCATAGAGTAAGCGAATGTAATCGTAAATCTCTGTTACAGTCGCAACTGTTGAACGTGGGTTTTTACTTGTTGTTTTTTGGTCGATAGAAATGGCAGGAGAAAGGCCTTCAATGGTGTCGACATCTGGTTTGTCCATCTGTCCTAAAAATTGACGTGCATAGGCACTCAATGATTCGACGTAGCGGCGTTGACCTTCTGCATAAATCGTATCAAACGCTAATGAAGATTTACCTGAACCAGAAATACCGGTCATGACTATTAATTTATTTTTAGGTATTTCAATATCTACACCTTTTAAGTTATGGGCACGTGCCCCTTTCACTACAATGGATGGTTGTTTCATACTTGGTCACCCTTCTGCTTTTAATTCGAATAACATATCTCTGAGTTCCGTTGCTTTTTCGAAATCTAAGTCTTTCGCTGCTTGTTTCATTTCTTTTTCTATATTATCAATCGTTTTTTCACGTTCTTTTTTCGTCATTTTCTTAGGTACTTCTGTTTGTTGTTTTTCGTTTGTATCGTCACTTTCAACGGTCGCACTAATGACATCATGAATTTTCTTGTTAATAGTTGTTGGCGTAATGTTGTGCTCTTCGTTGTATGCCATTTGTATTTTACGACGACGTTCGGTTTCATCGATCGCATATTGCATGGAATCTGTCACTTTATCACCGTACATGATTACTTTACCTTCACTGTTACGTGCGGCACGACCAATTGTTTGAACGAGTGAACGATCTGAACGCAGGAAGCCTTCTTTATCAGCATCTAATATCACGACGAGTGACACTTCAGGAATATCGATCCCTTCTCTGAGTAAGTTGATTCCTACGATGACGTCATACGTACCCATTCTTAGGTCACGAATGACTTCAATCCGTTCTAGTGTCTTGATTTCAGAGTGAAGGTAGTTGACTTTGATGCCCGCTTCTTTCATATAAGTCGTTAAGTCCTCACTCATTTTTTTCGTTAATGTCGTCACGAGTACACGTTCATTGCGTTCAATACGTGCTTGGATTTCATCGAGTAAGTCATCGATTTGATTTTCCGTAGGTCGTACTTCAACTTTTGGATCGAGTAAACCAGTTGGACGAATGATTTGTTCAACCATTTCATCTGTATGTTCTAACTCGTAAGGACCTGGCGTAGCAGATACATAAACGAGTTGTTTCGTTTTCTCTTCGAATTCTTCAAATTTAAGTGGTCTGTTATCTAATGCACTTGGAAGACGGAATCCATGATCTACGAGCACTTGTTTACGCGCTCTGTCCCCATTATACATACCTCTAATTTGCGGTAATGTAACATGGGATTCATCGATCATTACGAGCCAATCGTCACCAAAGTAGTCGAGTAACGTATATGGTGTGGAGCCCATCGGACGTAAAGTTAAGTGCACGGAATAGTTCTCTATACCCGAACAGAAGCCCATTTCACGCATCATTTCTAAATCGTAGTTCGTCCGTTGTTCCAGACGTTGCGCTTCGAGTAATTTATTTTCTCCACGTAATTCTTCTAGACGTTCTTCCAATTCATTTTCAATACGTTGAATCGCTGACTGCATTTTTTCATCACGGGTAACGAAGTGGGATGCCGGGAAGATCGCAAAGTGTTCACGGTCTCTCAATACTTCACCGGTTAAGTAGTTCACTTCGCGAATACGGTCAATTTCATCACCGAAGAATTCAACACGGATACACATTTCTTCACGTGATGCTGGGAAAATTTCAACGACATCCCCACGCACACGGAAGGTACCACGTCTGAACTCAATGTCGTTACGTGTATATTGGACGTCGACCAGTTTACGTAGTAGTTCACTACGATCCATTTCCATTCCGACACGCAAGCTCACAACTAAATCACGATATTCTTCTGGGTTACCTAAACCGTAAATACAGCTGACACTCGCAATGATAATGACATCATCACGTTCGAATAACGCACTCGTAGCTGAGTGACGTAATTGGTCGATTTCATCATTGATTGACGCATCTTTTTCAATGAATGTATCTGTTGAAGGTACATACGCTTCTGGTTGGTAGTAATCATAGTAGCTGACGAAGTATTCGACTCTATTTTCAGGGAAGAATTCTTTAAACTCACTATAGAGCTGACCTGCTAACGTCTTGTTATGTGCGATAATTAATGTTGGCTTCCCTACTTTTTTAATCACGTTACTCATCGTAAATGTTTTCCCTGTACCAGTGGCACCGAGCAACGTTTGATGGCGTTTACCTTGTTTGACGCCTTCCGCAATTTTATCGATGGCTTGCGGTTGATCCCCTTGAGGTTCAAACTCTGATTCTAACTTAAAAGGATAATGTTCCATATAATATGATGCCCCCTACGATTATGATTCATCTTTCAAACTGAGCTCTTTATACAATCTTGTAGTCATGTGACGCGCGCTATTGTCCATAATTTTATCTACATTGTATCAAAAAATGAAAAATTAATACAAACATCTGTTCGCAAAATGCCGAACAACACAAAAAAGCTGGAACAATAACGTTTCACTCCTATCGTGCGTCATTTCTCATCGATTTACAGATGATTGCACAACTTTCACTGAGCGCTGAAGTGTGTAGGATGCGCTCCACATCCTTGTACTACGTTAACTGTTCCAACCTCTATCAAAGGTCATATGAAATTGTAATTTGAATACGTTGTCTTACTGCGAATCCGTTCAATCATCCTCGTCATTACGTTGATGAAATTTCAAACGATCGACGATAACATAACCTGCAAGTAACGAAACGACATCTAAAAAGATAATCCAATTACTGTGGAAAAATCCTTTTTGAACCGATACACCGATTAAAATGAGGGTGATGATGGTTCCTACCCATTTACTGCGCGTGACCACGCTAAATAATATGATTAATACACAAGGGAAAAATGCAGCGACCATGTACCAAATCATGCCAATCACCCATTTCTTTTATCGAGAATGGCCATCGTGGTTTCTCGCAATTCAGTGCGTGGAATAAAGCGTTCCGTCAACATTTCAGGAATAATGTGATCGATAAAATCCTGGACGCATGCGAGATGATCAAATTGAATGATCGTTTCTAAAGAGGCTTCGTAAATTTCGAAAAATAACGATTCAGGGTTACGTTTTTGAATTTCACCAAACGTTTCATAAAGCAAGTCAATTTTATCTGCAACTGCTAAAATCTGACCCTCTAACGAATCGTCTTTGCCCTCTTGTAATCTACGGCGATAGATTTGTTGATACGGTTCTGGTATTTCCTCGGTAATAAAGGTATCGACCATTTCTTCTTCAACTTGGGAGAACAATTTCTTCAGTTCACTACTCGCATATTTCACAGGTGTCTTAATGTCACCTGTAAAGACCTCAGCAAAGTCATGGTTAAGTGCTTTTTCGTACAAACTTTTCCAATTAATCGTATTGCCGTGTGCTTCTTCTACAGTACCTAAATATTGTGCAATCTTCGTCACTTTAAAGGAATGTGCAGCGACATTGTGTTCGAAATATTTAAATTTACCCGGTAATCGAATGAGCTTTTCCAAGTCAGATAAACGTTTGAAATATTGATGTATTCCCATTGTAACCCCTCCTCTCTTTTAAGCTAAATCTTTTGTTTTATTGAATGCGTTGTGCAACCCACTACAAAGATGGTCACCATTGAATTCACTTAAATTATGCAATGTTTTGCGTTATTTTTCAAAACATAACCAAATTGGCTTATCGATGAACATGAGGTCTAGACGTAATTTAATATTGATACGTCATACCTCTCTCGTTTACGCTTCTTGGTTATCCATTTGGGTGCGTAAGAATGATTCGATGAAGTCTTCGATTTCTCCATCCATCACGGCATCGATTTTACCTGTTTCTTCATTAGTACGGTGATCTTTTACCATAGAGTATGGATGGAAAACGTAGGATCTAATTTGACTACCCCAACCAATTTCTTTTTGGTCTCCGCGAATTTCAGCCATTTCTTGTTCTTGTTTTTCTAATTCACGTTGGTACAATTTAGATTTCAACATTTTCATCGCTGCTTCACGGTTTTTAATTTGAGAACGTTCGTTTTGGTTATTCACGACGATACCTGTTGGGTGGTGGGTAATACGGATGGCGGATTCCGTTTTGTTAATGTGTTGGCCCCCTGCACCACTTGCTCTGAAGGTATCTACTGTAATGTCATCTGGATTGATTTCGATTTCAATTTCATTGTTGTTAAATTCTGGAATGACATCACATGAGGCAAATGATGTATGACGACGACCGGATGAATCAAATGGAGAATTGCGGACTAAACGGTGCACGCCTTTTTCTGCTTTCAAGTAGCCGTATGCATTGTGACCTTTTACGAGTAGCGTCACACTCTTCACACCTGCTTCATCACCGGGTTGATAATCCACGGTTTCAACTTTGAATCCTTTTTGTTCGCAGTAGCGTTGATACATACGAAGCAACATGCTCGTCCAGTCTTGAGACTCTGTACCGCCTGCACCTGGGTGAAGTTCAACAATCGCATTATTCGCATCATAAGGTCCGTTAAGAAGTAATGTGAGTTCGAAGGCATCGAGTTTCGGACCATATTCAACAACATCACTTTCTAGACCTTCTTTTAAATCTTCGTCGTACTCTTCTGCGAGTAATTCACGCGTCGCATCGAGGTCTTCGAGTTCTGATTCACGTTCGTGATATGCGTTCACGACGGATTTAAGCGCGTTGTTTTTATCGATTATTTCTTGTGCTTTTTGTTGATCATCCCAGAAGTTTGGGTCGGTCATCATTTCTTCGTATTCCTGGATGTTTGTCTCTTTCTCTTCTAAGTCAAAGAGACCCCCTAAGTTGTTCTAATTTCGTTGCATAATCATCTATATTACGTTTGATTTCTGATAATTCCACTATAATCTCTCCTATATGAATTTCTTCAATTACTAATATATTAATATAGTTATTTTACATAACTACCACCCACAGATGCAAACGACATCAATCGCGACATGCGGGAAGTGACTGACATCACGTTGTCATACGCAATGCATAAAAAACTAGAGTGAACGAGGCATCTACCTCCCCTCACTCTAGTTTGACTTCGTTTATTATTGTGCAGCACCGTGGCAGTTTTTATATTTCTTACCGCTACCGCATGGACATGGGTCGTTACGGCCAATCTCCTCACCTTTGACGTACGGTTTAGGCTTTGCTTTTTCTTTACCGTCCTGTGCACTAATATGTTCACCTTTACCTAAATCGGTATTTTTCTCACGTTCGACATCATCATCTACCGTGATGACAGATTTAAGTAAGAATTTACTTACGTCTTCTTCAATGTTTTGCATCATGATATCAAAGAGTTCGTGTCCTTCATTTTGGTAATCACGAAGTGGGTTTTGTTGACCGTATGAACGTAAGTGGATTCCTTCTCTAAGTTGATCCATTGTATCGATATGGTCAGTCCAACGTCCATCGATAGAACGAAGTAAGATCATGCGTTCAAACTCGTTGAATTGATCACCGATTTTTTCGCGTTGACTTTCAAGGACGCTTTCAATCTTAGCCCACACGATATTGAAAATATCTTCGCTATCTTTACCTTTGATTTCTGCTTCTGACAAGTCTCCTTCACTTAAGAACACATCTTCAACATAGTTGATAAATGGTTCGTAGTCGAGATTGTCGTCATCTTCATTGATGTAGTATTGAACACTGCGATCGAGTGTTGAACGTAACATCGTTTCAGCAAGTTCATCACTGGATTCACTATCAATAATGTTATTACGTTCGTTATAGATAATTTCACGTTGTTTACGTAACACGTCATCGTATTCGAGAATACGTTTACGGGCATCGAAGTTATTCCCTTCAACACGTTTTTGAGCTGATTCTACAGCACGTGAAACCATGCGTGATTCGATTGGTGTAGAGTCATCCATGCCGAGGCGACCCATCATTTTTTGAAGACGTTCTGAACCGAAGCGGACCATTAAGTCATCTTGAAGTGAGAGATAGAAGCGGCTATCCCCTTTGTCACCTTGACGACCAGAACGACCACGCAATTGGTCATCGATACGACGTGATTCGTGACGTTCTGTACCGATAACAGCTAAACCACCGAGTTCTTCAACGCCATCACCGAGTTTGATGTCGGTACCACGACCGGCCATGTTGGTTGCGATTGTCACAGCCCCTTTACGTCCAGCGTTAGCGATGATTTCTGCTTCACGTTCGTGGTTTTTCGCGTTGAGTACATCGTGACGTACGCCGCGTTTTTTAAGTAGATTTGAGATATATTCACTGGTTTCAACGGCAACTGTACCTAATAGTACCGGTTGTCCTTGTTTATATTTTTCGATGACATCTTCCACAACCGCATCGAATTTACCTTTTTTACTAATGAAGATTAAATCAGGTTTATCTTCACGTTGAACCGGTCTGTTCGTAGGAATTTGCGTTACGGTCATATTATAGATGTTTCTGAACTCTTCTTCTTCCGTTTTCGCTGTACCTGTCATACCTGCTAATTTGTTGTACATACGGAAGTAGTTTTGGAAAGTGATCGAAGCCATTGTTTTAGATTCGTTTTGAATTTTCACGCCTTCTTTAGCTTCGATGGCTTGGTGCAATCCTTCTGAGAAACGACGGCCAGGCATTGTACGACCTGTAAATTGGTCAACGATTAATACTTCACCGTTATTGACCATGTAGTCGACGTCTCGTTGTAATGTGACGTGTGCACGTAATGCTGTGTTGATGTGACTGATGATGTCGACATTTTTAACATCGTAAAGGTTATCGATTTTGAACATGCGTTCTGCTTTATCGATCCCTTGTTCAGTGAGTTGTACAGATTTTGTTTTTTCATCATAGTTGTAGTCTTCTTCAGCTTTTAACATCTTAGCGAATACGTTTGCTTGCGTATACATGGATGTTGATTTTTCTGCTTCACCAGAAATGATCAATGGGGTACGTGCTTCGTCGATTAAAATAGAGTCGACCTCATCAATGATTGCAAAGTGAAGGGGTCTCATTACGCGTTCTTCAGCGTAATTCACCATGTTGTCACGTAAGTAATCGAAACCAAGTTCGTTATTAGTACTGTACGTAATATCTTGGTTATACGCTTTACGTTTTTCTACAGTGGATTTACTATTTAAGTTTAAGCCAACAGTAAGTCCTAGGAACTCATATAGTTCAGCCATTTCTTCACTTTGTACACTAGATAAATATTCGTTGACTGTGATGACATGCACGCCGCGCCCTGCAAGTGCATTTAAATACGTAGGCATCGTTGCAGTTAACGTTTTACCTTCCCCGGTTCTCATCTCTGCAATGTCACCTTTATGGATTGCGATACCGCCCATAACTTGGACTCTGTAAGGTATCATATTGAATACACGTTTTGAGCCTTCTCTGACTAAGGCAAACGCTTCTGGTAATATATCATTTAATATTTTTTCTTGTTTTTTAATATCATCTTCAGCTTGCACTTGTTCTTGTAGTGCTTTCGTTTTTTCTCTTATTTCTTCATCAGTTAATATAGACATGTCCTCTTCTAAATCGAGCACTTTGTCAGCTAATTTACCAAGGCGCTTTATTTCTTTCTTATTGCCATCAGCAATCTTTGATAAAAAACCCATTTTTTTCGCTCCTTTAGCTATATAACTCTTACGCTTACAACAATGTATCATATCACTTATAGGCTTAAATTTACACTTAGAGCTATTGTCTTGAATACGACGCCTGTTTACTTACATCATCAATGATGGATGTGTATTTTATGCGGTTTTTGGGATGTCGTCAACGTGTTAGCTCGTGTAAAATGAATGTTTAAAATCAAGCATGTTCATTTATTGTATCATGCTTTGTTGGTCGTTAAATTGAACCGTCTCTTCTATTATACATGAAACCATCGAAAAGTATGCAAGTGTAGTAGTAGCGTGTAGCTTTGAAAATGAGATTGAGGTACGAAGGATTAGATTATGGAGGAACTGAAAACAAAACGTGCACCAACTCCCTAACTACTATAGGAAGTTAGCACACGGTAGGATGGTGGGTTAACACTACATTACTAGTGCTTTATTCTGTTGTTTCGATTAAACCGTATTTACCATCTTTACGTTTGTAGACGATGCTTGTACCTTCTGTTTCAGCATCTGTAAAGATGAAGAAATCATGACCGAGTAAGTTCATTTGTAAAACCGCTTCTTCAGAGTCCATCGGTTTTAAGCTGAATTGTTTAGAACGGATGATTTCGATATCGCTATCCGTATCCTCAGCTTCTGTCGCTTGAGGTCCTTCAGCTGCGAGTGACGCAACATCTGTATCGATTGGTTCTGAAGTGAAGATATCTTGATCACCACGGTCGCGATGTTTGCGGTTTACACGTGTTTTGTATTTTCTAACCTGTCTTTCCAGTTTGTTCGTAATTAAATCAATACCTGCATAGAGGTCATCGTGACGTTCTTCTGCTCTTAATGTGACATCTTTTAATGGAATTGTCACTTCAATCTTCGTAGCAGAGTTTTGATAAGTTTTTACTTTAACATGAGCTGTCGCATTAGGGACATTGTTAAAGTAACGTTCTAACTTACCAATTTTCTCTTCGATATAATTGCGAATGGCATCAGTGACACTGAGGTTCTCTCCATGAATTTCAAATCTAATCATAGTTATCTCTCCTTTAAAACCTCTTTAGTTGTGTATTGCTTAACCTCATTTTATCACGTTTCTATTATCGTGCAAGCGTTAACACATCGGATTTTCTGATATTTCTATCATATAAGATTTCACCTGCGTGATGAACGGTCATACCCGTCGTATAAATATCATCGATGAGTAAAATAGATTTGTCTGTCAGATTTTCTTCTGACTTTAATTCAAACGGATTCGCAAGATGTGCACGCTTTATTTTAGAAAGTTCGGATTGTTTAGGTCGTAACTTTGTCGTTAATAATTCGTGATAGTAGATTTCTTTCTGTTGTAAAAGTTGGCACACAGGATTAAACGTGCGCTCTCTGTCACGTTCATAGGGTGAGGGAATAGGCACTAAGTAATCATATTTTTCCCTTGGTAACTGTAATTGTTGTGCGAAGCATTCGCTCAAAGCGACATCTCCCATAAACTTATATTGTTGAATGAGTGCTTTGACGTGCCCTTGATATTGGTAATCACAATACAGTTGATGCATGAGCGTGAAGCGTTCTGCTAAAAATGCGCAGTCCAAACATTCGTCTTCACCTTCTGCTAATAACTTTAAGCAACGAGGACATCTATTTGTATGATCTAACTTGCACGCTTTCCATTGTGCAGCACAACTCGGACATAATCGAGGTTCTTTTTTATAAAAATTAGTGATCGTAATCGGTGTATGGAAATGACTTTGACATTGGACACATTTAGTCATCAATCCACCCCCTTGCTTTCGCCAACTGGTTCATGTGTTTGATGTCACGTTTCGCTCGCAGCATAGCTAGAGAAATCCCTTGATGAAAGAACCAAACACGTCCAGTAGGTGCTATAATCTTACGACCCACTCGACCAGCGATTTGTATAAGTGCTGCTGAGTCAAATAACTGACTGTTGATGACGACAACGTCAAGATGAGCCATCGTGAAACCTCGTTCTAAGATAGTAGTCGTGAACACAACGGGATGCTTTTCCGCCCTGAGTGCTGCTACCTTTTCTAAGCGTAACGCATCTTCACTGTAGACACATATGAGGTCTTCAATATAAGGTCGATACGTTTCAAACGCTTGTTGCATCAGTTCGATATGGTTGAAAAAGAAGAGCGTAAAACGCTTTTCTTTAATTTGGTCTAATAAGAGATTAAGTAATTTACGTTGAATCTTTTGAGAATTAAATTTGAGGTAGTGGAAAGAAAGAAGGGGTAAAGCATGTCGATGAAATCGCGCAGATAGAATGACGTAATGATCCGGCGCATGTGTGCGAATCATCTGCTTTGGAGGTGTGGCACTCATATAAATGATGCTTGCCTGATCTTTGGTCGCTAAAGTTATTGCCCTTTGTAATGCTTCATCGTTAACTAATGGAAAAGCATCGACTTCATCGACAAACACTGTATCAAAATGATTTTTAAAACGGTAGAGTTGGTGCACCGTCGCAATCACAAAATGTCCTTCATACTGTTGTGTTTGTCCTTGATATAAAACATCGATCCGTTCATCGGTAAATGCCGCCTGAATTCGCATACTTATCTCAACGATAACGTCAATGCGAGGCGAAATGACTGCGACGTTGTCACCCCGTTGTCGTGCGTATTGTATCGCTTGAAAAATTATTTCAGTCTTGCCTACTCCAGTCACTGCATGGATCAACAAATCATGATGGTTTGTGACCGCTTCAACAATATGGCTTGAAGCTTCTGCCTGTTGCTCAGACAATGCAAAGTCTAAATGATACATAGCTTCAGAGGGTGTTTGATGTGATGCGGTCACCGTGATGTCCTGAATTGTATCCATACGTCCTAAGGCAATACATCTTCGACAATAATAAATCGTTTCTCCTGTATGGATATGAGCATAATGATAAAAATCTAAGAATTGAGTCGTCCCACACTGATTACAATAGTGACGTCCGTTTTGTTGCACCACGCCTTTCATCGTTGTTTGAATCTTTTCATCTGTTAGTACTTGAGTATCGGTAATCATTTTGCCATAGTATTTCACGTTTCTGTACATTGCTCGCAGGCTGAGATTCATATTTTATCTGTCGCCTTAGCGAGTTTGTTCCTTTCATTTTTTATGAGGTGCAAAATAAAAAAGACGACATTTTATAAGGCGGCTACATCACGTAGCGATTGTACATTCGTGTTTCAGTCCCTGCCTATAAAATCTCGTCTAGTGTTACATTAAGTTGTTCGAATACGTTTGTTCATATAACCTAAACCAAAGCCACCTGAACCTAAATGCGCTGCAATCACAGGTCCTAATTTAGAATGGTGGATTTGATATTGCGGATAATGTTCATCGAGATATTCGTGAACCCATTGTGCATCTTCTGGTTTATCCCCTTCGATCACATACAACGTCACTTCATCCCCGTAAGGTTCAATGCACGCGATAACTTTGTTGATGATATCTTGAAGTGCACGTTTTTTCGTACGTACTTTTTCTTCTGGTAAAATTTTTCCATCATTAAATTTCAGTACAGGTTTCATTTTTAATAATGTCCCTACCCAAGCTTGAGCACCTGTGATTCGGCCACTTTTTTGTAAGTTTTTCAAATCGTCGACCATTAAATATGCACCTGTACGTTCACGTAAATCTGTGAGCTCATCGATAATTTCACTTGGGGTTAACCCTTGTTCAATTAACTCGATGGCATAGAGTACGTACCCACCTTCAACCATACATGCGAGTTTCGAATCAAACGTGTGTACGTTTATGCCTTCGACTAACTCACCTGCTTGGGTTGCAGTTTGGTAAGAACCACTGATGCCAGAAGATAAAAATACTGCAATAACATCTGTATAGCCTTCATCCCTAAACTTCTCATACTTTTCAATAAACGTGCCGATTGCCGGCTGACTTGTTGTCGGAATTGTTTCTGATTTTGCCATACGTTCATAAAATGTATCTGTAGATAACGCATCGTTTTCTATAAAATTATCACCATTATCAAATGTCACACTGAGCGGTGCCACTTCGATGTGATATTTATCAATCAATGATTGGGATAGATAACTTGTTGAATCTGTTAAGATAGCAATTTTCATCTAAATCCTCCTCAATTATACTACCCAATATGATACATGATTTCCTTTGAAATGAAAATGTATTTTTACATTTAAAACATGTGCCTTTTCGGTGTATAATAAATGAATGTACTAAAAAGACGGGGTGACACGGACACATGGAATCAATTATTACAATAAAAGAAGAACATACAATCGAAAATGTGATAAATAAATCGCGCTTTATCGCACACATTAAACCAGTCGAAACTGAAGAAGAAGCGAAAGATTTCATCAACGAAGTGAAACAGATCCATCATGATGCGACACATAACTGTTCTGCCTATACCGTGGGCGATCAAATGAACATTCAAAAAGCAAATGATAATGGAGAGCCTAGCGGTACAGCAGGTGTGCCGATGCTAGAAGTGCTTAAAAAATTAGATATTCATAACGCGTGTGTCGTCGTAACACGTTACTTTGGTGGTATTAAACTCGGTGGTGGCGGCCTCATCCGTGCCTATAGCGGCGCAGTGAGAGACGTCATTTATGATATTGGACGCGTGGCATTACGTGAAGCCATTCCAGTCACTGTCACAATCGGCTATGACCTCACTGGTAAATTTGAATACGAACTCGCTTCAACAACTTACATGTTGCGAGATACGGTTTACACAGACAAGGTCAGTTACCAGATCGATGTCGTCGCAGATGAATACGATGACTTTATCGACTTTTTAAATCGCATTACCGCAAGTCAATATGACTTAGAAACTCATGACGCAATGCGTTTACCATTTGATATCCCTACAGATTAAACCCTTCACTACTTATTTATTGCGACAATAAAAAACTGAACTGACTTCGCACATTTGATGCGTCTGTCAGTTCAGTCCTCTTATCATCTTCCACTACTATACTGCTCAATGTTATTTAACTATTTATCAATGCCTACCTTTATTATCTTTCATCCTCACGTCGATGTTTTTTCGCAACGAGCTTCAACAATGGTTTGTAATCATCATCAATGAGTCCTGTAAATTCGACTATAAGCTCAATCGTCACAAGAATTAAAATCAGCATCATGAGTACGCCCCATGGTTGTGATAAGTATAATACGATACTAGAAAGACTAAACAACACGGCAATCGCATAGATGAGGAGCACCGTCTGGCGATGCGAATAGCCTAACTGCAACAGCTTGTGATGCAAATGAGATTTATCCGCTTGCATGATGTGCTGCCCTTTTTTCACCCGTCGCACCATCGCAAATAGTGTATCGATAAACGGTACGGCTAAGATGACGATTGGGAAAAAGAGTGAGATAAAGGTAATATTTTTAAACCCTAGTAACGATAAGAACCCGATAATAAAACCGATGAGTAATGAACCACTATCACCTAGGAATATTTTCGCTGGATGAAAATTAAAAAATAAAAAGCCGATCAATGCGCCGACTAATACACTGCAAATCATCAAGATGAAAATATTTGCTTGTAACAGCGCGATGAATCCGATACTGATGAGACCAATCGCTGAAACCCCTGATGCGAGTCCATCTAATCCATCGATTAAATTAATCGCATTCGTAATCGCTACAATCCAAATCACGGTAATCGGGATGCTTAAAATACCGAAGTGAATGGTCGGGCCAATCGGAATGGAAATAAAGTCGATAGCAATGCCGTAATACGTGACGACAAGCGCAGCGACAATTTGTGCAAGCAACTTCACGATGGGTTTTAAATCGTAAATATCATCAATCAATCCGGTCAGATACATGATCACTGCCCCGATGATTAACGGCTTCACTTCTGTTTCAATCGGATGGCCGAGCCAAATACCGAGTAAAAATGAAATTAAAATCACTGTACCACCTAACACAGACACAGGTTTGACATGAATTTTACGATAGTTGGGCTGGTCGACAATACCTAATTTATATGAAATTTTAATAACAATCGGTGTTAAAATTAAACTAACTAACATTGAAAAAATAACTAATAATATTGTATACATCGATGCACCTTCATCTAGTCTTAATCATGCATTAAAAAATATCTCACTAATTATATCAGATACGAACCCCCTTTCAAAACATAATTCAGCCATTTCTTGTAAATTTTAACCTATTGGCACATGGATGAGGTCCCTATGTTTTACCAAAATTTCATTTTAATAGCGACTGTTTTCGCGTCGAAAATAACAGGTGGGCCCCTGTTTAGTACTTTCTTCGCACGAACACGCTTACCAATCTATCCATTTTATGATGACAATTAGTATATTTTCACTTACAATATGATAGTGTTTACTTAAAGGAGCGTTATCATATGTTTGAAGCTATTATATATAATATTGCCGTCACTGTAGCAGGTATATATTTATTTCATCGCCTACAGTATTCCGAAAATAGAATTATGGTCTTTTCCCGGGGTTATGTCACGATCTTAATGACTCTGATCGCTCTATTATTATCAGCTTATCCTATTCCGTTGTTAAACGATCACGAACTCTATCTTAGTTACGTGCCATTGCTCTTTTTAGGTCGCTATACGAATATGCCTTATACGTTACTTTCAGCGATCATTATTACGCTAGTAGATACGCTGATCTTAGACGTTCCACTCATGCATGGCGTGATATGGATGGTCATCGCCATCATCGTCGGTACAGTCGGTCCTTTCATGAAACAAAGCGATATTGTTGCGGTACAAATCTTGAATGTGATTAGTTTAATCATCTTTCTCGCACTCGCTTTAGTGACACCTTACTTCGATGTCATGAGTGTGCTGTTCCTGATTCCAATTTCATTCATCTTAACGATTACCGCTTCAGTTACGTTTGTCGATATTTGGCATTTCTTCTCCCTCGTCGATCGTTATGAAAATGAAGATAAGTATGATTACCTCACTGGGCTCGGCAATGTGAAGGAATTCGACCGCCATCTAAACAAAGTGTCTCAAGAAGCGGAACGTCACCAAGAAAGTTTAGGACTCTTACTCATCGATATCGATGGCTTTAAAGACGTCAATGATCAATACACCCATCAAGCGGGTGACGCTGTGTTACGTCAAATGGCACAATTACTTATTAACTACGTGCCCGCACAATTCAGTATTTATCGTAATGGCGGGGAAGAATTTTCGGTCGTCCTAAGAGATTATACGCTCGATCAATGTGTCAAACTCAGTGAAAGTATCCGTACAGGTGTAGAAAAATCAACGTTCCACCTGCCTGAAAAAGAAGTGATCAAACTTTCTGTATCAATCGGTATCGGTTACCTCACTCAAGAGGAATATAAATCACAACGTAAAGTGTTCAAAGACGCAGACGATATGTTACACATCGCAAAAAATGAAGGCCGTAATCAAGTGATGTTTAACCCTATCGTGAAACTTTAGTAATGAACGCAATCTTCTACTGAACAACTACATCAATCAACATCCTAACTCTATCCATTCATTTGGATAGAGTTTTTTATGGTTTCTCACCTTTCATGAAGGGTATGGTCAATGAGAGGTTCTACAGATTGCTTCCTTACACCCCCGCTTTCTTTGTTTGATTACAACCTCAAAATGATGAAATTTGAGTCATTTCTTATTAGATGTATCATGCGTAATTATTAATTTAGCGTGACAGTCGTTCATTCCCTATTGCAAGTTGGTTTATGAGGTTGTAAACTTTCAATTGTTCTATCACATATCAAAACTACTCATATGGAGGTGGCATGCATGTCTGAATCAGTCAAACCTGCAAATAATGACACGTTGACCGATGTCGTATTAACTGCAGGTAAAATTCTGTTAGAGAGCGGTGCAGAAACCTATCGCATAGAAGATACGATGAATCGTATCGGTGCGAACTTTGGTTATCCAGATACATATAGTTTCGTCACATCTACCGCCATTATTTTTACGCTCAATGATGATTCTAATACCAAATTGATCCGGATACGTGAGCGTACGACAGATTTAGAAAAAATTGCACTCGTAAATAATATTTCTAGAAAAATCGCAGCGAAATCCTTAACCGTGGATCAAGCGAAGCGGGAATTAAACATGTTAGATCGCGCCTCACTACAGTTTTCCTTCTTACTTAAATGTTTCGGCGCTGCAATTGCATGTGGTTTCTTCGTCTTCATGTTTGGCGGCGTAGCGAGTGACTTTATTTATGCGGTCATCGCAGGTGGTGCTGCATATCTTACGTTTTCTTATATTCAACAATATATTCAAATTAAATTCTTCTCTGAATTCGTCAGTGCCGCCGTCGTCATTAGTATCGCCACCATCGCGACGAATTTAGGAATCGCCACCAATCAAAATATCATCACGATTTCCGGGGTTATGCCCCTCGTACCTGGTATTGTCATTACCAATGCGATTCGTGACTTGATGGCAGGCGAATTGCTCGCTGGTATCTCCCGTGGTGTCGAAGCAGCATTAACATCCTTTGCGATTGGCGCAGGTGTCGCTATCGTATTACTCATATTTTAAGAAAGGAAGGTTCGAATGGCATTGATTAACTTTATCGCAACGTACGGTTTTCATTTTATCGTCAGCTTTATCGCAACGTTACTCTTCTCCATCCTATTTAATGCCCCGCGCAGATTGCTCGCAGCCTGTGGTTTCGTTGGCGCGATTGCCTGGGTCATCTACAAATTCACTTTAGACATGGACCTTGGTAAAGTGATGGCAGCCTTCCTCGGAAGTTTCATCTTGGCATTGATGAGTCACATTATGAGCCGTCACTACAAACGTCCAGTCATCATCTTTATCGTACCGGGACTCATTCCTCTCGTACCTGGAGGTCTAGCATATGAAGCGACACGCTTTTTAGTCAGCAATCAATATACACATGCGGTCAATACCTTTTTAGAGGTGACGCTAATTTCAGGTGCCATAGCCTTTGGAGTCTTATGCGCCGAAATTGTATATCATCTCTACATACGCATTACACAACATTATGCTAAAATGAGAGGAGAAAAGGTTACAAAATCTTATAACATGAACAATAGAGCATAAGGGGTGGAACACAATGAAAGAACAACTTATTGAACGTCTTAAAACTTATACCATGATTGATACGCAATCCAATCCGGATTCTACCGATACACCATCCACATTAAAACAATGGGATTTACTTAATTTACTCGAAGAAACATTACAATCATTTGGTTTAGAAACTGATCTTGATCAATACGGTTATTTATTTGCGACCTTACCAAGTAACATCGACGAAACAGTACCGACTGTCGGCTTCTTAGCCCACGTTGATACATCACCTGACTTTAATGCGACGAACGTCAATCCACAAATCGTTGAGCAGTACGATGGTAAACCGATCCAACTCGGTGACACTGATCGCGTCTTAAGCCAAGATGTTTTCCCAGGAATGAAAAATGTGGAAGGCCATACGTTAATGATTACGGACGGTACCTCTTTATTAGGGGCAGATGATAAAGCAGGCGTCGTTGAAATTGTCGAAGCGGTTAAATATTTAACAGAACATCCAGAAATTAAACACGGCGACATTCGCGTCGGTTTCACACCCGATGAAGAAATCGGTCGCGGTCCACATAAATTTGATGTCGATCGTTTTAACGCAGATTTCGCGTATACGATAGATGGTAGTGAATACGGCGAGTTACAATACGAAAGCTTTAATGCAGCTGAAGCCATCGTTACGTGCCACGGTGTGAACGTACACCCAGGTTCAGCGAAGGATGCGATGGTCAACGCAATCACATTAGGTACAGCTTTCCAAAATGCCCTTCCTGAAAATGAAGTACCTGAACAAACAGATGATTACGAAGGGTTCTATCACTTGATGAAATTCAATGGTGATGTAGAAAAAGCCACGTTACAATACATCATCCGTGATCATGATGCGACACAGTTTGAAGCACGTAAACAAAAACTGTTAGACATTCGCGATGACATCAACCAAAAATTTAGTAACGACCCAATTGAAGTTGAAGTGAATGACCAATATTACAACATGGGTGATAAAATCAAAGAACATCCAGAAGTGATTGATATTCCAAAACGCGTCTTTGCTGAACTCGGCATCGAACCTAATACTTCACCTATTCGTGGAGGTACAGACGGTAGCCAACTTTCTTATAAAGGGCTCCCTACACCTAACATCTTTACCGGTTGTGACAACTTCCACGGACCATTTGAATACGCATCTATCGATGTGATGGAAAAAGCAGTTGAAGTCATTATCGGCATTGCCAAAGAAGTCGCTAAAACTAAGAAATAAAATTTAACATAAAAATGAAAGCCTTGGTAAGTAGACTTGAAATTCAAGTCCATACCAAGGCTTTTTTATGCGTTCTACCCTTCTAATGTAGTTTTAAGTAATTTAATCGCTTGGACGGTATAATGACGAATTTGAATACCCATTTTAAAATCGGTATACGTTTTCGGCATTTCCATAAAGGTATTAAACATCGCTGTCACGTCCATATTTTCAAACAGTTCAAATTTGTCCGGTGTCGCACAAATCGCAATAGACGGTTTATGATGCTTAGAAGCGAGTTCCGCAATACGCAGCGTCGTTGTCTCAAGTAATTGATCCGCTTCATTGACACCTTCCCCAAAGATAATCAGATCTGCTTTAGAAATCAGCGATTCTAGATGCGTAATTTGGTCCACTAAAGCTTGACTCGTCTTAATTTCAGCATCGTACATTTGATTGAGTAAAGCAGCGATACCACCACCTGCACCGCCACGTTCCACGTAACCTAGCGCAAGTTGTTTCTCGCTTTTCAATATTTCACTAAAGTACCATACCGTATTATCAATGTCCGCTGCTTCTTCACGTGTCAGTCCAAGAGCTGGATAAATTTGCATGATTTCACTTTGTTTACCGTAAAGGCGACTACTGAAATCGGACATCACTTGGATACGCACCTCGTTTAGGCGTGGATGTAAATCATCGAAATCGACACGTCGAATATATTTCAAGATGTAACTGCCTTTCGTCACATCGATGACTTCGCCCTCGTCATCATAGAATTTAGCACCGAGCGCTTGTAACATACCTGCGCCGCCATCGAAACTACCGATACCACCGAGTGAAATAACTAAGTGTT
This sequence comes from Staphylococcus auricularis, assembly GCF_001500315.1. Classification (GTDB taxonomy): domain Bacteria; phylum Bacillota; class Bacilli; order Staphylococcales; family Staphylococcaceae; genus Staphylococcus; species Staphylococcus auricularis. The sequence continues at coordinate 27,816 of NZ_LLER01000005.1, read as the reverse complement.
CAGCATCGTTATTGAGCGCATCAGCGATGACTTCACCTAATCCGTAGCTCGTGCGTTGATTTACAGGCTGATCACCTTTTAAGAATAAATTACCTTCTATAACGGTCATTTGGTTATCTGTCGTACCATATGTCGCTTCCACGGGTTTCATATCTGCGTCGTGTACTTGCACTTTATATTTGGTACCTGATTGCCATAAAAATACAGAATCCATTAACTCGTGACGACCGTTAAATAACGGGACTTGCACGATATCTGCTTCATCAAATTGACTCGCCACAGCTTCTTCGACATAGCGATTCGCTTGATAGCTAGATATAATGCCATTGAATTCGTCCATGGCTACTAATACTTTCATCTTGTCACCTCATTATTTCTGTACTTCCAATGATTACTTTTATTTATTTTCGTCGATTTACGTTATACCGTTTTTATTATACATGGCAAACCCTGATATTTCACACATAAAGAAATCGTCGTTGGGAGTGGAAACCTCTGTTTTTTAAATGTGGGTCTTCTCAATGAGTTATTTTCTAATATATGTAGTTTCGCACTTATGAAATTTTAGGGTTCTTCATATCGAATAAATGTAGTTGCTAGTTTAAAAGGCTGAGACAAGTGAATGTCCCAGCCTTTTAATTATGTTATCATTTAATTTTTATTCTTCTGCTTTCGCTAATGATGAAACATTAATATCTTCATGGTCTGCATTCCATACCGCTTCTTTATCTACGAAATAGAATACTTGTGGAGATTCGTGTTTCACATTTGTTTTTTCTGCAATATAATCGGATAGTTTACGTTCTTCTTGAACGACTAAATAATAACCATCCATGTCTCTTTCATATAAGAACTTATTAAATTGATCGAATGCATTTGCTGAAATTGGACACGTTTCACTGTGTTTTAATACAAATACATATTTATTATCTTCTAGCACTTGTTCAAACTGGTCAATCGAACTCAGCTTCGTAGCCATTCTATTCACCTCTAACATTATTACCGCGATGAAGCGGTTTTCCTGTGCATTGTTTGTGATACGATAGCATCAACGTTATTCATTATACACAAATATCTTTTTGTTGTTAACCGTCTCCGCAAAATTCAGTCATTGAATCGTCAAAAACGACTACTGATAAGTCGCTTTCACTTCATTTAATTCGTCTTCAAATGCTTGATCATACTTCTCTAAATCTTCACCTTTCTTCGGTAGTTTATGGTGATCGATTTTAGAGAGCTTTTCACTGATATCCATCGTTTCTTCACGCGTTTCATAATAGTTCTGAAGGCTGTAATACATTTCAATCGCATTTTTTCTTGCGTCGTTGATTTGGACACTCTCGATGTTGGTCTTATTCAAGTCTCTGATTTGTTGTCCAATCAATGGCATCACAGCTTCACTAATCCCGTCTTGTGCAGCTTGTTGGTCTTTATTTTCTATCGTTGCTTCTGCTATACTTTTTAATCTTTTATTATTGTCTTCTAATTTCTGTACAAAACGAGCTACTTCTTCGGTATTACCCGCTTCTTGTCCTTTTTTAACATTTTCCTCGATACGTGATCTATTTTTCTCAAACAGTTTCGTATAATAAAGTATATCTTCGTTTGCTTTGACTGACTGATTACATAATTTCACGAAAGTATTGAGTTGATTCAGTTGTTGGCGTTTATCATCTACCGTTTCTAAATAACTTGATTTTAAATCTTTCACTTCGTCAGAATCAGCAGGTAATTGCTTGGCAGCTGCCTCATAGTCATCAAACTTCGGCATCAATTCATTATTGATATCATCTTGAAGCTGATTTAATGCTTTTTTATTTTCGTCTGCCATATCCGTTTTACTCAAGCTTTCGAGTTCATTTAGATTGATATGATTCATTGTTTCTTTCATATGATCTTCAGCTTCTTGTACATCAATCAATGCACTTTCAAATTTTCTCAAATCGGATGGCTCATCTTTACTACATGTGGTCACTGCCAGTACACAAAGACATATCAACAATACACTCAGTAGTTTTTTCATTTTACACTCCTTATTCACCTATATTATACCGAAAGCAGTTTATCTTGAAAATATTTTATGATATATTGTTGCAGAATTTATCATTTATTTTTATGAAAAATAACACGAGAAAGGAGCAACCTATGTACGCACGTGTTCAAGAATTCATCTATTCAGACGATGGTCATGATTTTAAAGCGCAATATGATACATTACAAGCGATGCTATTTAACTTGTTAGACACGCCTGTAAAGTCCACACATCATATCGGTGGCACTGCACATTTTAATTACCCTACTGAACCGATTCTCGACATTCTTGTCGGTGTAGATAATCTACATGATATTACGTCTCTTGATGAAAAAAGATTAAACTACGAAGGTTTCTTTCGCCTGCATCATCCTTATAAAAAGAAAGTTATGATGGCGAAGTTTAATCAGTTAACGATGTTAAAACAAACTGTACGTTTACACATCATTCAACGAGAAACACCTTTATTTTATCAATATTTAACCATGCAGCAAGCATTAGCGCATGACACAGCGTTTGCTCAACTTTTCCAAGAGAAAAAAATGCAAGCCTATCAACACAGCGAAACGATAAGACAATATGAAACTCAGAAAGAACGAATCTTTAATCAATTGTACAAGCGTTACTTAAAAGATAAAGATGCTTAATTTCAACGTTCGAAGGAAGTTACAAAAATATAAAAAATTGCCAGCGTGTAGCATTCATTTTCGCAAAATAGCGTAATCATTGCTATAATGTAAGTTGAATTAAAGTAGAAAGGAAGTTCTGCAGTGCATAGAGAGGATATCTTACAAGCCTTAGAACAGCTTGTACCCAAAGAAATTATCAAAGTAGACGAACCTTTAAAACGGTATACATATACGGAGACAGGAGGTAAAGCAGACTATTATGTCTCCCCTACAACGAATGAAGATGTTCAGAAGATCGTGCGCTTCGCATATGAACATGATATCCCCGTCACTTATTTAGGTAATGGTTCTAATATCATCATCCGTGAAGGCGGTATTCGTGGTATTGTCCTCAGCTTGTTAGAGCTCAATCACATTGAAGTCTCTGATACGTCAATCATCGCAGGTAGTGGCGCTGCAATCATCGATGTATCTCGTAAAGCACGTGATTATTCACTTACTGGTTTAGAATTTGCGTGTGGTATCCCAGGTTCTATCGGTGGGGCCGTATTCATGAACGCAGGTGCGTACGGTGGCGAAGTAAAATATTGTATCGACTACGCGTTATGTGTCGATGAAAAAGGTACGTTGCACCAACTCACTACGAACGAACTTGAACTCGATTACCGCAACAGTATCGTTCAACAAAAACATTTAGTCGTGGTTGAAGCAGCTTTCACACTTACACCTGGCGATCAAAAAGAAATTCAAGCAGTAATGGATGATCTTACAGAAAGACGTGAATCTAAACAACCTTTAGAATACCCTTCATGTGGTAGTGTGTTCCAAAGACCACCTGGCCACTTTGCAGGTAAATTGATTCAAGACTCTGGCTTACAAGGCCACCGTATTGGCGGCGTAGAAGTTTCTACAAAACATGCTGGCTTTATGGTCAACGTCGATGGAGGTACAGCCACTGATTATGAAAACCTCATTCATCACGTGCAACAAGTCGTGAAAGAAAAATTCAATGTCGATTTAAATACCGAAGTCCGTATTATTGGTGAACAACCGACGGAAGCTTAAGGTGGTTATATCATGAAACCCAAAGTGTATGGTTCACTTGTAGACAATGAAACGCGGTGCACCCACTATCACACCGATGTGGATATCATCGCAATCAAGTTTAAATGTTGCAATAAATATTATCCGTGCTCTCAATGTCATGCTGAACACGAGTCCCATCCAGTACAACGCTGGCCACAAGACGAATGGGATACGAAAGCAATTTTGTGTGGCGTGTGCAAGCATGAACTCACTATTCGCGAGTATATGAACACAGACCATTGTCCGCAATGTGGTGCGCAGTTTAATGCACGTTGTCAGCTGCATTATCATCATTATTTTGAGACAGACGAAGCTTAAAATGTGCGACGTAAGTGATGATTTGGGTTTCAATTGAAAGAGAAAGATAGTCAGTAACGAGGAGTGTGAGATGAATGGCTGTTTTGGGCGTATTTATTCTTGTAGTAGCATTATCTGCCACGCAATCGCTTCTTGCGCAATATGAAGCGAAAATTGTCGGCTTTATTGTACCCACTGTTTGGGTCATTTGTATGCTACTCATGTATTATTTCTCAGATACGTTTAATATTGTAGACTTAATTATTGCGACACCAATTGGTATTTTGATTTTATGTATTGCTAGAGCAAGAGAGCTTAAAAATCGTCGTGAAAATAATCAGTAATATAGGGATTTCTCATTGAGCGGGTTAGAATCCAAACCAATGACAGGTTCATCTTATACAACGAAAAAGCACCTCGTAAGTATATTTTTTGTATACTTACGAGGTGTTATTTTTTGATAAAAGGATCAACTAATCATCAAATTCAAAGTCTTCATCTTGTAATGCTTCGACGTTAAGGGCAAGTGTGTAACCGTCCCCTTTAACTGAGAAGAAGTCGTGGTTTTTAGTCGTTGTATCCAACGCATTTTCAATGATTGGGTTGAATTCACGTTCTTCAAAGTACGGTTCGAAACCAAGGTTAGATAATGCTTTGTTGCCGTTATAACGGACGTAGTTCAACACATCATCAGTTAAACCGATGTCATCATAAAGTTTATGCGTATATGAGACTTCATTTTTATATAAATCTTCTAGTAAATGATACATGAGTTGATCTGCTTTTTGTTTTTCATTTTCAGAGAGTTCATTGCGTAGACTTTGCGCATCTAAACCAGTGAACACACCGTGGATAGATTCGTCTAATAAGATTTTACGAATAATTTCTCCTGATGTTGTCATTTTACCTTGTCCTGCAAGATAAAGTGGATAATAGAAACCAGAATAGAACAAGAATGTTTCTAGGAATACACTGGAAACACGTGCGATGTATTGATCAAAGATAGAAGCTTCTTTACCCCATAGCTTATGATAATTACCAACGATGACGTCAGCTTTATATTTTAAATGAAGTTCTTCAAGCACCCAGTTATCTAATAAATAGTTTGTCTCACTAGATGGAAGTAATGTTGTGAAAATGTGTGAATAACTTTTCGCATGAATTTGTTCCATCATGGCCATGAATCCATACACTGCCTTTTTACGTAAATCAGTGGTGTGTAACATGATGAGTGGCATACCATCGTCAGCTTGGTGTGTATCTAATCCTGTTAAGCCAGCGAGCGCATATTTAAATGCATTTTGTTCTTCTTCTTCTAATGTCTTCCAACTTGCAATATCTTTTGAAACTTTAAATTCAGTCTCAACCCACATTTGAGAAATATTTTGTCGCCAAAACATATTGGTCATATCTTCTTGCGTATTCCAATTTACTGCTTTCATTTATACTTTCTCCTAACTAATTATGTAGATCAGTCAGGGAAAAGTTGAGCGCACTTTCCCCTAACTTACTAAAGATTTGTCCCCATGATTTAACCCGTTTTATGACATGTCATCCTTAAATAGCACAGCTTGTACATTCTTCAACGCTTAATAACTTGTTACGTGTATAATAAAGTGATTTTAATCCTTTATGGTGTGCATACACATAGAGTCGAGATAGTTCTCTTGTTGAAACTTCAGAGTTTACGTATAAAATAGTTGAAATACCTTGGTCTACGTGAGTTTGAATTGTCGCAATGAGATCAATTAATTTCATTTGATCTGTGTTAAATGCTGATTTGTAATACCACATTGTTTCTGGTGATAAGAATGGCATTGGATAGAATGTTTCCGCATTGCCATAAGTACGACGTTCGATTTGGTCAACAATTGGCATGACAGAAGTTGTTGCATTTTGTACGTAAGAAATACTTTGTGTAGGTGCAATCGCTAAGCGATAAGCATGGAATAAACCATATTTTTCTACTTGTTGTTGTAGTGCTTTCCAATCTTCTGCAGTTGGAATATCGATGCCATCGAACAATTGACGTACTTTATCGTATTGTGGCTCGATTGATTCTGATGTGTAATATTCGAAATATTTACCGTTCGCATAATCAGATTTCTCAAAGTCTTTATATGTTTCACCGCGTTCTTTTGCTGTTTGCATAGAACGTTCAAGTGAATAATAGTTCATCATCATGAAGAAGACGTTCGCAAAGTCTTTCGCTTCTTCAGATTCATAGCTGATTTTGTTTTTAGCGAGATAACCGTGTAAGTTCATCGCACCAAGTCCAACTGAGTGTAATTCGTTGTTGGCTTTTTTAACACCAGGTGCGTTTTGAATATTTGCTTCATCACTCACTACAGTTAACGCATCGATACCAGTGTGTACAGAATCTCTAAATTTACCTGATTCCATCACATTCACTATGTTTAATGAACCTAAATTACAAGAAATGTCGCGTTTGATATCATCTTCGACACCGTAATCATTGATCACTGATGTTTCTTGTAATTGGAAGATTTCTGTACATAAGTTACTCATTTTGATTTGACCGATATTCGCATTTGGATGCACACGGTTTGCATTATCTTTAAACATTAAGTATGGGTAACCTGATTGTAATTGTGTTTGTGCGATGAGATTTAACATTTCACGTGCATCTTTAGATTTTTTCTCAATGTTTGGATTTGCAACTAAATCATCGTAGTATTCATCGAGGTTTAAATCATCTAAAGTAACACCGTATTCTTTGTATACCGTATGTGGTGCAAACATATAGAATGATTCACCGTTTTTAGCGAGTTCAAAGAATTTAGAAGGTACGATTAAACCAGTAGAAATCGTAGACAATCTTAAATCTTCATCGGCGTTTACTTTTTTCGTATCTAAAAATTCTTCGACATCATAATGGAAGATATTTAAGTAAACCGCACCTGCACCCGGACGTTGTCCAAGTTGGTCCGCGTAACTGAAACCACCTTCTAATGATTTCGCTACAGGTAATACCCCTTTTGCGACGCCTTTGATGCCTTTAATTACTTCACCACGTGCTCTCAATTTAGATAAGTTGATGGCAACACCGCCACCGATTTTACTTAATTGTTTCGCTGTTGAATCGATGAAGTTGATAGAGTTTAAACTGTCATCTGCTTCTAATAAGAAACAAGAGACAAGTTCACCGCGGCGTGCACGTCCAGCGTTTAAGAATGTAGGCGTTGCAGGTTGATAGCGTTGTTCGATCATAGCTGAAATGAATGTTTTAGCTGTGTCTACGTTACCGTTTGCTAAATACAACGCAACGATCGTTACGTGTTGGTTATAATCTTCGAGGAATTGAGATTTATCGTTCGTTTTTAAAGCGTAGTCTTTATAGAATTTACTAGCAGACATGTAACTCGCAAACTGAAAGTCAATGTTTTTGGCATAGTCAGTGACTTCTTCTAGTTCTGCTTCTGTGTATTTTTCAAACACATCAAAATAGAAGTTATTATCAACGAGATAATGCAAACGTTCAATTTCTGTATCGAAATAGATGGTCTTATTTTTTATTTCCTGTAAATAGACAGCTAATGCTTCTTGGTCTTTTTCTAATTGAAAGAAACCATTTTCGTTACGTTTTGTAACTTCATTATTCAATTCAATGTGATTGTATTGTTTCTCGTCCATAATTTTCATTCATTTGACCTACCTTTTCCTTAAATTCTATAACATCTTTATTTGAGCCTTGAACTTCAAATTTCATTAATAGTGGAACTTGATATTTTTCTGAGATGGTTCTGCCGGCTTTTGCAAAATTGGGACCCCAATTTCGGTTACCGCTTGCAGCAACAGCTTGTAAGTTGTCGCTATTCACATCTAGGAAAGATTGTACTGGAGCCGGAACCTCACCGAATCCGATTGTACCTGTAACTAAGATATAGGGTTCAGTGATTTGATCGTAACAATTTTGTTCCGTGATTTCCAATGCATCTTCTATTTCTGCACGTTTAATAAATCGACGTACGTTACCTGAAAATGAAAAATATACAACCTTCATTGGATCACCTTCCTTAGCTGATTTGTGCTTCATTCAATAGTGCTAAACGAGTTATGATTTATCTCTAAATTTGTTATTGATTCGTCTTACGTTTTCTTAATTGAAATAAAGAAGGAGGATGTATCTCATTGTTGTTATTATGCATGGGTCAAATGTGACTTTTAATGCATGATTTCAATCATATTCAATGCCTGATCCTTATTTCCTTTAATCTAGATGTTGTGTTTTATCGTTTTAAATTTGGCTTATGTTGTGGTTGTTTTTGCTTCACATATAGGTCTTATATGCGATTTTCGTACATTTTATAGTTATTTGGAATTTTCAACTAACCACAACATGTTGTGGCTGGTCTGGATTCCTAATACTATATTATGTGTTTCATTATACATAACTCTAGAATCATTTTAAAGAGATTTCTGAGCCACTGGGTTGTCACAAAATCTTAATGTTCAGAGTTAAAGGCGCAGTCACACCGTTAAAACGAATTACAGATTATGAAAAAATTTTTTAGGTCGAAAATTACAGCTATTTTATTTGCTTTCTCAGATGTTATTTGCTTCGATAACATATCGCTCTATTTATAATGATTTCGCTCATTCGATTTCAAAATTCACTAATGAACCAATTATTTCGTGCACGACTCAAACAAGAACGTATGTTCGCTATCTATCATAACCCATCCTTGTTAAAATTTCAAGTTCCCACGTAATTACAATTTATATGTTTTTGTGCTAACATATATACGGTAAAAATATTATATTGGAGCGATCGCAGTGAACGCAAAAGTTAAAGGTATTATTGCCATACTCATTTCAGCAATAGGTTTTAGCTTTATGTCTGTGTTCTTTAGATTATCAGGTGACTTACCTGTTTTTCAAAAATCACTTGCCAGAAATTTAGTAGCCATGTTTATACCGTTATATTTTATCTATAAATATAAACAGCCACTCTTCGGTAAATTGAGCAGTCAGCCGCTATTAATTTCACGTTCCACGCTGGGATTAATTGGTGTGTTGTTCAATATTTATGCCATCGATCACATGGTGTTAAGTGATGCAGACACATTGATGAAACTCAATCCATTTTGGACGATATTACTCAGTTTAATCTTTTTAAACGAGAAAGTGCGTAACTATCAAATCATCGCTATGTTTGTCGCTATATTTGGTATGTTATTTGTAGTTAAACCTGAATTTTCATCATCTATGATTCCTTCTATCATCGGATTACTATCTGGTATCTTTGCAGCGAGTGCTTATACTTGTGTGAGAGCATTAAGTTCCAGAGAAGCCCCTTATACAATCGTATTTTATTTCTCATTCTTCTCTATTATAGTCTTAATTCCTTTCACCGTAGCAACATTTGAACCGATGTCTTGGTTACAAGTCGTTTATCTTATCGGTGCAGGTATCTCTGCAGCTGTCGGTCAAATTGGTGTAACTATCGCTTATAGCTATGCCCCTGCGAAAGATATTTCAATCTTTACGTATGCATCTATTCTGTTCACAGCATTCTTTGGCTTTATTCTGTTCGGAGAATCACCAGACTTCTATGCAGTTGTAGGTTACCTAATCATTATCGGTGCTAGCTACTACATGTTTGAAAAAGCACGTCGTCAACCGCCAGAAGAAGCGAACTCATAGACTACTTATTAAAGGAGTGAAATGATTATGGCTGAAGGTCGTAAAAAAGAAGAATTAGAAGATATTACCTTATTAGGAAATCAAAACAATCAGTACGATTTTGACTACCGTCCTGATGTGCTCGAAACATTTGAAAATAAACATCAAGGTAGAGATTACTTCGTCAAATTTAATTGTCCTGAATTCACGTCATTATGTCCCATCACAGGACAACCTGATTTCGCAACCATTTATATCTCATATATCCCTAACATCAAAATGGTTGAATCGAAATCACTCAAACTATATCTCTTTAGTTTCAGAAATCATGGTGACTTCCATGAAGACTGTATGAATATCATCATGAATGATTTAATCGATTTGATGGATCCTCATTACATCGAAGTCTGGGGAAAATTCACTCCACGTGGCGGCATTTCTATTGATCCTTATACAAATTATGGTCGCCCAGATACAAAATACGAAAAAATGGCAGAATATCGTTTGATGCAACATGATTTATATCCAGAACACGTCGATAATCGCTAAATTATTTGCGATTCAGTAAAATTGTCAGATGATATCAAATTAGGTACAACACGTCATGAAATCGATGACGCTGTTGTACCTCTTTTTTATTTTTCCAACATCTATTTTGTGCATTTGAATTAGTACTCCTACACCTATCTCCCCCCTATTCAAACCGCTTCATATAAAATAGCAACATCTATTTCTGTATTTTCTGAAAAAAAGTTGTTAAATCGATAAAATCATAATAAAATAAATAAAATAATTAAAGGGGGATGGATGATTTAATGAAACAAACATCTTACACTCACGAAGAAGTCATGAAAAGTACACCAAGGACCGGTTTCTTTGGACATCCTAAGGGGTTAAGCACACTCTTCTTTACTGAATTCTGGGAACGATTCAGTTACTACGGTATGAAAGCTATACTCGTGTATTATCTTTATTACAGTGTGGCCAAAGGTGGATTTGGTTTAGACGAGAGTGTCGCACTACAAATCGTATCTATTTACGGTACACTCATCTACATGTCTGGCGTTATCGGTGGCTGGATTGCGGACCGTATCACTGGGACACAACACGCCGTCTTTTACGGTGGATTCTTGATTATGATCGGTCACATTTTACTCTCGTTACCGAACAACTTAACGCTCGTTATGATTGCGTTGCTCTTCATCATTTGTGGTACAGGATTACTCAAACCTAATATCTCTACAACAGTCGGTGAACTCTATGACACAAATGATGCACGCCGTGACTCTGCATTTACGCTATTCTATATGGGGATTAACCTTGGTGGATTACTCTCACCACTCATTATAGGCTATCTTCAAACAAGAGTCGGGTTCCATGCTGGCTTCTTAGTCGCAGCGATAGGTATGTTCTTCGGTTTAGTTTTATACGGTATCAAACGTAAGAAAAATTTAGGCTTAGCAGGACTTAACGTACCGAATCCACTCACAAAGCCTGAGATTAAAAAAATCAGTCTCTTTACCGCCATAGTCATTGCACTGTTTGGCGTATATTTAGTGATCTTGCACTTGAATGAAGCTTTATCATTAGCCAATTTCAGTCTGCTCATTACCATTTTGGGTATTGTGTTACCTATTATCATTGTCAATAACAAGCTGAGCAGTAAAGATGTCACTTCAGATGAAAAATCTCGTGTTTTCAGCTACATACCCTTATACATTACCTCTGTCGCATTCTGGATGATTCAAGAACAAGGTTCTACGATCTTAGCTTCATTTGCGGATAAAAAAACTCAACTTGAAATGTCAGAGCTGACAGGCGGCGCAATAGACTTTACGATTCCAGCAGCATGGTTCCAATCACTCAATCCAATCTTTATCGTTGTGTTAGCACCTGTATTCGCAACATTATGGGTAAAACTCGGTAAATACAACCCACCTACCGTACATAAATTTGCTTTAGGTGCTATTATTGGTGGCTTATCTTATTTAATCATGTTCTTTCCACTTGCCGGAGGATCATCATTAATCCATCCAATTTGGCTCGTCCTTAGCTTTTTATTAGTGGTTATTGGTGAGTTACTCATTTCACCAGTAGGCTTATCCACTACAACCAAACTTGCACCATTAAGTTTCACTGCTCGTATGATGAGCTTATGGTTGTTAAGTAGTGCTACTGCACAAGGATTAAACGCGCAACTCGTTATGGTATACACAAAAATTGATTCACTCCATTACTTCGTTTATTCCGGACTCGTAGCGGTAGTTATCGGTATTATCTTATTCGCCATTTCACCGATTGTAAAACGTGCCATGAAAGGCGTTTATTAATAAGAAACTTTCACCTAGTGAAATAAACAGTTAAACGTAAGAAGACAGTTAGTGTTAATCAAACAACATCTGTTCAAACGCGTTTAACTGTTTTTTGTGCTTTTCCCTATTCATTTTAAAAACAAAACGTTGACTGCACTAACTTAGTTATCTCCCTTTTAAAGAATAAGCATATTTATTATATTAATGTAATAATACTAAATAATTATAGATGATAATGTATTATTTTTAGAAAATTATTGCAAGTCGCATATTTAAAGCGTACAATCAAGCTTATATAAACAAAATTGGGAGAAAGGACGGGAAGGACTATGAGCAACACAACACACAGGCAACCCGCAACACCTGACGTCCCACAACACGGATTCTTTGGGCACCCTAGTGGACTAGGCGTGCTATTCTTCGTAGAATTCTGGGAACGATTTAGTTACTATGGTATGCGTGCACTACTTATTTTCTACATGTATTATTCAATAGAAAAAGGTGGTCTCGGCATTCCTGAGACAACAGCACAATCAATCATGTCAGTTTACGGGGCACTCATTTTCATGACTTCAGTACTTGGGGGTTGGATCGCTGACCGCATTACTGGGACTCGAAAAGCAACATTAATTGGAGCAGTCTTCATCATTATTGGACATGTCTTCTTAAGTTTACCTTTAGCGATCGTAGGACTATGCTTATCCATGTTATTTATTATTGTAGGTTCTGGTTTAATGAAACCTAATATTTCTAATGTGGTTGGGCGCCTTTATCCAGAAAATGATAAACGTATGGATTCAGGGTTTGTTATATTTTACATGTCAGTCAACTTAGGAGCATTCATTGCACCGTTGATCTTAAATCACTTTGCAGATACAAATAATTTCCATGGTGGCTTCTTAATCGCCGCTTTTGGTATGGCATTAGCATTAGTTTGTTACTTATTATTCAATCGTAAAAACTTAGGTGACGTTGGTATGAAACCAACCAATCCTTTAACAACAGCTGAAAAGAAAAAATATGGTTTAATCTTCGGATCAGCTATCACAATTATCGCAATTATTTTAATCATTACATTAGCAACAGGTACATTTTCATTCAATATTATTAGTACCATCGTATTGATCTTAGGTATCTTATTACCAATCTGCTACTTTACAATCATGATTCGCAGCAAAGAGGTCACTAGTGTAGAACGTTCACGCGTCGTTGCATTTATTCCTTTATATATTTTAGGCGCATTGTTCTGGGCTATCCAAGAACAAGGTTCAAACGTACTTAATATCTTCGCGTTGAAACACAGTGACATGACAATCAATCTCTTTGGTTGGACAGCTGATTTCGGTAAAACGTGGTTCCAATCTATTAACCCATTATTCATCGTATTGCTTGCACCAGTATTGACAATACTTTGGAATAAACTCGGATCACGTCAACCTACCTTACCATCTAAGTTTGTCATCGGGACAGCACTTGCAGGCATTTCTTACATATTTGCGAGTGTCGTAGGTTACTTATCTGGCGGTCAATTCTCTGTAAACTACATCATTATCGCGTACATCATCTGTGTTATCGGTGAATTATGTATCTCACCTACAGGTAACAGTGCCGCTGTAAAATTAGCACCAAAAGCATTCAATGCACAAATGATGAGTTTATGGTTATTAACCAATGCGACAGGTCAAGCTGCAAATGGTACTTTGGTAAAATTAATCGAACCACTCGGCTACCAAAATTACTTCCTATTCTTAGGTGGTATCGCAACTGTCGTAGCAATCATCACATTGATGTTTGTACCTAAAATTGTAAGAGGTATGAAAGGTATTAAATAATTTCCATACTTATTAGCAAAACTAGACAATGTTTGTTATCTTTATTATTAAACTACATTGTCTAGTTTTATTTATTTTATCTATACATAACTAATGAACGAGAAGGAGAAACCATGTCACAACAATATCAACACGGTGTGCTTTTCTACCATAACCACAGTGGTATCAACGACATCCATCAAGGACTCGGTGATGTCACAAAAGCACTCACACAATTATGTAAGCACGTATCGATTCAATTAAGTGAATCTGAAGGCGACATCATCGATTATTGCGAATCTATTAAAACAAAACGCTACAGTGATGATGTAGATGTATTATTTATTCTCGGCGGTGACGGGACCGTAAATGAACTTATCAATGGGGTCATGCAACACGACTTAAAACTACCGATTGGCATCATTCCGGGTGGTACATTCAATGATTTTACCAAAACACTTAATCTGTCACCGAAACATGATGAAGCGAGTCAACAATTATTACAGGCCCGCCCTACAACATATGACGTCATCAAAGTCAATGATACATATGCGCTCAACTTCGTCGGCCTAGGCCTTATCGTACAAAATGCTAAAAATGTACAAGCAGGTAATAAAGATCTCTTCGGTAAACTCAGCTATATCGGTTCGACAATGAAAACACTCATCCACCCCACTTCATTTGATTATGAATTAACAGTAGACGGCGAAACGTCGACGGGGTCTACTGCTATGATTATCATCGCCAATGGTCCATTTATTGGGGGCAGTCGTATACCAATGACGGATCTTAATCCTTCTGATGGTTACCTCGATATGTTTGTCTTTAAAAAGAAAGACTTTAGTATCTTAAATGACATTTTCAAACAGCGTGATAGCATGAATTGGAACCATATGACGAAAGGGATTAAACACGCTTTAGCACAAAAAATATCTCTATCTACTAATCAATCGATGGATGTCGATATCGATGGTGAGATTGCGCTCAGTACACCGTTAGATATCGAAGTTATTCCACGTGCCGTTGAATTACTCACATTACCTGCAGCAGACACATCAAAATAACATCAATATACGTGAAAAGGAGAGGAATCGACACCGATTTCTCTCCTTCTTTAACATATCCTCTTATATTGTATGTACTTAGTCCTTTTTCAATAATAATTCTTCCACCTCACGCCAATTGTTCACGCGTGTGAATCGATCATCTAATTGGTTGTGTTCTGCCGTATACATGATTGGTTTACCCGTAAAGGCAGTTAATTGACGTGGGTTATCATCGATTAAATAATCTGTATTAATCACTGATTTTGTACCACAAAATACAAAGTGTTGGGGATCTAAAAATGGAAAATTCGTTCTTAACCATTCGTATTTATCGTGGAAGGATGTTGGGACATCCATCGCTGCTGTAGCAATAAAAATATCATAGTGGGCCGTTAATTTTTTAACGACTTCTTGTGCATCTTGCATCACTTCTAATGATTTAAAGAAACCTGGTTGGTACAAGATATCTGTTAATAATCCATCATGTTCAGGCATTGCTTGTCTAATTTTCTGACCGTTGAGTTGATCTACAGTGAGCCCCATATCTGTGCGTTCGTTCACTTCTCTAATGATGGCACCGAGCGTATCCGCTAATACCTCGTCCATATCAATTGCGATTGTTTCTCTCCCCATAACAGCTTCAACCCTTTCCTCTAGTTTACTAAAGTATAGCAAATAATATACATTTTAACCAAAAGTTACTGCAAACAATCTATCTTTAATTTTATTAAAAAAATAGAGATTGAGACGTGTGGTGTCTCAATCTCTCAATTGTGTATCCAAATTTCTGCTTTAATAATCAAAGTTTTTCAAGACTTCGATCATTTTATCATTTTGTTCAGGGAAACCAATTGTAATACGAACTCCTGTTGGGAATTGACGTGTGATACATCCTACACGTAAGAGCGCTTCATATAACGCTTGTGGACGTGACGTATTCACAAAGATAAAGTTCGTTTGACTTGGGTAGAAGTGCTCACTTTGTGGAATCGCAAAGAATTTAGCACGTTCTTTCGCATTGCGTTCACGTATTTGTTTCACATAATCTTGGTCTTCGTAAGCAGCTACTGCAGCATATTCGGACAAACGACCAATGTTGAATGGTGGACGGACGATGTTCCATTTTTCTACAGCGTCTTCAGCTGCAATAACATAACCAATACGCATACCTGCTAAACCGTATGCTTTTGAAAATGTACGTAATACAAATGCATTTTCATATTTTTGTTGTAATGCCAATGTATCTGGATAATCTGAAGCAGTGACGAATTCGAAATAAGCTTCATCAATCACGACAGGCACTTCACTTGGAATTTTTGATAAGAAATCATCTAATTCATCATGCGTGAAATAAGTACCTGTTGGGTTGTTTGGATTACACAACCATACAAGTTTCGTGTCTTTATCCACTTTGGCAGCAATTTCGTCTAAATCGAAATTCCCTTCACTTAATGGGACTAAATCAACTTCGGCGGATTCTACGATGGCATTGTGATAATATTGGCCAAATGTTTCAGCACTGGTTACAATCTTATCTCCTGAATTGAGCACAGCACGTGAAATCATGAGGATGACTTCGTCTAGACCAGCACCGAATAAGATGCGTGAACGGTCCACACCTAATGCTTCGCTAATGGTTTCTCTTAATAATGGCGCAAATGTTTCAGGATAATAGTATAACTCATCCAAATGTTCTTTAATAATCTCTTTCACATTTGGGGATGGGCCGTATAAGTTCTCATTAGATGATAATTTATATAATTCACCTTTAATGCCATGTTCTTCTCTTAATGCTTGCGGTGAGAGTCCCGGTTGATACGCTGATAATTTTTCTAGTTGTTTCTTCATTTTATAGATACCCCCCTAAATTAACAGAAACTTCGAAACTTACTGTCTATTATATCCTTTGTGCGTTTTAAAAAGCAATGCAGTTTATTGAATTAAGTGATGTTTTTTAAGATGCTGACGTGCGACCTCATAAGGATCTGCATCCTTTTCAGTGACTTGATAATTCATTTCCTGCATTTCATCATCTGTAATCTGCCCTTCTAACTTGTTCAATGGTGCTTTGATTTCAGGGTGTGAAGACAAATATTTTTCCTTAAAGACTGGTGCGCCTTGATAAGGTGGGAAGACATGCTTATCATCTTCTAATGCCACCATATCATATTGTTTTAACTCTGCATCCGTAGAATAGGCATCTACTAAGTTAATGTCACCATTTTCAACGGCTTGGTAACGCAATTTCGGTTCCATCGTTGTAATGTCTTTAAAGTCCAAATCATATGCCTTTTTCACTGCTGGGTAACCGTCATTACGATCATTAAATTCTAACGTGAAACCAGGTTTGATTTCATCTGAGACTTTATTTAAATCACTGATCGTTTTAAGTTGATGTTCCTCAGCAAAATCTTTCTTCACTGCGAGAGTGTATGTGTTATTAAATTTCATCGGTTTCAACATCGTCATATCAAATTTTTGTTCTAAACTTGATTTCGCTTGTTGATAAACTTGTTGCTCTTCTTTAGATTTTAAGTCTTCTTTCGTCAATTCCCCTAACACGGTTCCTGTAAACTCTAGGTAGCCATCGATATTGTCTGATTTTAACGCGTTAAATAAGAATGAGGTTTTGCCCATTCCATCTTTGACCGTCACAGTATGTTCAGTCTCTTCTTCAATGAGTATTTTATACATATTTGTGATCACTGATGGTTCTGAACCCAGTTTACCCGCTAATGTGATGTTATCATTTTTCTGACTCAATAACGGTGCGACAATGACAATCACAGTAATGATAAGGATTGCACCTAATGATAATAATAGTTTTTTATAAGATAAGCGTTGCATGAAGCGCAACACGAGGTCGAAAATGATTGCGAGTAATGCAGCAGGTATCGCACCAAGCACGATGAGTGACGTATCGTTTCGATCGATACCGAGTAAGATCAAATCACCTAAACCGCCTGCTCCAATTAATGCAGCTAATGTCGCTGTGCCGACGATCAGTACCATCGCTGTACGAATCCCTGCCATGATCACTGGCATCGCGATTGGAAGTTCAACCTTTGTGAGTCGTCTACCTGGTTTCATCCCAATACCTCTAGCCGCTTCAACTAAAGATGGATTCACCTCAGAGATCCCTGTATATGTATTTCTCAAAATAGGTAGTAAGGCATAAACGACGAGTGCAATCACTGCTGGCACTTTCCCAATACCAAACAATGGAATCATGAGTCCAAGTAAAGCAAGTGATGGTATCGTTTGGAGTACCGCAGCAATATTCATCACAATTTCAGATAACTTTTTTGTCTTGGTTAATAGTATCCTTAAAGGTACACCGATTAACACGGCGATGATGAGTGCAATAAACGACAACTGAATATGTTCGATAATCGTTGTGACGAGTTCATCTTTCTTTGAATCAAACGTTTGGAAAAATGCATTCATGTCACATCACCTGCTTCATTGTCTGCTAAAAAACGGAGAAGCGCCGCGCGTGACACTTGATAGAGTTGATCACTTTTACGCACAATAACCGCTTCATGTTCAGCTAATAATTGATAAGCCTTTTGTAGTGAGTCTGTACTCTCAACCTCTGGATACTGTTCGTCATTCTTCTCTACACGAAGTGTGTCGTCGAGGACTGTTGCGAGTTGTCGTTGATCTTGATCAGAATGGATTGCTTCTCCCATAAATGTTTTGACGAAGTCATTTTTAGGATGCTTCGCAAAGTTTTCTACCGTATCGATTTGTTCAATATGACCTTCATTTAATAAGCAGATGCGATCTCCTAATTTAACTGCTTCTTGAATATCATGGGTTACAAACACAATCGTCTTTTTAATTTGTGCTTGTAATTCTAATAAATCATTTTGTAATTTTTCTCGACTCAATGGATCTAGTGCACTAAAGGGCTCATCCATCAAAATGACAGGAGGATCTGCCGCTAACGCGCGTGCCACGCCGATTCTCTGACACTGTCCACCAGATAATTCGTCAGGTTTGCGCTTTTTATAATATTCGGGATCCATGCCTACCATATTTAATAATTCATCGATTCGAGCGTCGATGTCTTTATCTTTCCACTTTTTCATTTGGGGTACTTGCGCAATGTTGTCACGCACCGTCATATGCGGAAATAATGCGATTTGTTGTAAGACATACCCAATGTCCCAACGCATTTCATATACCGGATAATTACTAATCGGTTTATCCTTAAAATAAATATAGCCTGTCGTTAGCGATACAAGCCGATTAATCATTTTTAGTGTAGTGGTTTTTCCGCATCCTGATGGCCCGATCAACACGAAAAATTCGCCTTCTTTGATTCGGAAACTGACATCATCTACGGCCACTTTATCCCCGTAGCGTTTCGTTACATTTTTAAATTCAATCACGTTGTCACCTTCATTCTCCTTTTGTCCTGTCTTTTCCCTACCTCATGAGGTTCAAACGCAAATCAAACATCTATCTCAGTTATTTTACGCCTGGAAATGATTGCTATGAATTTAATCTTAGGCACAAAAAATGGAGCTAATCTCTAGTGTGAGATAAGCTCCATATTTTCTATAATCAACCTACGCATAATGCTATGCTTAAGTCATTGAAAAGCACTGTTAAACTCCTGCTTTATACGTTTGAATCGTTTCAAGGAATTTCGGACAGTAATGTTTCAATTTGTAGCTGCCGACCCCTTCTATCGCAATCATATCTTGTTTAGATTCTGGCTTGCGTTTCGCAAATTCTTCTAACGTGTAATCTGAGAAAATACTGACCGGTGCAATATCAAGTTGCTGACTGAGTTGTTGACGCACATCGACAAGCTGATCGAATAAGTCGCGATCCACGCCTTCCACCGTATTGATATGCACTTTTTCTTTCGTCTTATGTTTAAATGGCGTCGTAAAGATTTCAATATCACCATTCAATACGGATTTAACCGAATTATCACACGTCAAAATACTATTGTACTCATTGAGGAAGCCTTTAAACCGCAATTCATCGATGAGATGGCTTAATTCAGACGTCGTATATTCTTTCATAATGCCATGGGTAGAGAGCTGATTATATTGACGATGTTGAATATAGTCAGATGCTTCTCCACGCAAGACTTGGATGAGCACACTATAACTTTCTTGTTGTTGCATTCGAATCACACAGCTCAAAATCATCTTCGCTTCTTCTGTCATGTTATACGTTTTATCTGTGTGTTTACAGTTGCTACACTGACCGCATTCTTCTAAACGCTCATTAGGTTCAAAATAGTGCACTACTGTTGCTTCGAGGCATTTCTTCGTTTTTGTATACTGAATCATTTTGGTCAGTTTTTCACCCATTTTATCTTTATAATCATCGTCTGCTTTAGACGATGTTATAAAATATTGATGTAATCCGATATCACGTTCAGAAAACAGCAAGATACAGTCACTTGGTAAACCGTCACGTCCCGCACGACCTGCCTCTTGATAATAAGATTCCAAATCGCCAGGCATATTGTAATGAATGACAAAGCGTACATTGGATTTATCTATCCCCATACCAAATGCATTAGTCGCTACAACGACCCGTACACGATCATAGATAAAATCATTTTGAGCCTGTTCGCGTTCTTTATTCGTTAACCCAGCATGATAATACGTACTGTTGACGTGATTATTTTGTAACGCCTCATCCAGTTCTTCGACTTGCTTACGTGTCGCACAATAAATAATGCCAGCCTGTTTAGGATGATCTTTTACATAGTCAATGACAAAGTTTTGGCGTTGGAAGGTCGGATTCACTTGAAATATTAAATTCGGTCGTTTCGTGCTTGTCTTAATTTCATCCTCATCCGCGATGTGCAAGCGTGACATAATGTCTTTTTGAACCTCTGCCGTTGCAGTCGCTGTTAATGCGACAATCGCAAAATCCTGTGGTAAGCTAAGGACTTTCGAAATCACCGCTTGATAACTTGGTCTAAAATCATGCCCCCATTTTGAAATACAATGTGCTTCGTCAAAAGCGACTAAACGTATTGGTAATTGACGTAATAATGCAATAAAGTCAGGATTGTCAAAGCGCTCTGGTGCAACATAAAGAAATTGGTATTTGCCTTCAGTTAACCCACGTTCAATCTCACGCTGTTTTGCTTGAGATAAACTGCTGTTTAAATAAATCGCTGAAATGCCTGCTGCAGTCAGTTGATCAACCTGGTCTTTCATTAAAGAAATTAATGGACTGATGACGATCGTAATGCCGCCAAGCATCAGCCCCGGCACTTGATAGCATATGGATTTACCTCCGCCAGTCGGTAGCACCCCTAATACGTTACGATGATCCATAATTTTAGTTATTATTTCTTTCTGACCTGGACGAAAGGTTTCATATCCAAAATAGTGCGATAAAGTTTGCTCCATCATTCGTATTCCCTCATTGTTCTTTTAATTCTTCTAATTCGCTCCATCTCAACATATCCGCTTCATAGCGTTCATTGAGTTGTTGTTGCTCATCACTTAAGTCTTTAACTTTCGCATAATCTGAACTTGCTGCTACCATTTCATCGTCAATTTCAGTTAATCTCTGTTCAGTTTGTTCAATCCGTTCTAACAATGTTTCGTACTCTCGTTTTTCTTTGTAGGACAATCCTTTTTTGCGCTTCTTAGGTGGTTGGGTTTGTTTGGGTGTCGAGGCTGCAGCGACTTGCTGAGCTTCTTTTTGCTGTTCCTTTTGAAAAGCGAGATAATCATCAAAATCCCCTATGATACGATCCATCACCCCATCGTGGATGTACCAATATTCTTGAGCGACCTTATTTAAGAAGTAACGGTCGTGGCTGACTGTGATGACTGACCCGCCAAATGTATTGATGTAATCTTCTAAGATGGTCAGTGTTTCAGTATCTAAATCGTTGGTCGGCTCGTCTAACATCAACACATTCGGTTGATGAACTAACAGTTTGAGTAGGTATAACCTTTTCTGTTCGCCACCCGAGAGTTTAAATAACTTCTTACCATGCGTTTCACTTGGGAAAAGGAAGCGCTCAAGCAATTGTGTGACAGACACTGAAGTGCCATCTTGTTCTTCAGCGACCTCACTTTCTTCACGTAGATAATCAATCACGCGAACATCACGATCTAATCGTTCTTCTGTTTGTCTAAAGTAAGCAATTTTAACAGTTTGACCGATTTTAAGGACACCTTCATAATCCTCATCTTCACCACTTAAAATATTAAGTAGTGTCGTTTTCCCTACACCATTCGGTCCTACAATACCAATTTGTTGACCATTTTGAATGATTTGAGTGATATCTGAAAAAAGTGTCTTGTCGTTCATTCGTTTAGTCAGATGTTCGAGCTCGAACACTTGCTTACCTAACCTAGAATAAGCTAAGTTTAGCGATCCTTTATCTTGTTGGTGTTGATTTTTAACATTTTGTTCTAAATCTTTAAAGCGATTAATCCGCGCTTGTTGTTTTGTAGATCTCGCTTTTGCACCTGCACGCATCCAGGCGAGTTCTTGTTTGTATAATGCTTTTTGTTTTTCTTGTTGTTTCTGTTCAATCTGTTCATTTTCTGCGCGCATGGCGATGTAATCTTCATAATTACCTGGATAAGAAGTGAGCTTCCCTCTGTCTAGTTCCACAATACGTGTCGCAACTTCGTTAAGAAAATACCGATCGTGCGTGACGAAGAGAACCGTGTGTGGGTATTGTTTCACATAGTTGATTAACCAGCTTATCGATTCAAAATCAAGATGGTTTGTCGGTTCATCTAACAACAATAAATCCGGTTGTTCGATTAATGTTTTCGCTAAGCCGACACGCTTTTGTTGTCCCCCAGAAAGTTCGTGTACTTGCTTCGCGGTTTCCGTAATACCCAGTTTAGATAAAATGGTTTTTACCTCAGCACTGTAATCCCAAGCATCATTTTCATCCATCTTCGTCTGTGCTTGCATCATGCGTTCTAGATCCGCATCGCTTTGCGTTTCAAGATAACGGTTCATCGCATGCTCATAATCTTTAATCAATTGTGCGACTTTCGAATCCGAAGCTAACACACCATCAAATACCGTTTGATTTTCATCAAAGGTTTGTTTTTGAGAGGAATAACGTATCCGATAGCCATTTGGATGCGTCACCTCACCCTCGTAATCCTCGTCTAGATCAGCAATCACTTTCAATAAAGAACTCTTGCCGGTCCCATTGATTCCGACGAGCCCTATTTTTTCTCCTTCAGATATTGATAAATGTAAATCATCAAATATCACTTTATCTGCATATGATTTATTTAAATGCTCAATCTTGTATGATTCCATTCTCCAACACCCTTTTAACATCGTAATCTCAATATAAATCTGTTAAAATAAATTTCAGTTCTATATATTATACATCTTTTTCAGCGCAAATGATACAAAGGAGGCATGGGTATGGCCGAATTATTTCAAAATCTACCTCCTGCTATCCAAGCATTAAGTGCTGGTATCGTCACTTGGTTACTGACAGCACTTGGTGCAGCGGCTGTCTTTGTGTTTAAAACGACGAACGACAAAATCTTAAATACGATGCAAGGTTTCGCAGCTGGGATCATGATTGCAGCCAGTTTTTGGTCTTTATTACAACCTGCCATTGAATACAATGAAGATGGTGCTATTCCTTGGTTACCTGCAGCAATCGGTTTCTTATTAGGTGGAATCTTTATTCGTGGTTTAGATTTCGTCATTCCACATATTCATCGGAATGCGACAGATGAGCACCAACAACGTGAAGGTGTCAAAACGAAAAGTTTAAATAAAAGCACCTTACTTGTCTTAGCCATCACATTGCACAATATTCCTGAAGGTTTATCCATCGGTGTCGCATTTGGAGGCGTTGTCTCAGGGAACGGACAAGCGACCTTACTCGGCGCACTCGGTCTCGCGATCGGGATCGGTATTCAGAACATACCTGAAGGTGCAGCTGTTTCTATGCCGATTCGTGCAGAAGGTGCGTCACAGTGGAAAGCGTTCAACTATGGTCAATTATCGGCCATTGTCGAACCGATCTTCGCGACAGTCGGTGCAGCAGCCGTATTAATCGTCACACCGATGTTACCTTACGCACTCGCTTTTGCAGCTGGTGCGATGATTTTCGTTTGTGTGGAAGAACTCATTCCAGAGTCACAATCTGGTAACAACACGGATTTAGCGACGTTAAGTTTAATGGTTGGATTTACAATTATGATGATTTTAGACGTTGCGCTTGGATAGTAAAAGGCATTTTTTGCAAAACAAACCCCTTACTCGCAGTTGAGTAAGGGGTTTTTCCTGTTATTGTTTTTCTGAACCTTTTGGACCTGGTGGATAATTATAATCTGATGGTTTCACTTTGTCGAAATCAGGGTTGTCGTAGAATCTGAATAAGTCACCATTCAAGATCTTATCACTTGTTTCCAAGTCTTTTTCAGTTTGTTGTTTACGTTTATCAAAGTCTTTTGGTTTTTCTGTGACTGGTTGATTATCCTCATTATCATAGATACGACCATTCACGTATTTGTAGTCTTTTGTGATAAAGTCACCATTTCTGAAAGCAATCGTATCATCGTGATCTTTAGAGAAGAGATCTGTACCCATCATCGCATAATTTTTCGTGTCGATACCTTCTAAGTGGAGTAATGTAGGCATGATGTCGACTTGACCACCGTAAGTTTCGTTTACGCCACCGTCTTTACCAGGTATTTTCATCCATAAGCCTGTACGGTTTAAGTCAGTAAATTTCGCTGGTGTGATATCTTCATCTAATAATTTTTCCATTGCTTTGTTATGGTTTTCAGAAATACCGTAGTGGTCACCATAAAGTAAGATGACTGAATCATCGTAAAGACCTTTATCTTTCAAGTCTTTCACAAATTGTTCTAAAGCTTGGTCTAAATAATGTGCCGTTTGAATATATCCATCTACGGTTGAGTCCCCTGTATCAGGTTGATCAATTGAAGCATCTTCTTCAGATAATGTGAATGGATAATGGTTCGTTAACGTAATTAAGTGTGAATAGAATGGTTCTTTTTCTTTATCTAAGTAATTCACAGATTCTTTAAAGAACTCTTTATCTTTCAGACCTAAGTTTTCGATATTTTCATCTGACATATCGAAGTACGTCGCATCATAGAATTTATCTAAACCAAAGTGTTTATAAATTTGATCTCGGTTCCAGAATGTTTTGTAGTCCCCGTGCATCACGTTCGTTGTATAACCTCGTTTTTGTTCTAGGATCGCTGGGAGTGATTGATATGAATTATCACCTTTTAATGAGAACGCAGATCCTTGAGGTAAACCATATAAACTATTATCCATCGTTAACTCTGCGTCAGATGTTTTACCTTGTCCTGTTTGATGGAAAAAGTTAGGGAAGTAAGTGAAATCTTCGTTACCTGAAGAAAGTTTGTTTAAGAATGGTGTCACTTCTTCACCGTTTACTTTTTTATTGATTAAGAACGTTTGGAAACTTTCTAAGTGTATTTTAATAATGTTTTTCTTTTTAGCTGCGCCGTAATATTCCGGATTCGGTTCTGAATGTTTTTGTTTTGTATAATTTAATACTCTCGTCAAGTCATCTTCATTGGCTAACGCTTTCTGTTGATTACTTTGAATGGTTTTGACACCATCATAGACCGTGAAGTTATATGGTCCTAAGTACTTAACTAAGTATTTATGGTCGAATGTACGTGTGAGTAGTTCTGGTCGATCTGCTTCTGCAAATGCTAAGTTCAAGAAGAACAATGCCACGGAAGCAGCCATCACAACAGGTACGAATTTTTTACTAAATACGCGTTTACTTAACCATTTTTGTTTAAAAATGAGTATGAATAGGTATACAGCTGTATCAGCAAAATAAATAAAGTCATACCATTTGAATGATGCGCCCACAGCACCACCCATTGAATCAACATTACTTACCTGATTTAACGTACTGAACGTTAAGAAGTCAGAGAAGAATCTAAAGTATACGACGTTCGCATACAATAGAACAGTAAGTAAGAAACCGCCAGTAAAGATGAACCAAAATGCTTTTTTCCCTTTAAAGAATAAGAACACACTTAGTACTAAGGCGATTAAGCTGTATGGGTTAAGTAAGAGTATTAAGTTTTGAGTTAAACCCTTAACGCCTAATGAAAAATCAACATAGTACGAAAAGTATGTTTTCAGCGTAACAGTCAGGACTGTTAAAATAAAAAAAGCAAAAAGAGACAGTTTCTTTTTGTGTATACTCATGTTTGTTTCCTCCGTTTTTATTTACTATGGAGCAGTCTCACTCAGCATAGTATGTCAGTATTCATCATTTTGTGCGTCATTCGATGCGTTACAAAAATAGATTTATCGCGTTACAACAGACGAAACATTCGTTTATTGCAATCATTGATTTCTATACTTTTGCGTGTCTCGCGTATGCTATCGCTTTGTTTTTATCTTTCCTTTAATCTCCCCTAGACAAATGTGCCGAGCGTTTAGTCTATGAAACGGTTAAAATGCACCTTTGTCTACATCTTCTACTGGGGAAATTTCTTATCGCTTATTACTTTACTTTCCTGCTATATAACGACATTTACGCTTTCGTCCATCAAGCGTATCGTCAATATTTATTATCCATTTACTTTTATCGGTTCATTCACTCTCACTCTGTTTATGTTCTCTGTTTGTAAAAATTAAATGAATGATAGAATGATTTCGTCACACTTTCTTTACAATCACACTATATTTGTAATCTAAATGTAACAAAATGCGCATATTTCAATAAACAAATATAGAGCAATTCGAATTAAATATCAAGTAAAAAGACACTTTTTTCAATATATATAACTCTAATATTGTTTATTTATCTACTATAAACCGCTTAGCTATGCGATTTCTAAACATCATCATAAACATGATAATTTTATTTCCAATATGATCAATTATATAGAAAGATAGCTTAAAGCTAATCAGCCTTGAGACTTACGTATTCATTTTCTTTTTTTATGTCTCTTTATCGTCAACTTTTATATGTATGTGCTGTGTTCGAATGCATTTCACGACTGAAGAATCGCGTCGCCACAGCAATTATCACTATTTCTCTATTTTTGTTCTTCAATATGACACTATGCCTTTTATAGCTTTAAAACTTATTTTACCACATCAATTGCCTTTACTTTATTTTAACATTTCTAACTGCATGCGATATTCAATACCATGGAATAATTGGTTCATCCAATTACTGTATTTTACGAGGTTATTTTCAGCACGTTCTATATCAATAAATTGGAATTTAAGTTTAGAACCTTGCGCTTTTTGTCCCAGTTTCGTTAAGTGATAGCTAGCGATTGTGCCTATTTGCGGATAACTACCTAACGTGTAATGATCGTTGAGTAAAATGATGGGCGTCCCATCACGCTTCACTTGAATCGTACCCCATTTAACAGATTGATGGGCTGGCATATCATCGTAATACGCTTTAACAAGGGTGCCTTCCACAAGCATACCGATACGATTCGCCTTGCTCGTCACTTTATATTCATTGAGCGTAAACTGTTCTAACGCTTCACTATCAAAGTCTTCCGTTCCTTTACTTTTTATCACATGAATGACGTCTGACATGTAATTAAATGACAGTGCATAACCATCGATGCCCCAGTCAGTTTGATGTGTCTCTTCTAGATTCTCAAACAGTTTTTCATGACGTTCGTTATAATCACGTTTCATATTTACCTCGTCGCCTTTACGCAATTTGCGACCGTGAAATCCACCAATTTTTGCTTTGAAATCCGTTGAATTAGAACCTAACCATTCTTCTAATTCAAATCCACCAGCCACTGCGAGATAAACGCGACCCGTACGGCTTGTTTCAGTAAAGCGGAGTACATCCCCTTTTTCCATTAAATAAAGCTTGTTTGGTAGAATTGTCATCGTTTGTGTACGGGCTTTAAAACTACCGCCACTCAACGCGATCAATGTCGGTTCTGTAAAGCGAAT
>NZ_LLER01000049.1 GCF_001500315.1 Staphylococcus auricularis | reverse complement strand
CTTAACCTTGCATCAGATCGTAACTCGCCGGTTCATTCTACAAAAGGCACGCCATCACCCATTAACGGGCTCTGACTACTTGTAAGCACACGGTTTCAAGTTCTATTTCACTCCCCTTCCGGGGTGCTTTTCACCTTTCCCTCACGGTACTGGTTCACTATCGGTCACTAGAGAGTATTTAGCCTTAGGAGATGGTCCTCCTAGATTCCGACGGAATTACACGTGCTCCGTCGTACTCAGGATCCACTCAAGAGTGTATAGCTTTTCGACTACAGGATTATTACCTTCTCTGATGCATCTTTCCAGATGCTTCGTCTAAGCGATACATTTCTAACTCTAAAAGAGTGTCCTACAACCCCAACAAGCAAGCTCATTGGTTTGGGCTCTTCCCGTTTCGCTCGCC
>NZ_LLER01000048.1 GCF_001500315.1 Staphylococcus auricularis | reverse complement strand
GTGAGATGTTGGGTTAAGTCCCGCAACGAGCGCAACCCTTAAGCTTAGTTGCCATCATTCAGTTGGGCACTCTAAGTTGACTGCCGGTGACAAACCGGAGGAAGGTGGGGATGACGTCAAATCATCATGCCCCTTATGATTTGGGCTACACACGTGCTACAATGGACAATACAAAGGGCAGCGAAACCGCGAGGTCAAGCAAATCCCATAAAGTTGT
>NZ_LLER01000047.1 GCF_001500315.1 Staphylococcus auricularis | reverse complement strand
ACTCAGGGAATCGATTTTTCTTTCTCTTCCTCCGGGTACTAAGATGTTTCAGTTCTCCGGGTCTACCATCTGACATGCTATGAATTCACATGTCGATAACACGACATACTCGTGTTGGGTTCCCCCATTCGGAAATCTCTGGATCACAACTTACTTACAGCTCCCCAAAGCATATCGTCGTTAGTAACGTCCTTCATCGGCTTCTAGTGCCAAGGCATTCACCGTGCGCCCTTAATAACTTAATCTAGTTATTAATC
>NZ_LLER01000046.1 GCF_001500315.1 Staphylococcus auricularis | reverse complement strand
CTCCACCGCTTGTGCGGGTCCCCGTCAATTCCTTTGAGTTTAAGCCTTGCGGCCGTACTCCCCAGGCGGAGTGCTTAATGCGTTAGCTGCAGCACTAAGGGGCGGAAAGCCCCTAACACTTAGCACTCATCGTTTACGGCGTGGACTACCAGGGTATCTAATCCTGTTTGATCCCCACGCTTTCGCACATCAGCGTCAGTTACAGACCAGAAAGTCG
>NZ_LLER01000045.1 GCF_001500315.1 Staphylococcus auricularis | reverse complement strand
TTGATACTTTGATACCTTGTCTTTCTTACTTTAATATGACGGTGATCTTGCTCAATGAGGTTATTCAGATATTTCGATGTACAATGACAGTCAGGTTTAAGTTTAAAACCTTTAATTACTTTAGCCATTGCTACCTTCGTTGAAGGTGCCTGATCTGTAATTACCTTTTGAGGTTTACCAAATTGTTTAATGAGGCGTTTGATAAACGCATATGCTGAATGATTATCTCGTTGCTTACGCAACCAAATATCTAATGTATGTCCCTCTGCATCAATGGCACGATATAAATAGCTCCATTTTCCT
>NZ_LLER01000044.1 GCF_001500315.1 Staphylococcus auricularis | reverse complement strand
GACGCTGATGTGCGAAAGCGTGGGGATCAAACAGGATTAGATACCCTGGTAGTCCACGCCGTAAACGATGAGTGCTAAGTGTTAGGGGGTTTCCGCCCCTTAGTGCTGTAGCTAACGCATTAAGCACTCCGCCTGGGGAGTACGGCCGCAAGGCTTAAACTCAAAGGAATTGACGGGGACCCGCACAAGCGGTGGAGCATGTGGTTTAATTCGAAGC
>NZ_LLER01000043.1 GCF_001500315.1 Staphylococcus auricularis | reverse complement strand
CGCGGTAATACGTAGGTGGCAAGCGTTATCCGGAATTATTGGGCGTAAAGCGCGCGTAGGCGGTTTTTTAAGTCTGATGTGAAAGCCCACGGCTCAACCGTGGAGGGTCATTGGAAACTGAAAAACTTGAGTGCAGAAGAGGAAAGTGGAATTCCATGTGTAGCGGTGAAATGCGCAGAGATATGGAGGAACACCAGTGGCGAAGGCGACTTTCTGGTCTGTAACTGACGCTGATGTGCGAAAGCGTGGGGATCAAACAGGATTAGATACCCTGGTAGTCCACGCCGTAAACGATGAGTGCTAAGTGTTAGGGG
>NZ_LLER01000042.1 GCF_001500315.1 Staphylococcus auricularis | reverse complement strand
AAGAAGATGTTCCGTAATTAATCCTTAGAAAGGAGGTGATCCAGCCGCACCTTCCGATACGGCTACCTTGTTACGACTTCACCCCAATCATTTGTCCCACCTTCGGCGACTAGCTCCAAAAGGTTACTCTACCGACTTCGGGTGTTACAAACTCTCGTGGTGTGACGGGCGGTGTGTACAAGACCCGGGAACGTATTCACCGTAGCATGCTGATCTA
>NZ_LLER01000041.1 GCF_001500315.1 Staphylococcus auricularis | reverse complement strand
GGCTTTGCTGTCACTTATAGATGGACCCGCGCCGTATTAGCTAGTTGGTGAGGTAACGGCTCACCAAGGCAACGATACGTAGCCGACCTGAGAGGGTGATCGGCCACACTGGAACTGAGACACGGTCCAGACTCCTACGGGAGGCAGCAGTAGGGAATCTTCCGCAATGGGCGAAAGCCTGACGGAGCAACGCCGCGTGAGTGATGAAGGTCTTCGGATCGTAAAACTCTGTTATTAGGGAAGAACAAATGCGTAAGTAACTGTGCGCGTCTTGACGGTACCTAATCAGAAAGCCACGGCTAACTACGTGCCAGCAG
>NZ_LLER01000040.1 GCF_001500315.1 Staphylococcus auricularis | reverse complement strand
GTCTTCGGATCGTAAAACTCTGTTATTAGGGAAGAACAAATGCGTAAGTAACTGTGCGCGTCTTGACGGTACCTAATCAGAAAGCCACGGCTAACTACGTGCCAGCAGTCGCGGTAATACGTAGGTGGCAAGCGTTATCCGGAATTATTGGGCGTAAAGCGCGCGTAGGCGGTTTTTTAAGTCTGATGTGAAAGCCCACGGCTCAACCGTGGAGGGT
>NZ_LLER01000004.1 GCF_001500315.1 Staphylococcus auricularis | reverse complement strand
CCTATCCTTGGATAAAGTGGCTGGTATATGTCGTTGCGCTCTTTTTACCTATCTTCGTGATATTTACAATTGTTAAACCGGTAACCGCTAATAATCGATTGGTAGGCGTCTACTGTACTATCATCTCTGGTCTTGAGTGGGTTGCAGCCGCTTCAGTGTTATACATGGCGCTGAACATTGTAGGATTAGACGTACCGTTTACAACGTTCATGGGCATCTTTATTCTCGCAGCTATTTCAGGTTTAATCAGCTTCATTCCTGGGGGATTAGGCGCGTTTGACTTGGTGCTGTTACTGAGTTTAAAGACACTTGATTTAAGTGAAGAAAAAATATTACTCGCATTATTACTGTATCGTTTTGCGTACTATTTCTTCCCAGTGCTCATCGCATTAATCTTATCTGTATTTAAGTTCCCGCGTGCGGCTAAAAAGTATATGACTGATCTTAAATTCCTTGTGCCAGCGAAGGATTTAACTGCTTTTCTCATGTCATTCCCTAAGGATGCATTAGTGAAAATTCCCGCGCTTGCGATGAGTTTATTACTTCTCTTTACAGCATTAGTGTCCTTTTTAAATAACGTGAATATCATATATGAAGGACTGTCAGATAAAAATGCGGTTGTTTATTATATTATGTTTGCGATTCATACTGCAGGGGGCTTGTTATTACTCATTAACGTTGTAGGTGTATTCAAACTGTCTAAACGGGCGATTCTTTTCTCGATGATTTCTCTCGTATTATTGTTTGTCTCAACAGCTGCCTCGTATACTTCATATATTTCACTATTTTGGGTCACTGCGATGTTCATTTTATTATTATGGTTTAATAAAACGAGCAAGGTTCTAAAAAGAGCATTTAGATGGTCGAATTTAGTCGTTACTTTACTCGTGGGATTTATCATGCTTTACCTCAATCATCTACTCATTAGTACGACGGTAGAGGCATTTAATCTTTATCAGATAGAGTCACAACTCGAAGTGAATACATCGATCATTCCGTATTACTTTTGGCTTACCATCTTTGTAGTGACTCTTATCGTGGTGCTTATCGTTTGGCGTTTTGAACGTAAGTATAGTTTACGTCCGAGTGGAGAAGATTTAGATGTTTGTAAATCTATTGTTCAACAACATGGCGGAAGTTATTTAAGTCATCTTATGCATAGTGGTGACAAACATTTTTATATCGATCGTGATGAAGAAGCCTTTATTATTTATAAGTATAAGCATAATGCTTACATTGTGTTAGGTGATCCGATTGGTAACGCAGACTACTTTGAGCAACTGCTAACAGATTTTTATCATTATGCGCATTACTTAGGTAGAGATATTATTTTTTATCAAGTTTCAACGCGTTACATGTCTCTTTATCATAATTTCGGTAATCAGTTTTTCAAATTAGGAGAAGAAGCGATTATTGATCTCTCTGAATTTTCAATTGCCGGTAAAAAGAAACGCGGTTTACGTGCTACGTTGAATAAGTTGAATGAATTGGGCTATCAATTTGAAATGTTAACGTCACCTGTAACGCATGCTACGATGCAACAACTGAAAGCAGTCAGTGATGATTGGTTGGACGGAAGAAAAGAAATGCATTTTTCAGTGGGTGCTTTTGATCCTGATTATTTAAATGAGGCTGATATAGCAGTGATTAAGGATAAAGAAGGCGAGATTATTGCTTTTTGTAATGTCATGCCAACGCATTTTGAAGGCACGATTTCAGTTGATTTGATTCGATGGCGTACAGATATAGATGTACCATTGATGGATGGTTTGTATCTTCATATGTTGTTGTGGTCGCAAGAACAAGGTTATCGTTACTTCAATTTAGGGATGGCAACCCTATCTAATGTAGGACAGGTACCATTTTCATTTATTGGTGAGCGAATTGCGGGCCGTATTTTTGAACATTTTAACGGGTTGTATCGTTTTCAAGGTTTACGCCGTTATAAAGAGAAGTATAAACCAATTTGGCAATCACGCTTCCTTGTGTATCGCAAGCATACCTCGTTAATAGAAAGCATGTTTAAAGTCATGCGTGTGATTAGAAAATAGCATAAAAAAATAACCAATGCCCTAGCTAAAGCATTGGTTATTTTAATTGAAGTACTGATGGGTATCATAGTGGACAATGTTTACTCGTAGCAAAGTATGCATCGACAATGACAGTTCATCATATACTCTTTAAATATCATTTTAATTCTAACTATACGAAGTAGACCTTAAATGGATAATGGTCTATCAATTATATTATCACTTTTAGTAAGCGTTTACAACAAGGATATTCAACTTTACAAAAGATTAATAGTTGTCAAATTCACCAATGGTTTATAAATGACTTTCATAAATAAACTTTAAAAAACAATAAATTTATTTAATGTGGATGTTAAATTAGATTTTGTCATGTTAAACTGAAAGCGCAAAACTACCGTGTGCATGTTCTGAAATGCTGCGACATTATTGTTCGTTTTGACGTTCTTCCATTAATGCTTGACGTTGACGTTGTTGTTCTGCGTAACGCTCTGGATGCGTCTTATAAAAATCTTGATGATATGATTCTGCTTCGAAAAATTCTGAAGCTGGTAACACTTTAGTCGCTATAGCTTTATCTCTATCATAAGTTTGGGCTAGTTTAGCGATATAGTCTTCTGCCAGTTGCTTTTGATTTTCATTGGTGTAAAAAATAGCGGTTTGATATTGTGGGCCTCTGTCTTGGAATTGACCTTCCGCATCGGTCGGATCAATGACAGAGAAGAAAATATCGAGTAATTTGTGATAAGAAAATAACGCGACATCATATTCGATTTCGACTGTTTCATAATGTCCCGTATTGCCTTGTTTAACTTGTTCATACGTAGGATTGTCTACGTGACCTCCCATGTAACCTGAAGTTACTTTTTCGATGCCATCGTAGGTGTCAAATGGTTTCACCATGCACCAGAAACATCCCCCTGCGAAATAAGCTTTATTGATATTCATGTCCGTCCCCCTCAAAAATATTGGACTTTAGATGTATTTATTTAGATATCGCTTGATTTTTATACTCTTTTTATATAACTTTAGTATGTGTCAATTATAGTACATAGCTAGGTAATTTTGAAGATATAAGGTGCGAATAAAGTGAATGAAGAAAAGAAACAAAGCTCAGAAAATGAAGTAACATATCGAAGAACGAAGAAGAAAAAGGTTAAAAAATTACCTTTAATCTTATTAGTCGTCGTATTACTGTTTTTAGTTGTCATCGGTTATGGTATCCATGGATATCACTCAGGTATTCAATATGCGAAAGACCACGGAAAGAATATGAAAGTGAAACCATTTAATGGTCCGGTGAATAATGATGGTAAACTGACAGTGATGGTACTCGGTGCGGATAAAGCACAGTCTGGCATCTCTAGAACGGACTCAATCATGGTTGTACAGTATGATTATCTTCATAAAAAGATGAAACTACTCTCAGTCATGCGTGATATTTATGCTGATATACCTGGACATGGACAGCATAAGATTAATTCTGCCTATTCTATCGGCGGACCCGAATTATTACGGAAAACATTAAAACAAAACTTAAACATAGATCCTGAGTATTACGCTGTGATTGATTTTACCGGCTTTGAGAAAATGGTAGATGAATTAGATCCTAACGGTATTCCAATCAATGTTGAAAAAGACATGTCAGAAAATATTGGGGTATCATTGGAAAAAGGACAACATCGTTTGAACGGGAAAGAGTTACTCGGTTATGCGCGCTTTAGACATGACGAAGAAGGTGACTTTGGTCGTGTGAGACGTCAACAACAAGTGATGCAGGCGTTGAAACAAGAATTAGTTACGCCTGACACAGTGTTGAAATTACCTAAAGTTGCGGGTATTTTACGAGGCTATTTAAATACGAATATGTCCGATACGACATTGATGCAAACAGGCTTAAGTTTCGGTGTACGCGGAGATAGAAATGTGAATACACTCACTGTTCCTGTGAAAGGTTCTTTCCAAGATATCGATACAGCTGCTGATGGTAGCGCGCTCGATATTGATAAAGATACGAACAAAAAAGAAATTGAAAAGTTCTTAAATGATTAAAAAGTGATAAAACCCGGTAAGACATGATGTAACATGACTTGCTGGGTTTTTTGCATGCATTAAGATTGTTCAGATTTTCTTACGCCACCGACTGCATAGTGAGATTTTTTCATTTCCTCAATAATGACTTGGATAGCATCTCTATCTGCGTTTGTTGTTTTTTCTACGGCGTTTGTTACTTCTTCTACGAGTGCTTTAAGTTGCTCGTCTGAACGACCTTCTAATAATTTTACATTGACGATTGGCATGGCTCGTCCCTCCTTAAATAATGATTCGAGTTGATTATAACACACGCGATACGAAATATTTAAAATAGAACTTTTGTTCGCTATAGTATTGAAACAGAACAGGTGTTCGTATAAAATAGAACTATACAAAAAGTTCAAAGCGTATATTGAGAATGAAAAAGCCATTCTAACTTAGTAAAGATAAATGATAGATTAGGGGGAGCGAGTCATGTATGACTATAATCTATTAGAAGATAGGGATGTATTATGTATAGACCAAAAAAGCTTTTTTGCTAGCGTATCTTGTATTCAAAAAGGATTAGATCCAACAAAAGTGAAACTCGCAGTCGTAGCAGATACGAAAAGACAAGGTTCTGTGGTACTAGCAGCCACACCTGCTTTGAAAGCGATGGGGGTTAAAACAGGTTCACGTTTATTCGAAATTCCACACCACAACGATATTTATATTATCAATCCGAGCATGCGTAAATATTTAGAAGTGTCATTACAAATTTCTAAAATTGCTTTGCGCTATGTGGCGCCGGAAGATCTACACCAATATAGTATTGATGAATTCTTTATGGACGTAACTGATAGTTATCATCGCTTTAGCAGTACTTTATATTCTTTTTGCGATAAGTTGAGAAAGGAAATTAAAGAAGAGACACAAATTGATTGTACGATCGGCATTGGTTCGAATATGTTACTCAGCAAAGTATCTATGGATGTGGAAGCGAAACACACACCAGAGAAATTAGCTGAATGGCGATATCACGATGTGCCTAATAAATTGTGGCGTATTCAGCCATTGAGTGAGTTTTGGGGCATTAATAAACGGACAGAAATGAAATTAAATAAACGCGGTATTTTTTCGGTAGGAGATTTAGCAAATTATCCCTATCAGTATTTAAAACGTGATTTCGGCATCATAGGCGTTGACCTACATTTACATGCTAACGGTATCGATAGTAGTCGCGTCCGTGATAAGTATAAAGTGACCAATCCTTCTATTTGTAAAAGCCAAATACTCATGCGTGACTATAAATACGATGAAGCCAAAATCGTGATGCAAGAATTGATTGAAGATGTAGCGACCCGCGTGCGCCAACGTAAACAACTCGCGCGGACAATTAGTTTTTCGTTTGGCTATAGTGATGTCGGTAGCGTCCACAAACAATATACGTTAGACGAACCTACCAATTTAGAAAAGGATATATTTAAAGTCGTTGAGTATTTTGCTGATCAATTATGTGATCAAAGTGCCTTGTATCGTACATTGAGCGTGTCATTAACCCAATTTGTAGGAGAAGAAACTCGTCAGCTTAATTTATTTATCAATGAATATGAACGTAAACGGAATGAACGCTTAGCCAAAACGATCGATTATTTACATCAAAAATACGGTAAAGGCAGCGTATCGAAAGCTATTTCATACACTGATGCAGGTACAAAACACAATCGATTAGGTCTAATGGCAGGACACAAAATGTAAAACGTTACAAAAACATTTTATTTTAGTTAAATATAGAAATGTTATGTAAACCTAATATGTATAAAAGGGTGACCTCTCTACACTTTATACTCATCAACGCCTGATCATTCACCATACATTTTTATACGTCTCATACTGTGGCTTAAGGAGGGGATCTGAATGGGGATGATACTTCTTGATTACAATCTATTTTGAATATCAATTAAGTATCATTTTTACTGGATTCTCGTTACAATTGAGGATAAAGAAAGGGTGATTGAGATGGAAAACGAAATTTTAGATACAATTAAGTCGCTGACAGAGATTAATAGTCCGTCAGGGAATGCTGAGCGTGCAATTCAATTTGTGAAAAAAGAAGCTGAAGCGTTAGATTTTGAAACTGAAACGACAAATAAAGGTGCATTACTGATTACAGTGCCAGGGGACAATGATAGTGAACAACGTGTTGTGACTGCACACGTGGATACGTTAGGTGCAATGGTCAAAGAGGTTAAAGCAGATGGACGATTAGCATTATCTCTGATCGGTGGATTTAGTTATAATGCAATCGAAGGGGAATACTGTGAAATCGAGACCGCTTCAGGTGAAATATACACAGGAACGATTTGTCTCCATGAAACAAGCGTGCATGTTTATCACAACAATGATGCAATTCCTCGTGATGATGAGCATATCGAAGTCAGATTAGATGAAAAAGTGCAATCCAAAGAACAAACTGAACAGTTAGGTATCAGTGTAGGGGACTTCGTTAGTTTTGATCCACGTACACAAATCACACAATCCGGATTTATTAAATCACGCCACTTGGATGATAAAGCCAGTGTAGCGATGATTCTTGAATTATTAAAAAAATTAAAAGAAGAACAAATCACTTTACCGCACACAACACAATTTTACATTTCAAATAATGAAGAAATCGGCTACGGTGCGAATGCTTCTATTTCTCCTAAAATCAAAGAATTTATCGCATTAGATATGGGAGCATTAGGCGATGGTCAAACTTCTGACGAATATACCGTTTCAATCTGTGCAAAAGACGCTTCTGGCCCTTATCATAAAGTGTTACGTCAACAACTTGTGGATTTATGTAAAGCAAATGATATTCCTTATAAAGTCGATATCTATCCATTCTATACTTCAGATGCTTCTGCAGCACTTAAAGCAGGCGCTGATGTGAAACATGGTTTATTTGGTGCAGGGATTGAATCTTCACATGCGATGGAACGTACGCACTTAGATTCTTTAAAAGCGACACAACAATTGCTTTACGCATACTGTTTATCAGAAATGGTATAGTGCAGGTTGAAGCGCAAACGACGATGATGTAATTAATGATGAATAACCTACCTATGCGTGCGTACATAGTGATAAGTACAATCCGAAGTAGGGGATAACGGCTTCAAAAATCCAGCGAGTTAATATATTTGAAAATTAATCCTATAAATGAAAATAGTAGGGAATAGAAACAATGAGTAGCTTAAATAATTTAGCACATTGTAGTGACGCCTATTGATTTAGTTTTTATAGTGAGTATTGTATAATAGGTGAGGTTAAGGATTCCTACAAGAATCAGATAGAAATTTAGATATAATAGGAGTTATAATAATGAAATTTGTAAATTTAACAGCAATAGAATTTGGATCATTTGTTGATAACATGCCTAACAGCCATTTCACACAAATGGTAGGGAATTATGAATTGAAAATTGCTGAAGGCACTGAAACACATTTAGTTGGTGTTAAAGATAATGACAATCAAGTGATTGCAGCTTGTCTCTTAACTGCAGTCCCAGTGATGAAAGTATTCAAATATTTCTACTCAAATAGAGGGCCAGTTATTGACTTTGAAAATAAAGAACTCGTTCATTACTTTTTCAATGAACTTTCAAAATACGTAAAACAAAATAATGGTTTATATTTACGTGTTGATCCATATGTTGCTTATCAATATAGAAACCACGACGGCGATGTGATTGAAAACGCAGGCCATGATTGGTTATTTGATAAAATGAAACAATTAGGATATCAACATCAAGGATTCACTACAGGATTCCATCAAGAATACCAAGTTCGATTCCATTCTGTCCTAGATTTACGAGATAAAACAGCTAAAGATGTACTTAATGATATGGATAGTTTAAGAAAAAGAAATATTAAAAAAGTTAAGAAAAACGGGGTAAAAGTCAAATATCTCAGCGAAGAAGAACTACCGTTGTTCCGCTCATTTATGGAAGATACGTCAGAATCTAAAAACTTTATAGATCGTGAAGATAGTTTTTATTACAATAGATACAAGTACTATAAAGATCGTGTGCTTGTACCAATGGCGTATATTGATTTTGATGAGTATCTCAAAGAACTACATCAGGAACACGATGACTTAACAAAAGAAATTAACAAAGCTGAAAAAGACTTAGAAAAAAGACCAGATAATAAGAAATCATTGAACAAAAAAGAAAATCTTACTGAGCATTTAAAAGCAAATGAAAACAAAATTGAAGATGCTCAATCTTTACAACAAGAACACGGCAACGAATTACCTATATCTGCAGCGTTCTTTATCATTAATCCTTTCGAGGTTGTATATTATGCAGGTGGTACAGCAAACAAATACAGACATTTTGCAGGTAGTTATGCAATCCAATGGGAAATGATTAATTATGCATTAGAACACGATATCGATAGATATAATTTCTATGGTATTAGCGGTGATTTCAGTGAAGATGCAGAAGACGCAGGTGTAGTGAAATTCAAAAAAGGTTTTAACGCTGATGTAATCGAATATATCGGTGATTTCATTAAACCCGTTAACAAACCCATGTACAAAGTATATACTACATTGAAAAAGCTACAAAACAAACTCAAATCACGTTAATCAGAAAGGAATAGGTTAGAATGATATTTACGGAATTAACTGTCAAAGAATATGACAATTTTGTACAAAATCCAGCGTTAGAGAGTCATTATTTCCAGGTTAAAGAAAATATAGCGACAAGAGAACAAGATGGTTTTCAAGTTGTATTACTAGGAATCAAAGACGACGAAAACCAAGTGATTGCTGCGAGCCTTTTTTCTAAAATCCCAACAATGGGTAGTTATGTTTATTATTCTAATCGTGGTCCAGTCATGGATTATAGTGATCTAGGATTAGTGGATTTTTATCTGAAAGAATTAGATAAATATTTACAACAACATAATTGCTTATATGTCAAAATGGATCCATATTGGATTTATAATATTTATGACAAAGATATTAACCAACACGATGATGTGACTCAAAATGATGCTGTGGTTAATTTATTTAAATCATTCGGATACAAACACCATGGCTTTACGACGCAATATGATAGTTCAAGTCAAGTGCGCTGGATGGGTGTGTTAAACCTTGAAAATGAAACACCTAAAACAATCAAAAAACAATTTGATAGCCAAAGAAAACGTAATATTAATAAAGCGAAAAATTACGGTGTCAAAGTGAGATTTCTTGATCGTGATGAGTTCGATTTATTCCTAGATCTTTATCGTGAAACAGAAGAACGACAAGGTTTTGCATCAAAAACAGATGACTACTTCTATAATTTCTTAGACAATTATGGTGATAAAGTTCTTGTGCCATTAGCATATATCGACTTAGATGAATATGTCGAAAGTTTACAAGCATCACTTAACGATTTAGAAACACGTCGTGACCAAATGATGCAAAAAGAAAATAAATCAGAAAAACAATTGAAAAAAATTGCGGAACTCGATAAACAAATCGATCATGACCAAAAAGAATTGTTACATGCAAGTGAATTAAGACAAACTGACGGTTCTATTCTTAACCTTGCTTCTGGTGTTTACTTTGCAAATGCATATGAAGTGAACTACTTCTCTGGTGGTTCTTCTGAAAAATATAATCAATATATGGGTCCATATATGATGCATTGGTTTATGATTAACTATTGCTTTGAACATGGTTATAGTAGATATAACTTCTACGGCTTATCTGGTGATTTCACTGAAGACAGTGAAGATTACGGTGTATATCGTTTCAAACGAGGATTTAATGTACAAATAGAAGAACTTATTGGTGATTTCTATAAACCAATTAGAAAAGTGAAATACTGGATCTTCACAACATTAGATAGTATTCGTAAGAAAGTAAAAAAATAACTCATGTGATCGCAGTTATACACTTATATTGAAGTTGTTAAGTACGCCTTTGTTATAATTATGAACGAATCCTATAGCAAGGGCGTTATTTAATATATTGAGTTAAAAAAAGAAGTATTAAAAAAAGAAGCTACCAATTTCGATTGAAATTGGTAGCTTTTAGATTAGCCAAAGACTATGAGGTCTAAGGCATCACTAAAGTTCTAGGGTGGGTTGTATTACCAAAAGACATACCATATGTACTTTTGATAATTAAAGTGAATTTTATGAGATCATGACAATATACAGATATCGTTAAATAAAAAGCTATTGTCTTGATCTCATGTTTAGTATAGCACCATTAATTCTAATTGCAATAATGCAGTGACTAATGTATTTAATAAATAACTTATATTAGTAAACGATGATTCGAAACATTTATTAATTAGGAATACATACTAAACTTAACTGTATAAAATTTAGTTACCATTACTGAAAGCTAAATATATTATAAAACTAACCATTCAGTAGACTGCTTACTATATATTAAATTTACGCTGTAAAGAAAGTAGAAATTCAATATAGATATGTTATGTAAACCTATAGTGTATAATATACAGATTTTTAAACATTTATAACGAGGTTTTAGAGGTTTTAATGCTATGCGCTCTCTCGATATTGATTATGAATGTTTGAAATACCATCGTCAAACTTGCAAATGCGTTATATTATGAATCTTTAAAGACGAAATCATAACATTCTTTGCTTACAAACGTCATATTTACACTATATATGGATCTAAGAAGCTTTCATTCACGTATAGACTATGGTCGATACATTTAAGCAAGACTGTAAGTTTCTTAAATATAATGAGATCTAACAGTCACTTAGCATTTTATAGCTAGGCTTACTTATTAGCTATATAAAACTTTTAATCTTAGGCTGATTTCAAGTGATACGTTACAGCAACATTAAAGTAGCAGCATGTATGTATAACCACATAACAAACACAAATCATATGCTACAACAACGAAATATAATCATAAGACACTAATTAGTACTTAATGAAACATAGCTACATTTTTAAATCTCTTTTAGTTTACATAATATATATTATAGGAAGTTAGCATATAAGATACTTATCTGACACCTTCAATGCCTTCCAGCCATCCCCTCAACAAAAAAGAACTGATTATTTCAATCAGCTCTTCATTAACACTCATATATTTTTATACAACTTAAGCTCACAACATTTCAACACTAAACTCATTTTGCATCAATCTCTTAACTAAATTTAATCTCAGGTTATCTATGAACCAAATTTAATCTCAGTCCATCTTTGTACGATACTCAAATTTTCATCAACGCTGCACCAGACACTTTAACAATGATTTGCAACAGTTATCGACGTCGATGTCGCATTTGATCATAAAATGAATGGTCTTGTGGCTGATGATGATATGGTGGTTGCATTTGCTCACGTTTACGCAGTTGTTTTGCTAATTTTTTATCGCGGCGCTTACGTCTCCAATTACGTGTAAAGTACCACATTAAAAAGCTAATAATAAGACTGATAATAGCCATGAATGCTGCATAGCCAAGTAATGTTCTAAATGGAATATTTTCAAAATTTGGTATGATGAACGCTGCAACACCTAGCACTACAAAAGTCACTATCGCTGCTGTGAACCATCGTTGTAATGCCAGGTTGCAAAATAACGTTAATAGCACAACGCCGATCATCGTGTACATGACATAGTTTGGTAGATCGAATAGCGTCATAGGCAGATTCTCCTTTTCATATCTTTCATACGTTCCATGTATTAAATTTATTATAACATCGATTTGCTATGGATAAAGCATGCAACAACTTACACAGAATCGCTTTATGCTTTTAAAGTCACACTGCTTTAAAGCCGCGTGATACAGCAATCTGTTATGGTTTTATATTTGAGTTCATGTATAATTGAAATAAACAACAAATATAAGGGAGTGTTTATATGACTGAAGGATTACCATTAAGAAGTAATGTGCCTGAAGCTGAAACTTGGGATTTGACTGCCCTGTTTTCATCTGATGATGAATTTTATCAAGCTTTAGATCAATCTATTAAAGATGCACAAACATTTTATGATGAATATCGCGGAAAATTAGACAACAATACGACGATATTAAACGCACTTGATGAATATGCTAAATTACTCATCGAACTCGATCGATTAGGTAATTATGCAGAGTTACGTTTGAGCGTTGATACTGCGAATGAAGATGCGCAAACGTTAAGTGCCAAATTAACGACTTCTTACGGCAAAATTGCTAGCAAATTATCTTTTGTTGAGTCTGAAATATTAGAACTCTCTGATTCTGAGTTAGATGACTTAATCAGTGTTTCTGAGAATAAAAATTACTTAACAAAATTAAAACGTCGTAAGCCACACGCCCTATCTACTGAAGTTGAACAAGTACTCGCAAGTCTTACACCAACAACAGAAAGTGCTTATGATTTATACGGTACAACAAAAATGTTAGATATCTCTTTTGAATCATTTGAACATAACGGTGAAACTTACCCGCTTGATTATGCGACTTATGAAAATGAATATGAAGATCATCCAGATCCTGAATTCAGACGTAAGAGCTTTGCGAATTTCAGCGATGCGTTACGCAAATATCAAAATACCACAGCTGCGACCTACAACATGCAAGTGCAACAAGAAAAAATTGAAGCAGACTTACGGGGCTATGACTCTGTGATTGATTATCTACTTCAAGACCATGAAGTAACGAGAGAAATGTACGATCGTCAAATTGATGTTATTATGAGCGACCTCGCCCCTATTATGCAAAAATATGCGAAACTCATCAAACGCATCCATGGTTTGGATACGATGAAATTTGAAGACTTACAAGTTTCTGTAGACCCTACATACGAG
The DNA here is from genome assembly GCF_001500315.1 of Staphylococcus auricularis. GTDB lineage: Bacteria > Bacillota > Bacilli > Staphylococcales > Staphylococcaceae > Staphylococcus > Staphylococcus auricularis. Next base: position 112,491 of record NZ_LLER01000004.1, on the reverse strand, counting down.
CCAGATATTTCTATTGAAGACTCAAAACAATACATTTATGGCGCATTGAAAGTATTAGGTGAAGATTACTTAAACATGGTTGAAACAGCATACAAAGATCGCTGGATTGATTTTGCGCAAAATAAAGGTAAAGAAACGGGAGCTTATTGTGCAAGTCCATATGCTACACATTCTTACGTCTTTATCTCATGGACAGGTAAAATGACTGAAACATTCGTACTTACCCATGAATTAGGCCATGCGGGTCACTTTACTTTAGCACAAGCCAATCAACCATTCTTAGAATCAGAAGCTTCAATGTACTTTGTTGAAGCCCCTTCTACAATGAATGAAATGTTGATGGCAAATTATCTATTCAAGAATAGTGATGATCCTAAATTCAAACGCTGGGTAATCGGTTCTATTATTTCTAGAACTTACTATCACAATATGGTAACGCACTTATTAGAAGCGACATATCAACGTGAAGTTTACCGTAAAGTAGACCAAGGTGAATCACTCACTGCACCTAAATTAAATCATATTATGCGTGATGTATATGAACAATTCTTTGGTAATGAAGTACAAATTACTGAAGGTGCTGAATTAACATGGATGAGACAACCCCACTATTACATGGGTCTTTATTCATATACTTATTCAGCAGGTCTTACAATCGGTACAGTGATGTCACAACGTATTGAAAATGAAGGTCAACCAGCCGTAGATGATTGGTTGAACACATTGAAAGCAGGTGGCAGTGAATCACCGTCTAATCTCGCTCATATCGCAGGTATCGATATTACGACGGATCAACCATTAAAATCTACCATCAGCTATATTGGTAGTTTAGTGGATGAATTAGAACAACTCACTGATGAAATTGAAGCGAATGCGTAATTTAAAGTTAAATGAATAAATTTCATGTGCGCCCTATTACTCTATTAAATTTTTCAATCTAACGGCGCACATGAAATAAGAGGTATCGTACGGACTGAATTGTACGATACCTCTGTTATATATGAGACACATTTTTTTATTTAGGAAACATCATCAAAATAGGAAGGCGCCTATTTGATTTTAAATGGCTAATGATTTATTTATTGTAATTTTCGTACCGTGTACCTGTAAGGTAATAATAAATATTTTCTGAGATATCACCAATGTGATCCCCGATACGCTCTAAATGACGTGCAGCCAAATGTGCTTGTCCAGCAACAAATGGGTCATTATCGATAAGATAAGAAGTGTTAATGATATTTTTATATAAATCATCGATATCGTTATCTCGTTCGATAATTTCTTTGATGAGCAACAAATCGTTGTTCTTCACGGCTTCTTTTAAATCGGTTAACATGAGCAATGCTAATTTACCCATTGTTGTTAAACGTTTAAGCACGTAAGTATCTGTGATTTTAGCACGTAAACGGATATCTGCAATACTTGCTGCGTTATCCCCAATACGTTCAAAATTAGAAGCGATTTTTAGTGCTGCCATCATGAGTCTTAAATCGGATGCCACAGGTTGTTGTTTGGTGATCAATAAGATTACTTTTTCATTGATCTCAGTTTCTAATTCATTGATTTCACTGTCTTTAGCAATTGCGCGTCGTGCAAAGTTGCGGTCATCTATACTTAATGATTGTAAACCTAAATCGATATTGCGATAAACACGAAGGCCAAGTCGACGTAAATCTTTAATTAATTCGTCTAACTGGCCTTCATAATTATGTCTAATAATTGCCAATTGAAATCAGCCGAATCGACCAGAAATGTAATCTTCTGTTTCTTTGTCTGAAGGATTAGAGAAGATTGTATCTGTATCGTCGTATTCGTTTACATAACCATTAAGGAAGAATGCCGTTTTATCAGAAACACGAGCAGCTTGTTGCATGTTGTGAGTGACAATGATGATTGAATAGTTTTCTTTAAGTTCTTGTACGAGTTCTTCAACTTTCAATGTTGAGATTGGGTCGAGTGCTGATGTAGGTTCGTCCATTAAGATCACGTCTGGTTCGATGGCAAGTGTACGAGCGATACATACACGTTGTTGTTGACCACCAGATAAGCTGTAAGCATTTGTGTTTAAGCGATCTTTCAATTCATCCCAAATCGCTGCTTGGCGAAGTGATTTTTCAACGATATCATCTAACGTTTGTTTATCTTTAATACCGTGGATTTTAGGTCCGTAAGTGATGTTATCATAAATTGATTTAGGGAATGGGTTTGGTTGTTGGAAAACCATACCTACGTTTGTTCTTAATTTTTCTACAGAGTATTTGCTGTCAAAAATGTTTTGGTCACGATAGAAAATTTTACCAGCAGTTTTAACAGATGGTACAAGTTCTACCATGCGATTTAATGTTTTGATGTAAGTTGATTTACCGCAACCAGATGGTCCGATAATCGCAGTAACCGTATTTTCAAGAATATCTAAGTTGATATTTTTAAGTGCGTGGTTTTCACCGTACCATAAATCTAAATTTTTAACTGAATATACAACATCTTTATTTGCATCGTCTGTTGTTTTGTTATTCTCAGTTTGATTTTGAGTGGCTGTTTGATCTTGTGTTGTCTCTTGTTCTTTTGTTTCAGTTTGGTTTGCCATAATTAAAACTCCTTTGATCAAATTTATCTCTCACAGAGAAAAGTATGTGTTTAACTTTTAATATTTTTTACTGTATTTATTACGTAAGAAGATAGCGATGGCATTCATGAGTAATAAGATTACGAGTAATACGATAATACCGGCAGATGCCACGTTTTGGAATTCGTCTTGTGGTTGTTTTGTCCAGTTGTAGATTTGCATTGGTAGTGCTTGGAATTGGTCGAAAATACTTGATGGTAAACGTAATAGGATAGTTGGAATACCAATCAAGATCAATGGTGCTGTTTCACCTAAAGCACGAGATAATGCAAGGATGAATCCTGTTAAGATACCTGGTGTTGCTGCAGGTAATACAACGCGACGAATGGTTTGCCATTTATTACCACCGAGTGCATAAGATGCTTCTCTGACTGAGCTTGGTACTGCTCTGATCGCTTCTTGAGCTGCGACAATGATGACCGGTAAGATTAGTAATGACATTGTTAATGCAGCAGCGATGATTGAGTTACCTAAGCCAAGTGCTGGAATACCCATACCTCTAACGAAGATCGTAAGACCAAGTAACCCGAATACTACTGATGGCACACCAGCTAAGTTAGAAATGCTGACTTTTACGAAGTTCGTAAATGCATTGTCTTTCGCATATTCTTCAAGGTAAATTGCAGTACCTACGCCGAGGATAATTGAGATTGGGATGATCGTAATCATCAACCAAATTGTTCCGACTAAGGCACCTTTAATACCTGCCATTGAAGGCGTTGAAGAAGAGAAGTTAGTGAAAAAGTCTGGCGTTAAGTGTCCGACACCTTCTATCAACGTATGAATGATTAGCACTGCTAGAACAACTAATCCAATTAACGTACAAACGAAGAATGCCCATTTATTAAATTTATTGGTAGATAATCGTCCTGAAAGTTTTTTCTCAACTTTCTGCTGATCGACGAGATTTTGATTTGTTTTAGTAGATTCTGCCATGGGATTAATACTCCTCTCTGAAACGTTTCGTAATCCATTGAGAGATTATGTTCATAACGAGTGTGAATAAGAATAATGTGAAACCTACTGCATAGATGCTGTAGTAAACAGTTGATCCGAATGTAGCATCACCTGTTGCTACTTGTACTATGTAACCAGTCATTGTTTGAATTGAACCAGTTAAATCTAATGAAGCAGTTGGTGAAGAACCTGCTGCGAGTGATACGATCATTGTTTCACCAATCGCTCTTGAAATGGCCAATACGATAGATGCCATAATACCTGATGTTGCTGCTGGTAATACGACTCTTGTCACGACTTCGAATTTTGTAGCACCTAAACCAAGTGCCCCTTCACGAATTTTTTCCGGAACGGCTGACATTGCTTCTTCACTCATACTTGAAATTAATGGGATGATCATAATCCCAACTACAAGTCCAGGACTGATAGAGTTGAAACTGTCTAAGCTTGGGAATACAGCACGTAAGTAAGGTGTTACAAAAGTTAATGCGAAGAAACCAAATACAATGGTAGGAATACCAGAGAGTATTTCGAGGATTGGTTTAATGATTTTACGAGCGCGTTCTGAAGCGTATTCACTTAAGTAAATTGCTGCGCCAAGTCCAACCGGTACTGCGACGATGGTAGCAATTACTGTGATTTTCAATGTACCGATAATCAATGCCCAGATACCATATTTTGGATCAGAAGAGAACGGCTGCCAATCTTTGGTGAACAGGAATTCAGTAAGTGGAACACGTGTAAAGAATGTGATTGTTTCAGTTAATAACGTAATGACAATACCAATTGTTGTAAGAATGGAAATCAATGCGATAATTGCTAGAACAATTGGAACTATTTTATCGCTTTTACTATTGTTGTTGTTTGTGTGCTTTGCTATCTTTTCTCTGACGGAAGTACTTTGTGTAGCCATCCAATAACCTTCTTTCTTTTAAACTCCCCAATATAACTAAAAGATTGGGACTGTCTAGTAAAAACATGCCAGCCAGTACATAACTCAAGCATTCATTCATGTTTTCACTAGACAAGGAAATAGAGAGACAATTCTTTTAGCGCATCAATCTATTCCGGAACCCCAATCTTATGGATCAAACTATTTGATTAATTATTTGCTTTCTTCTTCGCTGTTATCGTCTTCACTATTGTCGTCTTCGCTATCGTCGCTATCTCCGATGATTTTATCTAATTCATCTTTTTGTTCAGTGTAGTCTTTTTCAGGAAGTGCAACGAATCCAGCTTCTTCAGCTGATTTACCTTTGTCATCTAATACGAATTTCATGAATTCTTGGAAAGCTTTGTTGTCTTTAAGTTTTTCTTCGTTAGTGTAGATGAATAATGGTCTGCTTAAAGCATAGCTTCCGTCTTGGATAGTTTCTTCAGTTGGTTCAGTTGTTTTACCATCTTCATCTTTGATTTTAACTTCTTTTAATTTGTCTTTGTTTTGTTCGTAGAAGTTATAACCGAAGTAACCGATACCTTGTTCATTGTCTTGTACTGATTGAACGATTACGTTAGTGTCAGCATTTTTATCTGCTTCGATGTCACCGTCGTCCATAACTTCTTCAGTGAAGAAGTCGAAAGTACCGTGTGATTGGTCTGGAGAGAAGGCTTTAATGTCTTCGTCTGGCCAATCAGAGTCAACGTCTTTCCAAGTTTTAGCTTTACCTGAATAAATATCTTTAAGTTGATCTTTTGATAATTCATCAACAAAATCGTTATCTTTATTGACTGTGATAGTTACACCGTCTTGTGCGATTTTGAATTCGTTATAGTCAATGTTTTCATCTTCTAATTTTTCTTTTTCTTCATCTTTGATTGGACGAGAAGCATTTGAGAAGTCAGTGCTTCCAGAGATGAATTTTTCAAAACCGCCACCTGTACCAGCAGTACCAGATGATAACTCAACGTCTTTGTATTCTTCACTAAATTTTTCGTTTAGTTTTTCAATGATAGGACCTACTGTTGAAGAACCGTCCCCTTTTACTTCTCCAGAAACGTCTTCGCCGCTTCCTTCGCTATCACCATTGCCTCCGCCACAAGCGCCTAACAATAATGAAGCGCCAAGTACAGTAGTACCAAATAATTGCCATTTTTTCATTGAAACATCCTCCTAAATAACATATAGTTGTGTGTGTTTATTTATATATGTATTTCTTACAGTTTTCATACTACATATTATTTATTAAGGACAAATAGAGTAAGTGTAAAATTTTTGTTAATATATTTGTTGAGAAATTTACAAAGTTTACAATTAGGTTGTATCGTGACTAAATTTTATGAACTATTGTGGTTATGGAAATAGACGTGATTGATTTACATCGATCCTGCATAGTTGTTCTAAAGTTTATTTTAATAGTAAAAAAACGTAAAAAAGCCAGGTAGTCATCTTATGTTAAGAAAGATTTAACTACCTAGCTTATGTTCTTATTCCATCTTAAGTTGTGAACTGTTTACTATAGAACTCAACATGGCTTTATATGAACGAGTTCTCTCATTATTGTAGGACTACTCATACCTTTAATCTGCTGCTTGGCTCCATCCCTTTTTCGTCAAACGAATTTTACCTGTTTCGATATCAATTAATTTATGTTTATATAAATGGCCAATCGCACGTTTAAATGAACCTTTACTCATATTAAATACTTCTCTAATTGCTTCTGGACTTGATTTATCCCAAAAAGGCAATTCGCCATCATACTCGACTAATAAATCAAAAATCACTTGACCATCATCATCTAACCGTTCATGCGCAAGTGGTAAGAATGAACCATTCAGTTCCCCTTTCTCATTATGACCGATAATACGGACATTAACAGCTTCACCTAATCTAGGCTCAGCTTTACGTTCAGATTGATGTACAAAAATTTTGTAACCCTCTTCAGATAGTAAGAAACTACCTGCACGTAGCAAACGATAAGGTCGTGCAGTGATTTCTTGATTAAGTAGCTCATCATCGTGCACGGGTGTGAAAGCTTGTTCGACGATCGACTCTGATGCGAGACGCGCAAACATTTGTTTTTCATGACCAATTCTTAGCGTGACGAATACGTAGTCTCCTTTTTCAGGCCATAACGATTTAATACGTGGTAGATCCTCCCAAGGGATTAACACTTCTCTCGGTAAACCGATATCCACATGGGCACCTTCTCTATCTGTACTAATCACTTTTACAAAATCGTATTTACCTTTCGTAATATCTGGCATATTTTGTGTTGCGAACAAATCTCCAGAACGGTTTGGATAAATAAAGAAACTATATTCCTCTCCTATTTCAAGCTCGTCCGACTCATTTACTTCTGATTGATTCAACTTCACCGTTTCACCATTAGGACCTTTTAATATATAGGTAGAACCTTGCATCGTAACTACTTCTAAAAATTCAATTGTCCCAACGATATCATTATCATCTCGTGCCATGTGTGCCTCCTACTTATCTGTAATATTGGGTTTTATTGTAACACGAATAGAGAGGATAAATCCATGCATGGAAGCTGTTTTAACTCGGTGCGCATGGTTTTGAAATGTAAGGCAATAACCTCTTAATTTCATTTTTCGTGCTAAAATGAATCTTGTAATGAATCTTGTAATGGATGTAGTCGTTTTGAAATTCAGTATTATATAGAAGAGAAACGGTCGAAACAACTACACAAATATGATATAATTTCCAAGTTAGAATTACGATAAAAGGAGTAAATGCATGTTACAAGTTAGTGATGTAAGTTTAAGATTTGGGGATCGTAAATTATTCGAAGACGTGAATATTAAATTCACTGAAGGAAATTGTTATGGTCTCATCGGTGCAAACGGCGCAGGTAAATCTACGTTTTTAAAAATTTTATCTGGTGAAATTGATGCGCAAACAGGCCATGTCTCCATGGGTAAAGATGAACGTTTAGCTATATTAAAACAAGATCACTTCGCATATGAAGATCAACGTGTGTTAGATGTGGTGATTCAAGGTCACGAACGTTTATATGAAGTGATGAAAGAAAAAGACGAAATTTATATGAAACCCGATTTCAGTGATGAAGATGGTATTAAAGCGGCTGAACTCGAAGGTGAATTTGCAGAGATGAACGGTTGGAATGCAGAAGCGGATGCAAGTTCCTTACTTTCAGGTTTAGGCATACCTGCTTCCTTGCATGATAAAAATATGTCTGAATTAGAAAACAATCAAAAAGTTAAAGTGCTCTTAGCACAAAGTTTATTCGGTGACCCCGATGTACTCCTTCTTGACGAACCGACAAACGGTCTCGATATTCCAGCAATTAACTGGTTAGAAGACTTTTTAATTAACTTTGAAAATACTGTGATTGTCGTTTCACACGACCGTCACTTCTTAAATAATGTATGTACACACATCGCAGATTTAGATTATGGTAAAATTCAACTTTATGTTGGTAACTATGATTTCTGGTATCAATCAAGTCAATTAGCAACTAAAATGGCTCAAGAACAAAACAAGAAAAAAGAAGAAAAAATCAAAGAGTTACAAGACTTTATCGCACGTTTCTCTGCAAATGCTTCTAAATCAAAACAAGCGACAAGCCGTAAAAAACAATTAGAGAAAATTGAATTAGATGATATTCAACCATCATCCAGACGTTATCCGTTTGTGAAATTCACGCCTGAACGTGAAATCGGAAATGATTTACTCTTTGTAGAAAATGTTTCTAAGACAGTAGATGGTGAAAAAGTATTAGATAACATTTCTTTCACTATGAATCCAAACGACAAAGCGGTGTTAATTGGTAAAAGTGAAATTGCGAAAACCACATTATTAAAAATATTAGCTGGTGAAATGGAGCCAGATGAAGGTTCTGTAAAATGGGGTGTAACGACATCACGCAGTTACTTCCCTAAAGATAACTCCGCTTATTTTGATGATGTTGATATGAACTTAGTTGAATGGCTACGTCAATATGCCCCACAAGATGAACAAACTGAAACGTTCTTACGTGGCTTCTTAGGCCGTATGTTGTTCAGCGGCGAAGAAGTGAAGAAAAAAGCAAGTGTGCTTTCTGGTGGTGAGAAAGTACGTTGTATGTTGAGTAAAATGATGCTCTCAAGTGCGAATGTACTATTACTTGATGAACCGACTAACCACCTTGACTTAGAAAGTATTACAGCGGTCAACGATGGTTTGAAATCATTTAATGGTTCAATCATCTTCACTTCTCATGACTTCGAATTTATCAACACAATCGCTAATCGTGTGATTGATATTGATCAACCTGGAAGTCTTTCTAAAGAAATTAGCTATAGAGAGTACCTTGAAGAAACTGGCTTATTAACTTCATAATAAGCGGCACAACAAACGACGACAAATAAATTAAAACTAATGCTTTTCCCTTCAATGACGATGATGTCTTGGAGGGATTTTTTTGGAGAATGCGCCCTCCTCTCACCTGCTAAAAGCAAGATGAATTGAAATGATATCGTCAGTCTTTTTATTTAAAATTTTCAGCTAATTGAAAAAAGTGTGTCAAATCTGTTTACAGAGCTAGTACTCCTATGTATAATGTGAAATATCATAATTAAATAATTTTGATGAGGCGCATCAATCATTAGTAAGTATGGCGTGATACTACCTGCAAGTAGCGCAGACTGAAAGGGTGAGATGCCGAAATGACTTACAATTGCAGTTGTACGTTGTTGGATTCTTAGGTTAAGAGCTGTGAATCTGTCATTATGAAAATAATGGAGTGCATCACTTGTATATAAACAAAGAGCAGGTTCGCACTTCCGAACTTGCTCTTTTTTATGGGCGAGCTTACTCCTTAATTAAAGAGGAGGTACTACAAAATTGAACAGAGCTGTTTTAAAATTTGGCGGATCTTCGGTCAGTGATTTTGATAAAATTAGGAATATTGCTAATACATTGAAATCGAGGGTAGATCAAGGTGAACAACTGATTGTTGTAGTCAGTGCAATGGGAAAGACGACAGATCAACTGATGTACAATGTCTCTCACCTCACCCACCAACCTAAAGAACAAGAAGTAGCTTTGCTACTCACAACGGGTGAACAGCAAACGATTTCGTACTTATCGATGGTGCTGAATGATATCGGAATTCGGGCAAGAGCGATGACAGGATATCAAGCTGGGATTAAAACGGTAGGTCACTATCTTAAAAGTCGTATTGCTGAGATTGATCCTTCTTTATTTGAAGAAGCATTTCAACAGCATGACATTCTCGTTATTGCAGGATTTCAAGGCGTTAATGAACACAATGAACTGACGACACTTGGACGTGGCGGTTCAGATACAACCGCTGTGGCCTTAGCTGCAAGCAACGGGATACCTTGTGAAATATATACCGATGTCGCAGGCGTCTATGCGACGGATCCAAGGTTGTATGAAGATGCGAAGCGATTATCCATCGTTTCATATGAAGAGATGATGGAAATGAGCGCATTAGGTGCTGGTGTATTAGAAACGAGAAGTGTCGAATTAGCAAAAAATTATCACATTCCTTTATATTTAGGAAAAACGTTATCAAAAGAGAAAGGAACGTGGATCATGCCAAGAACAGAGATATTAGAGAAAAAGCAGTGACGGGTGTCGCATTAGATACCCATATGGTACATGTGACCATCAGTTATCCAGAACCGTCTGAACAGTTATATACAGCGTTATTTAAACAATTAGATGAAGGTTCAGTTAATATTGATATGATTTCACAAATTGTGAATCAAGAAGGATTACAGATGTCATTCACAATTAAAGATAGTGATTCACAACAAATCACGACATTTTTACAGCAGTTATCAGAATATTTCAATGCTTTAGATTATACGATCAATGAATCTTATGTAAAAATATCGTTAATCGGCTCAGGCATGAGAGATATGTCCGGAGTAGCTTCGAAAGCATTCAGTACGTTACTCGCACATGATATTACCTTTTACCAAACGACCACATCAGAAATTAGTATTTCTTATGTGATTGATGCGGAAAATGGAGAACGAGCAGTCAAAGCATTGTACGAAGCGTTTGATATCGAGTAATTAGTTTCAACAAGAAAAATTCATATATGAGGTGTTTTTAATGACAAAAATAGCAGTAGTTGGTGCAACAGGTTTAGTAGGACGTAAAATGTTAGAGACTTTATCGAGAAAAAATATTCCCTACGATGAATTGGTGTTATTTTCTTCAGCAAGATCTGCAGGACAAACAATCGAACATGAAGGACAAACATACACAGTACAAGAGTTAACTGAAACAGCAGCAAGTGAACATTACGATTACGTGTTAATGAGTGCAGGTGGCGGTACAAGTCAACAGTTTGCCCCCCTCTTTGAAGAAGCAGGTGCAATTGTCATCGATAACTCAAGTCAATGGCGCATGACTGAAGACATAGATCTCATCGTACCCGAAGTGAATGAACCTGTATTCAAACGACACATTATCGCGAATCCAAACTGTTCTACGATTCAATCTGTAGTTCCATTAAAACTTTTACAAGAAGCCTTTGGAATACAACGTGTCGCTTATACGACTTATCAAGCTGTATCCGGGTCAGGGGTAAAAGTTAGAAAAGATTTAGCAGAAGGTGCAAACGGCAAAGCACCAGAAGCATATCCGCACCCTATTTATAACAACGTGCTTCCTCACATCGATGTATTTCTAGAAGATGGTTATACAAAAGAAGAACAAAAAATGATCGACGAAACGAGAAAAATATTAAATGATCCATCTCTTCGTGTAACTGCGACATGTGTACGTGTACCTGTCCAAGATAGTCACAGTGTTCACATGAATGTCACGTTAGATCAATCAACTACAGTTGAAGAGATCCAACAACTATTCGATAACGATTCGCGTGTAGTGCTTCAAGATAATCCAGCACAAGATGAATATCCACTCGCAGTTTATTCTACAGATAAAGATGAAATTTTTGTAGGACGTATCAGACGTGATGACAGTTTAGATAATACATTCCATATTTGGTGTACATCCGATAATTTATTGAAAGGTGCAGCATTAAACGCAGTTCAAATTTTAGAACAAGTAATGAAGTTGAAAGGAGCTAGATAACTCATGACACATTTATTTGAAGGTGTGGGTGTCGCGCTCGCTACCCCATTTACAGATAATGAAGTAGATTATGATACGTTAAAGCAACATGTACAATACGTATTGAGTCAAGGTGTACAAGCGATCGTCGTGAATGGTACGACGGCAGAAAGTCCAACGTTAACTTCATCAGAAAAAGACACAATATTAGAAACAGTCGTCAAACTTGTAGATGGTCAAATTCCTGTGATTGCCGGTACTGGTAATAATAATACCCAAGCCTCTATCGAAGCATCTCAACGCGCAAAATCTCTCGGTGCAGATGCCGTCATGTTGATCACACCTTATTATAATAAAACAAATCAACGTGGTTTGATCGAACATTTTACAACGATTGCAGATGCAGTTCAATTACCCGTCGTGTTATACAATGTGCCTTCAAGAACCAATATGACGATAGAACCAGATACAGTTCAGACGTTAAGTGAACATGATTATATCGTCGCTTTAAAAGATGCGACCAATGATTTTGATTACTTTGATGAAGTATATCGCCTTGTTGATACTTCTGAATTCACTTTACTGAGTGGCAATGACGATAACGTTGCTGATTTTTATCAAAAAGGTGGACACGGTGTCATTTCAGTGATCGCAAACGTCATACCAGGCGACTTTCAATCATTATATGAAGCGGCTCAACGTGGTGAAGATGTGACACGACAATTTCAACCGATACAAAACTTGTTACAAGCGACTTCAGTGGATGTGAATCCCATCCCAATCAAAGTACTGACTGCAGCTGAAGGATATGGAAATTATGAAGTGCGTTTACCACTTGTTCCCCTTCCAGAAAAAGAAAGAAATGTATTAGAAGAAGCCTATCAATCCTATAAAGCAGGTGTTAAAGCATGAAAATTTTACTTATCGGTTATGGTGCGATGAATGAACGCGTTGCACGCTTAGCAGAACAACGCGGACATGACATTGTCGGAGTGATTGTTCGTGACGCAACTCAATCGTATCCTTATCCTACTTTTGAACATATTTCAGAAGCAGAAGAAGCTGACGTAGCTATCGATTTTTCAAATCCAGAGCTATTGTTACCGTTACTTGACGAGACATTCAATTTACCGTTAGTTGTCGCAACGACAGGACAAAAAGATACAATCATTAATCAATTACAACAATTGGGTCAGGACATGCCTACGTTCTTTAGTGCGAATATGAGTTACGGCATTCATGTGTTAACTAAAATCTTAGAAGCAGCCGTGCCTCTCCTCAATGATTTTGATATCGAACTTACAGAAGCGCATCACAATCAAAAAGTCGATGCTCCAAGTGGCACTCTCGTAAAACTCTATGACGTCATTGATTCATTAAGAAATGATGTCACACCCGTATATGACAGACATGAACAAAGTGAAAAACGAACTGATAATGAAATCGGAATCCATGCGAAACGTGGCGGAACAATCGTAGGTGAACACGAAGTATTATTTGCGGGTACGGATGAAACCATTGAAATTACACATCGCGCACAGTCTAAAGATATCTTTGCAAATGGTGCCCTTACCGCAGCTGAAAAATTAATTCACAAATCAAACGGATTCTACACGTTTGATAATCTTTAATATCAAAGGAGTTTAATGATTATGGTACAACATTTATCGGCAGAAGAAATTATACAATATATTAGCGATGCTAAAAAATCTACTCCCCTCAAAGTTTACGTTAATGGAAACTTTGAAGGTGTGAACTTCCCCACTACATTTAAAGTATTCGGCAGTGAGCATTCAAAAGTTATTTTCTGTGAAGCTGAAGATTGGAAAGGCTTTTATGAACAGTATCAAGACCACTTCGAGGATTTAGAGATTGAAATGGATCGTCGCAATTCAGCTATTCCATTAAAAGATTTAACAAATACGAATGCACGTATCGAGCCTGGTGCTTTTATCCGTGAACAAGCCATTATTGAAGATGGCGCGGTCGTGATGATGGGAGCAACCATTAATATTGGTGCTGTTGTTGGAGAAGGTACAATGATCGATATGAACGCTACATTAGGTGGACGTGCCACAACAGGTAAAAATGTGCATATCGGTGCAGGTGCTGTACTCGCTGGTGTGATTGAGCCCCCTAGTGCTTCTCCTGTTGTTGTTGAAGATAATGTTTTAATCGGAGCAAATGCAGTCGTTTTAGAAGGTGTTCGTGTAGGTGAAGGCGCAATTGTTGCAGCAGGTGCGATTGTAACTGAAGATGTGCCTGCAGGTGCTGTCGTTGCAGGTACCCCAGCCAAAGTCATTAAACAATCTGCTGATGTAGATCATACGAAACGAGAAATTGTTTCAGCGTTAAGAAAATTAAATGATGAATAAATGGATGAGGTTATTTTCAATTTCAATGTATTAACAGAAAAAAGCGAAAGATTTAAGAATGAAAGTACAATGATAGTTATAATTGCCAAAGGATATGATAAAAATGGATGAATTAGAATTTGTCACACAACATAGACGTCATTTGCATGCACATCCAGAATTAAGCTCCCAAGAATATGAAACGACTGAATATGTTGCTCAATTTCTTGAAGATATAGGGATGACCTATACGCGACCATTGGAAACAGGACTCATCACTTATCTCCCTGGACAAAGTGATCGCATGATTGCGTACCGAGCAGATATGGATGCACTCCCTATCTTTGAAGAAAATGATGTGCCCTATCGCAGTCAAAATGACAATGTCATGCATGCTTGCGGACATGACGGTCATACTACAGCACTGATGTTATTCGTACAAAGATGTAAAACACTTGCTGATCAAAACTTATTACCACTCAATATCGTCTTTATATTTCAACCTGCTGAAGAAACAGGTGGCGGTGCGAATCAATTGATACAAGCTGGCGCTTTTGAACAGTATGATATAGAAGCGGTATTTGGTGTGCATGTGATGCCATTTGAAGAGGAAGGTGAAGTGGTTATTCGTGACGAAGAGATTACGGCGAGTGCCACAGAATATCGATTTTATTTAAATGGATTATCAAGTCACGTAGCAGATAAAGAACAAGGTCATTCATGTGGTGAAGCATTACAACATGTATTAACACAAGTAGGTCAAATACAGCAATATCATCTCAATGGTTTAAAACGTAATATCGTGCATATGGGTCGCTTTGAAGCAGGTGAAGCAATTAATACAGTACCTAGTCATGGTTATCTAGAAGGAACGATTCGTACGTATGATCAAGCAGATTTAGAAACTGTGAAAACACAAATGAAAAAATAGCTGATAGCGTGCAGTTGTTATTTAATGTGACATGTGAAGTGGTATTTGCAGAAGGTTATCCACCTACATATAATGCATCTTCCCTTCACCCACAAGTAGAACAAGGTTTAACTCGAGCACACTTTGAAGTGATAGATAAACCTACACCTTATCTCTTTGGTGAAGATTTTAGCTTCTACAGTCAGCTTGCCCCTAGTTATTTTGTATTTGTCGGTACTAAAGATGTTGAAAAAGGATATGTCACTGGACTTCATACTTCCCATTTAAATTTCAACGAACATATGCTCATTAGAATAGCTGATTATTATGAGCAATTATTATTTGTAATGAGCGAGGTGGATCCATCATGACAGCAGTTTGGTCAGTTGATCGTCAAGCGTTTTTAGAGAATGTGAAACGAGTCAAAGGTGATCACTCTATCATTGCAGTCGTAAAAAACAATGCTTATCATTATGGTTTATCCTTTGCAGTTGAACAATTCTTGGAAGCAGGTATCGATACTTTTAGTACGACGTCTTTAAACGAAGCGGTACGCATAAGAGAACTCGCTCCACAAGCCACCATCTTTCTCATGAATGCGAGCTACGACTTTGATACATTGAGAGCTTATGATATTCAGGTTACACTCCCATCACTTGAGTATTATTATGCGCATGTCGAAGATTTAGCGGGCGTTAAAGTGCATTTAGAATATGAAAACTTACTTTATCGTTCAGGTTTTAAAACGTTAGAAGCATTACATGAAGTCCTCGAACATCATCGACATAATACCAACCATGAAAAAATGATCATTACAGGGTTATGGACGCACTTTGGATATGCAGACGAATTCGATGGCCCAGAATATGAAACAGAACGTGCTGCATGGTTACATATCGTTGAAACGTTACTAAATGAACATTACGAATTTGAAATGATACATGCTCAAAATAGTGCGAGTTATTTTAGAGAAAATGAGTTACTCCCCTATCATACTCATGCGAGAATTGGCATTGCTTTATATGGTTCGAGACCTTATCAACAAATCGATAAATCTGAGATATCTCAAGCATTGACAGTAAAAGCGCATGTGATACAAGTTAGAGAAGTTAATCGAGGTGACTATTGTGGTTATAGTTTTGCCTTTGAAGCGAAAAAAGATCATACCCAACTTGCAGTGGTCGATATTGGTTATGGGGACGGCATTTTACGCACACGTGCAGAACATGACGTATTGATTAACGGTCACCGTTATCCTATCCGCGCATTGATGATGAGTCACATGTTTGTAGAAGTCGATGATCAAGTCCATGCACAGGATGACGTTATATTATATAATAATGATATACGTATAGATGAATACACATTCAAAGGTGTGGGAGCAAACTCAGAACAACTGAGTGCAATGAATCACGATTCTCTTATAAAGGAGTATGAATAAGCAATGGTAGTAGAATATAACGATTACGGTGAACTAACAATGGGAGGTACGAGCTTAAAAACAGTAGCTCAAAGCTTTGGTACCCCAACATTTGTATACGATGAAACACAAATTCGTGACCAGATACGCCAATATCATGCAGCTTTTCAAAAAAGCGGATTAAACTATAATATCTCTTATGCGGCGAAAGCGTTTATCTGCCTTCAAATGGTCAAATTAATCCAAGAAGAAGGACTCAAATTAGATGTCGTTTCTGAGGGTGAATTATATACGGCACTTGAAGCGGGATTTGATCCGAAAGATATTCACTTTCACGGTAACAATAAAACGAAACGCGAAATACGCTATGCATTAGAAAACAAAGTCGGTTATATCGTCGTAGATGCATTAGATGAGATTGACTTGATTGAAAAATATGCACATGAACCTGTAGATGTTGTCATTCGATTAAATCCAGGTGTAGAAGCACATACACATGAGTTTATTCAAACGGGACAAGAAGATAGTAAATTTGGATTGTCTATAGAACATGGTTTAGCATTAGAAGCCGTTAAACGCATCAATGAAACTGAACATTTAAATTTAAAAGGCGTGCATTTTCACATTGGTTCACAAATTGAAGGCACAGAAGCCATGATTGAAACAGCTCGCATCGTACTTCAATGGTTAAAAGATGAAAATATTGAAGTGGAACTACTGAATTTAGGTGGTGGCTTTGCGATTAAATACGTTGAAGGAGATGAACGTTTCCCTATTGATTCTGGTATAGAAGCGATTACGGATGCGTTGAAAGACATTGCTGACAAGTTAGATTATCCGTTACCTGAAATCGGTATCGAACCAGGTCGTTCCATTGTTGGCGAAGCAGGGATCACATTATATGAAGTTGGCACAATTAAATCCATCCCTGGTGTGAATAAATATGTCTCTATTGATGGCGGTATGAGTGATCATATTCGTACTGCGTTGTACGATGCGTCTTATGAAGCGCTACTCGTGAATCGAAATGAACCAGCCGATGAGAAAGTAACTGTAGCTGGAAAATTATGTGAATCAGGCGATATTATTATTAAAGACGCAGCATTGCCTTCCACAGTGAAACGTGGCGATTATCTAGCTATTTTATCAACGGGTGCTTATCACTACTCTATGGCTTCTAATTATAACCAAATGCAAAAACCATCAGTCTTCTTCTTGAAAGATGGAAAAGCACGTGAAGTCATAAAACGACAAACATTACGTCAATTGATTATTAATGATACGAAATAAATAATCTATTCGAAGCGAGAACGTCATTGAAGTTCAAATAGAATAAAAATGAAGCGCACTGTTGTGATGACGAAGCTCTTCGTATCAGCTTGTCATGGTTGAGAACAGTGCGCTTTTTTAATGATAAGAAGCGGTTTGAAACAAAGTATATTGTTATGGCATATGGTTGACGATAAGTCTCAAATACAAATCTTTCACTTTATCATGGCATGTGTACTATTTTTAAGGGTATAGACTACAAATAAGCACTTAAAAAAGAGCCCTTCTCAGAGCTCTTTTGAGTCAATTTTTTAATCTATGATTATAGTTTAACTACGTTCGCAGCTTGAGGACCGCGGTCGCCTTCAACTACTTCAAATTCTACTGATTGACCTTCTTCAAGTGATTTGTAACCTTCTTGGTTGATAGCTGAGAAGTGTACGAATACGTCGTTTTCTCCTTCAACTTCGATAAAGCCAAATCCTTTTTCAGCGTTAAACCATTTTACTGTACCTTGTTTCATATCTGTGAAACCTCCAAGACTTAAAATTCTTTCAATATGCGTTATTCGCATACTACAAAAAATAAGGTCTCACAGTTAATTCTGTTACTTTCAATATTTTTTGCAATACCGAATAAAACTATTGCTTAACTATAATTATAAGGGAAATGAAGATAATTTGCAATACAATATCGAAAAAGAAGTTATTCTATTTTTGGTAAATTACAAAAAACTTCATCATTATTTAATACTATAAAACTATAAAATATTTGTAGATCTTCATCGCAATCTTCACAAAATCCTAATTCGCAATTATTATAAAAAGCGTAAATGTTATATTTACCTATTATATGATTATCATATTTTTCCTTAGCGTTTTCGATGATTGTTGTGTATTGTTCCAACATAGTATCATAATCTTCATAATCATAACGTTCTATGATATTGTCAGTCCAGTCACTAAATAACCACCAACCTTCGTAATCGGCTCTAATTTTTGTAACTGTCCACATCGTTGGTTTCATCCTTTCATTATTTCGCATTCCCTCAACATAGATTCAGCTCTAGTTGTCGTTAATAACAAAACACTTAGGGACAAAAACGTGATGTGATTTTTGATTATGATATGGGATCGCTAACAAATAGTATACCCTGTTAATATGTATTTAAAAGCTGACTTCCCTATTTTATTGACTTAATAAACAGCCATTTAACTGCAATGAGAAGTCATATCTCACATTGAATTAATCTCCCAAGATTTGTCATTAACTACATTAATTACATCGATACAGAATTATATGTTAAACATATCGTAGCAATCTGTCGAGTAATTAATGATGAATTAAGTAAAATACTATACTTTCATCACTGCGAAATCAAATTTCTGAACTTATTCCTTTTTACAAATTTGTGCTTGCTATAAGTTAAATAATAGTCTTGTGGTGTGAAATTTCGTATAATATAGAACAAGAGGTGATCCAAGTGGAACGTAAACATATTAAAGTTTTTGGTGTAGTACAAGGCGTAGGATTCCGTTACTACACACAAAGAATAGCGCAATCACATCAAATTGTTGGCACCGTGCAAAACGTCGAAGATTATGTAGAAATTTATGCACAAGGTGAAGCCGATAACTTAGATCATTTTATTTCTGAAGTAACAAACGGAGCATCCCCTGCTTCGAAAGTGGATGATTATGAAATAGAAAATGTTAAAATCGATGAGTCATTGAAACAATTTACTACTATATAAAGGAAGATGAAGTTTGAGATATAATATTTCTCGTATTGTAGGAACGATATTTGCTTTCCCGGTAGCGGTTATTGCATGGCTAGTTAGCTTTTTTGCTTTTGACTTTTACTTTTTAGTAGATTTATTGATTTCTGTCATGAGTTTTGCTGCTATTTATATTCCTACACAACGTGTGATTTCTGGGAAGTACCTGAAAGAGATTGGACTTTCTCGTCGGGATTATATGTTTGTGAATAATCAACTCCAACATGCACAAGATAAAGTGAGACGCATTTTAAAATCATATATAAATATCCGCTCACTGAAAGATTTTAAACAGATCAATGAAATATATCGCATTAGTAGAGCAATCACGAGCACTGTAAAAGAACGCCCAGCAAAATTCTTTACTGTAGAAAGCTTCTTTTACTCTCATATAGATAATGCACTAAATTTAATCGATGCATATACACGTTTAGCTAAAACACCTAAAAAATCTGCTGAAGACAAACAAAAATTAGAACAAACACGCATCACATTAGATGAGGTAAAACGCACGCTTGTTGCTGACTTGAGACAACTTAACGAAGAAGATTATGCGAAGTTAGACATTGAGATGGAAGTGAATAAGTTAGAACAAAAGCGTTATGAAAAAATGCATTAAAGTATAAAGAAATGGAGCGAATATGATGGTTAATGAACACGAAAATACAAGTTCACATCCGTTAGATCAGTATTTAAATGATCAGATGACGAATGATATGCAACCAAATCAATCCAGTGAAATGTCCAACTTTTCTTCTGAAGATCAACAACGTATCGAGACATTAGCTCAACAAATTGAGCCGTTAGATAATGATGGATTACTTAACTATGGTACAGACGCTCAAGCCAACATGTCTCATTTTTCCAATCACATTCTTAACGAAGTAAAAACGACAGATGTAGGACCAGTTGGTGAAACACTGAATGGATTGATGTCTAAATTAAAATCCGTAGATCCAGATGAACTCAATCCAGAAAAACAATCGAAATTAAAACGTTTCTTTAAACGTACAAAAGCATCTGTGAATGAAATTTTTTCAAGAATGCAATCAGTGGGTTCCCAAATTGATCGGATAGCGATTGAATTAGATCGACATAAAGGCAACTTAACTCAAGATGTCTCCCTACTCGATCAATTATATGAACAGAACAAACAATACTTTGATGATCTAAACGTATACATTGCAGCTGCTAAAAAACGGCAACAGCAAATCCAATCTGAAGATTTACCGAAATTAAGAGAAAAAGCAACACAATCGAATAATCAGATGGATGTGCAAGCTGTCGCTGACATGGAACAATTTATCGACCGAATGGATAAACGCATCTATGATTTACAATTATCAAGACAAATCGCAATTCAAACTGCACCGCAAATCCGTATGATTCAAAATGTGAACCAAGCACTAGCTGAAAAAATTCAAAGTTCGATTCTCACTAGTATTCCATTATGGAAAAATCAAATGTCTATCGCACTGACATTGATGAGACAACGTAACGCAGTTTCAGCCCAGAAAGCTGTTTCTGATACAACCAATGATTTATTACTGAAAAATTCAGCATTATTGAAACAAAATGCGCTCGATACTGCGACTGAAAATGAACGCGGTATTGTCGATATTGATACGCTGAAAACAACACAAAATGATATTATTGAAACGATTGAGCAAACGTTACAAATTCAACAAGAAGGACGTAACAAACGTCAGCAAGCTGAACAAGAATTACAACAGCTCGAAGGCGACATGAAACAACAACTGCTAACGATGCGTTCAAACAACAATAATCAATAATAAAAAGAAAGACCTGGTTAAACAGAAGGAAGCAAGTGTGCTTCTCCTCTCGTTTAACTAGGTCATTTTTATGCGTCATTCTTTTTCGTAAACAATGACTTCTTGCTTACTCGTAAAGTAAGATACGATATAACCGATGATCGTTGCAATCACAGAAATTGGGAACCATTCTAAAGAATATTCATGGAAAGGTAGCGATTCTATGAAATTGAGCGTAATCCAACCTTCTGTGTGAGCCACACTTAAAATAGATATAATCGTAACGATGATGACTGGAATACGTTGCGCAATCGGTTTAGTTGGAATGTAACGAGCGAGTAGTATGAGTAATACGACCGTAATTGCAATCGGATAAACTATACTTAATACCGGTACTGACAATTGAATTGCTGCATTTAAACCGAGGTTTGCGAGCAAGAAACTCACTGCTGTAAACAGAATCACATATAGCTTATATGATATTTTAGGGAAAATACTGTTAAAGTATTGTGAAACTGCTACGATTAAGCCACATGCTGTAGTTAAACATGCGAGTGCAACAATGATACCTAATAGGTATATGCCTAATTCACCAAAACCAACTGACGCCATCGTTGTTAATAAGTAAGTCCCTATATTTTGATCGTTTGCCGTTAATTCTGCTAATTTATCTTGAGAAATCGTCATATGGTTGCCAATAAATCCAAGTGATACATAAATGAAAATTAGCGCAACAGCTGCAATTGCCCCTGCAGACACTGTTTGCTTAAATATTTGGTCTGCATGTTTCACTCCTGTTGCTTTCACTGCATTTACGACAATCATTGAAAACGCAATCGCTGCAATGGCATCCATTGTTAAATAACCACTTGTAAAGCCTTGAGAAAAGCCAGCTGCATTAGACGTAAAGGCTTCTGCACTATCACTTTGTGATGATCCTCCAAAGTCTACAAATCCTTTGATAATCATTGCGAGAATCGTGATGATCAATAACGGAGTGAGTATTGAACCAATGCGGTCCACAATTTTATTTGGATTAATACATAAGAACAGTACGACTAAGAAATATAAAACAGAAAAAATGAACAGTGCTAAATTACTATTCGTATGTACAATCGGAGTGACCGTCATCTCAAATGAAGTCGATGCGGTTCTTGGAATCGCGAACAACGGTCCAATCGTCAAATAGATAACGATCAAAAATATCATTGAAAACGTCGGTGATATTTTATTGAATGCTCCAATGTAACCCTGCTTGTCTAATGCGCCTACAATAACGCCTAACAACGGCAACCCAATACCAGTTAATACAAAGGCAAAAATCGTAGGCCAAAAATAATGTCCGCTGTCTAAACCTAAGTTAGGTGGAAATATTAAATTACCTGCCCCAAAAAACATTGCAAAAAGTGTAAATCCTATAATCCAAGTGTTTTTATTCATCTATTATCTCCTTTATATGTGTCTTTTTAATGAATTAAGAATAATAGACAATATTTTAACACTAAAAAGAATAAAAAGCTATATATTTATCAGAATATTTTAAGTAAACAGCAAATTATACTTTAGTATGCTAAAATTTAGAATGATTTCAGCAACAATTTCTTAAGTAATGGTGACAGATGACTTGGTAAATGTTCAACACCTTCGACAAAAATAGCGTAAGAACCATAAATATTGTGAATTGTTTCTTCGATATCTTCAGTGATAGGTTCTTGACTTAAAAAGACATTAAATACTTCTATATTGAGTTTGCGTGCCATTTCCACAGCTTCATACGTGTCGAGAATACCATCTTGACTATAGTTATAAGCTGAAGGTTCACCATCAGAAAAGACGATTAAAAAGCGTTGGGAATGTGGACGTTTGTTTAATCGATCTGAGGCAATACGAATAGCGACACCGTCCCTATTATCGTCTTGAGGTTCTAATGACATGATACGTGCATCATTTTGATCTAACGTAGAACGATGATAGTTAATAATTTCATCTATAATATTGGGTTGTTTGTTATCGTCAGCTTCAAAAGCATCTTCGTTAAATGCTAAAATTTCATGTTTTACATTTAATGCTTTCAACGTTTCGTGGAATAGTACGACACCCTTGATTGTTTCTTCCATTTTATCGTCCATGCTTGCTGATGCATCGATTAATAAAGTAAACGTCGCATCAAATGAACGACTTGCATCTTCTTTTTTATAGAATAATTTATATTGATCATCAATGAACCAATTTAGAAGATTTTTTTGTAAGCGACCTTTCGTTAAATTATGGCGTTCATCTTGACGTTCACGTTCAATTGTTTTTTGAATGATTTTGATTAAATCTTTTGTCTCTATTTCAACTTGTTGTTTTACTTCGCGATAAGCTTGAATATTTTCTGGATTGATATCAGGTACATTCCATTGAATTTCTACATTTTTATTAATTCCTTTTAATTGGAAAGCTTCATGGAGACCTGTATTGTCCCCACCTTCACGATCTAACGTATCGTTAGTTCCTTTACCTTTTTTCGCTTGCATTTCTGTCATGTCGTCGGAACTATCGCCTTCTCTAGCTGTGTCATTATCAGAGAGCACATCACTATTCGTGCCTTCATTGAGTTCCATTTCAAGGTACGCGCCACCTTGGGATTTACTGTCTTCTGTTTTAGATTCGATCTCTTCATTTGCGATATCTTCGGTATTCTCTTCGTTTTCTTCATCGACTTGACTCGCATCTGTGCGTTTGATGTCGGAAAGTGAAAGTTGTTCGATCGCTTCATATACTTTTCTTGGAATATGATAATATTCGTTTAACATATCCTCTTTTAATAAGTCATCAATTTGATACATGATGCGTTGAGCCAAATACATATTGTCTTCAGACGTTTCATTATAGAAAAAGTTAGGCAGATATTGATACATTTGAATCAATATATCATCTACTTGAGGATGAATTTCAGGTACGTCAAAGAAGTTCTCAGTTAAGAATGAATATTCTAGTGATAAAAATAGCAAGTCCGTGAATGTCGTTTTGGTTCTATAGACATTGATTTGAGTTTTAGTATAATTTAACCGAACTTGATTGCGCGTTTCAATTGCGGATTGCGTACTTGGACGATGCTTCACAATCGCATTGAGAACACGTCGATCTTCTAACATTTTAAACAGCTGTTGATAAAAACTAGGATGCGCAAATTCATCTTCATCTAATACTTCATTGACGATAGCTTCATCCATTAAATGATACCCATAAGCAGCTAATAGCACGTCTGTCTTAAGACCTGTACGTTCAATTTCTTCAGGACGATGCGACCAGAAACTGCTCGTGCTCACCATATTATGCACTGGATCGTAATATGGGAATTTTTGAATTTTAACTTGTGTTTGTTCATTCTTTAATAATAAACGAGCTAAATTTTGAAGCATCATCACTTGTCTTGCATTGAGTTGTTCGTCATTAAATTTGATGTAGCGATCGCTCATCGTATTTGCTCCTTACTAAAAATTTAATTCGACTGCATTTAAAATCGCTTGTTGTTCACGTTCGTCTTCTAATTTATCAATAATTGTACGTTTGATGGCGCGTTCGATTGGCATAATTGTAGCGAGGTCACTTAAATCAATGAGCGCACGGATACTTGAAGCCTCTTCAGCGATTTGTCCTTGTTTAGACATCGTTCTCAAATCTTCGTTAAATTTGATGATACTTTCAATCATTGTATCGTCTTGTAATTGACTTTGTTCTTTAATCACACGTTTTAAAATATCTCCATCGATATAGTCAACTTCAATCACGACAAAGCGGTTTTTTAACGCTTCGTTCATAGGAAGTGTACCGATATACCCTTCATTAATTGCAGCGATGACATTAAAGCCAGATGCAGCGTGTACAACTTCTCCAGTAAATGGATTAGTGAGTTGTCTACGGTAGTCAAGCACACCATTTAGAATCGGCAATGTTTCAGGTTTAGCCATATTAATTTCGTCGATATAGAGAATATGACCTTCTTTCATTGCTTTGATGACTGGGCCATCGATAAATACAATTTCTTGTTCACCATCATCATTGGTTTTGATCGTTTTATAACCAAGTAAACTTTCTGCATCTAAATCAACTGAACAGTTCACTTGATGCATCGGTAAGTCAACTGTTTGACTTAAAGTCTCTGCTAGTTTGGTTTTACCAGAACCTGTTGGCCCTTTTAATAAAATATTTTTGTTTAAAGTCATTAGTGATTTGGCATCATTAAATACGGTTTCGTCTGTATTGATATATTGTCCTTGTACCATGAAAATACTCCTTTTATAGTGTGTTGTTTCGTGTCACAGCAATGAGCTACAGCATGTTTTTTATCATCATTAACAAAGTTAAAGAAGCACTAAAGAATGAAACGGTGATATAGAGTGTACAATTACCCCCTTTATCACTAAAAAGTACGACGCACATGCCCCTTTTCTTCATACTAGTACTTCTATTAATTGCTAAGATCTATAGCTTATTCATTTAATTATGTGTAGTCATGTTGAAGTTAAACTTCTTTAAAATATGTTTTGTAATAACCACCGACAAGACCAGAATTATCAATGATTTGATAATATTCTTCTGTTTCATTGACAACGTCATATTGTTTCCCTACTGTGAGCATATCAGAAACTGTAAATTTAGCCGCATCTGTATGTACGACTTCTACTTTCTTGATGGGTGTTTTTGTTTTCCAAGTTTCGTGTAACATATATAAATATCCTTTCTTCTATGTAAGATTATGATTGTTCTGAAGTTAAGATAAATGAAATACCACTATTTTCATTGATTCTAACGGATTGACTATCATCTTGTTTCAGTTGTTGATATGGCATCCCAATCGTTTCGAGTTGTTCTAAGGCGTTTTGATATTGTTTTACATCATCTGTCGCAAACTCTACTTGTTCCACTAAGCCATGTTCAGGCACTTGAATCGTTTCGTCCGCATTATAGAGATGTAATTCGCCTCCTAAGCCACCGTCTCCAATTTTGAACACTTGGATGTTGTCAGTGACTTTAGATGAGGGAGAATATTGAGCGAAGTGCTCTAATCCGAGTACCTGTGATAGTACCGAAATGGTCAGTACAAGTTGGTTTACTTTTAAAATGACAGGTCCTAATCCTTGAATCTGATGTAGTGGATGTACAGGACTATCAAATGACGGTGTACCAAGAGGTGTACCTGTATTTTGTTCATTAGAATAGATATCAAAACGTTGACCATTGTGATCTTTAAATGAAAAATGTTTATTTCCATTTAGTTCAGTGATATCACTATATGTAATGTCATTTTGTTTTAAAATCGTTTGGTACTCATTTAAGCTTTCATCCGTAGGCACGCGTAATCCGATACTATCGATATGAACCACGCTACTATCGTAGTTAGGGATTTCCATAAAATGGAGTCGAGTTCCAGAAGCCAGATTCGTATCTCCAAAGCGTACGCCTTCCCCTTTATCTTGATAGTTTAAACCGAGAATATCATGAAACAATTTTTTTGTTTCATTCATATCATTTGTACCTATCGTGACACTTCTAAGCCCATTCATTTACAACACCTCTATCTCTCATTTGGTCCATTATAACGTATTTTTATCAAATTTTGTATGCGTAGCTGTCTCATAAATGAACCTTAACAAATTATTCAAATTCATTATTGTTCATGAGGAACGAACTATACTAAAATTATAATTGAATAGGTTAGGTTGGAAAATGCATTCAATCAGATAGATTGAGTTTTTAAAGGAGGCTGTGAATGATGTTAGGATTTTGGATAATCTTTGCACTTACAGTATTAGTTGCAGTTTATACTGGTATCGTATTCTTTACTAATTTATGGAATAAAGATAAAGACAAGAAATCTGCAACAAGTGATAAAAATAATTTATACGGCATTATTTTTGTCGTATTTGTTATTGTAGCGTTAATTGAATTATTTTATGTGAGATAACGATTTGCGAACCATAAAAGCAAAAGTTTATACCATTGAAGCCATAAAAAATCCTGGTAGCATTACGCTTCCAGGATTAAATTTAATCGTAAAGTCACTCAGAGGCCAGTAACGTAAGACAACCTTACCAACCATTTGTTCATCGGAAACCAACCCGACTTCTGGATTTCTACTATCTTTACTATTTTGTCTGTTATCTCCGAGCACTAAATACTTATCTTCAGGTATCTTCAGATTTCCGTTGGCGCCTTTGGTGTCACTGACTTTAAAGTCCTCAGTTAATTGAGTTATCGCTTTTTCTTTATTCTCTTTTAAATAAGGTTCTTTCACTTCGTTACCATTGACGTATAATTGATCAGAACGATAACGTACTTCATCGCCAGGTTTACCGATCAAACGTTTGATGTAATCCTTTTTTTCATTTGCATGGAAAATGATGACATCGCCGCGATCGAAATGATCAAGCGACTTAGAAATTTTACTAATGATAACACGATCATTATCTTCAAATGTAGGATACATTGATTCCCCATGTACCGTGTAGTTCGAAATTAAGAAACGATTGATTAATAAAATGATAATTAAAGTAACAGCAACAGTGATAATAAGCTGTATCGTATCTTTCTTCAAAACAGCACCTCCAATTTACAAAGTTATTATATCAAACTTTTTAATTTTAATGGTGATTGTCACTAAAAGATGATTTTATGAGCTTTTTTGACTTCCCTAGTAAACTAAATGATATTTTTTATTTATTTATAAACGGATAGTTAAATGTGACTAATTGGTTTTAAAACAGTTTCATTCTTAAAGGATAGAATAATACTTTTTATTTTGAATCGTAAAAGACAATTTCTAAAATTTAATTGATAACGATTATCAATTAGTGTATAATAACTTCAAATAACAAAGGGGTGTTTCAATTGAAAAAATGGATTATTATTATTTTAACGATATGTTTAACGATCGTTTTAACAGCTTGTGGCAGTTCGAAAGAATCAAACTCAAAGCAGACATCAAGTAAGAAAATGACAACGTATCAAGTGGGTGGAAAGTCTTATAAAGTACCTAAACATCCACAGCGTGTAGCGGTACTTCAAGCTTTTTACGTTGGGAACTTCATAAAATTAGGAATTAAACCAGTTGCGGTAGCTGATTTTACTGCTGATTCTAGCATTATCAAGTCACATATCAAAGATGTACCATTGATTGGAGAAGATGATGTAGAAAAAGTAGCCGATGCAAAACCTGATTTAATCGTTGTGGATGCAATGGATAAAAACATCAAAAAATATGAAAAAATCGCGCCTACTGTTCCATATGAGTACAATGATTATACTCATAAAGAAATTATGAAAGAAATTGGAAAGTTAACCAATAAAGAAGATCAAGCCAATGAATGGTTAAAAGATTGGGACGCAAAAACAAAACAAGATCAAAAAGAAATAAAACAAGCGGTGGGAACAAAAGCGACTGCATCTATTTTTGAAGTAGAAGAAAAAGGATTAACCATTTTCGCTTCGAACTGGGGACGTGGAACAGATATCGTGAATGATGCTTTTGGTATGGAACAGCCTGCCGCGTATAAAGAGAAATTAAATGAAAAAAATGAAGGTTACGCCCCTATTTCAACAGAAAATATGAATCGCTATGCAGGTGATTAAATATTTTTAAGTAAACCAAGCTATGGTAATACAGAGTTTGAAAAAAGCAATCTTTGGAATGAACTACCTGCAGTTAAGCAAGATAAAGTCATCGAGTACAAAGCGGAAGATTACTGGTTTACCGATCCGCTCACATTAGAAAAAATACGTGAATACTTGAAACAACAAATTTTAGAGAAAGCTAAGTAAAATACGATATGTTAATATACTAAGAAATAGTAGAACCCACGCTCCTTAGTCGAAGCGTGGGTTAAAGTTATTCATCTATATTTTTTCTTTTCTTCAATTTTTCTTTTCCGAGTAAGAAATAACTAATAGCTACATGTAAGACTGTTACAATGAGCACATATATTAATTTAGACAGGAAACCATCAGGTGGAGGTACAAAATAAAACGCTGTACTTAAAAACAAAATATAAATGAGTCCAAATCTAAGCGAATTCATGAATGTCATAATGAACCATTCCTTTTATTTTGTGTAATTGATCGCCTTTTTTATTCGTTTCTCTCGTAAAGTGTGTTGTCCATGTCTCTGTCTACTTTTGTGTTCTTCCCTTTTTTTTAATATTGTTATTTACAATTTTTATAAGTTTTTCTATGTTTTGCTCTATTTCTTCTTCAGTAAGGTTATTATCGCTTTCGTACATCTCACCATCTAATCTCCATTTATCTTGTAATGTTAAAGGTTTACGTCTACGCTTTTCATTTTCTTTCATTGTTTGCCCTCCTTGATGATAATTCTGATATTCTTGTATTCATTTTTTAGTGTCATTTTTCTTGTCGGGTATTCTACTCATAAATTCCTTAATAACTTGCTCATTTTCTTCTGGTGTACGATTGTTATTTTTTGCTATTATCTGATTATCTATTTCCCACTTTTCAAGCAATGTTAAAGGTTTGCGTCTACGTTTTTCATTTTCTCTCATTGTTTGTCCTCCTAGATGACCCATATTTTTTAGTGTAGCTTTTCATAATTTATTTAACGCTTCTTCACTTAATGTTGATTAATTATTTATATAAGTGCTTTTGCGTCCCGCTTACTCGAAATCAATAAAAGCAAGTTTTTGACCTAAGTTCATTTTACAGAATATTCGATTAATTACATTTAAATTAAAATACTTTTCGATTTGAACTGCATATCCACTATCTTTTACTGAAAATCCTGAAATGTTATCTTCTCACTATCAATATTCTTCAAATAATATAAAGTGATAAAAATACAACGACTGAAAAAGCCGTTGTATTCTTATTTCTATCTATGTTTTGTGTTTAATTAAGATTCCAACAATAGATCTTCAGGGTTCTCTATTAAATCTTTAATTGTTTTCAAGAATCCTACTGCTTCTTTACCATCAATGATGCGGTGATCGTAACTTAATGCGATATACATCATTGGACGGTTTTCAATTGTATCTTGATCGATAGCAACAGGACGTGTCATGATAGAGTGCATTCCAAGAATTGCTGCTTGGCTGCCATTAATAATTGGTGTAGACATCATAGAGCCAAAGATACCACCGTTCGTAATCGTAAATGAACCATTTAGCATATCATCGAGTGATAGTTTCTT
Source organism: Staphylococcus auricularis (assembly GCF_001500315.1). Lineage (GTDB taxonomy): Bacteria > Bacillota > Bacilli > Staphylococcales > Staphylococcaceae > Staphylococcus > Staphylococcus auricularis. The sequence goes on along the minus strand of NZ_LLER01000004.1, from coordinate 82,199 downwards.
CTCTCTAGCTTTTACTGCAAGTTCAGCAATATTTGCTTCAATTTCCGCGAATGTTTTCTTATCACAATCTCTGACAAAAGGTACGAGTAATCCATCATCAGTAGATACTGCAACTCCAATATCATAGTATTGTTTCGTAACCATTTCATCGCCATCAATTTCTGCGTTCACTTCAGGATATTTTTTCAGTGCCGCAACCGCAGCTTTGGTAAAGAATGACATAAAGCCGAGTTTCGTTCCATCATGATCTTTCATAAACTGCTCTTTCTTACGCTTACGTAATTCCATCACATTTGTCATATCTACTTCGTTAAATGTCGTCAGCATAGCAGTTTGATTAGATACTTCTAACAGTTTATTCGCAGCTGTTTTTTTGCGGCGTGACATTTTTTCTCTAATGACTGGTTTATTAATCGTTTTAGATTCAGCTTTTTTCGATTTTTCTTCTGTTTGAGTTGATGAAGATTGTGTTTCTTGTTGCTGAGCTTTCGGTGATTGTACATCTTCTCTTCTCAAAATATCATTTTCTTTTGGTACGAGGTCAATCAAACGAATACCTTTTTCACGTGCACGTTTTCTCGCAGATGGTGTCGCTTTAATTCTTTCTGAAGGTGAAGCTGATTCTTCCTCAGAAACATCAGTTGATGATGACTTATCGTTTGATTTAGCTGGTTCTTTAGTAGTCTGAGATGATTTTGAATCATTTTGTTGATCTGTGTTTTCTTGACTTCTTGATTCACCGCTACCTTCTCCAACGATGGCGATGGTTTGGCCTACTTCTACGGTATCGCCTTCTTTAAATAATTGCTCTTGTAAGACGCCAGCTTCTTCTGAAACTACTTCGACATTGACTTTGTCGGTTTCTAATTCTAAGATAGCTTCCCCTTTGTCGACACTATCTCCCACTTGCTTTAACCATTCAGCAATGGTGCCTTCTGTAATTGATTCTGCTAATTCCGGAACTGTTACCTCTGGCATATAAAATTTCCCCCTATGTTAATTTAAACTTTGATTTAAAATAATATTTTGTACAAGTTTGTGAATTTCTCCATCACCTTCAGCTGGTGCAGCACGGTGGATTCTACCGTGATAACTTAAATCATATTGATCTTGAGTCAGATGTTTCAGATATGGATAAACAAATGACCATGCCCCTTGGTTTTTAGGTTCTTCTTGTACCCAAGCAATTTGTTTTAATTGCGGTAATGTTTCAATAATCGCTTTAATTTCATCTATTGGGAATGGATACAATCTTTCTACTGCAATGAGCAGAATAGACGGGTCAGGTTCTTTTGCTAATCGCTCTTTAAGATCAATAAACATTTTGCCAGAAGCAAGGATGACTTTAGTGACCTTCTCTTTGTCGTGGGGCTCAGCTAATATGGCTTCAAAAGTACCCTCAGTAAACTTATCGATAGGGTCAGCCACTGTTTTATTTCTCAGTAAACTTTTCGGAGACATCACTACAAGTGGTCTCATAGCATCTGTGTTGAGACTCGCTGCTTGTGCACGTAATAAATGGAAATAATTACTTGAACTAGATAAATTGACGATTGTCATATTATTTTCAGCAGCAAGTTGTAAAAATCGTTCTAAACGCGCAGATGAATGTTCAGGGCCTTGGCCTTCAAATGAGTGTGGTAAGAGCAACGTTAGACCAGATTGTTCGCCCCATTTTGCACTTGCACTCACTAAGAAGTTATCAAACATCATCTGAGACATATTGGCAAAGTCTCCGTATTGTGCTTCCCATAGCGTTAAACAAGATTTATTTTCAATATTATATCCGTATTCAAAGCCAACGACGGCAGCTTCTGATAACGGTGAATTATGGACATCAAATGTTGCTTTTTGATGTGGTACGTGCGTGAGTGGTATATATTCCGCTCCGGTTTCACTGTCATGTAATACCGCGTGACGATGACTGAATGTACCGCGCTCAGAATCTTGACCAGTTAAACGGACAGGCGTCCCATCTTGCATAATCGTCGCAAAAGCGAGTTGTTCGGCTTGTGCCCAGTCGACTAAGCCCTCTTCTTTTTCGAACGGTTCACGTCGTTTTTCTAATACTTTATTTAATTTTTTAAATACAGTAAAGTCATCTGGATAACTTAACATCGCATCGTTAATTTCTTTCAGATGTTCTACAGTGAATGTGCGTTGATCCCCTTTTAATGGTTCTGAAATACTATCAGGTAATTTCATATCCGGATTGTTCATTTTCACACTTTTATCGATGCGATCATGGGCTTGTCTCATTGATTTTTGTAGATCTTCTAACACTTGGTTCATATCTGATTCAGTTAAAATGTTTTCCTCAATCAATTTGTGACCGTAGTGTAATTCGACCGTTTGATGTTTTCGAATATTTTGGTATGGCAATGGATTTGTGATTGAAGGTTCATCCATCTCATTATGTCCATAACGACGGTATCCTACGAGGTCGATAACCACATCTTTATGGAATGCTTTTCTAAATTCCATCGCAATATCAATCGCTTCTATTGTCGCTTCGACATCATCGGCATTGACGTGCATAATCGGTACATCATAACCTTTGGCAACGTCGGTTGAATAAGTGGTAGATCTACCGTCTTCTGGTTCAGTCGTAAATCCAATACGGTTGTTCGTAATGATGTGCAACGTGCCCCCTGTTGAGAAACCATTTAAATTACCTAGGTTCATCGTTTCAAAATTAATTCCTTCACCTGGATACGCTGCATCACCATGAATGAGAATCGGCATTGACTTACTGAATGACGTTTGTGGTTGTCCAGCTTCGTTTGTCGTATCTTGATTTGCGCGTGTCTTACCAAGTACGACTGGTGCTACTATTTCTAAGTGACTCGGATTATTCGCAAGAGAAATACGTTGTTCAATACCGTATGAGGATGTTGTTTTAATACCGCCTAAATGATATTTCACGTCTCCCGTCCATCCTGAAGTGAGTAATAAGCTACCATCTTCTGGTAAGAACTTCATAGGATCAGTATGCATAAACTCTGAAATCATCATTTCATAAGGCTTTTCAAGCACGTGTGTGAGCACGTTTAATCGACCGCGGTGCGCCATACCTATTTGAATATTCTGAATATATCTTCAGCCGCCAGTTTGATCGCATGTTGTAACATTGGAACGAGCGTATCAACACCTTCGATTGAAAATCGTTTTGCCCCAACGAAGTTTTTATGCAGATATTTTTCAAATCCCTCTACTTTGGCTAGGATTTTAAATAACGTTAATTTTGCTTCTTTATCTAATTGCATTTGATTCGGTCTTTCTATGCGGCGTTTAAGCCAGGTACGTTCTTTATTATTGTTAATATGTGTGTATTCAAAAGCAATTGGCCCCTTATAACGCTGCTCCATACGTTCAATTGCTTCGAGCGCGTTGTCATATATTTCTGAAAAATGATCAGAAATAATACGTGCAGGAATGCGTTCGATCACTTCTCTATCTAAATCGAAATCTTCAATTGTTAATCTTGGCACATGTTCACGTTCAGGACGATTGACCGGATAAATATCAGCTAAAAGATGCCCGTACTGTCGGATATTATCGACTAATCTCACTAATCGCTTGATTGTGCTACTGTATTCCTGTTCGGAAAAATGAGTGTTCGTTTGAGTTTCTGTGTGCGTCCCATCATTTTTAATCGTACTGAAAAGGATTTGTAAATCATCAGGAACGCTGGTTGGATCTTCTAAATACGTGTCGTACAGATCTAAGATGTAACCGAGATTTGTACAAAAATTGACAGGTGCTTCGGAAACCTGTTTTTTGTCGCTCATGTTTTACCCTCCACAAAATAGTTAAAACGCTTACAAGTAAATAATAGCATTAAACGTCTGGAAATTAAAGTGCAAAAATAGGATTATGCAGGGGTTTTTTAAGCGATTTAAGATATTTATTTGTGAAAATTTTAGCATACATACATTGCTCGAACTGAATTAAATGTCACAGTATTGTCACGAAATCATCCAAAAGCGAAACTACATCATCACTATAATCAAAAAAGACTTCACCCTGTTTTTGGATGAAGTCTAAAACCGTTCTTACATATTTTATTTTATTTTCTATTAAAAGAGATCGTAGTTTAACACTAAGTGAATGATTCATTTTATTGAGCAAAAATAATTTTGAATGTCGTGTACTCGCCTACTTCACTCTCAACTGAAATAGAACCGTTATTATGTTCGATGATTTTTTGCGCGATGGACAATCCGAGTCCATTACCTCCGAGTTTACGTGAACGTGATTTATCTACCCGGTAAAAGCGGTCAAAGATAAAGTCTATATCCTCTTTAGGAATACCGACACCGTGGTCCGTGATTTCTATAGAGATTTGATTGTTTTTTAATCGCGTTTCAATATGAATATGTTTTTCGATTTGGTCGTATTTCATCGCGTTATCGATAAAAATAACAAGTATTTGTTCAAATTGATGTTGGTTCATGCGTAATTTGAGTGGTTTGTGTGACGGCTTGAACTCAAATGTATAATCCGTGTGAAGATGTTCTAACGCTTTAATTCTTGATTCTATTTCTGCATTCACATCTACATTGACTTGTTCATTGGTTTGAATTTGATTGTTTTCTTTCGTTAACATTAAGAGTTCTTCAACCAAACTAGTAATCCGGGTCATCTCTTCAAGTGACGTATTTAGTGATTCTTCTAGCACTGCTGGATCTTTTTTACCCCAACGCTGAATCAGATTTAAATGACCCTGAATAATTTGAAGTGGTGTACGTAATTCATGAGAAGCATCTTCGACAAACTGTCGTTGCTGATTAAATGATTCTTCGAGTTGCTCCATCATTTCATTGAACGTATCAATCAAATCGTCCGTCTCGAAATAGTTTGTATTTAGTTCTAATTTTTCCTGGAAACCGTTTCGTCTGATTTGCGTCATTTTATTAGACATCGTAATTAAAGGTTTAGTGATTTGTGATGAGAAAATATAGCTGACACAAGCAGTGATTAACGTTGCGACAATACCGAAAATCAAGGCACAAATATAAAGTGAATTCACGAGTCGATTATAGACTTCGAGAGAGTGTATGATCACTGTGTATCCGTGAAAGTATTCATCGTCTATGCGTGTAGTTACGATGAGATAGTCGATACTCCCATCGGACATGACTGAAATGTGTTTATTGTCAATGTCAGCTAGCGATGGAGAAAATTCGACTGTATTGTCATTGGATGACTCGGTCAATTTTTTACCATCTTGATTGTATAATACAACTTTTTGGAAGTTACCGAGTGATGCGTTTAAATCTAAACTGGTAATCGTTTCGATTGGCTCTCGATGGAGTAAGTTATTAATATCGCTTGCACTTCGTTTCGCTTCTTGCACTTCATTGTATCTCAATGCACTGCTTAAGAATAAAATAATAATTAAGGTAAAGATGAAAATAGTTGAAAAAGTGATGGTCGTTGTGATGGCCATCCATTTCGTTCTTAACTTACGCTGTTTCATTTTCTGAGCACGTATCCTACACCACGGACGGTTTCGATATATTTATCTTTGTTGAATGGTTTTAATTTATTTCTCAAATAACGAATATACACATCGACAACATTCGTTTCAACTTCACTATCATATCCCCATACATCATCTAATATTTGTTCACGTTGTAAGACGCGATTTCGGTTCGTTGCAAGTAAGTAAAGCAAGTCATATTCTTTTTTAGTCAGGTCTAATTTTTGACCATCTACCGTAACGATAAATGCATCTATATCAATCACTAAGCCATCCATATCTATAAAGTTTTTCTGAGGTTGTCTTCTGAGCATGGCACGTATACGAGCCAACAACTCTTCGATATCAAATGGTTTCACGATGTAGTCATCTGCCCCGTAATCCAACCCAGTGACTTTATCATAGGTGTCACCTTTAGCTGTAATGATAATGATGGGTGTTGATTTCTCTTGGCGGATGCGACGACATACTTCTAGACCGTTCAGTTTAGGCAGCATTAAATCGAGTAAAATCAGATCATATTCTGTGTCGAGTGCACGATTTAAGCCAGTTTCGCCATCATATTCTATATCTACATGGTAATTTTTATGATTCAGTTCTAATTCAATAAAACGAGCGAGATTCTGCTCATCTTCGACAATTAATATATTGATCATCGATTGCACCTCTATATTTTTAATTAGTTGCATGTTCACTCTTCATTATAAATAATCTCAAATAAATGTATAGCAAAAAAAGTGAAAAGAAAGTTGCAGGATTTAATTGACAATAATTCTCAGTCATGTATAATGTAGTTGGAAATGATTATCAATACCAAGTAAGATCTTCCCCCCCACACTTATATGTTCTTATTGGATTGATCATTTTCATCAATATCCCCTTTTATATTCCCGTAAAAGACTAACGTTGTAAATCAACGTGTGAGATAAAGACCGTTTTTACGAATGTAAAACGGTCTTTATAATAAACAAAAGACTTTTTGACACAATAAGCGGCTAGAACGCACGTAGTTCTAGCCGCTTATCTTTATTTAATTCCAATATCAAACTAAATTAACCACTGTGTATAAAGAGGTTCACTTGCTCAGTTAAATCTGTAATTGGTTCCGTAAGATGAGTGTTGTCATTAACAGACAGAACGCACCACCTAAAAAGCCTGCCACGACATCTGTCGTATAGTGCACACCTAAATAAACACGTGAAATACAAATTGAAAGAATAAGGCAAGCACATAAGGCAATGACTGTTCCTTTTGCTTTCCCTTTCATCAATCGGTTGGCGATGTAGATTAAACTACCGAAGAATGCGGTGGATCCCATCGCATGGCCACTTGGAAAGCTAAATCCAGAAATATCAATAAGACGTAACAGTGTTGGCCGTTCTCGTTCAAAGATATTTTTCAACAATGGGTTGAGTGTGCTGGATAAAGTCATTGTAAGTGCAAAAAGTAAGGCTTCAATATTGTAGCGTTTCAATAATAAATAAGCTACGAAAATGAGTGAAAGACAAATCATCACCCATACTTCAGCGATGCGCGTCACTCCGATAAAGAAGCTTGTGGTAATTAAACTTTCTGTTGAGTAGATAAAGTCATAGACTTCGTTGTCCACCCATCGACCTAATCTCGACTCATGGAAGAAAGCAATAACACCAAATATTAACGTGAAGATAATTAATAATGAAATACGTTTCCAACGATTCATAGCGATTGAACCTCTCTATTTATTATCTGTATCATGTAATATTTTATCAAACAGTTCTTCTTTCGTATAGCTTTGTTTATATTGAGACATCTCTTTGACGATGTCATCTCTATCGCTTTCAATATTTGAAAGAGCTTGCATAAATGCTTCACCAGTGAGGCCGTCCTCTTGAATCATTTTAGCAAAACCTTTAGATTCAAAGTATTTCGCATTGTCAATTTGGTCCCCACGTGATTGATCTAAACCAAGTGGAATCAATAACATTGGGATACGTAATGTTAAGAACTCATAGATCGCATTTGAACCTGCACGACTCACTACTGTATCCGTCATTGCGAGTAAATGGGTCAAGGGTTCATTCACAAATTCATATTGCACATAACCTGTTTTATTTTCATAAGTCTCATCGATTAAACCTTTACCAGTTAAATGAATGACTTGATAATGTTTGAGCAACTCGTCTAAGTTATCACGTATGATTTCGTTTAATTTCTTACTACCTAAGCTGCCACCCATGACGAGAAGGGCCGGTTTATCCTTACTGAATTGTGTCATTTCATAACCTTTGTCAGGATCGCCTGACGTTAAATCATCTCTAATCGTTGCACCAACAAAATCAGCTTTATCTTTCGGTAAATAGTTAATCGTATCTTCAAATGTCGTGTAAATTTTTTGCGCAAATTTTAAAGATATTTTATTCGCTAACCCCGGTGTCACATCAGATTCATGGATGATGGTTGGAATGTTTAATGTTTTAGCAGCGATAACAACCGGTACAGAGACAAATCCACCTTTAGAGAAGAGTAAATCTGGTTTTTCTTTTTTGAGCACTTTACGTGCATCTACAATACCTTTCAATACTCTAAACATATCTTTGATATTTTCTAAAGATAAATAGCGTCTTAATTTACCGCTTGAGATGTCATGGTAGTCGATGTCTGGAAGTCGAGATTCGATCATTTCACGTTCTATGCCGTTTTTAGAGCCGATATAAAACGCTTCGTGGTTATCGGCTAATGCGGTGGGGATCAAACTTAAATTGACTGAGACGTGACCTACAGTCCCTCCACCAGTGAATGCTATTTTTACCATATGTTAAAACCTCTATTCCTCTATTGTTTTATAGTAAGCGTAGAAGTGTTCACCTTTATCAAAAGGATGATAGTCGATTTCAGCTTCACCGACTTTTGTGAACCCAAATTTTTCAAATAAACCTTGTGCAGGTTTATTCAAAGCAAATGTATCTGTAAGAATAACATGAACTTGATGTTCTAAAGCGTGATCTATAGCGAAGTTAAACAGTTCAGTGGCGCCACCTTTGTAATCGCTTGAACTAGCTAAACGGTGAATGACGAAAGCGCCTTCTCTATCGATAGGCCATTCTAATTCATCATACCAATCCGCTTGTTGTTGATCGATAACAATAAAACCATAAATCTCACCTTCATCGTCTATGACAAACAATGTATCTGTTTCGATGTCTTTTTTAAAATGAGTATCTAACGGATAGTGATCATCCCATTGTGTATTATTGTTATCACGCATTTTTGCTTTTGCTTCCTCAACTAAATCTAACACACTATCTAAATCTTGAAACGTTGCTTTTCTAATCATGAAAATTTCCCTCCATCAAATTCATTATTTAAGTCGTTCCAGCAGTTTATCTAACACAACATCGTCATCATTTGCTTTTTCCACTAAGAGCTGGGTGAATTTTTCATTTGTTTTCTTATTAAATTCACCTGTCACATCTAAATCGTGTTGTTGTTGAAATGCTTTGACAGCATCAACTAATTCCTCGTCATATTGTGTAGATAGATTATCAATGTGATAATCTAAGGCTTTAAGACCCACTTTCATGGTTTTAATGTGTTTACTTTGATCTCCTTGTTTAAATGTTTCATCACTTGGGATAACATTCAATGACTGATAAGCAGGAGGATCGATCTTCACATCAGGTTTGATCCCTTTACCATGAATGTAATGGCCTTCTGGTGTTAACCATTTCATATTCGTAAATTTAAGCAATGAACCATCGTCGAATTCTTTGGTAGTCTGTACTATTCCTTTACCAAAAGATTTGGAACCATAAACTTTTGCAATACCATAATCTTTTAAAGCACCTGTAAATACTTCAGAAGCGCTTGCAGATCCTTCATTAATGAGGACTGAAACGTCCATGTTTTCTGTTTCTTTTACTTTGTCGTTTGGAGCAGGAATTTCTTCAGTCTGTTTACCTTTTTGTAATTTCACTACTGTTTTATATTTGTCGATGAAAATATTAGCCATTTTTACAGCTTCGTCTAATAGTCCGCCTGGGTTATTACGTAAATCAAGCACGAGATCTTTTTTACCTGCTTTATGCGCTTTTAACACTGCAGATTTTAATTCGGCAGCTGTACTGCTTTGGAATTTATTGATTGTTAAAATTGCGATATCGCCTTTCGTTTCATAATCTACACTTTTCACATGGATTTTATCGCGTTTAATTTTAATATCATGTGAGTCGGAACCTCGTTTGACTGTTAGAGTAACGGTTGTCCCTTTTTTGCCGCGGACTTCTTTAACGATGGATTCTAACGGTTTACCTTTGACACTTTTACCGTTAACTTTTTCAACGACATCCTTAGGTTGAATGCCTGCTTTTTCTGCTGGAGAACCTTTCATAGGACTTGTAATTTGAATTTGATCATCTTTTTTCTGCATTTCTGCACCAATGCCTACAAAATCTCCTGAAACATCTTCATTAAATGACTCTGTTTCATCCTTAGTCATATACTCTGAATACGGGTCTCTGAGGGATTTGACCATGCCATTAATCGCACTTTCAGTTAATTGGTTTGATGTCGTTCCTTTATAGTAATCATCAGATAGTGTTTTGTAGACATTTTCAATTTTAGAAATATCATCTCTTTGATCGGCATCTAAACCACTGAGTTTATGACTGACAAAGAGCGTGGCACTCACTGTGATGATAACAGTGATGAAGATCGTTAAGAGTGCAAATAGCCACAGTTGGGATGTTTTAAATGTATGTATACCTGATTTATTTTTGTTTTCATGATTATTATCTTGGTTGTTTTCATCATGTTGGTTCTCAGTTTGCGTCAAAATTATCACTTCCTCATATTTGAACTAACGTGTTTTCATTTTATCAAAATATCACACCATTCATCACTTATTGTGACAAGGAATTTTAAATATGGACTAGATCATCGTTGAACTGTAACGAATGATACGATTAAAAGTCCCCCTAAAAAAGAAATGAGCTGGGATTCATCTCATTGATTCACCCCAGCTATATGATCTCATTATTTTATTCCAATTATAAAATAGCTCATAAACATGCTAGAATTTAAGCCATTCTGTATATTCTTCATAAAGGTTATCAAAAATCGACATGGGTACAGAATATGTGCCTTGTGTTTCTATATATTTGGAAATCGTATCAAAGTCCTTTTCATATTTAGGAAAAGACAAATCATGGTATATCTCATCTGCAAGGATACCTTCATCGCCTTTACGATCTCGAACAGTTAGCATAAATTGATAAAATGAGTGATCTTTCATTAGTTGATAGTCACATCAACGACTTTAGTTTCGCCTTTAACGACATGATCTACGTCTGCAATTTGGATAGATGACGTTTGATCAGAGTTTGTAACGATGACTGGAGAAATTTCAGATTTAGCATTTTTCTTAATGTAATCTAAATCTACTTCGATGAGTGGATCACCGACACTCACTTCATCTCCGCTTTGTACAGAAACTTCAAAGCCTTCCCCATCTAATTGAACGGTATCTAAACCGATATGAATGAGTAATTCTAGCCCATTATCAGCTTTAAGACCGATCGCATGTTTAGTAGGGAATACATTATCCACTGTACCATCGATTGGTGAAACGATTTGGCCTTCAGATGGTTTAATACCAAAGCCGTCACCCATCATTTTTTGTGCAAATACTGGATCGGGAATATCTTCTATTTTTACAAATTCTCCAGTAAAAGGTGCTTTGATTTCTATATCTTTGTTAACTTCTTTCCCTTTGCCAAATAATTTTTTGAACATCGAGTTCACTCCTAATCTTTGAAATATCTTACTAAATCTTCATACCCTAATTCTTCTAATTTATCATAAGGAATGAATTGAATTGCAGCAGAATTGATGCAATAACGTAAGCCACCACGATCTTTCGGACCATCGTTGAACACGTGACCTAAATGGCTATTCGCATCTTCGGAACGCACTTCAGTACGCACCATACCATGCGTTTTGTCTACTAATTCTACAAGTGATTCGTCGTCGATCGGTTTTGAAAAACTAGGCCAACCACAATCTGATTCGAATTTATCTTCAGAAGTGAAAAGTGGTTTACCTGAAATTTTATCGACATAAATGCCTTTGTCAAAATGATTCCAATATTCGTTACGGAATGGGGGCTCAGTCCCATTCTCTTGAGTAACTAGATATTCCATTTCATTTAATTCGTTTTTATCTCTTTTGATCATTTTGATTACCCCCAGTGTTTTTCAATAAATGCTTTACGTCCAGAACCACGTTGATACTGTTCATAATGTTGAGGGTTCTTTTTATAGAAGTCTTGGTGATAAGATTCAGCAGGGTAAAAATTTTTATACGGTTTGATTGGTGTGATGACAGGTTTATCAAAAATATTTTTTTCGTTAAGTTCTTGTATCTTAACCTCAGCCGCTTTTTTCTGTTCTTCATCATGGTAGAAAATAACAGGTTCGTAGTGTTCACCACGATCGAAAAATTGACCACCATTATCAGTAGGGTCAAATGTTTTGAAATAGACGTCCAAAATATTTTCAAACGATGTAATTTGGTCATCGTAAGTAATTTGAACGGCTTCTACATGACCTGTTTGGTCTGAACATACTTCTTCATATGTTGGATTCTCTACGTGGCCACCACTATAACCAGAAACAATATCTTGAATGCCAGGATAAGATGCAAAAGGTTTAACTAAACACCAAAAGCAACCGCCAGCTAATGTAGCATAAGCCATATTTTATTCTCCTTACATATTTATTGTAACAAATTTATCATTAAGAGCTTGTATTTGCTATTAATATGTTTGATTTAACAATATAGTAAATATCCTATTAATAGAGAAACGATTTATATTTTGCACTTTAACTTGTAATCTCTATCAAAGACGTCTTTTTAGGAACGTAAGATGATTACTCCGATCGCTCCTTGACCTGTATGTGTAGAAATGATTGGTGTAGTAACATTCATATCATAGTGCGGGACATCGAATTCTTCTGAAAACTGCTTTTTAACCTTCTCTATAAATTCGATAATATTCGCATGCGCTAGCCCAATAGCCTGAATGCGATGGTTTTCTACAAATGACGCAATCTCTTTCTTGAGAAATTTAATCGCTGAATTTTGCGTACGCACATTGTGCATAAGATCAATTTCTCCGTTTTTAAGCGTCCCAATTGGATTTATTTTCATCATGTTACCGATAAATCCTTTTGCTTTACCGATGCGTCCACCTTTAATTAATTGTTGTAATTGACCGATAACGACAAACACTTTGATATTTTTGTGTAAATCAGCCAGTTTTGCTGTAATCGTTTCAATGTCATGACCTTCTTCAATCCATTGAACGATGTGTTGAATTTGGTAGCCTAGTCCAAAAGAAATTGATTTTGAATCAAAAACAGTGACGTTACTATCTGTCATCTGACTTGCTTGAACCGCTGTTTGATACGTCCCACTTAATCCTGACGTTAAGTGAATACTGATAATATGTGAACCATCTTCCCCTAATTTATCATACAATTCAATAAATTTTCCTATCGCTGGTTGACTCGTTTTAACGTCCGCACCAGCTTCAATCATTTCAATGAAGGCTTTCGAAGTAATATCAACTTGGTCTTCATAAGACTTGCCATCTATTGTTAAGTTTAATGGTATCACGTGAATATCATGTTCCTCGAGATAATCATGAGATAAATCAGATGTGGAATCTGTTACAATTTTAAATTTAGTCATAGTTTATATGCCGATAGATTTTTGAAAACATAAATGGGTGAGCTATATTATTAATTCAATCTAAAGGCTTCTCCCTTCTTCAATATATTAAAATAACTTCTACAGGTTGAACCTTTTTTCATTTTTAGTAATGTACCATAAATCATTAGAGCTTACAATTTAAAATAAAATCTTCAAACTAGCGTGATGACGTTGCGATTGATTTCATATTCACCCTTGTTCTCTATCTTCAACATAATGATTATTTACGAACTAAATGTAAAAAAGTATGAGGAATAGTGTTTTTTTCGTCCAATGTGCCTTCTACTGCAGAATCAACTTCCCAATCTTCAAACGTATATGGTGGGAAGAACGTATCCCCTTGGTATTTATCTTCGATGAGCGTAATGTACATGTCATCCACTTTATCAATCATTGCTTCGAATAAGGATTGACCACCAAAAATAAATACTTGACCTGGTAGGTCATAAATTTCATCTAGAGAATGAATCACATCTACACCTTCAGGATTGAATGATTCATTACGCGTTAATACAACGTTACGACGATTCGGTAGTGGTTTACCAATGGATTCATAAGTAGCTCTTCCCATTACAAGTGTATTACCTGTTGATAATTGTTTTACATGCTTCATATCATTAGGCAAATGCCATGGTAGTTGATTATTTACACCAATCACACGTTGTTGATCATGTGCTACGAGAATGGAAAGTGTCATAAAATTACCCCCTATCTTTATTTACCCTCTATTATATAATAAATCTTCGCACTTCTTAAATTAAAGCATCATATTAAACTGCTATAGGTGTTTTAATACCTGGATGAGATTGGTAATCGACGATTTCTAAATCTTCATATTCCAAATCGAAGATCGACTTATCAGAATTGATACGGAGTTTTGGTGGTTCGAAGCTATCACGTTCGAGTTGTTTACGAACTGCATCGACATGATTACTATAAATATGAGCATCACCAAATGTATGAACAAATTCGCCTACTTCTAAACCACATTCTTTTGCGATGAGATGCGTGAGGAGACTATAGCTCGCGATATTAAACGGCACGCCTAAAAAGATATCAGCACTTCTTTGGTAAAGTTGGCAACTCAATTTACCATCTTGAACATAAAATTGGAATAATGTATGGCAAGGTGGTAAAGCCATGTCATCAATTTCTGCAGGATTCCATGCAGTGATGATATGTCTTCTAGAACTTGGATTTGTCTTAATTTGTTCAATCACCGTTTTGAGTTGGTCAAAGTGGTTGCCGTCTTTATCTTCCCAGTCTCTCCACTGTTTCCCGTACACTTTTCCTAAATTACCGAAGCGTTTCGCAAACGCATTATCTTCTAAAATACGTGCTTTAAATTTTTTCATCTCAGCTTGATATTGTTCATTGAATGCTTCATCTTCTAATGAACGATGACCAAAGTCAGTCATGTCTGGACCGTGATACTCATCTGAATTAATGTAGTTTTCAAAAGCCCATTCATTCCAAATATTATTATTATATTGTAGTAAGTAACGAATATTTGTATCTCCGCGGATAAACCAAATTAATTCAGTAGCAATTAATTTAAAAGATACTTTTTTAGTTGTTAAAAGCGGAAAACCTTGAGATAGGTCAAAGCGTAATTGATGACCGAACTTTGAAATAGTCCCTGTATTGGTACGATCATCACGTGTTTGACCATGTGCTAGTATTTCTTCACATAATTCGTGGTATGATTGGTCAAATGGATTGAGCATCATGCCACCTCCGTTTCTATATTTTTGAGTTAAAAGCACGTGGATGATGCAAAATTCGCATGATGGTTCATGCGTTTTCACACACGTTATGAGCAATGTTCATCAAATACATCTTTAATATCCATACATATATCTTGGACATCGCGACCTTCAATATGTTCACGTGGTATAAAATGTTTAAGTTCTTTACCTTTAAATAAAGCATAAGAAGGACTAGATGGTACTTGTTGGATATAATCTCGCATTTGTTCAGTTGCTGCTTTATCTTGTCCAGCAAAGACAGTAATTTTATTTGTTGGTTTTGCATCGTTTTGTTCTGCTACCGTTACCGCTGCAGGACGAGCAAGACCAGCTGCACAACCACAAGTTGAATTAATGACGACAAACGTCGTATCATCGTCGTTAACATTTTCCATATATTGCGTTACTGCATCTTCAGATTCTAAACTTTCAAACCCGTTTGATGTTAATTCATCACGCATTTGAGTTACTAATTCTTTCATATAAGCTTCATAAGCATTCATTTAATTTCCCACCTCATTGTTTATTTATTATTTCGATTTGCGATTTGTTTCCACACAGATCCTAATGCTTCATCGCCATTTTCGATTCTTGAAATCGCCATTTCAATTTGTAGTTTGACTTCGTAAGCTGGATCGTCTACATGTGCTTTTAATGCGTCTAATTGTTCAGGGCCACCTTCATCAAATAGGAACATCGCTGCACGCCATCTCACTATTTTTTGAGGATCATCTAACGCTTGTTCCATTTCTGGCAGCGCTTGTTTAAAACCAAGATCACTTAAACAATCTCCTGCTGTACGTCTCACAGCTGGTGCTTTATCATGTAAACCTTTATACAAGTAAGGTAAAGCGATCTCATCTTCAATCATGCCGATGAGTACGATGGCTTCACGGCGTAATGGTACTTTGGTTTCTTCCCTCAAAACTGTATCAAGTAGTGGTAAATCTGCTTCAGTCGGTGTAGGGAACTGTTTAAGCATGCGTAAACGAGCCTTCCAATCGTCTGTGGCTTGATATGTTTCAAGTGATACACGTTCATAATGTTTTTCAGGCACCACAATATCTGTAGATAACGCTTCTTGAACTTGACTTTCAAGTTGAGATTCTGGGTAAAGTGCAGTCACTTCTTCGAATACTTCTGACATAATTTCGTCCAGTTCACCATAACGGATGCCAAAGTCTTCCCATTTACGTAAAAAGACGATGTTATCGTCATCTTTTTGGGCTGCTAACATGCTATCTATATAAGCTTCGGGCAATTGTTTTCGTTTTTCTTCATCACCAGAAGTTAATTTAATTTGGTAAGGGATACCTTTAAACATGAGCACTTCTGCTTTAACTTCACCGTAGTGTTCATCTGGTAATGATTCGTCTGTTTGTAGCTCGTTATTGAGTGTTGCAGTTACATGAGGTAAAACTTCTTCCCAGTCAGCTTTAGGTTCCTTATCTACAGCAAGGAAATCCATAACGTAGAATATCGATTTGACACCTTCAACATTTAAAACATCATTGATAAATTGAGGTTGATCGTCTTTTACTGTAGTATACGTATTTGATGCATTATCAGATCTTTTTTCCGTTAATACAATCTTCATTGTATTTGGACTGGGTGTAGGTTCAACGCGCAAAATCTCCATGTGAAGTCCTCCTTATTGCAATTCATTTCCTAATTGTTTGATTTGTTTCCCAACTGAACACTCACTAATACAAAAGTGATGAGCTTGTGTTTTACCTTGTGTTTTTCTGATATGCGCTTTTAATAAACAGTGATCGCAATACGTATTCATTAAATGATCGATTTGCGCTAAGGCTGCTTTCTCAGAATAAGTTAACATCTACTCACCTTCCTCATTAGCTCGTTGGTTTTTTCTATGACTCATATTATAACATCTTCACGGCGTTTCTCTTAATGTTAGGTATTGTGAAACAATTGTTTTATGTGTAATGTTTCACAACAATAATAACGCTACATGTCACCTAAAAATTTAACCTTCTCTCGTATAGTATTTGATGTTCACGGCTCTTATCTTCCCTCGTGAAAATGAAACACGGTATTGAATTTTAAGTTTAATAGGATTACAATAGATAAGTTGTATTATTGCGGTTTCTAAACACCCGCTTGATCAAAATTTAGGAGGAAAATTAATGTTTAATATTTTATTTGGTATATTAACGTTCTTTGTAACGTTTATTTTACTCATACTGATGTATCGTCTATTTGGCAAACACGGACTCATCGCATGGGTTGCAATTGGTACGATTATCGCAAATATCCAAGTAGTAAAAACAGTTGATCTGTTCACGATTTCTGCCAAGTTAGGTAACGTCATGTTCGCTTCCATTTATCTAGCGACAGATATCTTAAATGATATTTATGGTCGCAGAATGGCAAAACGTGCGATCTGGATTGGTTTCAGTTCAACGTTAATCATGATTATCGTCATGCAGTTATCACTACACTTTATTCCAGCTCCAGAAGATACAGCACAAAATGCAATGGATACGATATTTAGCGTTGTGCCACGTATCGCACTCGGTTCTATTATCGCATATATAATTGGGCAACAAGTCGATGTACTTATCTTCTCAGCTATTAAGAAAATCTTTTCTTCAGATAAAACATTTATCATTCGTGCATACGGAAGTACTATTTTAAGTAATATTTTAGATACAGCATTATTCGTGTTTATCGCTTTCTTTGGTACGATGCCAAATGGCGTAGTCCTTGAAATCTTTATCACAACATATGTACTTAAAATTATTTCAACGATCTTTAACGTACCGTTTGGTTACATTGCCAAATCATTTTATAGAAAAGGTAAAATTCAACACATTGATGAAGAATATTAAAAAAGCTCGGGAATTGGTTTATTTACCAATTTCCGAGTTATTTTGTTTAATCAAACCGACGATATAGGATTTTAAGCGATCGAATCGATCATAACCATCACGTGCTAAAAAGTGACCGTTATGTTCAATGATTGTTGTGGGAACTTTCAATGATTGTGATAACTCATCTGTATAAGCAATATCTACGACAGGATCATCAGAGGCTGCGATAGACATGATGCGTGCAGCAGATAATCTAGGATATTGGATGTGACATTGATCTATAAAGGTATTTAATTCCGGTAAATCTGTTAAGGTTTGACCGAAGCCAGCAACTAGGAATAAACCTTTAATGTGATGGATTTGGGGTAAATTAGTGAGAAAATCTAACGTCGTTATGACACCTAGACTATGTGCAACGATAATCGTTTCGCTATCGAGTTGTTCTTGTATAAGATGTTGTAATGTCGCTGACCACGCTTTATAATCAGGCTGATTCGTATCTGGTAAAGCGACGACTTCGGTTTCATAACCGTATGCTTCCATTTCATCTGCGAGCCATTGATACCAATGACTACTTGAAGTCGCTTGATAGCTATGTACGATAAACATTTTTTTCATAGTAAGATCACCTATTTCATTCGTTTTCCCTTATTCGCTGTATTGTGTTCAGTTTATAATAGCATTGCTTGAATTTCCACTTTTCAGTTTATATGATAATAGAAGATAGTGCCAAAGATGTATGCATTTTTGAGAGAAAGGTGAAAATATGGCGAAAATATATTTTGATGCAGCGACACAAGGCAATCCAGGCATGAGTTCGGGTGCTGTCGTCATCATTACCGAAGAAACACATACGGTTAAAACGTATGATTTGCCTGCCTTAGATAACCATAGTGCAGAGTGGGAAACATTACTCAGAGCACTAGACTTAGCTTCTGAAATGAACGTGGATAACGCACTCATCTTCACTGATTCAAAGCTCATCGAAGATAGTATCAATCAAGAAAGTGTAAAAAATGAGCGATTTAAACCGTATCTTGAAAAGGCGTTAAGTTATACTGATACGTTTGCACTCATGTTTGTAAAATGGGTTCCACGTGCTCAAAACAAAGAAGCGAATCATCACGCCCAACAAGCCTTGTATAAACAAACAAAACAACAAAAACACAAATAAAGGGCCATCCTAACACATTTTTCTTGCCCCGATATGAGCAGCTTAAGCTTGATGTGTGTAAAGGATAGCCCTTTTCTTTTATTTGTAATGTGTAACTAAATACTTCGCAGATACATAGAGTTCTTTTTCATTACAAACAGATAGAATATGTGATAGCTCTGCTTGATATGCCATTTGCTCTTTCAGATTGTTCGTTTCTAAAGGAACTTCAGTGTAAATCCGTGCGAGTTGTTTAGACAGGATTAAGTTATCATAGTCTGCTTGTATTTTCTTTTGCTGCGCAGGTGTCAGTTCATCGAGATGCGCGACCACTTCTTCTACTGAACCATGTTGCTGCACGAGTTTGATCGCAGTTTTCTCACCGATACCTTTGACGCCCGGATAACCATCTGCACTGTCGCCCATAAATGCTTTGACATCGATCAATTGTTCAGGATGCAGACCGTATTCTTCTTCAAATTGTGCTTCAGTATAGCGATTATAGGTACTAAATCCTTTTTTAGTTAACCATATCTCAGTATTTTTATTGAGGCACTGTAAAATATCACGGTCACCTGTGACTACATATACAGGCATCTCTTCAGAAAATTGTTTTACTAATGTTCCTATGACATCATCGGCTTCGTAATTTTTAACCCCTAAATTGAGAAAGCCGAGCTCTGCTGCAATTTCTTTGACGTCATCAAATTGCGGAATCAACTCTTCAGGTGGTTCAGGGCGATGTTGTTTATATGCATTAAACATATCATTGCGGAATGTTGCTTGTCCCATATCCCAACAGATTGCGACATGGGTCGGTTGGATATCATTTATAGCCGTATAAACATGACGAACAAATCCTTGTATGGCATTTGTCGGTATGCCTTCAGAATTACGCATAAATTGATTGCGAAAGCTTGTCGCGTAAAAATGGCGGAACAAGAGCGCCATACCATCGATAATTAGTAATTTATCAGTCATGTGTCAAACACCTTTCTATATTTGCAAAGTTTCACTTAATTGGCGATGCGTTGTTTCTAACTGGTTAATCAATGTTGCATCGATATCTACAGATAATAATTGTGTGATTTGTGATTGTGTATCTTGTTCTAACGCTTCAAATGTTGCTTCACTTTGTTGCTGTAAGGACGTTAGACCGTTAACTAATGCGGTTCTTAATTGCGCAATACCACTCTGTAATAATAACATAGTGTGTTGTACGATTTCTTCATGCAATGCTTGTTGTTTCTTGCTGTTGAGTAAATTCTTTTTATTGAGTGATTTCGGTAAGCGACTCAATAAATCATTCAGTTCGATATGCACATAAGGACGGTCCAGTTCAAACGTCAGCTCACTGAATGACGGATCGATAAAAACATGGAGTTGTTCTAATGCTTGTTTGAGTGGTGCAATTTCATTTTTCAATTCTGAAGTGAAATATTTTTTCGTCCGTTCAACGAGTAACGATTGCTCTAAGTATAACCGTTGGTGAATATGATCTAAATATGCTTTCGTCGTCAATCTCTTCTCTTGAGAAAAATCGCTGTTTTGCGTCATCTGTGTATTATAAAATGCTTTTGCATCGTCGAGTAAATATAACTTCAGTCGTTCAGTTAAATGATAAATTTGATCCTCAACTTCATTTTGACTGCGTTGGCCTACGGTTTGAATCGTTTGTAGAGACATGACACCATGACGTGCATAGTCAGTTAATTTTTGCTTACGTTGCTCAATTTGAGCTCGATTTGTTTGGTATTCATCAATCATGTCACGATAAGCTTGGTTGATATGTGTCAGTTGATGGATCATTTGTTGTTGCAGTATATCTTTTGAAGTCACATTTGCAAAATGATCGATGCTTTCTCGCAATTGATCGACACCTTCATCCGCCGCTGCTAGAGCTGATCGGCTTGAAACAGCATAAATATCTGAGTTTAGTTGAACTTGAGCCAGAGCATCTTTGACATAATCGATGACAGCCGCTTTATCTTCGTCACTTTCTGCTAAATCCACTGCATTCACGACCATTTTGAAGGCTTGGTTTTCATTTAATTGATTCATCTGTTTCATGTGCTCAATGAATTTTTTATCATTATCCGTAAATAAGTGATTAAAGTAGCTGACATATAAGATTAAATCAGAGGATGTTAGAATCTTTTCTGTTTCGTTTGTATGTCGCTGATTGTTAGAGTGCAGTCCGAGTGAGTCTACGATAATTTTATCTTTCAACCATTCTAACGGTAATTGAAGATGTACCGTTTTAACAAAGGTCGCGTATTCATCTTGAGCGCTCCATTTTTTGACTTCTTGTTGGTTAATCGTGTGCTTTTGCCCTTCTGCCAACATGTCTTGATACATATCGTAATGCTTTTCAATCGCCCGTATAAACGCAAGTTGATTTTTTTCTAATTGTGCTTTTAGCTTTTCTACATTTTGTTTTAAAAACTGAGTGATCGAATCAAATGAGACATTATGAACTTCAAACACATGATTTAATTCTTCCAACAACTGTGCTTCTGATTTTAAAGTGATGGCACTGCCATTGCCATAAGATAATTCAGTTGTCGCAGCTGTTGTAGGATTCGGCGAGCTCACTAAATAATAATCTCCTAAAAGTGCATTAATCAGGCTGCTTTTACCTGCACTAAACGTGCCAAATACTCCTATTTTTATCACTTTCTTCTCTAGACGATTGAGCGTTTCTCGTATATCAGCTTTAGTCTGTTCAAATAGCGGGACAGGCTCGACTAAATCAAGAGCTCGTTTAATTGTATCTATTCGACTGGTATGTTGAATTTCGCTCGTTGTCGTATCATTATCATCATATTTACGGATATTTTTATCTGTTCGAGATGGCGTATAGTGAATTTCTGTTCGGTCAATCAGTTTATCTAATGAATCATCAATATGAATATAATAATGGTGATAATTTTCAGTTGTTAAAGAATGTTTGAGATCTCTAAGTTCTACATACTGTTCATAAAGTGCATGGTCTTGATCTTGCTCCGTTTGGACACCTTTTGCTTGTGCGTGTTGAACTGCCTCGTCGAACAGAGGTTCAGATTGTGATTTAATTTGTTGTTTAACCGCTTTCAATAAATCATCTGAAAATGTGAGTACATATTGATTAGAAATACTAATTTGAGGTTGATAGCGATTCTCTATAATAGAAGGATCGATATCGTAATGTTGATTTAAGATCGCTTCAGTGGTCTGTGCGTCATTAATAAATCGTGTCAAAAATGACATATCTTCTCTTAAAGGTTGGCGTATCTGTTGGTTAACTTTTTCTTGCAGCAGTGCGATTGCATCGTCTAAACGTTGTTGTTGAATGTGTTGTAGCTTTTTCTTTTTATTAAACAAACCGCTTACTTTAAACTGCTGAGCACGACTTTCTAAATAAAGGCGCAACCGTTCACGCATATCGTGTGTCATCACATAAGCATTGTCTAATATGTCCTGGCGCTTATTTTTTAAAAATGTAGCCAATTCAGCTTCATCATTTAATAATTGCGCTTCTTCACTCACTTGTTGATTTTGTTGGAACGTCAAATAGGCTTGGTTAAAATTGGATTCTTCGACATCAAGCACTTCGAGTAACTGCTGCATTTCATTTTGAATATACGCAAGCTGTGATGTAGTGATAAATTGAACCATGCGTGCAACATAATCTTCCATAGCTTCTCTATGTTGATCTTTTTCTACTAAATATGAAGACAAAGCATCGATTTCATTATGTGGATGATCATATTTTGATACATAAAAAATACGTTCGAGAGATAAATCCCATTCTTGAATGGCAAGTTCGACTCTCTCTTTAAATGCTTCAAATGACAGCTCGTCATCGCTATGTTTATCGATTTGATTAATGACGAATACGACCGGAATCCCGTTTTGGTTTAAACGCTTCATAAATTGAAAATTAAGCGCTGATTGAACGTGGTTATAATCCACGGTATAAAAAATGATATTACTCGTATACATAAATTGTTCAATGCTTGATTGGTGCGTCGACACGTTAGAATCTACACCAGGTGTATCTTGAAGCGTAAAACCGTTGCTAAATTTATTAGAAGTAAATTTAATTTCTACAGACTCAACGTTGACGTTTTCCCGATTCATTTGTTTCACTTGTTCATAATTATCTAATAATGTGTAACGTTGATGATCCAAGTTCGCAACGATGCCAGGCTCCTCTGAGACCGAAACGATAGCTGTGTTACTCGTAGTTGGCACAGGTGAGCTCGGAAGGATATTTTGTTCTAAAATCAGGTTAACTAACGTAGATTTCCCTGCTGAGAAATGACCGACAAACGTGCCTGTATATTGATCTAAGTAAACCTTTTTAATCATTTGATTGATGCTATGGACTAAAGTTTGATTATTAGATTTTTCCACTTCTTTTTTTAATTTATATAAAATATCAAGGTGTTCAGTGTTGGACATAATCTGCAATCCCCTTTTTTATTGCATAGTAATTAATAAAACATATTGTATAATAAGTTGCCCTAACGAAAAAGTATATCTTAAGATTTTTCTGAAAATAATAATCCTCACATACTAAAAAAGCCTAAAAGTTAATGTTACATGACTTTTAGGCTAAGCGTTATGTGCTTTTAAACGTTATTCATGATTGAATGTTCTTTCACCGTGTTTCGGTTTTGGACCATCAGTTTTCGGTTTGTTAATGCCTATATTTTCACGTAAAAAGAGTTCTGGATCTTTCGCGATGTTTACAATGACCGTTGCCACACTTTTACGTGAAACTTCTGTACCTTTAAATGTTTCATCTTTCTCTGTTGTTTCGAAATCAATTTCATTAAAGTTAGTTAACCAAGCAGGTCTCAATAACGTATAATCGAGATCGGATGCTTCAATCATATCAGCTGCACGTTTATAAACAGCTAGTTTTTCACCTAATTTATCTTCTACCCATTTACCAAATGCGCCAGGTACTTCATTATAAATACCTAATGCTGTCACAAAAATGAGGCGTTTTACTTCATTTTGTTCCATCGCTTTCACGATAATTTCTGCTTCTTTATCGAGTTCACCAGAAAGACTAGCGACGACAATGTCAACGTCTTGCATTGCATCGTTCACATCATCAATATTTGTCGCATCTCCTTCTCTCACACGAATACGATCTGAAGCATAATCTGGGAGACGATTGGCATCTCTTAAAAATAAACGTAGTGTATAGTTGGTATTTTCTAAAAATGAATTGATTGCCGCTTTAGATATGTTTCCGTTTGCTCCTAATATGAGTACTCTTCTCATATAATCACTCCAATATTTAATATTTATCTATCTTATTGTATGAATGACTTAGCGCATTTTTATGGTGAAAATGTTCGACTCCATTTACTTCACGATAACATATTTCTATCCTATTAATGATGAGATTTGCCCAGTATTTACATAAATTTAAAATATAATAACAAATGACAACCTCTATTTATTTAATCAGCGCACGTCGATAGTGTTTCATTTTTAAATATTGAGAGAAGCTATAGATGAGAATGCCTAATCAGATAAAGATAAACGTAATAAATTGATTCATGTCAAATGGCTCACCGAACACAAAGATACCAAGCACGAACATAATGGTCGGACCTATGTATTGGATGAACCCCATCAATGATAATGGAATCCGACGTGCACCAGCCGAAAACAAAATGAGTGGTATCGCTGTTAACGCACCTGAAAATAAGAGTAAAAACGTAGACATATTCAGCCCGACAGCACTTTCATGTTGTTGGAATAAATAACTGATATAAATGAGTGCCACAGGTTCTGTTACAATACACTCAATCGTGATACTACTAATCGCATGAATAGGTACAAGCTTTTTAATAAGTCCATAGAGACCAAATGTAAAGGCGAGTAATAAAGAAACGATAGGAAACACGCCGACTTGAATCGTCATATAGAGCACGCCAATTAAAGCTAAGATGATTGCAAGCCATTCAGGTTTATTAAACCGTTCCTTTAAGAAAATGAACGCGAGTACGATATTAACTAATGGGTTAATATAATATCCTAAACTGGTTTGAAGTACGTGACCATTTGTGACTGCCCAAATAAAGGTTCCCCAATTGAGCGTAATGACATAGCCAGCAATAATTAAAGCGAATAGCTTTGTCGGTGTCGTAAATAAAAATCTTACATCTTCAAAAAATGGTCGTCTATAATGACCAATGGATACGACTATGAGCATAAATATCATAGATAAAATAATGCGATAGGCTAAAATTTCAAACGCATCAAATCCATGAATGAGATCCCAGTATATAGGTAAAATTCCCCATAAAACATAGGCAATAATTGAAAACAATATACCAGCTTTCATGTCGTTTGTTTCTTGTTGCATATATCCCATCCCCTTAAATTGTCTTAAAACACAAAATTACTGTGGTCGTTCTCCCCAATATTGATAATACGTACATTCAATATAACCATTAAATAATTTTCTACGTTTCGTTGCTTTACGATTCGCTAAATATTCAAATTCCTTATTGCTCGTTAAGATATAAGCAGATAAATAAGGATGTTGTTTCATCAGTTTGCCGATATAACGATACATTTCGTTAACTTCTTCTCGATCCCCAATACGCTCACCGTAAGGCGGATTACCGACTAGTGCAATGGCTTGATTATCAGGCAGTGAAAGTGTGTTAACATCTTTAACGCTAAATTGTATGATATCGGACAAGCCAACTTCAGCTGCGTTGCGTTTAGCTATCTCTACCATTTCAGGATCGATATCAGATGCATAAACTTCAATCGGTTTGTCATATTCTGCTTGTTGATCAGCTTCATCTCTTAAATCTTCATATAAATTTTCAGGCATGATATCCCACGCTTCTGAAACAAAGTCACGGTTAAAACCAGGTGCGATATTTTGTGCAATAAGGCAAGCTTCAATTGCAATTGTTCCTGAACCGCAGAATGGATCAATCAATGGTGTATTGCCTGTCCAGTTTGCAAGGCGAATTAAACTTGCTGCAAGAGTCTCTTTGATAGGTGCTTCCCCTTGTGCGATACGATAACCTCTCTTGTTTAAGCCTGAACCAGATGTATCTATTGTAAGTAGCGCTTGATCTTTATGAATCGCTACTTCAACAGGATATTTCGCTCCTGTTTCTTCTAACCAACCGGAAACTTGATAGTTACGTTTAAGGCGTTCTACGATAGCTTTTTTGACGATCGACTGACAATCAGGAACACTATACAATTTAGATTTCACACTGCGCCCTTGCACGGGGAACTGACCATCTTCCGCGATGATGCTTTCCCAAGGTAAGGCCAATGTTTGTTCAAATAAATCATCAAATGAAGTCGTATGAAATTGCCCGAGTACGATTCTTACACGGTCTGCTGTTCTGAGCCATAAATTGGCTTTTGCGATCGCAGTTTCATCACCTTCAAAGAAAATTCTGCCGTTTTCGATTGTAGTTTCATATCCTAATGATTGGACTTCCTTTGCTACGACTGCTTCTAGACCCATAGGGCATACTGCTAATAATTGAAACATTAAACTTTCTCCTTTTATTACTACTGCTTACTTATTTATAATACTAAACTTTACTCTTTAAATGTGAAGAATTTTAGAAAATCACATAAATACTTTTTGCTATTTATGGTTGAAATTGTAACACGTCTATTCAAATAAAAAAGCTCTCCTATTTAGGAGAGCTTGTAACTAGTAATGATGTTTATGTAAGCCATGTTCTGTTCCATTGTACTGCGAACGTGTCCTAGCTACACTCGTACGCTGGTGGTAATCATCTGTCTACGCTATTTCGTTACGTTAAAATAACGTCTTGTTTATACGTTGAATTCCGCTAAACAAGTGCTCCTACCTAATTTGGATTGCTCACTCGAGGGGTTTACCGCGTTCCACCTTTTACGTTTCCGCAAAAGCTACGTCACTGTGGCACTTTCAAACGATTTTAACCATATTAATTAAACTTAGGTTATTTCGTTGCCGTCATTGATATGCCTTGACTTATTGTTTCGTCAAGCACGAACACTACAGTCATCTCAGACTGTGTGAGCATGGACTTTCCTCTATATTGCTATAGCGATTACCCAAAACACCATCTTTTAAATTATAGCACTATTTTACTTCATGTACAAATCAAATATAAGCTCAATGCTTATACTTTTCATCACAAACATTGAGCCTAATTAAGTATTTGAGCTTTCATTATATACAAATTTCACTTATGCAATGTATTTATTATTATTGTTGTTTACCGAAAACTGCTTTTTCAAGATTTGAAATACGTTTCAAGATATCTACATTGCTTGAATTAGAAGAGAAGTTTTTGTTTTCTTGTGGGCGTGATGATGCGACACGTAAGCGTAAATCTTCAACTTCTTTTTTTAATTTTTTATTTTCTTCAGAGAGTTTTACAACTTCACTATTTAAATCTGCCATTTTTTGATAGTCAGCTATAATTTCATCAAGAAATGCGTCGACTTCTTCTTTACGATAGCCACGCGTAACGGTCTTTTCAAAATCTTTTTCATAGATTTCTTTAGCTGATAATTTTAATGAAACATCTGCCATTATTTTCACCTCATTCGAAACTTTGTTCTTGAGACCATTGTAAATCATTGATGAATTCAGTCAGTTCATCAAATTCCACATTGTCACAAGTATAATTTGTTTTATCCATAAAATCAAATAACTTCCTTTTGAAGTATTTTGGACTACCCTCTTGCTCTTCATCGTAAATCAAGATAGTCATATCAGTGTGATCTAACATGAATTGGTCTGTGCGTTGAAATTGAAATGAACCTTGATACTCACTGTGGTACACACTATCTACAAAATCAGCTTGTTTTTCAAGCGCGACGTATTTAGCTTGGTTATTTTCGTTCCAGCGTCCAGTATGATTTAAAAATGGTGTGATGATACCGAGTTTTAAATCAGGATATTGTGCTTTCAGTTCTACTACAACTTCCCCAGCCCACATTTCAACTCCGATTTGACCTTGGATTAACACCCATTCCAAGCCTTCATCTATGAGTTGTTCTATTTTATGCTTAATAAATTGCTTTAAATAATAGACTTGAGGGGCATCATCTTTAAAAATATTCAATTCATATGATTTATAACCTGTAATATAAATTGTTTTTACCATACTATAACTCGTTTCTTTTAATATAGTTTAAATCATAATGGGTCGCTTTGAGTTTTTCTGTAAATAATTTACGACTAGTGCGTTGAAAATGACATTCGACAGAGAGTGCTTTCATGTTTTCTATCAATAAGTCAAATTTGGTTTGATTCATATAAGGTAAGCGAACAACTTCCTTATTAAATGTTTTAAACTGATCTAGTGTTTGATCTACTTTTTCTGCAAAAGGTTGCACCACTTCGAAGAAATCAAAGTCGCCTTCTTTTTTCGCTCTTTCATACGTTTGGGACATGGTTGTTAATAATGCGAGCAGTTGATCTAAGGTTTCAATCATAGTTTACCTCCATGCATAATGTATCACAATGTGTGTTGGAGCAAAATTGTTTTGTTCTCATATCGGAGTTGAGGAATTGGTTAATATCGGGCTTAAAGTGGTATCATGTTAGTATTGTGTAAAAGATGGTGCACATGCAATATTACAATAATGTAAGGTCACAGAACACATGTGTATGTTATATTACTCAGGAACCTTGTTTCTAAGTGTTGGCACGCACGTGAAACATTGTTTATTTACACAAATCGCGTTAAAATAACGTTAAGGTGAATTCGTTTTCCTTTTATCAAAATGAGAAAACCGATATCAATGGTTGGAAATTTTACTCATTTTAGGTATAATTAATGAGGTTTTTACATCCAAACAAAAGTGGTGACATTTATGAATTATCCGAATGGCAAACCATTTAAAAGAAATAAGTCTCAAGTCCGACGTACAAAGGATGATGAATCTAGTAAGATAGATCATGGTGGCCGTGGTATGTCACTAGAATCTGATTTAGAACAGTCTAATGCACACTACTTACGGAATAATATAGCGGTTATACATAAAAAACCAACGCCCGTTCAAATCGTGAATGTGCATTATCCAAAACGAAGTAAAGCTGTCATCAATGAGGCTTATTTTCGAACACCTTCAACCACTGATTACAATGGGATTTATAAAGGATATTACATTGATTTTGAGGCAAAAGAGACGAAAAATAAAACGTCTTTTCCTTTAAATAATATCCACGATCACCAAGTAGAACACATGGATGCTTGCTACGAACAGGCAGGTATCGTTTTTCTTGTGATACACCTTAAATCATTAGATGAGGTTTACTTACTTCCCTATTCAAATTTTAAATATTTTTGGCAAAGACACAAAAATAATGTTAAAAAGTCAATTACGGTTGAAGAATTAAGAAAAAATGGTTACTATATTCCTTATCAATATCAACCACGATTGAATTACCTCAAGGCCGTTGATAAGTTGATATTAGATGAAAGTGAGGACCGCGTATGACGGAAAGTAAAGGGGCTTCTCGTAATAACAACGGAAAGTCCAATAAAAAAAAAAATAGAAATGTCAAGCGTACAATAATTAAAATTATTGGCTTTATCTTAATCGCTTGTATCATTTTAGCTTTGGTAGGAATACTCTTATTTGCATATTATGCGTGGAAAGCACCAGCATTTAATGAGTCGAAACTCAAAGACCCTATTCCAGCAAAGATATATGACAAGGATGGAGAATTAGTTAAGACGATGGACAAAGGACAGCGTCGGGAACACGTAGAAATTGACGACGTCCCTAAAACAATGAAAGAAGCCGTCTTAGCTACAGAAGATAATGGTTTCTATAACCATGGTGCGCTGGACTACAAACGTTTAGCCGGTGCGGTAGTTAAAAACGTAACTGGTGGTTTTGGTTCACAAGGTGCATCAACGCTGACACAACAAGTTGTTAAACGTTCGTTCTTAACTGATAAGAAATCGATAGCGCGTAAAGCACAAGAAGCTTACCTATCATATCGTTTAGAACAAGAATATAGTAAAGATGAAATCTTTGAAATGTATCTCAACAAGATCTACTATTCTGATGGCGTTTATGGTGTAAAAGCCGCAGCTAAATACTATTTCGATAAAGATCTTAAAGATTTAAATCTTGCAGAAAGTGCTTATTTAGCCGGACTTCCACAAGTGCCTGAAGTAAACAATGTTTATAACAATCCAGAAAAAGCAGAATCTCGTAAAGATACAGTACTATATTTAATGAACAAACATGATAGAATCACTGACAAACAGAAAAAAGAAGCGCAAGATACACCTATCGAAGAAAATCTAGTTGATCGAACTCAGGAAGAACGACAAATTTCACCTGAAGATGAAAATCCTGAATATGCGTCATATGTCAACTTTGTAAAATCTGAACTCATGAACAACAAAGAATTTAAAGGCCAAGACTTAGCCGATGTACTTAACAGTGGTATTAAGATTTATACAAACATGGACAAAGACGTGCAAGAAACACTACAATATCGTATAGACAATGGTAGTTATTATAAAAATGATGACCAACAAGTCGGTGCGACAATTGTAGATAGTAAGTCAGGATCACTTGTAGCCATTTCTGGTGGTAGAAATTATAAAGATGTGGTTACGCGTAACCAAGCCACTGACCCACATCCAACAGGTTCTACCTTGAAACCATTCCTTGCATATGGACCAGCAATTGAAAATATGCAATGGGCTACAAACCATGCCATTCAAGATGAATCTGCTTATCAAGTTGACGGTGTGACATTCCGAAACTATGACCAAAAAGGTCACGGTACGGTAAAAATTTATGACGCCTTACGTCAAAGTTTCAATATCCCTGCACTTAAAACATGGCAACAAACACGTGAAAATGCAGGTAATGATGCACCGAAAGATTTCGCTAAAAAAGTAGGTTTAGAATATGAAGGAGATATTGGCCCTTCTGAAGTTCTCGGTGGTTCATCTTCTGAATTCTCACCTACTCAATTAGCATCAGCATTTGCGGCTATCGCAAACGGCGGTGAATATAACAACGCACATTCTATTAAAAAAGTTGTTAAAGATGATGGCGAAACAATCGAATACGACCATACAAGTCATAAAGCGATGGAAGATTATACTGCTTACATGTTAGCTGAAATCTTAAAAGGTACATTTGAGCCTTATGGTTCAGCTTACGGCCATGACATTGATGGTGTTAATGTGGCAGCCAAAACAGGTACTGGTACTTACGGTGACGAAACTTATCAAGAATATAACTTGCCAGACAGCGCAGCCAAAGATGTTTGGATCAGCGGTTTCACACCTAAATACAGTATGGCAATATGGATGGGCTTCAGTTCTGTTAAAGAAGGCGGAACAAACTCATTCGTAGGTCACCAAGAACAAGACTTCCCACAATTCTTATTTGATGATGTCATGACACAGATTTCACCTAGAGACAATGCAGACTTCAAGAAACCAGATTCTGTAAATGGTAGCAGCAAAGATAGTTTATCTGTTTCAGGTCATTCAGATAATAACACAACAACTAGTACACCAAATGGTCAACCAAGCAGCAGTTCATCAAACAGTAGTTCATCATCAAATTCATCTTCAAGCAATAGCAATAACAATCAACAAGGTACACAGCAAAATAATCAACAAAATGGTCAAGGCCAACAAAATGGTAATCAACAGCAGCAACAACAAAATGGTAATTCCATAACTGGTACTTTAGGTAGATTGTTTAATGTGAATATGATATTTGATGATCAACAAGCTTCATAAATTTAATGAGCACAAACAAAACCCTCTCTATAGCATTCAACACTATAGAGAGGGTTATTTGTGTACAAAAAAGCTCTCCACCATTTATGATATATTAATATCAATATTTATTAAGTGGTGTTCTATAGATTGCTTACCTGTCCTCGCTTTCCTAGGCGCCTCACTTCAACTAATTTTGGCTAATAAAAATACCTTTAATTACTACATGTATTTGGCCAAAATGGATTTTCAGTTTCGGCTAGATGCCTCAGGAGTCTCGGACGGTGATGCAATCTAAAAAAGAGCGACTTTACCTTTTTTAGTGGAGTCGCTATTTCTTATTTCGTTTATAAAGTCTAAAGATAATAAAAGTCTTACTTTTAAATATATTAAATTTATGATAACCGTAGTATACCTGCTTAATCAACTTAATTTTATGATTGATTACTTCTATTGCCCGTTATTCAAACTTTGATAATCCATCGTATTATCTATAATTTGTTGATGCTTTTTATAAAATCTGACGATTTTTATATGTCAGATATCACTTAATTATTATTAATTGAATGGAGTGTGTTTAGAAACTTTAACTTGTCTGAAGGCTTTAAACCGACTTCAAATCAAAAACAACTTTATAAGTAACACTAAAAAGGATGACGTTTCGTCACCCTATCCTAATTATTCACTTTATGAACGTTTTTGTTGATGTTTCGTACGTATTAAATAAGCAGCGTTCATTTTAATCAATTCATTCTTCATCGTTTGCATTTGTTTAAATCCCATAAAATGATATTTGCGTTGAAGGATGTAGTCATAGCGTTCTTTAAAGTTCATCGGTACAACCGGTAACGTATCTAGTGTGTCCTCAGATAAGTTACTTAACGCTTTCTCTTCGATATGATTACATTGTTTAAAAAACTGTTCGATTGCTGACCAATATTGATCGAGCAATGCATGTGCTTCCTTTGATTTTAATTTTCGCTTTTGAACATATGGCATGATTTGTTGTTCTAAATCATTTAATGTGTCTTTTGTGATCAAGTTCTCACGCTTCTTTCAGTTGAGCACGATATCGTTTTTGTCCTTCTCTACAATCGTCTAATAACGGACAAACATCACATTTAGGTGAACGTGCTAAACAGTGATATCTCCCAAAGAATATAAGTTGGTGATGTGTTTTACTCCAACGTTCTTTCGGTACTACTTTTTTCAATTTATCTTCTACTTGCCCTACATTATCTTTCCAGCGACAAATACCTAAGCGTTTGGATACACGTTCCACATGTGTGTCTACAGCGAGTGAGGGTTCGTTGAATGCGACACTCATCACGACATTAGCTGTTTTACGTCCTACACCTGCGAGACTTTCTAATTCTTTATGTGTAGAAGGCACTTGACCGTCAAATTTATCTAAGAGTGAACGACATAATTTCATGATATTTTTCGCTTTATTTCGATAGAGACCAATTTGTTTAATGTCATTTTCGAGTTCTTCTTGTGAGACAGCTAAATAATCTTCAGGCGTCTTATATTTTGAGAATAAATGTTTGGTTAGCTTGTTTACAGAACGGTCAGTGGTTTGCGCTGAAAGTAACACTGCGATCGTCAGTTCAAACGGATTATCATGCGTTAATTCGCAATGTGCATCTGGAAACATATCCGCGATGACATCAATCATTTCGAGCGCCTTTTTATTACTTACCATCTGTTGTGTCACCTCCATTTAGCCAATCAATTTTAGGTACATGTGTCACTTGTTGGGTTTTTTTCGGTTGTTTATGATCAAATTTTTCACGAATTGGTTTAGCTTCTTCGACTGTTTTAACATTATGTTTCTTCCAGTTGAGCAAGATACGATCAATGTATTTCATGCTGAGTTTATCATTACTTTCTGCTTCATTAAGCGCCGCTTGTATCAATGAAAAATCAAGTTGATCCACGTCTATCCAATGATTTAAGGTTTCAATTTCATAAGGAGATAATGTACGACCAAATGTCTGTTCAATTTGTTGGAATAGCTGCTTAAATTCTAATTGTTGTTGTTCATTATCATTTTGCTTATCTAAATGTGTAAGGATATCATTAAATTGTTCGTAAAAAGGATCTAAATCCATGTATTCTGTAAATTTGCCTTCTTCATCCTTTTTGACTTGAAGATGAAGCAAATCTCGCTGGATTAAATTTTGTATAATGATTGAAATATCGCGTGCATCTAACGTACTACCTTGTTGAAGTGATTCAATTGAAGGTTGCTTGTTAGATTGTTCAGAGGCATAAATCAGTTTAATTAAGATAACCAGTTCCGTTTCATTGATGCCTAACTCACTATAATGATCTAACAGAGATTTGTGTAGTACGACTGGTCGTTGCTTTAACTGCTCGATATTCATATACGTTCGCCTCCTACTTTTTTGAATCATGCATTCTCGTTTTCAATATTTTATACAACTCGGACTATGATTTTAAACTATCGAGTTTCATAGTTTCAATAATTAAGCTTTTCTTTCATAACTGTATATCTTTATAAAGCAAGAGAGGCTGAGACAATAAGTCGCCTCAGCCTTCGAACGTGCTTTTTCTTAAAATGAAGATATTAAGGATATAAACGATTTAATAAACGTGGGAATGGTGATGTTTCACGTACGTGTTCTACACCTGAAATCCAAGCTACGGTACGTTCTAATCCAAGACCAAAACCACTGTGAGGTACACTACCATAACGACGAAGGTCTAAGTAGTAATCGTAACTATCGGCATCTAAACCGTATTCATCGATGCGTTGTTCAAGTAGTGATAAATCGTTGATACGTTCAGAACCACCGATGATTTCACCATAACCTTCAGGGGCAATCAAGTCAGCACAGAGTACTGTGTCTTCATTTTCAGGGTTAGGTTGCATATAGAATGGTTTAATTTTTGTTGGATAGTTCGTAATAAATACTGGTAAATCAAAGTGATTTGCGATTGTTGTTTCATGAGGCGCACCGAAATCTTCGCCCCATTCAATATCTTCAAATCTTTGTTCTTTTAAGAATTCAACGGCATCATCATATGTGATACGTGGGAATGGTGTCGCAACTTTTTCTAAGTTTGTCGTATCTCTATCTAATGCTTTTAATTCTAATTCACAATTTTTAAGTACAGATTGTACGATATGAGTTACATATTGTTCTTGTACTTCTAAGCTTTCTTCATGGTTACAGAAAGCCATTTCTGGTTCAATCATCCAGAATTCGATTAAGTGACGACGTGTTTTAGATTTTTCAGCACGGAATGTAGGCCCAAATGAGAATACTTTATTATATGCCATTGCCGCTGCTTCCATGTATAATTGACCACTTTGAGATAAGTAAGCATCTTGGTCAAAATATTGTGTTTGGAAGAGTTCACTTGTGCCTTCTGGTGCACTCGCAGTTAAAATTGGCGGATCAATTTTTGTGAAACCATGTTCATTAAAGAATTCATATGTTGCACGAATGATTTCATTTCTGATAATCATCACTGCGTGTTGTTTTCTAGAACGAAGCCATAAGTGACGATGATCCATTAAGAATTCAGTACCGTGATCTTTTGGTGTGATTGGATAGTCGTGTGATTCACTGATGACTTCAATAGATTTAACTTGCATTTCGTATCCAATATCTGAACGATCATCTTCCGTAATTGTACCTGTGATATAGAATGATGTTTCTTGAGTTAAATCTTTCGCAAGTTGGAATGTTTCTTCATCAAGTTCTGATTTTACAGCGACCCCTTGCATAAATCCAGTACCATCTCTAAGTTGTAGGAAAGCAATTTTACCGCTGGAACGTTTATTATGTAACCAAGCGCCAATTGTGACTTCTTGGCCAATATGTTGTTTTGCTTGTTTTATCGTTGTTTTCATAACCATACTCCTATTAATTATTATATAGTAATGTAATCCCTTATTATTTTAACAAACTAGAGATCTAACTTCTAGAGACTAAGAAAGAATCATCATGCTTGTGTTGCCTCTTCAAAAATATTATTTCTCTTTTTTTAATTTCTGTAACGTATGTCGAAATTGTTTAATATTCCCTTTTTGTCGTTTGAATTGTTCTAATGTTTGCGTGAAGAATTGTTTATATTGGCTATGAATGAGTCGATCGTCGAATGAAACAATAATACCTTTATCATTTTCATTTCGAATTAAGCGACCTAACCCTTGTCTAAAACGCGTCACTGCATCGGGTAGTACATATTCTTTGAAAGGATTATCGAATTCTGACTGCATTAAACAATATTTCGTATTATTTTGATTCATGAATGGTAGTTTTGCGATCATGACACATTTAATACCGTTGGATTGAAAATCAAAACCTTCAAAGAATGTACCCGTACCTAGTAAGATTGCTTTATCGAAATGGTTAAATTGCTGCACAATTTTATAGTTTTGATTTTGCTGTTGCGTAAGCACAACGTAGTCTTCAAATTCTGGTAAATCATTAATCAATTCCTGTACCATGTACATCATTTTATAACTTGTGAAAAGCATTAAACATTTAGATTCGACTTCATTTATATAAGCAATTAAATAATTAACGATGCTGTTTACATATTCTGTGATGTTCTTATAATTATATGCCTCGATGTCGTTTGGCGTGAATACGGTCGTTTGATTTGAAGACATCGGTGGACTATCAATTTTTACTGTGTTGAATTTAGTATCTTTATTAAACCAATTTTTAAAGTAATCAAAGGAATGATTAAACGTCAATGTGCCGGAGATAAATGTCAGTGCATTGAACTTATCTAGCACTTGAGTCGTCAGTACATCTTTCACATCGTAGTCTTTGACGTGGAGTTTAATCGTTGATTGTTGATTTAAATTTTTAATAGATAGATAGCACATATGACCCGCTAATAAACTTTGTTCAATCGCTTTAAATGAATCATTGATATAGAGCAATTGTTTACGAATTGTTTTAACTGTTTTATGACTCATGCCATTAAAATATTCTAACGTGATATTGAGTTTATGAATAATTGATTTTATGTTTGCAATAATGTCATCTGTCTCAAATTGATAGACGAAATGAATTTTCTTCACTTCATCGTCGTGAATCGTTGATTGGTGGATAATATTGAACATCGTATTAAACAGTCTTTCAACATCATCATGGATTTCGTTTACACTTATTTTCACGCCAAAGACGTCTATCGGTGGTATATCTAAGCGTTCTAATATGCGTTGTTGCTCAAGGTGGTCAATGTCATTCAACAGTTTTTCATTTTCTGTTTTTCCAATGAGGCCTAGTTGGTACTTGATATCAGAATAGCTCAATTCGTTTGTCACGCTATTTAACGCATAATCTGGTAAGCGGTGTGCTTCATCAATAATACAGTCATCAAATAGTTGATAAATAGAACTATCGCTAGAAGAATGAATCAAGTGTGCATGGTTGGTAATACCAATTTGTATATTTTGAGCATTCCGTTTTAAGAAATTGTAATAGTGGATATCATTGGGCACAGGCACGTACGTTTCACTTTTTTGTTCAAAGTACATTTTTTGCCCGCCTTTTAAGTTAAGCTCTTGAATATCCCCTGTTTCTGTTTCAGTAAGCCAGATAAGTAGCTGCATTTTTAAAATATTGACTTCGTAATTCGTCGCATCTTCTTTCAATATTTGACTAACGAGGCCTAATGATATGTAATCTTTCTTACTTTTGATCAATGCTGCATTGATTTTTATATTAAGTGCTGATTTTAAAGCTGGTATATCTTTTTCCAATAATTGATTTTGCAGTAATTTCGTATTGGTAGAAATCATCACGTGTTTGCCCGTTTCAATATTATACATTAATGCTGCGAGTAAATAAGAGATAGATTTACCACTACCGAGAGGTGCTTCAATCATTCCTTTCTCACTATGCATTAACTGCTCTAGAATGATTTCAGCAAGATATAATTGTTGAGGACGATATGTTAAATCGAGTGCCTCAGTTAACGTAGTATATAAATCTTTAAGATCTCCATCATATGTTAATGTCGGTGCTTTGAAATCTTTTTGTTTTTTATAAATCAACTGTTCAAAACGACTGAAATTTTTAGGCATGGCATCTCCATCGAAAAGCCGAACCATTTCGAAGAGTACATCTGATAGGTCATATTTAAGTGTTTTACTTAAGTAATATAATTGTTTTAATGTATCTAACGGTAGCGCATTAAATTTATCAAAAGCGAGAATCATGAGTTTAGCGGTCGTCGTCGCATCCTCATCCGCACGATGCGCATTAGTTAAAGGAATTTGGTGTGCAGCTGCTAACTCGCTCAATTGATAACTTTTATCTGTTGGAAATGCGATTTTAAATAGTTCGAGCGTATCGATGACCTTTCTAGGTTCAAAACGAATGTGACAATTGTCGAATGCTTTTTGAATAAAATTGAGATCGAATGCGACATTATGTGCTACGAAAATACAGTCTTTAAGTAAATCGTATAGTTCATCAGCGATTTCATGAAAATATGGCGCCTGTGTGAGCATATTTTCTTCAATTGAAGTTAAGGCTTGAATAAATGGAGGAATTTCGACGTCCGTATTAATCATGGAATGGTAAGAATCAATAATTTGGTTATTCTGGACAAATGTGACACCAATTTGAATAATTTCATCATAATCGATTTGATTACCTGTCGTTTCTAAGTCCACTACTGCATAACAAAGTTTAGACATTTCTTACCCTCCTTTGGTACTATAAATCGATATCCGCACTCATCAATTTTTTTAGTTCACCTGTTTGTTCATTCTCTACGATGAGATAACCGGAATCGTCTATGTCTAATGCTTGGCCTTCAAATTGCGTACCATTTTCAGTAAATCTGAGCTTTCTGTGCCACATGTTTGTAGCGTTTTTGTATTCTTCTTTAATAGTAGAAAAAGGCTGAGTCATAAATTGTTGGTAACGCTTATCGAATTGTTCAATAAGTGTAGCTAAAAAGCTATATCTATTAATCTTTTCATCTGCGTGCAAACGAATACTTGTTGCAATAGATTGCAATGTTTCATCAAAGTCATCAGCTTGGTGATTCATGTTGATACCTATCCCGCATATCACGGCTTCAATACCATCATTATTTGCCACCATCTCTGATAAAAAGCCACACACTTTTTGATCTCCAATGTAAATATCGTTGGGCCATTTCACACTGACTTCGTCATTTGAACATTGTTGAATGGCGTCTCTTATACCTAGTGCAATAAATAAATTGAATTTTGTAATCATATCAAATGATACGTGAGGACGAACGACTAAGGACATCCATAAACCTTTGCCTTTTGCCGAATCCCAAGGACGATTGAAACGTCCCTTTCCTTTAGACTGTTCATTACTCAAAATCAAAAAGTGATCTTGATTACCTACAAGTTTTTGCTTTGCAACTAACTGTGTCGATTCAATCGTATCAAACACTTCAATGTGATTGAAATAGATATCTTCAGGTAACACTGATGTTACGATACCTTGGTACCATTTGTCTGGTAACGATAATAATCTATGGCCCCGTTGATTTAATGATTCGATCTCACAGCCTTCTTCTTTCAACTTATCGATATTTTTCTTCACAGTAGTACGTGAAATATGTAGTTGATTCGCAATAAATTCACCAGAAACATAATCTGGAGCATATTGATAGAGCATTTGTATGACATTATTATTGTATTTCGACATGTTTATCCATCCATTCTAACAATAAATCTTTTGAATTGTGCACTTGATTGTTTATGACTGCGTTTTCCAGTTGGTACAAGACATCTTTGACCCAAGGGCCACCTTTTCGCTCAGTATGATCAAGTAAATCCTTACCTGTAACGACTAAATCTTGACGTTTACTTATTGGTAATTGTGATGATGTTTCCCTTATGATCTGAGTATTGATAATGAGTGTACTCGGCGTTGCAATGTTATTTTTTTCCATCACATCTTCTAAGCTCAACGCATGTAATATTAACTCTTTACCATAATCGTAAACGAAACGTTTTAAGGTTGCTTTTGTAGAAATCTCAGGTAGTTGATTGATTACTTCTACTAAACGATTGATATATTGTTTGTCTTTATTGCTTAATTTTAGCTCGGAAAGTGCAGCAAGTGGTGCTTGTTGTACGAATAAAAGCGCAATAAAATCATTAAATGTAACAGAACGGTCTACTGTGAAGGCGTCCATGTTGAAGTGCTCGAAAAATGGCATATAGTGAAAAGCATTTAGTGTAAGCATGTATTGATAACTTTCTGCTACATGTTTACCCGCTATGAGCTTTTGTAATTCAACGACGATGCGTTCTACTGATAAATAGGCTAATTGATCAATGAGTTGCGCCATGGCTTCATATGTCTCAGGTGCGATTGAAAAACCGAGTTGTGCCTGAAAGCGTAATCCACGTAAGATGCGAAGAGCATCTTCTTCAAACCGTTCTGTCGCTGGGCCTACCGTTTTGATCACACATTGTTCGATGTCTCTTTGACCATGAAAATAATCGTGTAATTGGTAATCGCTATCCATCGCAATCGCATTCATCGTAAAGTCTCTACGTTTCACATCTTCGTATAAATCGCGCACAAAGTATACTTCATTTGGGCGTCGGTGGTCATCATAGTCGCCTTCTGCCCGAAAAGTCGTCACCTCATATTGATCGTCTTCCATCACGACATTTATTGTCCCATGTTCCTTACCTATAGGCACTGTTTTGGGGAAAATGGCTTCAATTTCATCCGGTGTGGCGCTCGTTGTAATATCAACATCATGTATCTCACGTTCCATGAGATAATCTCGTACCGCCCCACCAACAAAATAAGCATCATGTCCATGTTGTTTGATAGTCTCTAGTACAGGTTTAGCTTGTTCAAATAGAGTATTCATCGTGATTACCTTCAATGAGTTTATTATAGTAATATTCATATTGATCAGCAATGAGATCCGAATTAAAGCGTTCAGCAATATCCTCTAACATTGCCTCGCGAAAGCGTTGATATAATTCATCGTCTGTCAGTAAACGAATGGCGTATTGACTCGCCTGATCACTATCACCAACATCGACAATATAGCCTGTTTTGCCATGTTGGATGACTTCTTTAATACCACCTGCATTTGAACCGATAGGAACAACACCTGATTTCATCGCCTCGAGCAATGTTAAGCCAAAGCTTTCCTTTTCACTTAATAATAAGACGAGATCTGACATCTGATAGAATTCGCTCACCCAATCTTGCTTGCCTAAGAATAAGACGTGATCTTCAAGGTTTAAGTTACGTACCTTTTGTTTCATGTCCATGAGCTCTGGTCCATCACCAAGTAAAATGAGCTTCGACGGAATTTCTTGATGCACTTTTTCAAATGTATCGATAATCGTATCAATACGTTTAACCCCACGGAAATTAGAAACATGGATTAATACTTTTTCTTCAGGTTTGATACCATATGTCTCTTTCAGCTTATCATTGCGTTTCGTTGGAAATTCTTGTTCACGCACAAAATTATAAATCGGGATGATTTCTTTAGATGTTTCTATGATTTCATTCGTTTGTTTTGCTAATGAGTGACTCACACTTGTTACGATATCACTTTGCTCTATGCCAAATTTGATTGCGTTTTTAAGTGTGTGATCATAACCGAGGACGGTGATATCTGTACCATGCAGCGTGGTCATAATTTTGATATCGTCATTACCAGAGATTTGTTTTGCTAAAATACCACAAATTGCATGCGGAACTGCATAATGCATATGTAATACATCTAAGTGATGTTCATTGATGACTTCTGCAATTTTCGTACTCAAAGTAATATCATACGGTGGATATTGAAAGACAGCGTACTGATTCACTTCCACTTGATGGTAAAAGATATTCGGCAATGGTTTGCGTATTCTAAAAGGAAGATTAGAGGTAATAAAATGAACTTCGTGCCCGCGTTCAGCTAATTTGATTCCTAATTCAGTTGCAATAATGCCCGAACCTCCCATTGATGGATAACATGTAATTCCTATTTTCATAAGGTGATCAAACCTTTCTAAAAATTGATGTAAGTTATTTACGTTCGAAACGATCCTTATCTCTTGTATTAAATTTGTGCATCGTTTCATCAAAGCTTTCTGTCATATCGATGTCTAATGAATTTGCTATACATAACAGCACAAATAAATTGTCTCCTAATTCTGCTTTGACTGTGTTATGTTCTTCTGAGTCTTTTTTCTTTTTCTCGCCATGATAGTGGTTAATTTCTCTCGCTAGTTCGCCCACTTCTTCAGTCAATCTTGCCAAATTCGCTAAGGGTGAAAAATAACCAGCTTTAAATTGACTGATGTATGCATCGACTTCTTGTTGCATATCAAGCATCGATTTATTTGTTTTTCGTTCCATTTCGTGCCAAGCTCCTTTAACCGATTTCTCATTTAGTATAGCTTAAATTAATACTGTAACAAACTGGTTTGTTTATGCCTTGTCTTGATCATATCTCTCACTCTGATACGATTTTCTATAAATGAAAAACCCTACCGCAATGGGTAGGGTTTAAATCAAAATTAATTATCACTTGATCTAGCGATAAGAATAATACGTGCAAGCTCTGCAAGTGCCACTGCTGTAGAAGCGACATAAGTCATTGCAGCTGCAGATAACACTTTTCTTGCGTGTTTGTGTTCTTTTTCGTTTACAATGTTTAAGCTTTGAATTTGTTTCATCGCTCTGCTACTAGCATCAAACTCAACAGGTAGCGTAACAATAGAGAAAAGAACAGCTAATGAAATTAATCCAGCACCAATCCATAATGCTGTTGAACCGATTGCCATTTGCATTGCAGTCGTAATGATACCAATCATAATGACAATGTAACCTAGAGAACTACCTAAGTTAGCTAACGGTACAAGGGCATTTCTAAATCTTAAGAAGAAATAACCTTCAGCATGTTGGATTGCGTGTCCGACCTCGTGGGCTGCTACTGCAGTACCAGCGACAGATGGACGGTTAAAGTTTGCCGGTGATAGTACAAGGACTTTTTTACTTGGATCGTAGTGGTCAGTTAAGAAACCACGTCCTTCTACAACATCTACATCATAAATACCGTTTGCATGTAGAATTTCTAAGGCAACTTCTTCACCTGTTTTTCCACTTGTAGATCTAACTTGTGCGTATTTTTCGTAGTTAGATCTTACTTTGTGTTGCGCCCACATAGGCAAAATCATCAGGATAACAAAGTATATGACCATAAATATTAAAGACATAAAACACTCTCCTTACTATTACATTTTACTCTGTGCTTCAACGTGGGTCAAATATTTTATTTACATTTAATCGTGCCATTGCATAATAAAGAATTAATGGAATGGCGCTCAACCAAAACGATAAATAAGCGATACTTTCGAGATTTTCTTCGATGATTGGATAATAAGGATATTGAAGGAAAACATAGTCAATGACATCGTTGTGGAAGACCCAAAGCATGGCTACGACAAGACCGATAATAGAAAATTTGAATCTCGGATAAAAGAAAAATGCTTCTATGGCCATGATTCCGTGTGACATAATCAACATTAATCCTGATAATGACACTTGATCCATATCGATAAACATAATGATATTTAAGATGACAGCCCACACACCATACTTCACTAAAGTGACGAACGCTAACGCTTCAATCACAGGCCATTGCTTATTCAATATATAACTTAAGATGACAATGGTTAAAAATAATGAAGCCGTGGGACTATCAGGAACAAATAACCAAAATTGCCAACTTGTTCTTTCTAATTGTCCCCCATACCAAATGAAGCCATAAATTGTGCCGATAAGATTACAAATGAATAAAAACCATAATACCCATTTATGATAAAGTAACATGTGCCATAGGGATTTAATTGTCATAGTGACCCCCGATATCCGATGTATTCATATTTCTCAATTTAAATTGATTAAGGATATGCGATAATTGATAAAATACGGCTCTATCATTCAATTGTAAACTGAGATCGATATTGTCTTTGAGATAATTGATGATAAATTTTTCGTGTTGTGGTGAGAATGTTAAGTCATTAATATCTTGTATATAAGCATTGTAACTTGGGGAATATAATAACTGACTCATCAGTACCTCGTCGTAGCGCATAGGACGTTTCGCTTCTCGATCAAAGTGGATCTTGATATCGAAATCGACATTGTCATTT
Source organism: Staphylococcus auricularis (assembly GCF_001500315.1). Lineage (GTDB taxonomy): Bacteria > Bacillota > Bacilli > Staphylococcales > Staphylococcaceae > Staphylococcus > Staphylococcus auricularis. The sequence continues at coordinate 38,297 of NZ_LLER01000004.1, read as the reverse complement.
GCAATTATTTCAAAAATTTCATTACTGTCTATCAATGTATTTCCATTGATCTTAAATACGATACCAATATGATGTGACCATTGTGTCGCAATTTCTAAAGTATTGTGTTCAGGTACAATATGATCGACAAAATAAAGATGTGATAATTTGTCTGGTGAGGCTTTCAACAAGTTCAAAACCCACACACTGATGCGGGATTTGAATTCGTAATGAAATAGTAAGTATTCGATTAAGCTTGTTTTCGCGTTAATTAAATGCTTAGACAATGTCGTGTTCCTCCCACAAAACGAGATTAAAACGTTTGAATCCGTTCATATTCTTCATGCCAAGTTTCGTTGCTTGGATCGATTTCAAGTAATTGATTCAATATTTTTACTGCTTGTTCAACTTGTCCAATTTCAATTAAATAGTAATAGTAATCAGCTAAAAATGCAGATTGTGAACTTAATGTTGGATAAGCGAGTTCAAAGAAATGTTGCGCTTCCTTATCACGTTCTTCTTGACCAAACGCATAAGCGAGATGCCAAGCGAACACTGGATCAATCTCTTCTTCATCCACATATTGTAGAAGTGTGATAAGTGATTCATAATCTTCCTGTTCTCGATAAAATTCACTTAATGTGAGCAGAGGTTGTTGGTAAGAATTGTCAACTTCCAACGCTTGAATTAAGTGTTTCACACCATCACTCGCATCTCCATGTTCAAGCTCAATACTTCCTGTATTTGTCATTAATTCTTTATAAAATTGGTCTAAACGTAAGCCTTCATTACCCATTTCTATAGCTTGATCATATTCTTTTTCATGTACATACAATTGTTGTAAGTAATAATAAGCTTGTATAAAGTCGGGATCTTTAGATAAGAGTGTTCTAAGTAATTTAATTGCTTCTTGCGTTAAATCATTTTTATCATAAGCGATGGCTTTTTTAAAATAATCTTCAGATGTCATTTCTTCTTCACTGATTTCATCGAAAAATTCAACAGCATCTGTGTAATTACCACTTTGCAAACTACAATCTGCAATACGTGAGAATAAGTTTACACCATTCACTTCATATTCCCCAGTATCTAACACAATTTCATATTCGTGTGTCGCACGTAAGTACTGACCATCATAGTATAAAATTTCTGCAAGTGCGAAATGGATAATCGGATCACTTGGATCCATTTGTTTTGCTTCTTCAAGTTTATCAACTGCAACTTCTAACATATTAAGTTGTTGATATAAATCAGCTTCTAACATTAATCGTTCTGGTGAAAGCTCTACATCTGCCAAGTATTCAAGGGCTTCATCTGTTTCATTTTCAGCCATTAAACCTTCAATGAAATAAATGAGCACTTCGCTTTCATCTGGGTATTTTTGATAAAGTGTACGAAACACTTCTAACCCTTGTGGCGTTAAGCCAAAATCATAGAGTGTTTCACCAAGTATGAATAAAGCATCGTCATTTGAGGAGTCTAAAACATCATTCACCCTTGTATCTAGATGATCTAGCTTTTGCATTTTTATATCATCTATTAATTTATAGATATCTTGCATACTAATCTCCTTCATTTGTTAAGTGTTTTAATGTGTTTAAGAATCCAGGAAAAGAAACGTCAACTGCGTCAAATCGTTCAATATCAATTGGTTCTGTCGTTAATAGTGAAGCAACCGCCAGAGTCATCGCAATACGGTGATCAGTGCAACTATCAACAATCGTCACTTCAGTCAATGTTGACGGTTGAATGTGTAAACCATCATGGAGTGGTTCTAACTTGAAACCGAGTTTATTCAACATTTGGGCAGTCGTATCAATGCGGTTCGTCTCTTTTATCTTCAATTCTTCTGCGTCATGAATTGCCGTATCAGAGTTGCCTTGGGTACATAATAATGCAATGACAGGTATTTCATCGATCACTCGAGGAATCAATTTCCCATTTATCAGCATACCGACCAATTGCGGTGAGTATTGGACACGGATAGAAGCAGTCGGTTCAGCACCTGTCGATTTGTTAAATAACGTGATCTTCCCATTCATTTGCTTTACGATATCAATGATACCTGAACGAGTTGGATTGATGCCAACATTGTGTATTGTAATATCGCTATCTGGTGTAATTAAAGCTGCGACAATAAAATAAGCTGCTGAAGAGATATCGCCTGGTACATAAAAATCAGCAGGCTTGATATGTTGAATAGCTTTGGGTGGTATTGTAATTTGATGACCTTCTACTTGAACCGGTACGTGATAATGAGCCAACATCGTTTCAGTGTGATTACGCGTCGTTTCTTTCTCCCTAATACAGGTTTCATCATCCGCAAACAGACCCGCAAAGAGTAAAGCACTCTTAACTTGTGCACTCGCTACCTTCATATTATAGTGAATTCCTTTAATTTTTGAAGGTCGTATGATTAATGGCGTATAGTTACCTTCAATACCAAAAATATCGGCATTCATTAAAGTTAGCGGTTCAATGACACGATTCATAGGTCTTGTACCAATAGAAGCATCTCCAGATAACACACTTTCGATACCTAAGCCAGACATGACGCCTGATAGTAAACGTGTAGTCGTTCCGGAGTTTCCCGTATAAAGCACTTGATGAGGCGTTTTAAATTGTTGATACCCCGGTGAACGCACAACGATTTTATGCTTTTCAATTGTAATATCTACACCCAATGTTCTAAAAATATCTACTGTACGTAAACAATCTTGTCCTAACAAGGGTTCATAAATCGTCGATGTCCCTTTGGCCAATGCACTTAAAATGATTGCACGATGGGTCATCGATTTATCGCCAGGGACAGTTAATTCTCCTTTTAAAGGCCCTTTTAAATCTATCGTTTCAGTTGTGTTCATTTGTAGCACCTACCTTGTTAAGTCATGCGCAAATTGCTCAAAGGCCTGTTGTAAAATATGATTTGGAACATGATACACACCTGGTTCTCCAAGTGCTTTTAACAATACCATTTGGACACCATAATGATCATTTTTCTTATCTTTCATCATTAAGGACAAAATCGTTTCAAAGTCATACGTTGCAACGTTTCTAACTGGATAACCCAATCTGTTGAGATAGTCAATATAATGTTGCGTATCATATTGTGTACCGAGCATCAGATTAGCCACAATAAATTGGTAAATAATGCCAATTGCTACAGCATGTCCGTGTGGAAGTTTGTAATGATACTCAATGGCATGTCCAAATGTATGGCCTAAATTGAGATATTTACGCTGATTTTGCTCCGTTTCGTCTTGAACGATGATAGCTAATTTCGTTTCGATACCTTTAAATAAATAGTGATCTAATCCGCGTAATGAAGCAAGGCGTTGCTGGTTATCAAAGTGTTGTTCTATTGCTTGGGTTTCAGATTCTCCATTTAATAACGCATGTTTATAAACTTCTGCATAACCACTGAGCACTTGTTCATACGATAATGAATTGAGAAAATCTAAGTCATAATACACAGCAGTGGGTCGGTAAAAAGCTCCGATTAAGTTCTTACCATGTTGTGAGTTGATCCCCACTTTACCACCTACGCTTGAGTCATGCGCCAAAATAGTGGTAGGAACTTGTATGAAATCCACACCTCTTAGTAACGTGGCTGCTAAAAAGCCTGTAAAATCTCCAGTCGCCCCGCCCCCTACTGCTACGAGACAAGTTGAACGAGTTAATTGCAGTGATAACAATTGTTCAATGGTTTGTGTATAAAATTCAAGCGTTTTAATTTGTTCACCTGATGGCACAATAAATTGGTGTCCATCAACGTGATTAATGACAGGGTCTAATTTTGATTGCCAATAGTTTGAAACGGTTTCATCTATGACAAAAAAGACATGTTTGTATGCCTTTGTTTTGTCTTTAACATAGTCTAAAGCATCATGTTCTATGATGATTGGGTAATTATCAGATGTATATGTGGTTTCTAATTTCATGTTATCCCCTTTACTGATTCATCGATTAAAATTCTATATTTAGCTGACGGCGTTCTTCAACTTGCTGTTGCAATTGTTCCAAGTGATTCGATTGAAATTCTTCTAACAAGGCACTGGCAATTTCAAATGCGACTACATTTTCTGCAACGACACTTGCCGCAGGTACGGCACAACTGTCAGAACGTTCTACTGACGCTTTAAATGCTTCCTTCGTATTGATGTCCACAGAGTTTAATGGTTTATAAAGTGTAGGAATAGGCTTCATGACCCCGTTGACGATGATTGGCATACCGTTTGACATGCCGCCTTCCAATCCACCTAAATGGTTAGAGCCACGTGTGTAACCTTTGGCTTCATCATATAAAATTTCATCTTGGATTTGACTACCTGGTTTTTCAGCTGCTTTAAATCCTTCTCCAAAGCTTGCCCCTTTGAAGGCATTGATGCTTACGATACCCCTTGCGATACGGCCATCCAGTTTGCGATCGTAATGCACATAACTACCAATACCGACTGGGACACCTTCAACAGCGACTTGTAAAATACCTCCAACAGAATCTCCAGCTTGTTTTGCTTCATCAATTTTGTCTCGCATTTGTTGCGCAATATTCTCATCAATAACACGGACGTCATTTTTATCTACATTCGCTTTAAACGTTTCTAAATCATATAAATCTTGGTCTTTTACGCCTCCAATTTCAACGACTCTGCTGTAGAACTGGATTCCCAGTTGTGCTAATAATATTTTAGATACTGCGCCTACTGCTACGCGTGCTGCCGTTTCACGTGCTGAGGAGCGTTCCAAAACATTACGTAAATCGCGGTGATTGTATTTCATTCCACCAACAAGGTCAGCATGGCCTGGTCGTGGCTTAGTGATTGTTCGTTTCATATTTTCTTGTTCAGATTCGCTGATTGGCGCAATGCCCATAATTTTTTTCCAATGTACGAAATCATCATTTGTTACGATCAAAGTGATAGGACTACCTAGCGTGTATCCGTTACGTACACCTGATACTATTTGTACTGCATCCTTTTCAATTTGCATTCGACGTCCTCTACCATAGCCACCTTGACGTTTAAACATTTCTTTATTAATATCTTCTGCTTTTAAAGTAACGTTTGCTGGTACACCTTCAATGATGATGGTTAATTGTGGACCATGCGATTCGCCAGACGTTAAAAATCTCATCGAACTCACTCCGTTCTCCATGGGTTAAAATCAATTATTTCTATTTTATCACATACCAAGACTTAGCTTAATTAATACAGCGAAAGAATGCGTTTTCACACGTGTTTATTGAGTCATTTACGAATATTTAAATAATGAAAAACAAAAAAGACATCGCGTATTACGACGATGAAATAAGCAGATGTCTAGTTAATATTTAAAACATTCAATTGTTATCTTGTATAGATATGTTGTTCTAAGTTTACAATCGTATCACATTGTTTGGCTATATCTAAATCGTGAGTTGCGATAATAATCACTTTTTGATCAGTTAAACTATCAAGTAATTGATTTAAAATGACCTCACCATTGTCTTTGTCTAGTGAACCAGTCGGCTCATCCGCTAAGATAATCTTAGGCTCTTTCATCAGCATCCGAATGAGAGATAATCGTTGTTGTTCACCACCACTTAACGTAGAAACCTTTCTCTTTAAATCAATATCAGCTAAACCTAATGCTGCTAAATACGATTTTTTCTTAGCCTCTTTTTTAGCTTTAGAACCCTTTTGAAAAGCTAGCCCAATATCTAAATTATGTGAGACGTTTTCGTTATCAATAAGCGCAAAATTCTGGAATAAATAACCTAATATTTTTCTATAATATTGAGTATTGGCATTAAGCTTTTTACCGTTAATCTTAATCTGGCCCCGTTGATACTTCTCGAAACCCGCAATTGCATTAAGTAACGTAGATTTACCACAGCCACTATGACCCATCAATGCATACGATTTACCACTTTCAAACGTATAACTAAAATTTTCAAAAATGAACTTGTCGGATTTTTTAATCGCTAAATTATCAATTTGTATCATATTAATCACCTACATTTTTGGGCATCTTAGATTCATCAATATAAAAAAATTTCTTTTACATATTGACCTTTATGATGAATTTCTACATATTTCTTCGAAGGATCATATCCACCAAATGTTAAAGTATAATTACGTTTCTTCCCATCTTTAGAATAAATCGTAACGTCATCATATTGCTGTGTACCAGTGTCTACAACCGCATAAGAAACTTTTTCTTTCAATACAGGGTTGAAATAGTCTAATACGAAGAATTTATTTACTGTAAGGATACCTATGATGACTAATATTAAAAGGCCAACAGTAATGATTGCTACTAATTTTTTCATTATTCAGTCTCCTTTATTGAAATTAATGACTTTTGCTCAATATAATATATAGAAATAAGTTGAAGGATGAACTGTACTAGTAAGATGATTAAAAATAACATAATTAACATCTCACTACTAAATATAACCGTGAGCATGATACCGATTACAGCTACTAATCCGTTACTGATAAGCAAGTAATAAATATGATTATTAATGATGCTAAATCCATGCATTTTTTGCACTAATAATTTTTTCTTATTTTGCTCAAAATACTGTTGTACATCAAATATGATTGTAAACAGTAATGTTAAAATCCCTAAAAACATGGATAAAGAAACATAGATACTTTTAGTACGTATTTCCTGAAATGTTTTAACAACATGATCTTTATAATTTGTAATGCCACTTATATTATTTTCCAGCTCGAATTGTTTTAAGTTTTCTTTTACCTTTTGAAAATCTTTAAATAAAACTTTGGCTTGTGAAATAGTACTGTAGTGGAAATAATAACCTAAATCTTCAGCTTTAAGTTTGATCACTAAGGGTTTATAACTAAAGCTATTCGTTAATTCTGTTCTTGTATCATAATTATAAATAGAATAATCATCTTTCGCCCGTGTGACATTAAGTGATTTAGATACTGCTCCATTATCTTGTTGAATGTATATCCATTCTTTAATATTATTTTCTATATCATTTTGACTTTCTAACGTTTCAGGGGGGAGTAGAACATCCACCTCATCTTTGCCTGTTGAGTTTAAAGAATATTGGTTAAAAACATCTCCATAAAGTTGCTTAAAATTATCATTAATAACTAAGATATTACCTGTATCTAGATTTAAATCTTCTATTGAGGGGTTACTAATATTGTTCTGATATATCAATAAGCTATTTTCATATTTTTCTGTATGTTGTACCATTTTTTCAAGCTTTTTAGCCATTTCTATTTCTTCATCTTCAGGTAAATGAACCGGAGCAATTTCTAGAATATAGTAATCATCTAGTTTATCCCAATATTTTTCAGTAGACTTTATTTTTTTAATATCATTTGCGAAGCCTATATTTTGAATCAATAATAAACTTAAGATAATAAGAATTATCCCTTTTGTTAACAGAGTGAATAAACGCAATACCATAAAAGGTCTTTTACCTTTAATTATGAGCGGAATATTGGTTTTGATATATAAAATGTATGAACAAAAGTAAATCAAACCATTAATAAATAGATAAATCAGGATTCCAATACTTAAAATTGACAAATAGTATAGTTTACTAAAATGAGGATTAACTACGTACAACACCAAAATAACCAATGGGAAAAATAATAATAAAAGCAGAATATAGTAAACGATTCCTTGTTTCAAACGCTGTAACATAATATCAGTGAATCCATAGCCATGTAATTTCTTTATACCAAAAGACTTATAGTTCATACTTGCGTTATGTAAGTAATAGAAAATATAAATAATAATTAAAGACAAAATAGGAAATATGAGACCTTCATCCGTGATAAACTCTATAAAAGCTAACGGCCTATTCATATGATAAAGTTGTGATTCCACGCCATTCTCTTTTAGTACCTCTACTAGACGACTGTTAACATTATGCTCGCCAGTAATAAAGTAACTTCCTCTCACATCTTTAGATAAGGCATGATCATAACTTACACTTTCTATAAAATCATTTTTAAATACATCAGCTTTATCTTTATTGAAAGCATAAAGATATTTCTTATCATCATTTGTATTTTCATGTATTTCTTTATATATAGAAATATTTTCTTTCTCTCCAATTTCCTTAATTTTTTTAAATATCTCTGCTTTATTCACGCGTTGATCCCAACCATCAATACTTAAGGCAGCATCACTTCCGGAAAGAATTTCCTCAGCCTCTTTAATTGAGTTAACAAAAATAAGCATTGCAATCATCAACAGAGTAACAATGTCTAATACTAATTTAAATATTTTCATATCTCACCTCTTTTAAAATGCGATGTACACTAATAGTGCTCATGCCTCGTCTTATAAAAATATTTAAAAGTATGAAGCGTTTAAAACACTAGTAGTTAAAATTATTATATTATCATTTGTAAACGTTTACAATAGTTTTTTGAATAATCTATAAACATATTTAGCACATCCCTATAAATATAATATGCTATGTGTTTTAGTATAAAGAATTGTAAAAAATGGATATCGATTTCATTTATAAAATTAAATATATGATAATCCAACAATCGTTGACACAAAAATAAAACCGATTGGACAAACTGAATTGTCCAATCGGTTTTGTAAGCTATTGATATACTTTTATAAAAGATGCTGTATTGTTTTATTCATATAACCAAGCATCTTGTGGAGATTCATAATCACTAATTTCATCTTCATTGAACCATAGGTTAATTTCTTTTTCAGCTGATTCAACTGAATCTGAACCGTGAATGATGTTACGTCCTACAGTTAAACCTAAGTCACCACGGATTGTACCTGGTGTTGCTTCTGTAGGATTTGTTTCACCAATGATGTGTCTAGCAACTTTAACCGCATCTTCACCTTCTAAGACCATCGCAAATACAGGTGCTGAAGTAATGAATGATACTAAATCATTATAGAACGGTTTGTCAGTATGTTCAGCATAGTGTTCTTCAGCAAGTGATTTAGGTACTGACATTAATTTACCAGCTACTAATTTTAATCCTTTACGTTCAATGCGTGAAATGATTTCACCTACTAAATTACGTTGAACTGCATCTGGTTTAATCATAACAAATGTTTTTTCCATCGTGTGTTAACCTCCTGAGAATGAATGGAAGCACGTTTTTCATACAACCAGTTTAAAAAACGCTTCCAATGCGTATGTATTAATTAAAGAATACGTTATTATATTACCAATTAATATAACCGCTTTCAATCAATTGGGGTGCTTTATTTATTACGTTTAGCCATTTTGTTGATGATTTTGTTGAATAATTTCTTCGCATCTTCATTACCTAATGATTCAATCAGGTCTAGTGTTTTAGCTAAATAATGATCACTGACGCGTTGTGCTTCTTCAATCACAGAAGATGCTCTAATAATGTTGATGCAATGCTGGAATTCTTCTTTCGGACTATTTGCGTTCAGTTGTTGAATTCGTTGTTTAAACTCTGAATTGTTTCGCATTTCTAATAGGACTGGCAAAGTGATATGACCGTTTAATAAATCACTACCTACAGGTTTACCTAATTGCTTTTCTGTACTAGTGAAATCTAAAATATCATCCATAATCTGGAAACTCATACCGATATAATGACCAATGCGTTTCAACTTATGTACTGTTTTATCATCTGCATCTGCAGTAATCGCACCTACTTCAGTTGATAATTGTATCAATAACGCTGTTTTACGATTGATGCGTCGTAAGTAATTGACTACGTTTTGATTCGCGTTAAATTGATCTTGGAACTGGAATAGCTCGCCCCTACATACGTCGAGGATTGCATGTGATATCACGTGGTGAACGCGCTCGTGTTTCACTGTTGAAATGTGTTCTAGTGCAAGTGCTAACAAGAAATTACCTGTTAGTATCGCAATATCTTGATCCCATTGTTTTGCAATCGTCGGTTTACCACGTCGTTTATCACTTTTATCAATGACATCGTCGTGCACTAAGGTAGCCATATGTATCAATTCTAGTGCTACCGCAATACGATAAGTATCTTCTGTCGTATGTTCACCAAACTGACTACTTAGCACAACAAATGCTGGACGGATACGCTTTCCACCTGACGCTAGTAAATCAAGTGCAGCCTCTTCTATCACGGGGTCATTGCTCACGATGATATCATTGAGTCTTTTTTCTACTTTTTTAATTTCTTGGTTTAAGTTTAACTTTGCCACAGTCATCACCTTTGTGAGTTTCTTATAAATTATTTATAGCCAAGGTGCATCGCTGCAACGCCACCTGTGAAGCTACGTACTTTTACATTTTTAAATCCAGCTGTATTAAACATGCGTTTTAAAGTTTCTTTATCTGGAAAATTAAACGTAGATTGTTGTAACCATTCATACTCTTTTTTGGATTTAGCGAAAATTTTTCCGAAAATAGGCATGATAAATTTGAAATAGAATTTATACAACTGTTTAAATACAGGCATTGTTGGTTGGCTGCTTTCTAAGCAGACAACCATGCCACCTGGTTTGAGTACGCGATGCAATTCTTTTAAGGTTGCGACGTAATCAGGAACATTACGTAAGCCAAAACCAATTGTAACGTAGTCAAATTGATCATCGTCGAATGGCAAGTTCATCGCATCTCCATGTATCAATTCGATGTTCGGCATATCTTTCGTTTTTTCTTCGCCTACTTTAAGCATGTTTTCGCTGAAATCTAAACCGATCACTTTACCCTCGCTACCGACAGCTTTAGATAGAGAGATGGTCCAATCAGCAGTGCCGCAACATACATCTAACGCTTTAGATCCTTGTTCAACTTGCATTTGTTTCATCACTTGTTTACGCCATATCTTATGCTGTTCAAAACTGATGATGTTATTAAGATGATCATATTGTGTTGATATATTTTGAAATACCGTATGTACTTGTTCTTTTTTAGCATTATTTTGAGTCATTTTATTACCTCTTCTTTGTTAATATCATGATTCTTGCTTTAGAAATTGGCGAACTTGCGCCTCAGAGTAATTTTTAAGATATGGCGGATGATGTGTTTCTAGATATGTAAGCAACTGACAATTTAATTGTTTGATGTCTTCAATCTCTGAAAAATGTTGTATCGTTATCAACGGGAAACTGTTTTCGATTTTTATTATTGCTTCACCCATAGAAGATTCAGGTAAGCGATTGGTATGTATTGCAGATTTGAGCTCATTGATTTCTATCACTGCTCTGCTTATTTTCCGTTGATAAGTAGGTTCATTTAATTGAGCAAGTAATGTATAAAAGTGTGCGCTGAGTAAATCTCCTACTAGGATAGATTTTTTAGAAGTATGATCAATTTCAACATTTTCTAAGTGGCGCATCGCAGTATCAATTGTCAAACAGGCTAATTTCGCTATTTGAGGCATATGATAAGCGTCTAACACTTCGCTTAATACATGGTTAATATGTATCGGTTCATAATCATGTATCCCCGATAAACGTTGTTTGATTTGTTCATCTAATAGATTGATTGTCGTTTCCATGTTCTCCACCTCAAGTTAGTATCAATATACATATTAACATTATATGCTGAAAATTAAAATCGCCTAGTATTCTGTTTTTGAAGAAGTTTAAGAGTTAACACGCTCAAATATGTAAAAACATGTGACCTCGTCTAATCGTGTTATCACTCAGCGTGCATATGTATGAAATGTATGTATAAAAAGAAAAAAGCCCCTTTAAACAAGGGCTTCTTACTTAAGTAGTAAAGAATTATTTAACTGCATCTTTCAAGGCTTTACCAGCTTTGAATGCTGGAACTTTGCTTGCAGGAATATCAATTTCTTTACCAGTTTGAGGGTTACGTCCTTTACGTGCAGCACGTTCGCGCACTTCAAAGTTACCGAAACCGATTAATTGAACTTTTTCACCTTTAGAAAGTGATGATTCGATTGATTCAAATACTGCATCAACAGCTGAACCTGCTTCTTTTTTAGTAATATCTGCTTGTTCTGCTACAGCATTAATTAAATCTGTTTTATTCATTTAAAATTCACCTCCCCTAGGATGATAATGATATCTTTATATCATTATGGTATGACTTTAACACAAGGATTACTGACACCGCAACGATTTATATGCAAAATAACGTTGATTTAAAAGGATTTTTATTAAAATCATGTATTATTTTTGCGCTAAAATGTAATAATACATTTTATTCAGCTTTTTTACCTCTTTCCATCAGTTGTTGAATCGTGTCAGGCACGGATTTATTTTCAAATAAAACTCCGTATAAAGCTGTCGCAATTGGCATTTCTACGTTTTGTTGTACCGCTAAATGATAAACAGAATTAGTCGTATATACACCTTCTACCACCATGTTCATTTCAGATAAAGCCGTTTCTAAATCTTTACCTTCTCCCAGTTTATATCCGAGAGTATAGTTTCTAGAATGCGTAGATGTACATGTAACGATGAGATCACCTATACCCGCTAATCCTAGGAATGTCATCGGATCTGCACCGAGCTTTTCACCTAAACGACTTATTTCAGCTAGACCACGTGTCATCAATGCAGCTTTAGCATTATCACCAAATCCCTGACCGGCTACAATTCCACTCGCTACCGCTATGATATTCTTCAGTGCACCGCCGAGTTCCACACCGACCAGATCATCATTCGTATAAACACGTAAGTATTCATTCATAAATAAATCTTGGATGCGCTGACTGATTTCTGGTGATTTAGAGGATGCTGCTACCGTTGTAGGTTGTTTAATCGCGATTTCTTCAGCATGACTTGGACCAGAGAGGACACCGATGCCACCATTGTTTGCTTCATCGATAGAATCCTCGATCATTTCTGAAACACGTTTGAATGTATCATTTTCAATGCCTTTTGCTACATGGATAAACAATTTAGGTTCAGATAAATGTCGGTTAATATCAGCAACGACTTCGCGGATTGCTTTCGTAGGTAGTGCGATGAGAAAGTCATCCGCAAATTGAATGGCTTCTTCTAAATCGGTTGTAGCCTTAATCGTTTCGTTTAATTGCGCGTGATTTAAATATTTATAATTCACATGGTCTTCATTGATGGAGCGAACCGCATCTTCACGTTTGCCCCACATTAACACTGCATGGCCATTTTCTGCTAAGACATTCGCTAAAGCTGTCCCGAAACTCCCCATACCAAAGACTGACACGTTAGTCATACCTTAAAATCCCCTTTCTTTTAATTGCGTTTTCTTGGAATAATGTGTACTGGTGTACCTTCAAAGCCAAATGCAGCTCTGATTTGGTTTTCCAAGTAACGGTTATATGAAAAATGCATAAGCTCTTCGTCGTTGACAAATACAACAAATGTAGGTGGTTCGATCGCTACTTGTGTTGTATAGAATACTTTCAGACGGCGACCTTTGTCTGTAGGTGTTGGATTCATTGAAATAGCATCTGTAATGACTTCGTTGAGTGTTGAACTTTGGACACGTTTTTTATGGTTGTCATTCGCTTCGACGATATATGGGAATAAAGTTCTCAATCTAGAACGATCTTTCGCAGAGACGAATGCAACTTCTGCATAATCTAAAAATTGGAACTGTTGACGAATCTTGTCTTTAAATTTTTTCATCGTGTTGTTTTCTTTTTCAACGGTATCCCATTTATTGACGACAATCACGATAGCTTTCCCTGCTTCGTGTGCATACCCTGCCACACGTTTATCTTGTTCGATAATACCTTCCTCTGCATCGATTACAATGAGCACGACATTCGCACGCTCTATAGCTTTTTGAGCGCGTAGCACGGAATATTTCTCAGTAGATTCATAAACTTTACCGCGTTTACGCATACCTGCAGTGTCGATCAGTACATAATCTTGTCCTTCGTAACTATATTCGGTATCGATTGCATCCCTTGTTGTGCCGGCAACATTTGAAACGATTACCCGGTCTTCGCCTAGTATCGCATTTACAAGACTTGATTTACCGACATTAGGACGGCCGATCACGCAGAGTTTGATTTTACTTTCCTCGTATTCAACGGTTTCAACGTCTTTAAAACGTTCGACGACGGCATCTAATAAGTCACCTAATCCTAAACCATGTGAACCAGAAATCGGATACGAATCACCGAATCCAAGCGCATAAAAGTCATAGATATCGTGACGCATTTCAGGATTGTCAGCTTTATTTACCGCAAGGACTACGGGTTTTTTAGATTTATATAAAATTTGAGCAATTAATTCATCGCCCTGTGTAAGGCCTTCTCTTACATCCACCATGAAGATGATGACATCTGCTTCATCGATGGCCACTTCAGCTTGTGCTCTAATTTGTGTTTGGAACGGCGCATCACTGATTTCTATACCTCCTGTATCGATGATATTAAAATCATGAGTTAACCATTCACCGCTAGAATATATTCTGTCACGTGTGACACCAGGTGTATCCTCAACTATAGATATTCTCTCTCCTACAATACGGTTGAATATTGTAGATTTACCAACATTAGGGCGTCCTACGATGGCCACTATCGGTTTAGTCATACACGAACTTCCTCTCTCATTTAATCTATATTAGTTTATCACAAGGACATTTAAAGCTAAAGCATTATTATAATGTGCAGTGATGACCTTGTTTGATGTATGTACAACGTACATTTTTATGTATTCATCTTTCATCATAACACGATTAGAGTCGGCACAACACACGATGAATTACATATAACCTTTGTCCTACCTATTCGATTGGGAAGAGCGATTTTTGAGATTTTTCAAAATTAAAAACGTTGATTTAATACGTTTTCATACCTTTTCAATTTTCTGGAATTTTAGCTTTTTGACTAAAATGGTATCAAAAATGGTATCAAAAAACCACGCTCTTAACGAACGTGGCTAGTAGAATATAGTATCGATAAGACAGTATCGTTAGCTAGACTATAGTATAAAAATAGCCGTACCAGTTAAGGTACGGTTATCTAGTTATCTTTTCTTCTTGTATTATTAACTGTAGCATTGATCATGCTAGCAACTATATTACCTAGTGATAAAGTACCAATTATACCCGCAGCCCATTTTGGGTGGTTAATGTAGAGATTATAGATCACCACTATAACACTTTACATGCATACTCGTATAGCTTTTCAGTAGTGTTTAAAGTTAAGTTATCAACTTCACGCTTACCCTGTCTTAATTGTGAAAGTACGTATTGTGCTACCCCCAGTTTCTTTGTAAATCTTGTATCCTGTAATGTCGCTTTCGATCAATTCAATTATTTTTAATTTGTAATCGCTCATATTATCTACGCCCATTCTTTTTATCTAAATAATAAAAATGCGTTTTTCTTCCTATGAATAGTAATAATGGTAGGCTTAATATAAACAATGATAAATACATTTGTCCTGTCATAATTGAAAACCTCCAAATCAATGTTATAATATATAAGTGTAAGGAGGAGCCCTAAGGCTCCAAACATAAATTCAATCTTTGTTGTTTGGCTTTCGGTCTAGGTAACCGAGGTGCCATTTTCTAAGTTGTTTTAACACTTCTGGAATTATCAGTACTGCCAATACTGGATGTTCTAGAAGTGTTTTTATTATGTCTAGCATGAGGCTTTCACCCCCTTACACATAAAATGAGGGCAGTCATAATGACCACCCTTATACCACACTTTATGAAATTTCTCTTTCAATTATTTGTTCTCTTTCTATTGGGTCGTTAGTTTCTTCTAACTTTTTATCTATAACGTCAACATCATCTGGTGTTTTATTATTATTCATGTCTAAGTTCCTTTTCATCTGCATACATATTTAACGCATTTTGCATATCTAATCCTGTGTTGTTCCAATCTTTAGCCGTTTGATGCACGTCATTATAAATGTATAGTTTCTGCTTTCTTTTAGCATTTCTTCTTTTACCATAATTACCATTCATATCTCCAGAAATCATATATGCTTTAGCTACTGTTTTCATCAAGTTTTGCATAATGTTTCCTCCTAATTTAGATATACTTAAATATCTTTATGTATTATTTTAATACTTCTCGTTATCGTTTCGCAACAATAAGATAAAAATTCAAGTAATAATTAACATTTAAGAGCAACCCGAAGGTTGCCCTTAAATGTTAAATAAGCGCATAGAAAACACACACGAAAGGGAATCACCCTTAGTATTTTAACTAGGGTAAACTTTACTGTAACATACTTTAATTAATTTGTCCCCATAAACGCCCTACGCCTTGATTTGGTGGTGCTACTCCGTCCCATGTTCGAATAGGAAGATAGTAACGTTTATTATTATGATTATAGCCAACCCATACGTGGCCATCTTGCAACATTACTTCATCATAATCGCAATAACCACCTGGGGTAAAATCATAAGCGTATGGACAACTTCTGAATGGTCCTTGTGTACGAACCATAATAGGCTGATCACCATTTGTAAAACGCGCTTTTTCTTTCATGTAGTAAGTCCCATAGTTATTTCGTTTCCATGCTCCAGCAATCGTCGATGATGTATTGCTAGATGATTTCCCTTTAACAACTTTTGCTGTTGGCACTTTGCCGTCCATGAAAGCTCTAATTTGTTTAATAAAGTAGTCTTTAATTTTTTTCTGTTGTTGTTTAGACAACATGCCTTGTTTTTCTGGATCGTGTCCTGTATGCAACAATGCACTTCTATGCGGACAACTTGTGTTAGTAAATTCAACATGCAATCTTACTGTATTGCGATTCGCTTTTAAGCCCCATTTTTTAAGTAATCGTGCTGCCTCTTGAAAAGCTGCTTGTTCGTTTTTCAAGAATGTTTTATCACTTGCTCCGACGCTTTGGCAGATTTCAATGCCATAATAATTTTTGTTCCCGTTTGAGTTTGCTGTATGCCATGCGATACGTCCTTCTGGTAAAGCTTGCCATACAGTATTACCGCTAATGTAACTGTGCGCTATACCTTGTTCAAGGCGCTCTTGTGAAGCGTTGACAAGTCCTTTATGATAAGCATCAGCTGTGGCACCTGCACTACCCTTATCATTGTGTAAAACTACACCTTTCGGCTTACTCCCTCTCTTATCAGTTTGAGTTTAAACGATGAAAGCATATACCTCATTAAAATATATAACGTGTCTCATATAAATTTAAGAGGCTAGGACTTTCTTCTGTCCCAGCCTCTTCATATCATCATATTTATATAAGACGTTGATCAACGTTAAATTTAAATTCATCCATTAAAATTTAAGGTTTTTCAATTTATCGCCTAATAAGTCACCTAAAGTTGGATTATCTTCGTCATCGTCACCACTTGAATAAGTGTCAGGTGCTTCACTTTCTACATCTTTGACATCTTTGTCAGGGATCGTAGATTTGATAGATAGTGAGATACGTTCGTTTTCTTCATCAATGCCTAAGATTTTAACAGTAACATCTTGGCCTGCTTCTAATACTTCACTTGGTGTACCAATGTGTTTATGACTAATTTCAGAAATATGAACTAAGCCTTGTACACCTGGTTTAATTTCTACAAAAGCACCAAAGTTTACTAAACGAACGACTTTACCTTCGATAACATCGCCAGCGTTAAATTCACCTTTGATAGATTCAAATGGACTAGGCAATGTATCTTTAAGTGAAAGTGAAATGCGTTCACTATCTTTATCGATACCTTTGATTTTCACGTTGACAGTATCACCAATGGTTACAACGTCTTCTGGTGTTTTAACGTGTTCATGAGATAGTTCAGAAATGTGAACTAAACCGTCAATGCCACCTAAATCAACGAATGCACCAAAGTCAGTGAGACGTGCGATTTTACCTTCTACAACGTCACCTTCGTTGAGGTTTTCAAGTAATTCATCTTTTTTAGCAGCGTTTTCTACTTCTTCAATCGCTTTATGGCTTAAGATTACGCGATTATTCGCAGGATCTAATTCTTCAACTTTAAGTTTAAGTACTTCGCCTTCATAATTTGAAAAGTCTTCGATAAAGTCGATTGAAATAAGAGAAGCTGGTACGAAACCACGTTGACCAACATCAACGACTAAGCCACCTTTAACAACTTCAGTGACTTTAGCTTCAATTGTTTCGTTATTATCAAGTTTTTCTTGTAAATATTCATATGATTTTTCAGTTTCAAGTTGACGTTTAGATAAAATGTAAGTACCTGTTTCATTTTCATCGTCAACTTCAATTTTGGTAACGTAAGCTTCGATTTCGTCACCTACTTTTACCGCTTCACTTGGATTATCAATGTGGTGTGTAGAAAGTTGGCTAATTGGAATAATACCATTAAATTTGCCACCATTAACGTGAACAACTACTTGTTTGTCCTCTAATTCGAGCACTTCACCAGTAACTTTGTCACCTTCTTTAATATCATTAATCATTGATTCATTAAATTCTTCAGTCATCTTGTCTGCCTCCTTATACACTACGTAAATATAACATCTTACAATTACATTTGATTGTCAAGATATTCTACTTTTACTAAAGTTTTACAATTAAACTGTGACATAAACGTAAAATACATGCGATGTCATTAACAAAATCGTAAAAATCTTTACGTATCGCTTACATTTTACGAATATTAACGCTTTCAATTGTTTTAATATATACGTTTTACCCAATTACCACCTATATGTAAACGTCAGTTATTAAAAGAGAAATCACTTAAACGTGCATGAGGACAGTATATTTAACGAATTCAGGAAAAATTTAATTAAACAGCAAGCGATATGTTACACAAAAAAGTGCTACATCCTAGGAAACATTTTTCCTAAAGTCATGTAGCACTTTATCCATACTCGATTTATTTCAGCTCTTCTACCATGGAAATGATTTCATCTGTCACGTCTTCGATTGATTTACCTGTTGTATCAAGAGTGATCGCATCTTCTGCTTTTTTCAATGGTGAAATATCTCGATTCATATCATAATGATCTCGATCAGCAATTTCTTGCTTAAGCTGTGTGATATTAGAAGAGATGCCGCGTTCTTCGTTATCTTTTTGTCTCCGTTGTGCTCTTTCATCCACAGAAGCAACCATGTATACTTTCAACTCTGCATCCGGTAGCACGACGGTTCCTATGTCTCTACCATCCATGACAATCCCTTTTTGGTCTGCCAATTCTTTTTGTTTTTGAACCGCAAAGTTTCTCACGACTTGTTTAGATGCTACATAAGAAACATGTGCTGTCACATCATTTTCACGAAGATAATCTGTCACATCTTCACCATCTAAAAGCACACGCTGTCCTGCAGATGCATCATAAGTCAATTGCAGCGTCGTGTGCTTCATCATATGGTCTAAATCTTCAGGTTTACCCTGCTTTAAATATTTATAAGTAATTGCGCGATACATAGCCCCTGTATCGACATATATCATAGATAAGGTCGTTGCAACACGTTTCGCAATCGTGCTTTTACCGGCTGCTGCTGGACCGTCTAAGGCGATATTAATTTGTTCCATTTTCCGCAAACCTTCCTTGTTGATTGTTAAATAATATTTTATCATAGATAGGGAGTGAATGAATAGGAGGAGTACAACGATGAAAAAAATTCTAGTCATCCATACGGGTGGTACGATTAGTATGAGTCAAGATGAGGCTAACAATGTTACGACAAATGATGTTAATCCCATTTCAACCCATCAAGATGTGATTAATCAATATGCTGATGTAACAGAAATATCCCCTTTTAATGTGCCTTCCCCACACATGACGATCAGTTATGTAACTCAATTAAGAGATATCATTGCGCAAGCAGTTGAAGAAGATAGTTATGAAGGATTTGTCATTACACATGGGACTGATACGTTAGAAGAAACAGCGTACTTGCTTGATCTTATCATGGACATTAAACAACCTATTACTATTACAGGTGCAATGCGCTCTTCAAATGAAATTGGTTCAGATGGCTTATATAACTTCATTTCTGCTATCAGAGTCGCGATCAATGATGAAGCTCAGAACAAAGGTGTCATGGTCGTATTTAATGATGAAATACATACAGCACGTAATGTAACTAAGACGCACACTTCAAATACGAATACCTTCCAAAGTCCTAACCACGGCCCGCTCGGCGTGCTGACAAATACCAATGTGCAATTCCACCACAGACCTTATGAACATCTTGTCTTACCGAAAGTCAACGATGCATTGAATATCCTACTCGTAAAAGCGTATATGGGAATGACGAATGATATCTTTGATTTTTACAGCGAACAACACGTAGACGGTATCGTTGTAGAGGCTTTAGGACAAGGTAACTTACCTCCAACATGTATCGATGGCCTTAAAAAATGTCTTGAGCTACACATTCCTATTGTCTTAGTCTCACGTTCATTTAATGGTATTGTGGGTCCCATATATGATTATAAAGGTGGCGGCGTGCAACTTTACAAACAAGGTGTCATCTTCTCAAATGGCTTGAATGGTCCGAAAGCGCGGTTAAAATTACTTGTCGGATTAAGCAACCAATTAGACGATAGTCAATTAAAAGCTTACTTTGAAAAACCATTATAAACTTTTTAACTAAAGCAAAAACCCTTAGCAACGACTTATCATTTAAAGTCGATGTTAAGGGTTTTTATGTTAACTGATCGTATTCTGCAAGACTAAATAACACAATTTCTAGCTTTCTAAAGGCGTTTGTTTTTTAGAAAGAATGCTTTGAGTGATGATGCCACCATGATATTTACCATTTTCGATAAAGATTGTATTAGCATCATTACCTGCAGCAATGACACCAGCGATATAGCAGTTTTCGATATTTGTTTCGTAAGTTTCTTTATTGTACACCGGTGCAGTACCGTACTCGTTTTCGTTGATGTCGATACCGATAGATTCTAAGAAGTCATAATCAGGATGATAACCAATCATCGCGAAGACATAGTCATTTGGAATCTCAATCGTATCGTCTTCGTGTTGATAAGTCACAGTATCCTCAGTAATTTGAGTGACGTTCGCGTTAAATACCATATCTATTTTTTCGTGACGAACAAGTGATTCAAAATTAGGTAAAATCCATGGTTTGATCGCTTCTGAATAATGATCTCCACGATATAATACTGTAACGTGGGCGCCAGCTTTTTCTAATTCTAACGCTGCGTCTACTGCTGAATTTTTACCACCTATAATGACAACATTTTGGTCAAAGTAAGGGTGTGCTTCTTTAAAATAATAATTGACTTTGTCTAATTCGGCACCTTCAACTTCTAATGTATTATGTTGTCCATAATAGCCTGTGGCAACAGTTAAAAAACGACATTGGTAAACATCTTTTGTCGTTGTAATCGTAAAACGGTTATTAATTTTTTTAACAGTTAATACTTCTTCAAATGCGTTGACACGTAATTGATGATGTTTAACAACAGCACGGTAGTAGACCAATGCTTGATTTCTACGTGGTTTACTATCTTCGACTATAAACGGGACATCACCGATACTTAATTTATCGCTAGATGAAAAGAATGTTTGATGTGTGGGGTAATGATAGATCGCATCTACGACATTCCCTTTTTCAATAACTAATGTGTCGATACCTTTTTTCTTCTGCTCAATCGCAGCACTTAATCCACAAGGACCCCCACCGATAATAATACTTTCTACTGTTTGCATAAGATGCCCTCCTTTTATCACCCATATATTATAACAGTGATTGATTAAAATCCAAATATTTTTATTGCAAGCACTATACTGTTCGCACTTAATTTGTGAAAATTATTCAAATGCGCAAAAAAGAACCCTCACAGTGCTTACATCAGTTTGAGATAGTCTGTCAGGGTTCAATTGAATAACCATTTTAAACTTCTTATTCTGGAATAACTAATTCTTGACCATTATGAATGTTGTTGCCATTCAAATTGTTTGCTTTACGTATTTTTTCAACGTTTTCTGGTGTACCTTCACCATAATATTGAATAGCGATACGATATAAGTTTTGACCATTTGATACAACTACTTTTTGGTTATCTCCATTTGAAGATTGACCTTGATTATTGTTTTGGCCTTGGTTATTTTGTTGTTGATTTTGGTTATTATTTTGATTGTTGTTTACATCATTAGATGCATTGTTTTGTTGTTGATTTTGCTGTTGGTTTTGTTGTTGATCTTGAGCGTATTGTTGTTCTTGTTGTTGACCTTGGTCAGCTTGATCAGCTTGGTTTTGATCATTATTTTGGTCAGCGTTGTTATCTGATTGTTCACCGTTTTGATTATCATCAGAAGTTGCTGCACTATTATTATCATTATCATTGTCGTTGTCGTTATCTTTATTGGAATCACTATCTGAAGAAGATTTGTCTTTATCGCTGTCTTTGTCGCTATCTTTGTTGCTGTCTTCGTTTGATTTTTTATCTTTGTCAGAAGCGTCATCGCCTGAATTGTCTTTATCTTGTTGAGCGACTTGATCTTCATTTGCTGAATTGTCATCTTGGTGTGTAAGTGCTAAACCAATAAAGATTGCTAATGCAGCTAAGATAAGAATACCTGCAATAATAGGTAGGAGTTTACTCATCATACCTTTTTCGTTGGTATTCCAACTATCATCATCATCTGGATCATGATGTTCGCTGTGATAACCTTCTGCTTGAGCAGATTGAGAAGCAGCAGCACCAGTGGCGCCAGTAGCAGCAGCGGCTCCTGCTTTTTTCGTAGATTGATGGTCATTTTGTTCCTCATCTTGATCGTTTAAATCATCATCTTCAACGTCATTCTCGTCGTTATCGTGATGATTTTTTGCGGCCATAGCCCCAGCGCCTGCAGCGGCAGAACCACCAGCGATAGCAGCACCTGTTTTGTGTGAATCTGAATCATCAGTGTCTTGATCATCTATCTCATATTCTTCTGCACGTTCACTGCGAGTGAAATCTTGATCTGCATCCGCTTCTGTTTCTGGATCATTGGCGAAGATTTCAGCGTCACGTCTGTTATGATCTTCATCATGTGTACCTGAAGTCTCTTCAGCATCTATATTTGACTCAAATTGATCCTCGTCTTCAGAAACAGGTTCAGCAACACGCTGTTGATCTTCTGAGGCTTGATCTTCATGATGTTGGTTAGTTGCTGTATCTCTTCTACGTTGTCTGCGATGCGCATTTCTTGGTGGGAATTGTTGGGTTTCTTGTTGTTCGGTTGTTTCTTCACTTTGATCGAGTTGCTCATCTTCTTGGTCTCTGTGAGCATCTAGATCAATAGATTGACGACTTTTTTCAAATTCGTCTTTATAATTATTAGACATGAAATATCCTCCTCCATATTTAATTGTATTTATGTCGTTTCAGTTTTGTATATACCCGTAAAAAAACGACGTATGTATGATTTTTTCAAACGATGATACATAATGCTATACGTCGTATTATAGCTTTTTTGAAATGTTGAATCAAAATATTTTAGTGCGAAAGGAATAAATTTCCCAATTTCTCAGTATAATCCATCTTCCTTTTGACTTTTTTATGGTTTTTGACGTCAATCTCAGGTGAGTCACTGTCACAATCGCAACAGTATTCAGGTTGTGTGTCCATTGTTTCATTGAAAAATGATAATAAATAATCTCGACGACACCGTTCTAAGTTTTTGTAGCCCAACATCTTAATATAGCCTTGTTGCTTTCGCTCAAACGAGATTTTAAAGATACGTTTTATATCAGAAAACGAATAGTAACTATTTAAAGTTGTGATCACTTCTTCTTTATCGGGTTCAATAAATTGACCAGCTTCATACATTTCGACATCTTCTTCTGTAAGCATATCTGTAAATAGCAAAGTAGAAAGTAAATATTGATCATCAGGTTGATACAAACTGATAGCCTGACTTTGTGCCCCGTCTCTTCCCGCGCGACCTATTTCTTGCATGTAATTCGAAGGACTCGTTGCGAGATGAAAATGGATGACCGTGCGCACATCTTTTTTATTGATCCCCATGCCAAAAGCACTTGTTGCGACAATAATAGGAATTTCATTTTGCACAAATTGTTGCTGAACTGTATAGCGTTCTTGATATGTTAAATCACTATGGTAAATACCTGTTAAGTACCCAGCCTGGTAAATAGCTTCTGCCAAGGTTAAACACATTTTCTTCGAAGACACATAGATGATCGTAGGTCCAGAATGTGAAATAAATGACAATAACCAGTCTATTTTTTCGTCATCATCTTCAAAATTTAAATGTTGTAACGCGATATTAGGTCGATTCATCGTTGTTTTCACAACTTGAAACTGACAGTGCATCATCTGTGATAAATCGTCAGCCAAGTGTGGAGGCGCTGTTGCAGTGAGTGCGAGTAATGTCGCTTCATTAAAATGTTGGGTCACCTTGCCCATCAGTGCATAATGCGGACGAAAATCATAGCCCCACTCAGAAATACAGTGTGCTTCATCTAAGACTATCATCCCAAACGGAATATCTTGAATGCGTGCAAAGTTTTGCGGCTGCAAGATAAACTCAGGGCTCAAGAAAACAAAGCGACTATGCTTGAGCCGTTGTAAGTTATGTTTTTTCTCACTTTCATCCATACCAGAATGGACATGGCATACGGACCGTTCCCCTTGTGCTTTCATTAGCATGACTTGGTCGTCCATGAGTGAAATTAAAGGGGAAATAATCAAAGTAGGTTGTTGTTTAATATATGTAGGTAATTGGTAACATAAGCTTTTCCCGCTTCCTGTAGGCAGAATACCTAATGTGGGTTTCCCAGCGAGCACTTGGTTAATGACATCCTCTTGTCCTGGTTTGAACGAATCAAAGCCAAACCATTTATTCAACGCTTGTTGTAACACCGAGTTCACCTCTTTCTATACCTACAATCAATAATTTAATTTGAAAATAATCCAATTCATCCATCATTTCCTTATATTCTCTTAACCGGAGTGTAGGTTGAGCAAGATAATATGTTTTAAACTTCGTGAGTTGCGCATTGGAAACGAAATGTGTGTAATCTGCGATATAGCCTTTGATAAACAACTCTAAAATATGATCTTCAATAGTATTGATTTTTACGTGTTTATGTCGTGCAATCTGGTCCATCGTCTTACCTTGCTGTAAGTGCACATATGTTTCACTCGTATTATAAGATAGCGGTGGATACACAATCAGTTGATTTAAAATAGGATATCGATCGACATCTTCGAACTCAAACATCATTTCAACTAAGCCATTATATTCCAAACGGAACACTTCTGTTTCATCTAAACCTTCGATCAAACTGATTTGTTGCCGGGTATACATGGCTTCCTCATATCCTTGTAGATAGTAGTGTAATACACTTTGTTCTTGTTGTTCATCCAAGTGTTTAAATAACTGGTACAGTTCATCGATAAAAGCAGTAACTAAATCATTGTTTTGAATATAATAAAATAATTGCTTTACGCCTTTTTGTATTACAGCTTGTTCGGTTAACGGCATAAAAGCTTTATTGTTTCTTTCTACATGAGACACAGTTTGAATAAGTAATTGCAACGCTTTAAAGGTCAATGATAAACTGTCATAACTAAAACGTGGATGCACCTTAATCATTTCAGATGAGTCAGTTGTCTGATGGTGTTGATCTGAAATAATATCTTCAAAAGTCGTGTATTTGAGTTCTGGTAAAATGTGATATAATGACATGAGTCTTTGACTGCACGCATCAAAAAAGGTTTGATGGCTTTTCTTACCATTTACAATATTATAGATACTTTTGTCAGTTTTATATGTATGTGCATGATTGAGTGCATACTGAATAATTGATTCCATGTTCTATTCCCCACTTAAAAACGAAAGCATTGAAAATTTCAAACGGTATAAGTACAATATTATTTGTATCGTTAGTGTAGCATTTTTATCAAAGGAGGCGAAGAAATTGGCTAAATATACAATAGTTGATATGGATACTTGTATCGCTTGCGGTGCTTGTGGCGCAGCAGCCCCAGATATTTATGATTATGACGATGAAGGTATTGCGTATGTTATCTTAGATGATAATGAAGGCACAGCTGAAGTACCCGAAGAACTATATGAAGATTTGGAAGATGCCTCTGAAGGTTGCCCAACAGACTCTATTAAAATTGCAGAAGAACCATTTGATGGTGATGCATTAAAATTTGAATAATCGTGTGTTAACTCCTATTGTAAAACATATTTTAATATAGATGGCATAGTCATTAACCATGCGTTGAATGACTGTGCCTTTTTTATTTTTTCTCTTTTAAATTAGCTCCAATATTAAAAGGCTGGAACCTCTTAGTCCCAGCCTCAATTTCTTCTATATATTTAATACTTTTAATCCAATCCAAGTACTTTAATTTTCATATTAATTACTAATCACGAATAAGTACGTTTTTCAACCGTTTAAATAATAATATAAATACGAGTGATACGAGTAAACCTTTAATCAAGTTAAACGGTACAACACCTGAAACGATGATGACTTTAATATTTTGTACAACATCTGTTAAATTCATAATCATGCCGTATAACGGTAACAGCAAGAAATAATTCAAGATGCTGAGGACGACTGTCATCACAAGTGTACCCGCGATTGCACCTATAATGAGTGATTTAGTTTGTGTTTTATATTTTGTAGCGTAATAAAATGTCACAATAAAGCTCGTTGCGGCTAAGAAGTTCGCAAACGGCCCCACTGGATCTCCTACATTAAATAAAAAATTAAGTAGATTTTTAATAAATGCGACGATGATACCGACCAATGGCCCAAATGTAAAGGTCGCAAAGAGCGCCGGCACATCACTAAAATCCAATGTTAAGTAAGGTGGTAAAAATGGAATAGGGAATTTGATGAACATCAAAATAAACCCTATCGCACTTAACATGCTGATTAGGATAAGTTTTCTTGTTTGTTGTTGCATATTCAATTATCTCCTTCCATTCATCTTACAAAGAATAGGAGGATTCGCCTAATTGATTGCACAACAAAACATCCTCCATCTTCTCCCATCCAGACTATACTGTCGGCTCTAGATTCTCACTAGATCAGCCACAACTCATAAACACGAGTTGCAGGTCGCAGGCTTCATTTACTGCCGGTTGGGACTTGCACCCGACCCCGAAGATGAATTTGTATTAATTTTTAACAAAAAGATTATAGCGCACACTTTACATAAACTCAAAAATATTGCTTAACTGAAACTTTGAAATTGTGGTTATGATTCAGATTGAGGTTTAGGCAATTTAATAATGAATTGCGTTCCTTTACCTCGCTCACTTTTAACATCAATTGTACCCCCATGGCCTTCAATGATCATTTTACAGATGAAAAGACCTAAACCTGTACCTTGTTTGCCACGTTTACGAGATGCATCAACTTTATAGAAACGATCAAAGACGAGTTCTAAGTGCTCAGGTGCGATACCGGTACCTGTGTCTTCAATATATAAGATTTGGTCTTCTTGATTTTCCCCAGTCTTAATCGTGATGGAATCACCAGGCTCTGTATAACGCATTGCATTGTCTATGAGATTTGTGAGGACTTGTTCGAGACGATCCGTATCATAATCCCACAATTCTTGGTTCGTTCCTGGATTTAACTCGAGTTGTAATTCTAAGCTGTCTGCCTGTTGTTGATATTTATGTTGCATTTTCTCGAGTAACGTATCAATAGGCTGTGTTTCTTTTTCTATCGTTAATCCTTCTGCGTCCATCCGAGCAACGTTTAATAACTCATTGACGAGACGATTAAGTCGTTTAGACTCATCTAATACGATAGAAAGTGTATCGTGAATTTCCTCCGGTTCAGTCACAACGCCATCGACAATCGCTTCTGTATAACCTTGTAAGAGAAAAATCGGTGTGCGTAAATCATGAGAGACGTTTGCGATGAAGTCTTTTTTCATTTGATCAACATTATGTTCACTCGTCATGTCACGAATGACCGCAACGATACCACTTTGACCATCAGGTTGAATCTGTTCAATATAACTCATGATAACTACGTAATAGCGCGTGTTAATTTCATATTCTTGGAACTGTGTTT
Source organism: Staphylococcus auricularis (assembly GCF_001500315.1). GTDB lineage: Bacteria > Bacillota > Bacilli > Staphylococcales > Staphylococcaceae > Staphylococcus > Staphylococcus auricularis. The sequence goes on along the minus strand of NZ_LLER01000004.1, from coordinate 10,437 downwards.
GTTTTAATTGTAACGTGCGTTCATTTTGTTCAATCATTTTTTCAAAGGTATATTCGTCCATGCTTCTGACAATACGTTGTGCCATATCATTAGATAAAATGACTTCTTTATCATCATTGAACCCAACGACGCCTTCTACCATCGAATCGAGAAGTGAATCTCTAATTTTTTTAGATGAAGAGAGCGCTTCGATGTGACGTTGAATTTCAGCGCTCATCGTATTAAATGCACGTGATAATTCACCGATTTCATCTTTCGTGTTAAGCGGCGTCATCTGACTATAATTGCCTAAAGATAAGTTAATTGCCTGTATTCTCAACTGTCTTAAAGGTTTTGTAATTCTTGATGATAAGAAAAAGGCAAATACCGTTGTAATCGCTAAAAAGATAACCGCTGTAATCAAGATAATAATCGTAATGACATTATTCGTTTGTTGAATGTGATTTAAATCTTGATAAATAAACACTGCTTGATGCTCACTATTTGATGTTTTACTTCCTGGATAGCCAACTGTGATGAAGGTGTGTAAATTGCCTTCTTTTTCTACTTGTAAGTGTTCGACGAGTTGTTTACCATCATCGAAAACAGCATCATATTTATCAGATTGTTGAAGCGCCTCTAACATTTTTGATTTCGTTTTGGTGTGGTCATCATCACTTTCTTGATTTTTTCCATCCATGATGATGAGTCCGACTGAACCTTCAATTAACTGGCGGCTCAGTTGAATCGCCGTTTCCTTATCATCAGTTTGTTCGACAACTTGATTGACCCGCTTCGCATCTTCTAATAGATTCTCTTCTGTTTCTTTCGTCAAGTACGATTGTAAGAACGTGATGAGTGCAGCACTTAATAAAATTAAAACTGTCGTTACTATTAAGATAATAGTTAACCACAGTTTATTAACGACATTATTCAGCCGATTAATCATTCGTTGGGACCTCGAATTTATAACCTACGCCCCACACTGTTTGTATCATTTGCGCTGCATCCTCTGACACACGATTTAGCTTTTCACGTAAACGTTTGACATGTGTATCGACAGTTCTTAAATCACCATAAAATTCATAGTGCCAAACTTCTTTTAATAATTGTTCACGATCAAAGACTTTGTTTGGTGTCTTAGCTAAGAAAATGAGTAGCTCGTACTCTTTAGGTGTTAAGTTCACCGTCTCTTCATCTGCGAGCACACGATGCGCATCATTATCGATAGTAAGATGAGGAAACTCGATTAAATCACGTGCATGCGGTTCACTTTGTTCTGTCGAAACCACTTGTGTACGGCGTAGCAGCGCTTTGACTCTCAACACAACCTCACGTGGTGAAAATGGTTTAACAATATAATCATCTGCGCCTGTTTCAAAACCTTTGACGCGATTTGTTTCTTCACCTTTTGCTGTGAGCATAATAATTGGTGTGTCTTTTTGTACACGTAGTTTTGAAGCTACTGAAATGCCGTCTAGTTCAGGTAGCATGAGATCGAGTAAGATACAGTCATAATCTCGTTCCAATGCCATGTCCAGTGCTTCTTTACCATCTTTTGCTTCATGAATTTCAAAAGATTCTCTTTCTAAATATAATTTTAATAATCGTCTGATGCGATCTTCATCATCGACAACTAAAATTTGATTTGGCATGCTGCATACCTCCAAGTTATGTTACATTCTACTTAACACAATTATATCACATGATTTTATTAAAAACTAAAACATTGTATAAAAATAGTTTGTATATACATTATATTTTAAATTTAAATAGTACTAGGCTATTTACCGTTCTCTGCTAAGTGACGTAACACCTTCACCTCATGCGGAGTCAGCACTCTTCCTTGACCCGCATTTAAGCCAGTTAAATCAAGTGGACCAAACTCAGTACGTTGGAGTTTATTCACATGATGACCAAAATATTCGAACATACGTCTTACTTGTCGATTCCGTCCTTCCGAAATCGTAATTTCTACTAGTGTTGTATTCTTTTCTTTATCTTGGTTTTTGATTTTAACTTGTGCTGGTTGTGTAAAACCATCTTCCAATTCAATGCCTTGTTCTAACGCTTTCACTTCTTCTCTCATGAGGTAGCCTTTCAACTTCGCCACATATTTTTTCTTAATCTTGTAACGTGGATGAGTCATCAAATTAGTGAATTCCCCATCATTTGTGAGTAAAAGCAGGCCTGACGTATCATAATCTAAACGACCTACTGGATAAATACGTGTTTCTAAATCATCAAAATAGTCTAGAACCACTTTACGTCCACGGTCATCAGAGACACTTGTGATCACTTGTGCGGGTTTGTAGAACAAGATATAGAGTTTATCTTCTTGTTCGAGTTTCACACCTTCGACTGAAACTTCATCAGAAGGTTTCACTTTTGTACCCAGTTCAGTCACGCGTTCACCGTTGACTTCTACTTTACCTTCACTGATGAGCGTTTCTGCTTTACGTCGTGACGTATAACCACTATTTGCGATCCGCTTCTGTAATCTTTCGAATTCCTTAGCCATTTTCATTGTCTCCTTTTTGATTCACTAAATTATTAAAGAACGCTTCTATCTCTTCATCTTCTTCATCTGTCGTTGGTAGTTCATCTAGTTGTGAAATACCAAATACATTGAGAAAGTGACTTGTGGTATACAGTTGTTGACTGCGAGAAGATGCTTCAGATTTTGCTTCAATCAGTCCTCGTGCAATCAGGGTCTTCACTGCACCATCTGAATTAATACCACGAATCATCTCAATATCACTTCTCGTCACGGGTTGATTATAAGCGATGATGGATAGGGATTCCATCGCTGCTTGGGATAATTTCATTTTACTATTGGATTTAACGAGCTGTTCGATATAAGGCGCTGCTTCTTTTCGTGTCGTCAGCACATATAGCGTACCAAACTGTTGAATCACTAAGCCTCGCGATTGATAGTTTGCGACGTATTGTTGTAGTTCTTCTTCGGAGATTTGTAATGCTTCAGTTAATTGCGCTTGATCTAGTCCTTCATCTCCTGCTGTATACAATAACGCTTCTAGTATCTCATCCGTTTCCAACGCCATAATTCACTCCTCTATATATTTGAATGTCTTCAAAATCTTTAGGTTGTTCTATATTAATGTGACCTGATTTAGCCATTTCTAATATTGCTAAAAAGTGTGTCACTACCATCTCAACGGGTTCATTAAAATGAAACAGACTGAAGAAGTTGAATTCATCGTGGTCAGCTAAACGCTCTGTGACAACATGTGTTGCTTGTTGAATGGTAAAGGTCTCTTTATGTATTTCAACCGCTTTAGGTGTTTGATAATCGACTCTATTTTTTACTTTTTGATAAGCGATGATGAGTTTCGTTAAATCAATCGTTTGGTTCTCATCCCACGTTTCATTGCTTTCTAAATGCGATAAATCCGTTGGGTGTTTCGAAAAATAATGTTCTCTTTCTTCTTTTTTATCGGTCAAAATTTCAGTATAGGCTTTATAATTTTGATACTCGATTAAACGACCGACCAAATCTTCACGTGGATCGTCTTCTACCGGTTCATCTTCCTCGGACTGTGGCAACAACATCTTACTTTTGATCATCAATAATTCAGAAGCCATCACTAAGTATTCACTGGCAATATTAATCTCTAATTGTTTCATTGTGTGGATATATTGCATATATTGTTCAGTGAGTGATTTCATGGGGATATCATAAATATCGATTTCAAATTCTTGAATGAGATGTAATAATAAATCTAACGGTCCATTGAACGCATCTAATTTCACTTCGTACATTTTATCTACCTCGACTTACAAGTTAAGTACGTCGTTCACTCAAGTATTATAGCATGTAATGAATTACATTTAAATTTGGAGAGAAATAAATATGCAAGCAGCTTTACAGCAATTTTACTATTTTTTTAACACACAACAACATTATTTTTTATGTCACGATATTCTAGAAGAAGCTTGGAAGGAAAATCCTAGTTATTCAAAAGAAGATGCAGTCGTCAGTCTTATTTTATTTGCGACTGGTTGTTATCATCATCGACGGAATAACTTTAAAGGTGCACGCAAATCATTTAACAAAGCAAAGCGTGTAATCCAACAACATCAACATCCACAACTCGGATTACATATTGATCACTACATTCGACTTATTGATCAACTTCTCGAACTTGCAGAAGAAGCTAAACCCTTCATACCCGTAGAGCTCCCCATGACTGAGGAAATGAAACAACAGGTCATCGAACGCTATCCTGATTATCAATTTACTAAAGTGATGACTGAAGATCGTTATATCATCGATCATCATTTACTCAGAGACCGTCGTGCAGTATTGGAAGCAAGACTACAAGCTTTAAACAATAAACACAAAAATCACCGCTAAGCATAGCCAAATGCCTAACGGTGATTTTATGCGCGAGGATGATAGGTTTGATACATTTTTCTGATCTGTTGTTTTGACACATGAGTATAAAGTTGTGTCGTAGAAATATCAGAGTGACCTAACATTTCTTGGACTGCACGTAAATCAGCCCCATTTTCTAATAAGTGTGTTGCAAATGAATGTCGCAACGTATGTGGGGTTAGTTTTTTATTGATTTGAGCTTCTATACCATATTGCTTAATCATCTTCCAAATGCCTTGGCGTGATAAAGGCTTACCATGCAAGTTTAAGAACAACGTATCTGTCACGGTATGTTTTAGTATTTGAGGACGAATGTCATCGATATAGGTTTGTAGATAATCGATGACCGTTTCACCTAACGGAATAATCCGTTCTTTATCCCCTTTACCATAAACACGAACGAAGCCCATAATGAGATTGACATCTTCGACTTCTAAGTCAATGAGCTCAGTCACCCTCATGCCCGTCGCATAGAGTAACTCTAACATCGTACGGTCACGAAACCCTTTCTTTTTGTTCGTATCAGGGGTTTCTAATAACCGAACGACCTCATCTACTTCTAACACATCAGGTAATCGGCGTTCATATTTGGGTGTTTCTATCAGGACCGTTGGATCTTTCGCAGCGTATTTTTCGCGTAAAGCGAATTGATGAAAGCTGCGAATTGTGGAGATGAAGCGGGCAATCGACTTAGCAGAAGCCCCTTCGTCGTGTAGTTCTCCTAAACATTGTTGTATCGTTGTTCGATCAACGAAATCGATATGGTTGATATGATGATTTGTTAAATACGTTTGGTATTTATTTAAATCTCGTCGATACGCGCCAATGGTATTCTCACTTAACCCTTTTTCTAGCTGAATGAATTTTAAATATTCCTCGATAATTGTATCCATAGCTGAGCCTCTTTCTACAAGCTATTCACTTCATCATTTCCCTTTAGCGATACATTCAGAGCAGACACCATGAAATGTGAGGCGGTGGTCAGATATTCTAAAATTGAAATCATTTTCTACTTTTTCTTCAACTTGTGGTAACAAGTCTTCTTCAATCTCTTCTACTTTTCCACATTCCATGCATACTAGATGATGATGGAAATGCTTTGCTCCCTCTTTACGTAAGTCATAACGAGAAACGCCATCACCAAAGTTGATTTTATCAACGACTCTAAGTTCTGATAATAATTCTAATGTACGATAGACAGTTGCCAAGCCTATTTCTGGCGCTTTATCTTTCACTTTTAAGTAGACATCTTCAGCACTAAGATGGTCTTTTTCATTCTCAATGAGTACTCGCAAAGTGGCTTCTCGTTGTGGAGTCAATTTATAAGAATACTGTTGTAATTGCTGTTTGACGCGATTTAATCTTTCTTCCACGGAAGACACACTCCTCTTATCGGATTATAATCATTTTAATTTGCCTTAATGATTTATCTCTAAAATAACAGTAATTGATAAAATTAGCAAGTAGATTCGCTCGCTTAATTAGAATCATTATAATTAAGTAATAAGTATTGAAGAGCGATAATCGTTTTCGCATCTTCAAGTTCATTATTTTGAAGCATTCGCTTAATCTCAGCTATGGAGTAGCTTTTCACTTCTAAAAATTCATCATCATCGAGATGCATTTCACCTTCTTTGAGATCATCAGCGAAATAGATAGAAGTCTTTTCACTTGAGAATCCAGGTGACCCATACATCTCTGTAATCAATTTTAAATGATCAGCAATATAACCTGTCTCTTCTTCTAATTCTCTTTTTGCAGCTGATTCACGTTCTTCTCCAGCTTCGAGTTTCCCAGCTGGAATTTCTAGTAATGTTTTTTCTGCTGGTTTTCGAAACTGTTCGACGAGTAGGACCCGTTTCTCAGGTGTGATTGCACAAACACATACGGCACCGTTGTGGAAAACGAGTTCACGTTTCGAAGTTTCTCCGTTTTGTAATTCGACATCATGTACTTCAACATCGATGATTTTTCCGTTATAAATCGTTTCTTTAGAAATTGTAGGTTCATTATAATTCATAAAATGACTTCCTTCCTTTTTATATAAAAGCGTTATTTTGATCTATCTTCGCTTTATAAGTTATGGTTAATGATAGCTTATGTGATCTATGTTTTAATGAGTATAGTAGCGTAGAAATATAAGATATATATTATGAAGCAAACTAACCGATATATTAATTTTAGTGTATCGAAAGGAGAAAAGACATGCAAAAGAATATCTTGAAAAGTGGCATTGAATTATCTGAATTAGGATTGGGTTGTATGAGTTTAGGTACAGAATACGATCATGCTGAATCCATTATCGAACGTGCACTTGAACACGGCATTACTTATTTTGATACAGCAGATATGTACGATAAAGGTCAAAATGAAGAAATCGTGGGTAAAGCGTTGAAAAAATATCAAGATAGAGGCGATATTGTTATCGGCACAAAAGTCGGTAATCATCTTAAAGATGATGGTTCTACATTTTGGGATCCTTCTAAAAAATACATCAAATCACAGGTTAAAACGTCATTACAACAACTTGGCGTAGAGCATTTAGACTTGTATCAATTACACGGTGGTACCATTGATGATCCTTTAGACGAAACCATCAGTGCTTTTGACGAATTAAAACAAGAAGGCATCATTCGTGCCTATGGTATTTCTTCTATTCGACCTAATGTCATTAATTATTATTTAGAACATAGTGACATAGAAACACTCATGTCTCAGTTTAATTTAATTGATAATCGTCCTGAAACACTCATCGATCGCGTGCATCAAGAAGGTGTGAAAATGCTTGCGAGAGGCCCAGTATTTAAAGGGTTATTAACATCAAATAGTAACAATGCTTTAGATCAAAAATTCTCAGAAGGTATTTTCGATTATTCATACCAAGAACTCGGTGAAACGATCGCTTCTATTAAAGAAATAGACAACAACTTAACCGCACTCACATTTAACTATTTAATGTCACATGATGCACTTGGTTCTATTATCGTCGGTGCAAGCTCAGTCGAACAATTAGATGAAAATGTTAAAAACTTTAATTATGCGAAAGACATCAGCTTAGATGTGACTAAAGCTGCTCGTGAACGCGTAAAAGATTTAGAATATACAGCACACGTAGATTAATGAGCGTGTCCGCTGTACTTCAATATAAATCAATATGAAATGATTAAAGCACCGTAGCAAACGTTTGCTACGGTGCTTTTTTGGCTCCCCACCATATATGGTGGTTAAATGTAACTATATTAAGCGGTGTTCTACAGATTGCTTACCTGCCCTCGCTTTCCTAGGCGCCTTACTTCAACTAATTTTGGCTAATAAATAACACTTTAAATTACTACATGAATTTAGCCAAAATGGATTTTCAGTTTCGGCTAGATGCCTCAGGAGTCTCGGACGGTGATGCAATCTTTCTAAGCGACTTTATCCGATGTTTCGGGTGGAGTCGCCTTTTTCTTATCTCGTTTATAAAGTCTGAAGATAATAAAAATACTATTTTTAAAGCGTCTTCATCTTTTGTATATAAGAGAAGGATATCTCAATCATGCTTTATTATTGAAGAGTTTCGGACATAACTTTTCTATCCATCTCGGCGCAAGTTGATATCCTTTCAATAAAATATGCATCCATTTCGGTTGATTGATCTCCTCTACTCCGTTGATTATCCCTTTAATAATACGTTGAGCTAAGTCATCGGGATCTAACATAATCCCTTTCACACTTTTAGCGTAAGCCAAAGTTGGGTCTGCTTTTTGATGAAATGGTGTTGCAATGGGACCTGTATTTACCGTCATCACGTGATATGAAGGACGCTCTAACCGTAATGCGTTCAGTGTTTGAATAAATGCCGCTTTACTTGCTCCATAGTGTGAAGCATAAGCTTGTGTCACATGCGCTGCTTGACTACCAATCCCTACAATCGTTGGACGTTCAACGAGATGCGGCTCGACCATACGTAGTAATAGATTAAAATGAACGACATTGAGCATGTAGGTTTGTTTCATTTCTGCAAAGTCGTGGTCTGCCATACTTTTGAAGTAACCCATACCTGCACAATAAATTAAGCCGTGATAGGTATGGTGTTTCAATTGCGGTTCTAACTCCAAAATATCAGCTTCGTTTTGTAAATCACACATGATGAGATGCAGCTGATGACAATCTATATAGGTTTGAAAAGCGGATAAATTTTCAGGATGTCTGACAAGTGCAGTAACAGTCACTCGTTTTTGCAGTAACAGTGTTAATAACGAACGACCTAAACCACTTGTTGCGCCAGTTAAAATAAAATGTTGTCCAATCATTGAAAACAGCCCTCCTTTGACACTTGTATTGCGAGAAAACGTTCATATTTTTATAAAACGCTACGTTTTCATTCTGTTTTATATCTAATCCCTGGGTTTAACCTGGAGTTGAACGTATTTTGTGTTAAGATAAAACCATAATCAAAATAGGATGTGAAGCGATATGAAAATTGTATTTTATGGTGCAGGTAATATGGCTCATGCTATTTTTACAGGAATTATCAATTCCAAAGTGACCGCACCCGAAGACATTTATTTGACCAATCGTTCTAATGAAGATAGATTAAAAAAATATGCTGAAGAACTGAACGTCAATTATAGATACGATGATGACGCATTATTGAAAAATGCAGATTATGTGTTTATAGGTACAAAGCCTTATGATTTTGACGCACTTGCAGACAGAATCGCCCCGCACATCAAAGATGATAACCGTTTCATCTCTATCATGGCAGGCTTACCGATTGACTATATTAAAGATAAATTAAATACAACGAACCCCATTGCACGTATTATGCCAAACACGAATGCACAAGTAGGTCATTCAGTGACAGGCATCAGCTTCTCAAGTAATTTTGGTCCGAAAGCCAAAGATGAAGTAAATGAATTAATTCACGCATTTGGTTCAATCTTAGAAGTTTCAGAAGATCACTTACACCAAGTCACTGCGATTACAGGTAGTGGCCCTGCTTTCTTATATCACGTATTTGAACAATATGTATCAGCAGGTACAAAACTCGGACTCGATAAATCGGAAGTTGAAGAATCTATTCGTAACTTAATCATCGGTACCAGCAAAATGATCGAACGTTCTGATTTAAGTATGGAACAATTACGTAAAAATATCACTTCTAAAGGTGGTACCACTCAAGCTGGTCTAGATGTTTTATCAACATATGACATCGAACACATTTTTGAAAAAAGTTTAAAAGCTGCCGTCAATCGAAGTATTGAACTATCTGCACAAGATAATGACGAAGATGACGATGATTGATAGATTTAAAGGCAACACTGCGTAGTGACTGTGTTTACCGCACCACTACATGGTGTTGCCTTTTTAATTAAAATTGATAACTGTCAAAGTCATTCACAATTTGATATGACGGTGTTTCGTCTGATGCATCAAAAGCTTCACACAGCGCTTCGATATCTTCTAACGTATACCGATTACTGATATGCGTGATTAAACTATGTTTCACATGAGCCTCTCTCGCAAGTTTAAACACATCACTAATGTGACTGTGATGATAGTTGTTCGCAAGTGTTTTATCGCCTTCTAAAAAGGTGCTCTCATGCACCATGACATCCACATCTTGAGCGATGCTATATTCATTTTTACATGGCATCGTATCTCCAAATATTGCGACGCGCTGACCTTGTCTCGTTTCGCCTTTAAAATCATGAGAATTATAAATAAGACCATTATATTCAAATGTATCGTTATCTTTGACTTCTTGATATTTTGGACCTGGTTCTAGTCCGATTTGTTTTAATGCTTGCACATCTATTTTACCTGGTGTGTTTGGCGCCTCAATACGATAGCCAAACGATACAATACCGTGATTTAACAATGCGGCTGTGACCGTAAATCCATCTGCATGATAAGACAGTTCATTTTCAATCTCAATATATGTAATCGGATAATTTAGATGAGACTCTGATAAATGTAATGTTGTTTCTACAAACTGTTGAATCCCTTTAGGTCCAATGATGGTTAAAGGTTTATGTTCCCCACCTTGAAAAGATCGGCTCGTTAGTAGACCG
>NZ_LLER01000039.1 GCF_001500315.1 Staphylococcus auricularis | reverse complement strand
CCACCTTCCTCCGGTTTGTCACCGGCAGTCAACTTAGAGTGCCCAACTGAATGATGGCAACTAAGCTTAAGGGTTGCGCTCGTTGCGGGACTTAACCCAACATCTCACGACACGAGCTGACGACAACCATGCACCACCTGTCACTTTGTCCCCCGAAGGGGAAGACTCTATCTCTAGAGCGGTCAAAGGATGTCAAGATTTGGTAAGGTTCTTCGCGTTGCTTCGAATTAAACCACATGCTCCACCGCTTGTGCGGGTCCCCGTCAATTCCTTTGAGTTTAAGCCTTGCGGCCGTACTCCCCAGGCGGAGTGCTTAATGCGTTAGCT
>NZ_LLER01000038.1 GCF_001500315.1 Staphylococcus auricularis | reverse complement strand
TTGATACTTTGATACCTTGTCTTTCTTACTTTAATATGACGGTGATCTTGCTCAATGAGGTTATTCAGATATTTCGATGTACAATGACAGTCAGGTTTAAGTTTAAAAGCTTTAATTACTTTAGCCATTGCTACCTTTGTTGAAGGTGCCTGATCTGTAATTACCTTTTGAGGTTTACCAAATTGTTTAATGAGACGTTTGATAAACGCATATGCTGAATGATTATCTCGTTGCTTACGCAACCAAATATCTAATGTATGTCCCTCTGCATCAATGGCACGATATAAATAGCTCCATTTTCCT
>NZ_LLER01000037.1 GCF_001500315.1 Staphylococcus auricularis | reverse complement strand
GATTAATAACTAGATTAAGTTATTAAGGGCGCACGGTGAATGCCTTGGCACTAGAAGCCGATGAAGGACGTTACTAACGACGATATGCTTTGGGGAGCTGTAAGTAAGCTGTGATCCAGAGATTTCCGAATGGGGGAACCCAACACGAGTTATGTCGTGTTATCGACATGTGAATTCATAGCATGTCAGATGGTAGACCCGGAGAACTGAAACATCTTAGTACCCGGAGGAAGAGAAAGAAAAATCGATTCCCTGAGT
>NZ_LLER01000036.1 GCF_001500315.1 Staphylococcus auricularis | reverse complement strand
TGTGGCCGATCACCCTCTCAGGTCGGCTACGTATCGTTGCCTTGGTGAGCCGTTACCTCACCAACTAGCTAATACGGCGCGGGTCCATCTATAAGTGACAGCAAAGCCACCTTTCACTGTAGAACCATGCGGTTCAACATGTTATCCGGCATTAGCCCCGGTTTCCCGGAGTTATTCCAGTCTTATAGGTAAGTTACCCACGTGTTACTCACCCGTC
>NZ_LLER01000035.1 GCF_001500315.1 Staphylococcus auricularis | reverse complement strand
GGTTCTTCTGGTTTACCCGGTTCTTCTGGTGTCTCTTTCAACTTGTAGATATAAGTAACATCAATATTACCTTTAACTACTTTACCAGTTTCTTCGTCACCATCTTGAACTTTTACAAGCACATACTCTTGACCATCTTTACCAGTGATTTCTTTCGGAATTTCAGTTCCGTTTTCGTTTGTATTGTATGTTTTACCAACTGGTGATTTCTCCGTATCCATTGTTGGATCTTTAATAACTTCTCCAGTCTCATTCACATAATGAACTGTTACTGTTCCTGCTGGAACGTATGGTACTGGTGTGTCTTTTGTTGGATCATTTGGATCTTTTGGTGCTGGTGGTTCATATCCTTTTGTTGGATCGTTTGGATCTTTCGGTTTCAA
>NZ_LLER01000034.1 GCF_001500315.1 Staphylococcus auricularis | reverse complement strand
TGTCGTGTTATCGACATGTGAATTCATAGCATGTCAGATGGTAGACCCGGAGAACTGAAACATCTTAGTACCCGGAGGAAGAGAAAGAAAAATCGATTCCCTGAGTAGCGGCGAGCGAAACGGGAAGAGCCCAAACCAATGAGCTTGCTTGTTGGGGTTGTAGGACACTCTTTTAGAGTTAGAAATGTATCGCTTAGACGAAGCATCTGGAAAGATG
>NZ_LLER01000033.1 GCF_001500315.1 Staphylococcus auricularis | reverse complement strand
AAATAGAACTTGAAACCGTGTGCTTACAAGTAGTCAGAGCCCGTTAATGGGTGATGGCGTGCCTTTTGTAGAATGAACCGGCGAGTTACGATCTGATGCAAGGTTAAGCAGCGAATGTGGAGCCGTAGCGAAAGCGAGTCTGAATAGGGCGCTGAGTATTTGGTCGTAGACCCGAAACCAGGTGATCTACCCATGACCAGGTTGAAGTTCAGGTAAC
>NZ_LLER01000032.1 GCF_001500315.1 Staphylococcus auricularis | reverse complement strand
TCGAACACTAGCGATTACATTTTTTGAATTCAAGCTTTAAAACTCTAATTCACTCGGTTTTGCTTGGTAAAATCTATTTTACTTACTTATCTAGTTTTCAATGTACAAACAATAAATGGTGGGCCTAAGTGGACTCGAACCACCGACCTCACGCTTATCAGGCGTGCGCTCTAACCAGCTGAGCTATAGGCCCTTCATCATCGTTGAATACTCCAATGAGCATTCAAAACTGAATACAATATGTCACGTTAACCCTTCATCTTCGAAAGAAGATGTTCCGTAATTAATCCTTAGAAAGGAGGTGATCCAGC
>NZ_LLER01000031.1 GCF_001500315.1 Staphylococcus auricularis | reverse complement strand
TGTCGATTTCTTCTTTCGTTTTCGCATCGTCGATGTCGTGTTTATATTTATCTTTTTGGTCTTGGCTTAGGTGTTTAAGTTTATCGACATTATCTTTACCATGTTCTTTCGCTTTAGTTAAGCTTTCTTCTGTTTGATGTTTATTATCTTCATCTTTCGCTTTGTTGATGATGTTGTCGATTTCTTCTTTCGTTTTCGCATCGTCGATGTCGTGTTTATATTTATCTTTTTGGTCTTGGCT
>NZ_LLER01000030.1 GCF_001500315.1 Staphylococcus auricularis | reverse complement strand
AAATGAACATTGAAAACTGAATGACAATATGTCAACGTTAATTCCAATAAACAACGATTCAATCGTTGATTGAACAAGTGTTGAAGAAACACATTTAGCAAATATGAGCTAATCAAACATCATATATTTTATATGGAGAGTTTGATCCTGGCTCAGGATGAACGCTGGCGGCGTGCCTAATACATGCAAGTCGAGCGAACAGATAAGGAGCTTGCTCCTTTGACGTTAGCGGCGGACGGGTGAGTAACACGTGGGTAACTTACCTATAAGACTGGAATAACTCCGGGAAACCGGGGCTAATGCCGGATAACATGTTGAACCGCATGGTTCTACAGTGAAAGG
>NZ_LLER01000003.1 GCF_001500315.1 Staphylococcus auricularis | reverse complement strand
TTTATCCGCCACAAACATTGTCTCAAGAAGATATCGATACGTTAGAAGATTTCACCATTCGCTTAGCAAAAGGCTTAAATATCGTCGGACTCATTAACATCCAATTCGTTATTGCCAATGATGGGGTTTACGTCCTAGAAGTGAACCCACGTTCAAGCCGTACAGTACCATTCTTGAGTAAAATTACTGGCATTCAAATGGCGCAATTAGCAATGCGTGCCATTATCGGTGAAAAACTCAGCGATTTAGGTTATCAACCAGGCATTCAACCTTATTCAGAAGGTGTGTTCGTTAAAGCACCAGTCTTCAGTTTCAATAAACTTAAAAATGTCGACATTACCCTTGGACCTGAAATGAAATCTACGGGTGAGGTCATGGGTAAAGATCTCACAATGGAAAAAGCACTTTACAAAGGATTAACTGCAAGTGGTATGGAAGTGAAAGACCACGGTACAGTGCTCATTACAGTTAGTGATAAAGATAAAGAAGAAATTGTAGATATCGCTCAACGCTTAAATGAAGTTGGCTATAAAATCTTAGCCACTGAGGGAACAGCACGTCAATTAGCTCATCATCAAATCCCTTCAGAAGTAGTAGGTAAAATCGGTCGCGAAGATGATTTATTATCACGCATCCAAAATGGTGATGTACAAATCGTTGTGAATACGATGACAAAAGGTAAAGAAGTCGAACGCGATGGTTTCCAAATCCGTCGTACTACAGTTGAAAATGGAGTGCCATGTCTCACTTCACTCGATACCGCTGATGCGTTAACAACAGTGATTGAAAGCATGACATTTTCAATGCATACGATGTAATTAACACCACAACTTGTAATAGGATGGGGTATTCATTCACCTCATCCTGTTATCACAAGTTGATTGGATGCTGTTACATAGCTGTCTCAAATGGGCGTTAAACATATGAACGAGGTGATTCGATGGATACATTACCCATCATAGCTTTAGACTTTGATTCAACTGAAAAGGTAGAATCATTTTTAGATCAATTTGATGAACCGTTATTCGTGAAAGTAGGGATGGAACTGTTTTATCAAACGGGTCCAGAACTCATTAAAAAAATTCAACAACGAGGACATCAAATTTTCTTAGACTTAAAATTACATGACATTCCGAATACGGTAAATAAAGCGATGGAAGGATTAGCGAAATTGAATGTGGACATGGTGAACGTTCACGCTGCTGGTGGTGTGAAAATGATGGAACAAGCACTTGCCGGTATTAGAAAATACAATCCTGAAACGAAAATTATCGCAGTTACGCAACTCACTTCTACAACAGAAGAGATGTTGCACAACGAACAAAACATACAATCGACCATCGAAGAAGCAGTACTTCATTACGCGAAGTTAGCACAACAAGCAAACTTAGATGGTGTCGTGTGCTCGCCATTAGAAACAAACATTTTAACCGAAGCACTCGGTGAATCATTTTTAAAAGTCACTCCAGGTATTCGACCTAAAGACGCAGCACAAAATGATCAAAAACGTATTACAACGCCGGAAGAGGCTAAACAATTGGGCTCTACACATATCGTTGTGGGCCGTCCGATTACGCAAAGTGATGATCCAGTCGCAAGCTATCAAAAAATTAAAGAAAGTTGGTTAGGATAATATGGCAAAATCAATTGCACAAGCATTATTAGATATCGAAGCAGTAACCCTTTCTCCAAACGATTTATACACATGGAGTTCAGGTATTAAATCTCCAATCTATTGTGATAATCGCGTGACGTTAGGTTATCCTGAAATTCGTCGTCAAATTCGTGATGGGTTAACTGAATTAATTCAAAATCATTTTAACGAAGTAGACATCGTATCAGGGACAGCTACAGCAGGTATCCCCCATGCTGCATTCGTCGCTGAACAATTAGATATACCGATGAACTATGTGCGCTCTAAAAGTAAAAGCCATGGTAAACAAAACCAAATCGAAGGTGCGAATAGCGAAGGTAAGAAAGTCGTCGTAGTGGAAGACCTCATTTCTACAGGGGGTTCATCTATCAATGCAGTTGACGCGTTAAAAGAAAGTGGTGCTGAGGTCCTTGGTGTGGTTGCTATCTTTACTTATGGTTTAAATAAAGCGAACGAAACATTTGAACAAGCAGGCGTGCCATTCTACACATTAAGTAATTACGATGAACTTATCGAAGTAGCCCGTAAAAATGGAGACATTGATGAAAAAGATATAAGTACTTTGGTTGAATGGAAAAACAACCTAGCATAAAATCTAAGTTGGAGGGGATTTCATGAACGAAATGAGACATGACGCAAATTATCGTAAATTTGCGCACGTCAATCAATTTTTAAAACAAAACGCTGACTACAGACATAAAAATGACAACGCTGTAATGGATGACGCTACATCTAATGCAGCAGAACAAAATATTTATAAAAAAGCAAAATCGACAATTAAAAATAAGGGCTATATTCAATAGTCTCTTTATATAAGTATGAGCCATCTGTTGCGGTAAAAGACTACAACAGATGACTCATTATTTATATGTCTTCGAAAGAAGAAATAAAACGATATCCTCCGAAGATACAGTTTCATCATAATGTGAATATTCAATTAGCGAATAAATAATTTAATAAGTAACCAACCGATTAAGAAGACGATCACAAGCACGAGAACCGGAATCAAGAAGAAACTTGCTAAAGCCATAGCTGTATGAGACCTCCTCAATGTTTTAGTTTTATTTTACCGACAGTCATATGATAACGCAAATCAACAGGTTTATATAATTAGTTAATCAAGTGTTATCACTATGTCTGAATAGATTTAATCAAGGGGTTAGACAATGCGTTTTTCAAGACGTGATGCTACTTCATATGCGACAATATAAGCAAACTTTAATTTCTTACATAACTGGAGGTCAACTTATGGCATTACCCAAAATCACGACCTTTTTAATGTTTAATGGTCAAGCAGAAGAAGCAATTCATACGTATATAGATGCATTCGAAGATGCTGAAATTCTCACTTTAGAAAAATATACAGAGGCAGATGAAGCACCTGCAGGATATGTTCAGCATTCCATTTTTAGACTCAAAGATCAGTTTTTCATGGCGATTGATAATGTAAACGGTGGCGTGCCCGTCGAAATGAATCCAGCGATGTCACTCTATGTGAATGTGGATAGTTCAGAAGAGATGGAGCGATTATTTAATCACTTGAAAAAAGAAGGGGCTATTCTCATGCCGGTGACGGAAATGCCACCATTTAAAGCGTTCGCGTGGATACAGGATAAATACGGAGTCAATTTCCAACTTGCATTCTTAGAGGAATAAAAATTGAAAAACATATTAAAAAGCCGATTGAAAAAGTGACATTCAATCGGCTTTTTGATATGTGATGGTTTAAGATTGTTTCATTTGTTGAATATGATCATAATCTGGCGTTGCATACAGTGTTTTCTGATTATCATATGTGACAAAACCAGGCTTAGCACCACTTGGTTTATGCACGTGTTTAATTCGTGTATAATCAACCGGTATTTGTCCAGAATTACCTGCTTTTGAAAAATAGCCTGCTAACATGGCAGCTTCTTTTATAGTGGTGTCAGATGGTGCTTCATTGAGGATCACCACGTGTGAACCAGGGATGTCTTTCGTATGGAACCAGATGTGCTGTTTGCCAGCTTTTTTATTGGTGAGATAGTCATTTTGTTTATTATTTTTACCGACGAGAATCGTATCACCATCCGTAGATTGATACGTTTGTAATTGAATTTTAGCTTGTTGTTTTTTCTTCGTATGTTTTCGTTGTTTTAAGAAACCTTGTTCAGCTAATTCATCACGGATATCATCTATTTCGTCTACTGTGATGTGCGTCAATTGTTGTTCAATATTTTCAAAATAGCTGATGTTTTCTTTAGTTAATTCAATTTGATGGGTTAACTCATGTTCTCTACGTTTTAAGCGGTTGTATTGTTTATAGTAATACTGCGCATTCACTGAAGGAGATTTCGTCGTATCTAGCGGAATTGTGACATCTTCCCCCGTATAATAATTTAAAGCGGTAACGGATTCATCACCTTGTTTAATGCGATAAATATTCGCTGTGATCAGCTCACCGTAAAGTTGTTGATCATCTTTGTTTTTCGTTCCTTCAAGTTCATCGTACAATTTTGTCAATTTAGAACGATCTTTTTGTAACTGTTGTTGTACGAACTTAACGAGGTCATTGGCACGCTGTTTCACTCGTTCACGTTCACCACGTGCGTCATAATAACGATCAAGTAAATCATGCAAGGAATCATAAATCACAGTTTCATCATCAAACTGTTGTAATTTCATAAAATAGTAATCTTCTTTACCTGTCTCATTGTTTTTATGGAAAATAGGTACAGTTGGGCCTTCCGTTTCCGCTAATACTTCTTCAAAAGCCTCTGGTAAAGTCTCCGTCGTCATAAAGGGTCTACGGTGAACGATTTCATTTGCGATTAAAGGACTAAAGCCTTCAAAGTTATTCAGTAATTGACGCTCAAGTTTACCACTGTTGAAATCAATGTAACGGTTAACATCTTCACCCTGCACTTCATATGGATTCACTTTATTTTGAGCAGGTGGCGCTTCATATTGGAATCCAGGCATAACCGTACGATATTGATTCGTGTTAGGTGTTAAATGTTTAAAGCCTTCGAGAATTTTTCGCGTATCATCGACGAGAATTAAATTACTGTGTTTACCCATAATTTCTAGGATGATTGTACGATAAATCGTATCGCCAATTTCATCCTTACTTTGCACATCGATTTCGACCCGTCGATCATTGCCGATTTGTCTTATCGCTTTGACGATGCCACCTTCTAAATGTTTACGAAAGACGCGCGCAAACATAGGTGGGTTAAACGGGTTATCATATTTTTTCGCTGTGAGATGCATTCTTGAAAAGCTTGGGTGTATAGAGAGTAATAATTTATGATTTTTACGATTTTGTCTAATAACGATGATTAATGTATCATTTTCTGGTTGATTAATTTTATGAATTCTGCCGTTTTCTAAAAATTGGAGGGACTCAACCATTTTACGTGTAAATAAGCCATCGTATGCCATGTGTAACAGCCCCCTTAAATCATTTCATTCAATATATTGTAACATGCACACCGAATCTAGTCATAAACAAAGTTTCTGTAGGGTTATCCTATACAATTAAATGAAAACTATGGTATCATATATAAATATTAGAAGAATAGCATAGAGAGGTCGTAAGTCATGGAGAATGAGAAAGGTTTGCTGATTGTTCTATCTGGACCTTCAGGAGTTGGGAAGGGCACCGTTAGAAAACAAATATTTGATGATCCAGCCACATCATATAAATATTCAATTTCAATGACTACACGTGCAATGCGCGAAGGAGAAGTGGATGGCGTAGATTATTTCTTCAAAACGAAAAAGGAATTTGAAGAGCTAATTAAACAAGATCAGTTTATTGAATATGCTGAATATGTGGGTAATTATTATGGGACACCGGTTCAATATGTTAAAGATACAATGGATGAAGGTTATGATGTATTTTTAGAAATTGAAGTCGAAGGTGCAAAACAAGTACGCAAAAAATTCCCCGACGCGTTATTTATCTTTTTAGCTCCACCTAGTTTAGATCATTTGCGTGAACGTTTGGTTGGCCGAGGTACGGAATCAGATGATAAAATACAAAGTCGAGTGAGTGAAGCACGCAAAGAAGTTGAAATGATGAACTTATATGATTATGTTGTTGTTAACGATGAAGTGGAACTCGCTAAGAATCGCATTCAATCCATCGTAGAAGCGGAACATTTGAAACGCGAACGCATCGAAGCTAAGTATAGAAAAATGATATTGGAGGCCAAAAAATAATGTTAAATCCACCATTAAATCAACTCAATTCACAAATTAGATCAACTTATTTAATCGCAACTACAGCAGCTAAACGTGCGAGAGAAATTGAAGGTGAACCTGAATCACAACTATTAGAACGTTATGATTCTCATAAATCAGTAGGTAAAGCGTTAGAAGAAATTGCTGCAGGTAAATTACATCCAAATGACAGCTCATTTCAATAAAGCGTAAGTAAAGTGACATTTATATATGAATTTTCTATCATAAGAGGCTGGAATCGTAGAGGGTTCCAGCCTCTTCACATACGTCAACTTCCTAAGTGTAATCTACACGTTTTAAAGACTATCGTTAATTTTACGGTTATCATTTTAAGTATATGAACAGAAAAAAGACGCCGATGATGATACTATAAAAGATGTAATCCATAAAAAAAGATACACAATGAGTAAACTCAATTTTGTAAATGCCCGAGTAAATGTCAAACACATGAGGCAGAACAGTGAAGTTGATCACGTTGTCATAATAAGAGATATGAAGTCGAAGGAGCAATATAGATGAAGAATATTTTGCTAGCTGTTACAGGCGGGATCGCAGCGTATAAAGCGATAGATTTAACGAGTAAATTAACCCAAGCGGGGTATGATGTGCGCGTCATGTTAACATCACATGCCCAGAAGTTCGTCACTGCTTTATCATTCCAGGCGATAGGCAGAAATCCTGTTTACACAGATACATTCATTGAAGAAAATCCACAAGAAATTCAACATGTCGCATTAGGAGACTGGGCAGATGCCATCATCGTAGCGCCTGCGACAGCGAATACGATTGCCAAATTAAGTACAGGCATTGCTGATGACATTGTCACTACGACGTTACTCGCGACAGAGACGCCGAAATTTATAGTCCCAGCTATGAACGTGCACATGTATGAAAATCGAAGAACCCAACATAATATTGAGGTATTAAAAGGTGATGGCTATCACTTTATTGAGCCAGGAGAAGGCTTTTTAGCGTGTGGTTACGTCGCAAAAGGACGTATGGCTGAACCGTTAGATATTGTTTCTACTATCGATCGCTTTGCGACAGATAGTACAGCGGAAGAACCCAAACAACATGTTGAGAGTACATTTGCTGGAAAACGTGCGCTTGTCACAGCAGGTCCGACCGTTGAAGAGCTAGACCCAGTGAGATATTTATCCAATCGTTCATCAGGTAAGATGGGGTATTTAATTGCAGAAGCGTTAGTTGAAAGAGGCGCTCAAGTCACGTTAGTTTCAGGACCTACACATTTAGCTGTACCCGAAGGTGTAGATATCGTGAACATTCAAAGTGCTCAAGAGATGTTTGAAGCGGTAACCGAGCGTTATGATGACCAAGACATCGTATTTAAAGCGGCTGCAGTCTCTGATTACGCGCCTGCAACGCCATTAACACATAAATTAAAAAAACAAGATGGAGACTTACAAGTCACATTTACACGTACCCCTGATATTTTAAAGTATCTCGGCGAGCATAAAACACATCAATATCTCGTTGGCTTTGCAGCTGAAACGCAAAATATTGATAACTATGCCAAAGCCAAATTGCAACGGAAAAATGCAGATGTCATCATAGCGAACAACGTAGGTGACCGTACAATCGGCTTTAGTTCAGATGATAATGACTATACGATGCATTTTAAAGATCAATCTACAGCTGCTTTAGGCAAACATTCTAAAGCAAAACTCGCACATTTAATATTAGATGAATTGGAAACTAGGTGGCAATAAATGATAGCAAAAGTAATCGTAGACATTCCTTCTAAAAACGTGGATTTCACGTTTGACTATATCATCCCTTCGCGATTACAAACGATGTTAAAAGTAGGGATGCGTGTCGTGGTACCGTTTGGGTCACGCACGATTCAAGGGTATGTCATGTCTATCGAAGATGATGCTGAAGCACAAATGGATATCTCTAAGCTCAAAGAAATTCAAGAGATACAAGATATTAAACCAGAATTGACTCCTGAGCTTATCAAGTTAAGTGAGTGGTATAGCCGTTATTTTGTGACGAAACGGATTTCTATCTTAGAGGTAATGTTGCCAAGTGCTTTAAAAGCGAAGTACCAAAAAGTATTCGAAATTGTAGACGACAGTCAAATATCAGCAGATATATTAAAAAGATTTGATAGCGAAGGCCATTATCCATATAAAATGGCGCAACAAAATGATGAATTAGATGAACTCTTACCGTTACTTAATGACGGTAGTATTAAAGAAGTCACCTTACTTTCTCAAAATATCAAAAAGAAAAAACAACGTGCTGTCCGTGTGGTCGATGCATTGGATATCGATGAAGTGCTCGGTAGTTTAGAAAAGAAACCGAAACAATATGATGTTTATGCCTTTCTCGCTGATGAGCAACATCGCGATGTTTTTATCAAAGAATTAGAACAAATGGACTTTTCTAAAGGTAGTATTGATACGCTTGTTAAAAAAGGTTATCTAGAAAAATATGATGCAGTCGTAGAACGGGATCCTTTTGCGGAACGCGTATTTGAACAGGAAGAAAAACAGACGCTGACTGATGAACAACAACAAGCTTATGACGCGATAACAACATCAATCAATCAGCACGAACAACAAACATTTTTACTTCATGGTGTAACGGGCTCCGGTAAAACAGAAGTCTATCTACAAACGATAGAGGTTGCGTTATCTTATGATCGACAAGCGATGATGCTCGTGCCAGAAATCGCACTCACGCCACAAATGGTACTCCGATTTAAACAGCGCTTCGGTGACGATGTCGCTGTGCTTCATTCTGGATTATCACGGGGCGAACGTTATGATGAATGGCAGAAGATACGGGATGGCCGTGCCCGTGTAAGTGTCGGTGCACGTTCTAGTGTCTTTGCCCCCTTTAAAGATCTCGGGATGATCATTATAGATGAGGAACATGAAGCTTCATATAAACAAGAGGATACACCGCGTTATCACGCAAGAGATATTGCACAATGGCGTAGCGAATACCACCAATGCCCACTCGTATTAGGCAGTGCGACACCGAGTCTAGAATCTTATGCACGTGCAGATAAAGGGGTGTATCAACTGCTTTCGTTACCTCATCGTGTCAATCAACAAGCGATGCCAAGTATCAATATTATCGATATGAGAGAAGAACTTGCGAATGGAAATCGCTCTATGTTTTCTAATGACTTGTATGATGCCATTCAGGATCGGTTAGATAAAAAAGAACAAATCGTATTGTTTTTAAATCGACGTGGCTATGCAACATTTATGTTATGCCGGGATTGTGGCCATGTACCGCAATGTCCCAATTGCGATATTTCGTTAACTTATCACAAGTCTTCCGATAAACTGAAATGTCACTATTGTGGCTACGAAACAACGCCACCGAACCAATGTCCAAACTGCGAAAGTGAACATATCCGCCAAGTGGGTACAGGCACACAACGTGTCGAAGAATTACTACAACATCAGTTCCCTGAAGCGAATATCATTCGTATGGATGTCGATACGACTTCACGAAAAGGGGCCCATGAGAAACTACTCAATGACTTTGGAGAAGGTAAAGGAGATATTCTTCTCGGTACCCAAATGATTGCGAAGGGGCTTGATTTTCCAAATATTACCCTTGTCGGCGTGCTCAATGCAGATACGATGCTTAACTTACCTGATTTTCGTGCGAGTGAACGCACATATCAATTACTTACTCAAGTGTCTGGTCGTGCAGGTCGTCATGAAAAAGAAGGGCAGGTTATTATACAAACCTATAACCCAGAACATTATGCCGTTCAAGATGTCAAAGAAAACGACTATGTGGCGTTTTATCGTAAAGAAATGCAATATCGCCAAATGGGCAAATATCCGCCTTATTTTTATTTAATTAATTTCACTATTTCACATAAAGAAATGAAAAAAGTGATGGAAGCATCGAAAAACATTCATCAAGTGCTCTTACAACACTTATCTGAACAGGCACTCGTACTCGGGCCTTCACCCGCAGCACTATCGAGAATTAATAACGAATATCGCTTCCAGATACTCATCAAATATAAACGGGAGCCTGCGCTTCATGAGGCGTTAACTTATTTAGATGAGTATTATCATGATCAATATGTGAAAGACAAGCTGTCGTTAAAAATCGATATTGGCCCACAAATTATGATGTAATGTTGGGACTGTTTACAATATGGTATGAGTAAGGGAAACCGTACATTTATAGATAAAATATGATTTAAACACACTTTATGGGCTGGGGCGCAACCTTGCGTTCCGGCATTTTTTTATCATTCTCCAACTTAAAGTCCCTGGTTGAGTGCTGTGTCTTTCGTAAATAAATTGTCATTCTCACAGACGATTTACGTAGGAAAAAGATTATGTGGGAAATATGTGACGTTCGACTAATCTTTGCGATAAAGATGTGTATTTTATATGATAGAAACGTATCAAATATCATGCGGTGTCGGTCACAGGTTGAATTACAAGTGGATTTGCACGAACCAATGTCTATGACGTGTCGCATTTTTACGCTATTTAAGTTATAATAATATGATGAATTTTTATTAGGAGCCGATAAATATGACAGTGAAATCACTTATCTCTGAAACATCACCGATTTTGCATCAAAAAATAAAGCCTGTGACACAATTTGATGATCAGTTAAAACAATTATTACTTGATTTAGAAGATACGATGTATCACGAAGAAGCTGCAGCTGTTGCGGCCCCTCAAATTGGTGAAAATCAACAAGTCGCTATCATCGACATGGAATTAGATGGGCTACTTCAATTGATCAATCCTGAGATTGTTAGCCAATCTGACGAAACGGTGACAGATTTGGAAGGTTCCGTTAGTTTACCAGAAGTGTATGGTGAGGTTACGAGAAACCAAATGATTGTCGTTAAAAGCAACGACAAAAAGGGAAACGAAGTCGAGCTCACTGCCTATGATGATGTTGCACGTATGATTTTACATATGATGGATCACTTTGATGGCGTGTTATTTACTGAACGTGCAGAACGAATCTTAACAGATGAAGAAATGGAGGAATACTTTAACCATGGCTAAAATCATTTTTATGGGAACACCAGATTTCTCTACTAAAATATTAGAAATGTTGATCGCTGAACATGACGTGATCGCAGTTGTGACTCAACCCGATCGCCCTGTGGGTAGAAAACGTAAACTCACACCACCCCCAGTAAAACAACTTGCTGAAGAACATGGTTTACCGGTTTATCAGCCTGAAAAACTAGCGCAATCAGACGATTTACAAACACTGATTGACATGGATGCAGATTTGATTGTGACTGCTGCATTTGGACAATTGTTACCTAAAGCATTACTCGATGCACCTCAATATGGCGCTATCAATGTACATGCCTCACTATTACCGAAATATCGTGGCGGTGCGCCTATCCATCAAGCGATTATAGATGGACAAAAAGAAACGGGTGTGACGATCATGTATATGGCTGAAAAATTAGACGCTGGCGATATCATTGCGCAACAAGCCATTGCGATAGAATCCAAAGATGATGTAGGTAGCATGCATGATAAATTGAGCTTTTTAGGTGCTAATTTATTACAACAAACCCTTCCGGATATTATCAATGGTACCCAAGATGCAACACCGCAAGATGAAAGTGAGGCTACATTTGCATCTAATATTTCAAGGGAAGATGAACGCTTAGATTGGTCGCGTCCAGCTGAAGCGATTCACAACCATATTAGAGGACTTTCACCATGGCCTGTCGCATATACGACCATGGATGACACAAACCTCAAAGTGTTTGCAGCGCGTGTAGAAAAAGGTAAGCAAGGCAACCCTGGAGAAATTATTGAAACGACGAAAAAAGCGATCATCGTCGGTACAGGGTCTGAAGATGCCATTGCCTTAACTGAAATCCAATTAGCAGGAAAAAAACGCATGCAAGTTGCAAATTATTTAAGTGGGGTTCAAACGTCACTCGTAGGTAAGGTGCTCGTATGACATCTCCTAGTGTGCGTCAGCTTGCTTTTGAAACGATACAGCGCGTTAGAAAGGAAAACGCCTATAGCAATATCGCTATTAATCAGACATTATCTGAACACGCCTTAAGTAACGCAGACAAAGGTCTCTTAACAGAACTTGTGTACGGTACATTAAAACGCCAATATACGCTAGACTTTTACTTAAAACCATTTGTGAAAACGAAGCTTAAAGGTTGGATGCGGTCGTTGTTATGGATGAGTATTTATCAATACGTCTACTTAGATAAGGTACCTGAACATGCCATTATTAATGAAGAGGTGACGATTGCTAAAGTTAAGGGTGGTCCCCATAACGGTAACGTCATTAATGGGATATTACGTACAATGATGCGCTCAGAATTACCAGATGTAAACGCAATACAAAATGACAAACAGAGAATTGCTACGGCTTACAGTTTACCGATGTGGATTGTAGAACACTGGATGACCCATTATGGTATAGAAAAAACAGAAGTTATTGCTGATAATTTGATGCATCCTGTGGCTCAGACTGTTCGTGTAAATACGACACGCGTCACGCCAGCTGATATGAAAGAAGCACTAGCGAACGAAGGGTATCGTGTGGAACAAGATCCATACTTAGCTGAATGTTTACATGTATCAGGTCATCCTGTTGTTGAGTCGCAAGCATTTAAAGAAGGTTTTATATCGATTCAAGATTTAAGCTCTATGTTTGTTGCACACATTTTAGAGCCTAAAACAGATGAAACCATCTTAGATGCATGTAGTGCACCTGGAGGTAAAGCATGCCACATAGCTGAACGGTTAGATGGCACGGGTAAAGTCGATGCAACAGATATTCATGACCATAAAATTAACTTAATCAACGACAATAAGCATAAACTACAGCTTAATAATGTTCATGCATATCAACACGATGCGACACAGCAATATCAAGCAATCTATGATAAAATTTTAGTAGATGCACCATGCAGTGGTTTAGGCGTGTTAAGACATAAACCGGAAATCAAATATACGCAAACCCAACAATCGATTGAAGGATTAGTTGATTTACAATTAGAGATTTTAGAGAATGTAAAAGAAAATGTGAAACCCGGTGGAACCCTTGTATACTCCACTTGTACGATTGAACAAATGGAGAATGAAAATGTGATATATACATTTTTAAAACAAAACGACGCATTTGAATTTGAACCGTTTAAACATCCGGTGACAGGTGAAATGGTTAAGACGATGCAACTGTTACCTCAAGACGTTAATTCAGATGGATTCTTTATCACCCGAATAAAAAGAAAGGAAAGTGTGGAATGATCACTGCGGAAAAGAAGAAAAAGAATAAATTTTTACCAGACTTCGACAAACAGTCTATTTATTCACTGAAATTTGAAGAATTACAGTCCTGGTTAATCGAACAAGGCCAACCTAAATTCAGAGCGAAACAAATCTTTGAATGGTTGTATGACAAACGTGTCGATCATTTTGATGAAATGACCAATCTATCGAAAGACCTACGTGCGTTATTAAAAGAAAATTTTGCGATTACGACGTTATCCGTGGTCGTTAAACAGGAAAGTAAAGATGGAACTATTAAGTTTTTATTTGAACTTCAAGATGGTTATACGATAGAAACGGTATTGATGCGTCATGAATACGGCAACTCAGTATGTGTAACGACTCAAGTCGGCTGTCGTATTGGCTGTACATTCTGTGCCTCTTCAATTGGTGGATTAAAGAGAAACCTAGAGGCTGGAGAAATCGTTGCACAAGTGCTCACAGTGCAAAAAGCATTGGATAAAACGGATGAACGTGTCTCTCAAATCGTGATCATGGGCATTGGCGAACCGTTTGAAAACTATGACGAGATGATGGATTTCTTATACATCGTGAATCACGATCATGGATTGAACATTGGTGCAAGACATATTACTGTATCAACGTCTGGTATCATTCCGCGCATTTATGACTTCGCTGAAGAAGATATTCAAATTAATTTTGCGGTGAGTTTACATGCTGCTAAAGATGAGATACGATCTCGTTTAATGCCAATCAATCGTGCTTACAATGTTGATAAATTAATAGAAGCGATACACTATTATCAACAACAGACGAATCGTCGTGTCACATTTGAATATGGATTATTTGGTGGTGTGAATGACCAGGTTGAACACGCTAGAGATTTAGCACATCTCATCAAAGATTTAAATTGCCATGTCAATCTCATTCCGGTCAATCATGTCCCTGAACGAAATTATGTGAAAACGCCAAAAGATGACATTTTCAAATTTGAAAAAGAATTAAAACGACTCGGTGTCAATGTAACGATTCGTCGTGAACAAGGTGCAGATATCGACGCAGCTTGTGGTCAGTTACGAGCAAAGGAACGCAAAGTGGAAACGAGGTAATAACAAATGCTAAATGCACAATTCTTTACGAACACAGGTCAATTCCGTGATAAAAATGAAGATGCAGGCGGGATTTACTACAACCAAACACAACAACAATTATTAGTGATATGTGACGGCATGGGTGGACATCGCGCAGGTGAAGTCGCAAGTCAATTTGTCGTCGACGCCATAAAAACACGTTTTGAAGCGGAAAATTACATCGAAGAATCTCAAGCTGAGGACTGGCTCCAAACGACACTTGGACAAGTGAATCGTGAACTCTACCAACAATCTGTTGAGTCAATTGAATATCATGGTATGGGAACGACTTGTGTCTGTGCTTTAGTGTATGATCACCATGTTGTCATCGCCAATATAGGTGACTCTCGTGCTTATCTCATCAATAGTAGAAAGATCGAACAAGTTACCCACGATCATTCTTTTGTTAATTATCTCCTTATGATAGGTGAAATCACTGAAGAAGAGGCATTTAATCATCCTCAGCGTAATATCATTACAAAAGTGATGGGCACAGATAAATTTGTGAAAGCGGATATCTTCGTAAAACGAACACGCTTATATAATTACTTACTTTTTGCCACTGATGGTTTAACGGATTACGTACGTGATGATACGTTGCAACAATTACTTAGCGATGAAAAGGAAGACCTACATACGCAAGGTGAAAAATTATTAGAACATGCAGAAGCAGCTTCATCTAAGGACAATATCAGTATTATCTTAGCTGAGATTGAAGGTGAGCAAGTATGATAGGTAAAATGATTAACGAAAGGTACCACGTCTTAGAAAAATTAGGCGGCGGAGGCATGAGTACCGTTTACTTAGCTCAGGATACGATTTTACAACGTAAAGTGGCCATCAAAGCCATCTCTATACCATCAGGAGAACAAGAAGAAACAATTCAACGTTTTGAACGAGAAGTGCACCATTTAACACAATTGGCACACGATCACATTGTTGATGTATATGACATCACAGAAGACGACGAATGTTTCTTCTTAGTTATGGAATATGTTGAAGGCCCAACATTATCCCAATATATTAAATCGAATCATCCCATCCCAGTAGAAACAGTGGTTGAGTTCACGAATCAAATTATAGATGGTATCGCTCACGCACACGAATGTCACATCGTGCATCGAGACATTAAACCACAAAATATTTTATTCGCGAATGATCATGAGTTGAAGTTACTTGATTTTGGCATAGCTAAAGTGTTGAGTGAAACAACGATGACGAAAACCAATCATGTGCTTGGTACGGTACAATATCTTTCACCTGAACAAGCCCGTGGCGAGTCAACGGATTATAAAACAGATATTTATTCTATAGGGGTCGTCATTTATGAGATGTTGATGGGAGAACCTCCTTTTACTGGAGAAACAGCAATTAGTATCGCCATCAAACACATTCAAGATCCGATGCCTAATGTATCAGATTACCGAGAAGATGTTCCACAAGCATTGAGTAATGTCATCTTAAAAGCAACGGCTAAAGAACGAGATCGACGTTATGAAAGTGTGAAAGAACTGAGCGACGATCTCGCTACAGCGTTAGATCCGTCACGTAAAGACGAACAGCCACTGGATTTATATGAAGATCAGAACCAAACGATGGTCATTGATAAGCAAGCCCTACAGTCTAAATTGAAAGATGACGAGGCTAAAGCGAAAAATATAAAACAAACGATGCAAATTCCAGTCGTCGATCAGTTAAAATTACAAAGTAACGAATCTCAGTTTTACGTTGAACCGACAAAGAAACGCTCACCATTTAAAAAAATCATTTTCGCATTGATCTTCATTTTTCTTCTCATCGGGTTAATTGGTTTCGGAGCATGGGGCATGTTCGGCCATAAATATGCAGAAACCCCAGATGTATCTGGTAAAACAGAACAAGAAGCTAAACAAGCGCTAGAGGAACAATCACTTAAATTAGGTAAAGTATCGCATGATTATAGTAACAAGTATGCGAAAGATAAAATCATTCGTACCAACCCTGAAAGTGGTGAGCGTGTCGAACGTGATTCAGCGATAGACATCGTCGTTTCTAAAGGTGTGAAACAAGTGACGATGCCTAATCTTTGCGGGATGAAACGTGAAGAGGCTGTGACGCGATTAGAAGAACTTGGCATCAAAGATGTGAAAGTCAACAAAGCCTATACGACCCAAGGTATTTCAAAAGGTTTCATAGAATCGCAGAATGTTTACCCGGGTAGTAAAGTTAAGGTGCAAGGCGGTAACGTCATCTTGACTGAGTCATTAGGTGTGAAACAAGTATACGTTGGAAACTACATCAATAAATCCTATAATACGGCGAAACAAGAATTAGAAAATAAAGGATTTAAAGTCAATATTACAGAAAAAGAAAACAGTAATTCTGTGAAAAAAGGCGATGTCATCAGTCAATCACCTAAAAATAAAGAAGTGGATGAAGGTTCAACCATTAACTTTGTAGTCTCAGAAGGCAAAGCTTCTGACAAAGATCAATCATCAGACAAAGACTCAGATAAAGAGAAAAAAGATGATAAAAAAGAAAGTAAAAATGACAGTAAACAAAATGATGAAGATAACGATAATAATTCCGATAACAAATCATCAGGTCCTGAGTCAGCTGCTACAAAAGATTATGTAGAAACGGTTGAAGTCCCGTATTCAGGAAAAAATGATAAATCACAAGAAGTTGAAGTGTTTGTACGAGATAAAAACAAAGTAGGTAACGAACCGAGCCAGACGTACAATATCAAATCCGATAAGTCGATAGAAATACCGCTGGAAATCGAAAAAGATAAGACAGCTGGCTATACAGTTCGTGTCGATGGCAAAGTTGTTGCCGATAAAGATATTCCTTACGATAAATAACAAGTTACATTTGATGCCAATTGCTATCCGTTGAGGATGGTGATTGGCTTTTTATTTTGAAAGAGCAAATCCATCGTTTTGATTTGATTTAAAAATGTGAGAATATAGCGCTAAATGCCAGGAAGTATTTGATCTTAATGAATGACTATTATTTTAGTTAAAAATATATTTAAACATAGTCAGCTTTGATATAATAAAGATGTATATGTATATAAAGCGAGGTGCGACGTTGAAAACAGGGCGAATTGTAAAACTATTAAGTGGCGTGTATCAAGTAGATGTTGAGGGAAGTTATTATGATACAAAACCACGAGGATTATTTAGAAAGAAAAAGTTTTCACCATTGGTTGGAGATGTTGTAGATTTTGAAGTAGAGAATGTTTCTGAAGGTTATATTCAACATGTCCATGATAGAAAAAATGAATTAAAGCGACCGCCTGTAAGTAATATCGATCAACTCATTATTGTGATGAGCGCGGTAGAACCTCAATTTTCAACTCAATTATTAAATCGTTATTTAGTCATTGCGCATTCTTATGCGTTGCAACCAAGCATCCTAGTAACGAAATGTGATTTATTATCAGATGCAGAAAAGAAAGCATTGGATGCGCAGTTAGACATTTATCGTGAAATGGATTATCTCGTTCAAAGCATTGGCCAAGATGATGACTATCAAGCCATGTGCGATGACTGGTCGGATGGTTTGGTGGTATTAAGTGGTCAATCGGGTGTAGGTAAATCAACGATTTTAAATCATCTATACCCTGAACTAGATATAGAAACTCAACATATCTCAAAATCTTTAAATCGGGGTCGACACACGACACGCCATACGGAATTGTTTAAGCGCGATTCAGGTTATATCGCTGATACGCCAGGCTTTAGTGCGTTAGATTTTGATCATATTAGCAAAGATATGTTAAAACACTATTTTCTGGAAATAGATGAATTTGGAGAACAGTGTAAGTTCAGAGACTGCAATCATATGAATGAACCTAAATGTAGGGTGAAAACTGCAGTCGAAAATGAAGAGATCGCACAATCTAGATATGATGATTATGTGCAGCTCTATCAAGAACTTGCGAACAGAAAGGAAAAATATTAATGACTCAAGTAAAAGTATATCCTTCATTATTATCTGCTGATTTTTTAACGTTGAATGATGAACTCGAAGCTCTAGAACATGCGAAGGTTGACGGAGTTCATTTTGATATGATGGATGGACAATTTGTACCCAATATTTCAATTGGTGTACCGATTCTCGATGCTGTACGTAAAGGGACACAATTACCTATTGATGTTCATTTAATGATTGAACATCCTGAACAATATATTCCAACCATTGCAGAACACGGTGCTGATTTGATTTCCGTCCATGTTGAAGCAACACCGCATATTCATCGCGCAATTCAACTCATTAAACAGCATGATGCGAAGGCAGGCGTGGTCATCAATCCAGGAACGCCTGTTTCAGAGATAGTGCCCGTTTTACGTGATGTGGACTACGTATTAGTGATGACGGTGAATCCTGGTTTTGGTGGGCAACCTTTTATCGAGAACTGTATCGAAAAAATCGACCAACTTATGGAACTTAAATCGTCACAATCACTCTCATTTAGTATTGAAGTTGATGGGGGAATCAATGATGAAACAGCACCTGTAGTTAAAGAACACGGTGCAGATATGTTGGTCGTGGGTTCTCATTTCTTCCAACAGTCAGATTATGTGGCAGTAACCAATCAATTGAAAGGTTGATTTTTATGAAAGTGAATTTATTATGTAGCGATCGACATCTACCAATAGGTTTGTGGGAACAACAAACAGATGCGCATTGGATTGGTATCGATAAAGGTGCACTCATTCTCGTGCAACATGGAGTGACTCCACAGTTTGCAGTCGGTGATTTTGATTCGATTAACGATTCAGAACGTGAGCAACTAGCTCAACATATCGATATTAATCCGTTAAACCCAATGAAAGATGATACGGATCTCGCCTTAGGTGTAGAGGAAGCTGTAGCAGCAGGTTACACGGAGATTGATATTTATGGTGCTACTGGGGGTCGCCTCGATCATTTTATGGGTGCGCTACAAGTTTTAGAAAAACCAGAATATGCAAAACAAGGGGTAACGATTCGCATCCTCGATGATCAAAACCAAATTATGCTAATAACAAAGGGACATCATCGCATTGAAAACGATGAGACATATCAATACATCTCATTCGTACCTGTGACATATCCGACGACGATCTCGCTTAAACACTTTAAATATAATTTGGATCAGACGACGTTAACTCTAGGTTCGACGTTAACGATTTCTAATGAACTGACAGATCGTGACGGCGAAGTGACTATCAATGAAGGACATTTGTTAATGTTCCGCAGTAGGGATTAAAAGAAGGCATAAAAAAAGGCTCTTCCTCCACATAAGGATGAGCCTTTAGTGCATTATATTTATTAAACTCTTGTAACTTTACCAGATTTTAAAGCACGAGCTGAAACCCAAACTTTTTTAGGTTTGCCGTCTACAAGAATTCTAACTTTATGAAGGT
Organism: Staphylococcus auricularis; assembly: GCF_001500315.1. GTDB lineage: Bacteria > Bacillota > Bacilli > Staphylococcales > Staphylococcaceae > Staphylococcus > Staphylococcus auricularis. The sequence continues at coordinate 82,646 of NZ_LLER01000003.1, read as the reverse complement.
TAGCATTCCAACGACGTTTAGTTGAGTTTAATGCGTGAGAACGTTTGTTACCTGTTGAAGCTTTACGTCCTGTAACGTAACATTGTTTACCCATGAAAAGTACCTCCTTTAATAAATATAAATACACTTAACTACTATATACTCAAATAATGTACCATATTCGTACCTTCATAGCAATACATATTTCTTATTTCGTTTGTGTTTATACTTTAGTTATGTGATTATTATGTTATAATATTGCTTTGAGCCGAGTAGTTATATTGAATGGCAAGTAAAATAAATGATCAGATCCTAAATTTTTATATGCGTCTATGTAAAATTATTTTGAATCTTTCATTTTAATGTAACTACAATGAGCTAGGTATCATCAGAAAAATCGATTGCATCGTATTAATAACATACAGTTTAAATTAATGAGCTAGAATTCACAACAAACTAAACCATATCCAAACTCAGTAGAAGTAGTTATAGATTAGATATGCACTAAATGTAAGAGAATAATAATTTTATGATGAGGTGGAGGTCACACTATGACTTTAAAAATTAAAAATGACTACGGTCATATAGATATTTCAAATGATGTGATAGCATCTGTTGTTGGGAGTAAAGCAGTAGAATGTTATGGGATTGTTGGCATGGCTTCAAGACAACAAGTACGTGACGGCATCGCTGAAATATTAGGTCATGAAAATTTTGCCAAAGGAATCATCGTACGTGAAGATAAAGGTGTTATCGATGTCGATATGTACATCATCGTGAGCTACGGTACTAAAATTACTGAAGTAGCAAATAATGTACAATCCACTGTGAAATACACACTCGAACAAACGTTGAAGATTAAGGTGAGTTCCATAAATATATTTGTACAAGGTGTACGTGTAAATAACGGCAACAAAAGCTAGGAGGACAACTTGAATGGTTAGCAAAATAAATGGTCAGATTTTTTCCAACATGATCATACAAGGCGCGCAGAATTTATCGAATAATGCAGAATTAGTAGATTCTCTCAATGTGTATCCCGTGCCAGACGGCGATACAGGGACAAATATGAATCTTACGATGACCTCTGGTAGAGAAGCAGTTGAAAGTAATGTGTCACATGCCATCGGTGCCTTAGGTCAAACATTTTCAAAAGGGTTATTGATGGGAGCACGTGGTAATTCAGGGGTCATCCTTTCTCAATTATTCCGTGGTTTTTGTAAATACATAGAAACATTTGAGGAAATCGATGCAGCGCAATTTGCAAAAGGCTTAGAAGCCGGTGTGGAGACGGCTTATAAAGCGATCATGAAACCAGTAGAGGGGACAATTTTAACCGTTGCGAGAGATGCAGCAAAAGCAGCAGTCAAAATCGCTCAATCAACAACAGATTGCATCGAATTAATGGCACAAACGATCGAAGCTGCAAAACAATCATTAGACAATACACCGAATCAACTTCCAGTGCTGAAAGAAGTCGGTGTAGTAGACAGTGGGGGTAAAGGATTGACTCTCGTTTATGAAGGATTTTTAGCTGCGTTAAAAGGGGAAACGATTGCTGATAATAAAGAAAGTAGTAAAGTCGATACTGAAAACTTCGTGAATGATGAGCATGATTTCCATGGCGTAATCAGTACTGAAGATATTATCTATGGTTATTGTACTGAAATGATGGTTCGTTTTGATAAACAGAAAAAACCATTTGATGAACAACAATTTAGAGAAGATGTCAGTGCATTCGGTGATTCCCTCCTCGTCATCAGTGATGATGAAGTTGTCAAAGTACATGTGCATACGGAAACACCAGGAGAAGTGTTCAATTACGGTCAACAATACGGTGAATTGATTAAACTGAAATCAGAAAACATGCGTGAACAACACAGAGAAGTTGTACGTAAAGAGCAACAATCTATGCAACAAACACCAGAAACAGTTGAAACTGCCGTTGTTACGATTTCAATGGGAGATGGCATTTCAGAATTGTTTAAATCAATGGGTGCTACACACGTGATTAGTGGGGGTCAAACGATGAACCCATCTACACAAGATATTGTGGATGTCATTGAAAAATCACAATGTAAACGCGCGATTATTTTACCAAATAACAAGAATATTTTAATGGCAAGTGAACAAGCTGCTGAAATTGTAGATGCAGAAGTCGTTGTCATTCCAACGCGTTCGATTCCACAAGGGATTAGTTCATTATTCAATTTTGATGTTTCTGATTCTCTGGCGGACAATAAAGCTCGTATGGTTGAAGCGATAGAAATGGTGACTTCTGGAGCTATCACATATGCGGTCAGAGATACGACGATAGATGATGTTGAAATTAAAAAAGATGCTTTCATGGGTCTGAAAGAAGATAAAATTATCGCAAGTCATCCAGAACAACTAGATACCATAAAAGCACTCCTTACAGACATGTTAGATGACGATAGTGAAATTGTCACAATGATCACTGGCGAAGATGCTACCGATTCAGTGACCGATGCTGTGGTTGAATGGCTAGAAGAAAACTACGAAGATGTAGAAATCGATCAACATGAAGGTCAACAACCGGTGTACCATTATTTATTTGCAGTGGAATAAAACGTTATTGAGTGAAAGAGTTGAGAGATCAGCTATGAGGTGTCATAACCTCAAGCGATTATCTCGACTCTTTTTTATGTGTAAGCGCCTTATTTTCTCACCTACATTCTTAGGAAAATCAATCAAAATTTTAAAAAATTGTTCTACGGGTAAAATTGTTCAAATAAAATTTTAATCTGTTATAATGAGTGAGATTCACTATGTAAGCGCATTTACAAACAATAAAACAATGGGGTAATGACAATGAAATATAAAAGTGTATTCGATATTATCGGTCCTACAATGGTTGGGCCATCTTCGTCTCACACTGCAGGTGCGGTACGGATTGGTCTAGTCGCAAGAGACTTATTTAAAATACAACCTGATCAAGTTGATATCTATCTCTATGGTTCGTTTATGGAAACGTATAAAGGACATGGAACGGATGTGGCATTAGTTGGAGGCTTATTAGGTTATGATACAGATGATGATCGAATTCAAAATAGTTTGACGACTGCAGAAGCGGTTGGTATGAGAGTCAGATTTATCGAAATGCAAGAAACACGGTCACATCCAAATACAGCGATGATAGACATGCGTAAAGGTGATCGGTCGTTATCTGTAGAAGGTGTATCTATCGGTGACGGAAAGATTGAAATTGTGGCAATTAATGGCTTTAAAATCGCAGTGAGTGGCAATTATCCTGCGCTACTTGTATTTCATAAGGACATATTTGGCACGATTGGGCGCGTCGCGAATATATTAGGAGAAGCGAGTATCAATGTCGGTAGCATGCAGATGTCGCGAAAAGAAAAGGGTGACGATGCGCTCATGACCTGTGAACTGGATGAGAAAATCAATCCTTCGATTTTAGAAAAAATAAGACAAGTAGAAGGTGTTGTTACAGTGACGATGATGGGTGATGCATAACCAAGGGGGATGACAATGTTTAAGAATGTGAAAGAACTAATCGAGAAATGCGACAACGAACATAAAGCGATTCATGAAGTGATGCTAGAACAAGAAATGTCCGTGTCTGGATTAACACGTGACGAAGTTTATGCATATATGGATAAGAACTTACAAACCATGGAACACGCGTTAGAAGAAGGGTTAAACGGGGTCTCTTCTAAAACAGGATTAACAGGTGGTGATGCAGTCCTTATCAAACGTTATTTAGCCACAGGACAAGCTTTATCTGGCGTGACATTACTAGATGCAGTGAGTAAAGCAGTGGCGACGAATGAAGTCAATGCAGCAATGGGTAAAATTTGCGCTACGCCTACAGCAGGATCGGCAGGTGTTGTGCCAGGTGTGCTTTTCGGATTAGAACCGAGGCTACATCCAACGCGACGAGATATGTTGAACTTTCTGTTAACAGCTGGTGCGTTTGGTTTTGTCGTAGCGAACAATGCTTCTATTTCTGGAGCAGCTGGAGGTTGTCAGGCGGAAGTAGGTTCTGCAGCTGCGATGGCTGCTGCCGCAACGGTTGAGCTCGCAGGTGGTACGCCACAACAATCAGCTGAAGCTTTTGCAATTTGTTTGAAAAATATGCTAGGTTTAGTATGTGATCCAGTCGCTGTACTCGTAGAGGTGCCTTGTGTGAAGCGGAATGCAGCTGGAGCTTCTAATGCGATTGTTTCCGCTGATATGGCGCTAGCAGGTGTCACATCGCGGATACCAACGGATGAAGTGATTGAGGCTATGTACAAAATCGGACAAACGATGCCTTCTGCCTTACGTGAAACGGGACGAGGTGGTTTGGCAGGTACGCCTACGGGTCAGCGTTTAAAACAACAAATATTTGGTGATTAAAAAATGTCAAAAGTAAACTTGATTGAAAATCCGTTTCCGCTCTCTGATGTTAAAGGTTTGGGGCCCAAACGACTTGCAGTGTTAAACGAACTTAATATTCATACAATTGAAGACTTGGTGTTATATTTTCCAACCCGTTATGAAGACAATACCGTGGTGGATTTGAACCAAGCTGAAGACGAATCAACTGTGACAGTAGTGGGTGAAGTCTATACTTCTCCATCTGTCGCTTTTTTTGGACGAAATAAGTCTAAATTGACTGTACATATTATGGTGAATCAAATTGCGGTTAAATGTGTGTTTTTCAATCAACCCTATTTAAAAAATAAAATTCAGCTCAACGAAATGGTAACAATCAAAGGGAAATGGCACCGAAGAAAGCAAGAGATTACCGGTCAACGCATGTTTTTTAATGTAGAAAATAATGGTGAAACCCAGCTAGAACCGGTCTATCGTATTAAAGAAGGCATTAAACAAAAGCCGTTACGCGATATGATACGACAAGTCTTAGAAAAAGTAGAAATTCATGAATGGCTTTCAGAAGAATTGAAATCCAAATATAAACTAGAATCATTGGAAGATACGATTCGCACTTTGCATTATGCGCCAGATAAAACATCGTTATTAAAGGCAAGAAGAACTTATGCGTTTACAGAGCTCTTCATGTTCGAATTGCGCATGCAATGGTTAAACCGTCTTGAGAAATCATCCGATGATTCCATCGAGGTCGACTATGATTTATCATTAGTCAAAGCGTTTATTGATTCATTACCTTTCGAATTGACTGATGCCCAAAAACAAAGTGTGAATGAAATCTTCCGAGATTTAAAAGCACCGATTCGCATGCACCGTCTGTTACAGGGTGATGTAGGTTCTGGTAAAACGGTAGTTGCTGCTATATGTATGTATGCTTTAAAAACGGCCGGCTATCAATCTGCTTTGATGGTTCCGACAGAAATTTTAGCTGAACAACATGCTGAAAGTTTAGCAGAATTATTTGGCGATAGAATGAACGTCGCACTGCTCACTGGTTCAGTAAAAGGTAAGAAGAGAAAAGTACTGTTAGAACAGCTACAAAATGGCGAAATTGATTGCTTAGTAGGAACTCATGCGCTCATACAAGATGATGTTTATTTTGATCAAATCGGCTTAGTTATCACGGATGAACAACACCGTTTTGGCGTTGAACAACGTCAGAAATTAAGAGAAAAAGGGGCTATGACGAATGTGTTATTCATGACGGCAACCCCAATACCAAGAACACTCGCAATCTCTGTCTTCGGAGAAATGGACGTTTCTTCTATTAAGCAATTACCTAAGGGTCGAAAACCAATCATTACAGAATGGGCGAAACATGAGTCTTATGATCAAGTGCTTAATCAAATGACGTCAGAGTTAGAAAAGGGACGACAAGCCTATGTCATTTGTCCATTAATTGAGAGTTCTGAACATCTCGAAGATGTGCAAAACGTCATCGCGTTATTTGAGTCATTGAAAATGCGTTATCCTAATTACAATGTCGGCTTACTTCATGGTAAGTTAAGTTCAGAAGACAAGGACAATGTTATGGCTCAGTTTAGTGATAAGGAAATAGATATACTCGTCGCTACTACGGTTGTAGAAGTTGGGGTCAATGTGCCAAATGCGACATTCATGATTATCTATGATGCGGATCGCTTTGGATTGTCACAACTTCACCAATTACGGGGACGTGTAGGACGTAGCGAACATCAAAGTTATTGTGTGCTCATCGCTTCTCCTAAAACAGAAACAGGCATTGAACGGATGACTATTATGACGCAAACCACAGATGGTTTTGAACTGAGTGAACGAGATCTCGAAATGCGAGGCCCTGGGGATTTCTTCGGTGTGAAACAAAGCGGCTTACCTGATTTCTTAGTTGCAGATGTTGTAGAAGATTACAAAATGTTAGAAGTTGCGAGAAATGAAGCAGGTGAATTAATTCAATCTGGTGAATTTTTCAGCGAGACTTATACGAGATTGCGCACATTTATCGAAGAACACTTACTCTATACAAGCTTTGACTGATTAAAGATAAATCGTGAGTCACCTTTAAGAAAGGATCTCAGAAAATGTATCCATCAGGTTACAATGTTACCCAAATGCCAATGCGTCCATTGCGTTATTTGTTGAGTATCTGTTTTAGAAAATGTTATGATATGTTAAGGATATTTAAGACTAGGTACTAAAAAGGGAGAATGAAATGCATGAAGATGAAAAAACAAGATCGACAAGCTGCGATCGAAAATGAAATCGAAGCGAATCCCTTTGTTACCGATAATGAACTCAGTCAACGCTTTCATGTGAGTATCCAAACGATTAGACTTGATCGGTCTCAGTTAAACATTCCGGAATTAAGAACGCGCATTAAAATGGTGGCACAACAGAATCATGAACGCATTCAATCCATTGAAGCGAACGAAATCATCGGTTACGTGATTGATATCGTGCCGAATGAGACAGCAACATCGGTCATACAAATCAATGAAGATTCCGTGTTTACGCGAAATCAAATTGCGCGTGGACACGTGTTATTTGCCCAAGCGAACTCGCTTTGTGTGGCACTGATACATAAACCTGTTGTGTTGACCCGAGAAAGCCGCGTTAAATTTGTGAAACAAGTGAAATTGCATGATAATGTACATGCGAAGGCACGCGTTTTAGAAGTGAATGACAAATATTTTTATATTGAAGTTAAATCTTATGTGCAACAAACACAAGTTTTTGAAGGCACATTCAAAATGTATTATACAAGTGAGGATGAAACAGAAAATGGTTAAAGTAGCTGTAGATATGATGGGTGGCGATGACGCACCAGCAATTGTGCTTGAAGCTGTTGAAAGAGCAGTGAATGATTTCAGTGATTTAGAAATCATATTATTTGGAGATCAATCTCAATATACATTAGATCATCCACGTATTGATTTTAGACATTGTGAAGAACAAATTACGATGGAAGACGAACCTGTTAGAGCGATTAAACGTAAAAAAGATAGCTCTATGGTTCGCGCAGCTGAAGCCGTTAAAAATGGTGAAGCGGATAGTTGTGTATCCGCAGGTAATACAGGAGCGCTCATGTCTGCAGGACTCTTTATCGTCGGACGTATTAAAGGTGTTGTACGCCCAGCGCTTGTAGTTACATTACCTACCATTTCAGGTAAAGGCTTCGTCTTCATGGATGTGGGTGCGAATGCAGATGCGAAGGCTGAACACTTATTACAATATGCACAACTCGGTAATGTATATGCACAGAAATTACGTGGTATAAAAGAACCATCCGTTGGTTTATTAAACATCGGTACAGAACCTGCCAAAGGGAATGCGCTAACGAAAAAAGCATATCAACTTATGGCAGCACAAAATGACTTTAACTTCGCTGGTAACGTCGAAGCGAAAGCCTTAATGCAAGACGCTTCTGATGTCGTCGTTACTGACGGTTATACAGGCAATATGATTTTGAAAAACCTTGAAGGTACCGCTAAATCAATTGGTAAAATGTTAAAAACCACTTTACTAAGAGGTATGAAAAATAAAGTTGCCGCATTATTGATCAGAAGAGATTTAACGATGTTAATGGCAAAAATGGATTATGCTGAATATGGTGGCTCAGTTTTACTAGGTTTAGATGGTATCGTCGTTAAAGCGCATGGTAGTTCCAATGCGAAAGCTTTTTACTCGGCAATTAGACAAGCGAAAATTGCTTCTGAAGAAAAAGTAGTAGAAACAATGAAAGAAACGGTTGGTGAATCTTAATGGGTAAAACAGCAATTATTTTTCCGGGACAAGGTTCCCAAAAAGTAGGTATGGCGCAAGATTTATATCAACAAGACGAACAAGCTACTCAAGTTTTAGATCAAGCGCAAAACGCAGTAGATTTTGATTTGTTAGATACAATGTTCAACGATCCCAATGAGATCTTAGGACAAACTGAAAATACGCAACCTGCACTGTTAACACATAGTGTGGCACTATTTAAAGCGATGAAAGAGATTAACCCTGATTATACAATGGGGCATAGTTTAGGAGAATATTCCAGCTTAGTTGCAGCAGGCGTACTTTCTTTCGAAGATGCAGTCAAAATTGTACGTAAACGTGGTCAATTGATGGCAGCTGCGTTTCCTGATGGTGTCGGTAGTATGGCAGCCGTACTTGGTTTAGACTATGAAGAAGTAGATGAACTTTGCCAAAAACTATCTACTGACGATGAAAAAATAGAGCCTGCCAACATCAATGCGCCAGGACAAATTGTAGTGTCAGGTCATAAAAGTTTAATCGACAAATTAGTAGAAGATCCTAAAGCCTATGGTGCGCGAAGAGCGAAACCACTTGCTGTATCTGGTCCATTCCACTCTTCTATGATGCAAGTCATTGAAACAGACTTTGCTGAATTTATCGATCAGTTTGAATGGCACGATGCTGCATTCCCTGTCGTACAAAACTTTAACGCAAAAGGCGAAACCGAAGCCCAAGCGATTAAACAGAACATGATTAAACAGTTGTATTCACCTGTTGAATTTATTGCTTCTACTGAATGGCTCATCGAACAAGGTGTCTATCATTTCATTGAGATTGGTCCAGGAAAAGTTTTAGCAGGTTTGATTAGAAAAATAAATCGAGATGTCACTGTGACATCAATTCAAACGCTTGAAGATGTGAAAGGATGGAATGAAAATGACTAAAAATGCATTAGTAACAGGTGCTTCTAGAGGTATCGGTCGTAGAATTGCTTTACAACTTGCTGAAGATGGTTTCAACGTTGCAGTAAACTATGCAGGCAGTAAAGATAAAGCAGAAGCAGTTGTAGAAGAAATCAAAGCACAAGGCGTTGAAAGCTTTGCAATTCAAGCTGACGTATCAGATAGTGATGCAGTTAAAAGCATGATTAAAGAAGTGGTTGAACAATTCGGTACAATTGATACCTTAGTTAACAATGCAGGTATAGTACGTGATAACTTACTTATGCGCATGAAAGAAAAAGACTGGGATGCAGTCATCAATACCAACCTTAAAGGTACTTTCAACTGTATCCAAAAAGTTACACCTCACATGTTGAGACAAAAACAAGGTTCTATCGTCAACTTAACAAGCATCGTCGGTGAAATTGGTAATCCAGGTCAAGCGAACTATGTTGCGTCTAAAGCAGGTGTGATTGGATTAACAAAATCAGCTGCGAAAGAACTTGCTTCTAGAAATATCACAGTGAATGCTGTTGCGCCTGGCTTCATTGTCTCTGACATGACAGATGCACTTAGCGATGAAGTAAAAGACCAAATGTTACAAAATATTCCACTTAGTCGTCTAGGTGAAGATACAGATATCGCTAATACAGTTTCATTCCTAGCTTCTGATAGAGCGAAATATATTACAGGACAAGTCATCAATGTAAACGGCGGTATGTTCATGTAAGGGCCTCAACTCTGATCAAATGTGTAATTTGTGATGATTTGAGTTATATCAACACTGATGAGTTCAAATATGGCTTGTATTTCAATTAAGAAAATGGGAAAATATAAAAGTCTCTAATATAAAATACTTTTAAAGGAGGTGACTCGACGTGGAAAACTTCGATAAAGTAAAAGATATCATCGTTGACCGTTTAGGTGTAGATGCTGACAAAGTAACTGAAGACGCATCTTTCAAAGATGATCTAGGCGCTGATTCACTTGATATTGCTGAATTAGTTATGGAATTAGAAGACGAATTTGGTACAGAAATTCCTGATGAAGAAGCAGAAAAAATCAATACTGTTGGTGACGCTGTTAAATATATCAACAGCCTTGAAAAATAATAAAACCGATAAACTGAGTCGCTTGATAACGGCTCAGTTTTTTTGCATTTTTAACGAAAGCTTTCACTTTTTCGCTTTAGTTTTATCTTAAATTCACGTAAAATATAGACTATGTGCCCGTATGCACAAATCACATATCGAAAGTAAGGAGGAGATGGAGTGAGTCAACATAAGAAAAGTGAAATGGTAACCCAATTCAGAGCGCAATTCGCCAAAAAAATGGAAGAATTGTCATTGCAAGCAGATGATATTGAGTTATACCAACAAGCTTTTTCCCACTCTAGTTTTATCAATGATTTTAATATGAATCGTTTGGATCATAACGAGCGATTAGAATTTTTAGGAGACGCAGTATTAGAATTGACGGTATCACGCTATTTGTTTGATAAATATCCTAATTTACCAGAAGGTAATTTAACTAAAATGAGAGCAGCAATTGTTTGTGAACCCTCACTTGTAATATTTGCGAATAAAATTAATTTGAACGAACTCATTTTATTAGGAAAAGGTGAAGAAAAAACAGGAGGACGTACGAGACCTTCACTCGTATCAGATGCGTTTGAAGCCTTTGTTGGTGCACTTTATTTAGATCAAGGTCTTGAAGCCGTTCAACGCTTTTCTGAAAAAGTGATTTTCCCATTTGTCGAAGAAGACGAACTTGAAGGCGTGGTTGATTTTAAAACCCAATTTCAAGAGTTTGTGCATCGTCAAAATAGCGGCGAAGTGTCCTATCGTTTAGTGAAACAAGAAGGACCTGCACATCATCGTTTATTTACATCAGAAGTGATGCTAGACGATCAACCTGTAGCGACAGGTCAAGGGAAAACGAAGAAAGAATCAGAGCAAAAAGCAGCTGAACGTGCTTATAAATCTATGAAGCAGTAGTTCAAATGCAGATTTAATCAACTACACCAGTTATATAGGAATACGAAGGAGTAAATCATGGTTTATTTGAAATCGATTGACGCATTTGGCTTTAAATCATTTGCGGACCATACAGAGGTGCAATTTGATAAAGGTGTCACGGCAATCGTCGGTCCTAATGGCAGTGGTAAAAGTAATATCACAGATGCGATCAAGTGGGTGCTCGGTGAACAGTCTGCGAAATCATTAAGAGGCTCAAAAATGCAAGACATCATTTTTTCTGGTGCCGAACATCGACATGCACAAAACTATGCAGAAGTTAAATTGACATTAGATAATGAATCCGGTGATTTACAAGTCGATGCTACAACCGTCACTGTGACTCGACGTTTATATCGTAATGGGGACAGTGAATATTATTTAAATAATGAACGTGCTCGGTTAAAAGATATCATTGAGTTATTTTTAGACTCAGGTTTGGGCAAAGAAGCGTTTAGCATTATTTCTCAAGGACGCGTGGATGAAATATTGAACGCGAAACCGGTGGACCGAAGACAAATTATTGAAGAATCTGCTGGCGTTTTAAAATATAAAAAGCGTAAAGCGACATCGGTGGAAAAGTTAGATCAAACTGAAGATAATTTAACCCGTGTCGAAGATATCTTGTATGATTTAGAAGGTCGCGTCGAACCACTAAGAGAAGAAGCGGCGATAGCGAAAGAATATCAAACCCTTTCCAAAGAAATGGAAAAAAGTGATGTGCTTGTTACCGTTCATGATATTGAGACATATAATGAACAAATCCAATCGCATGATAACGAGTTAAATGAATTGAAGAGCCAACAGGAAAATAAAGATGCAGAAAAAACGCAACTCAATCAAGCTTTAGTTAAATATAAAAATGAACGTAACCAGCTAGATCAACAAGTTGAACAGTTAAATCAACAGTTAGTTGAAGCGACAGAAGCTGTAGAAAAATATACAGGACAACTTAATGTGTTAGAAGAACGTAAGAAAAATCAATCTAAAACCAATGCGCGTTTTGAAGAAGATCAAGCTAATTTAGCTCACCAACTTGATACATTAGAGTCTGAAAAACGTGAGACCCAAGAAACGATTGATAAATTGAAAGCACAACAACAAACGTTAACACAACAAATCCATGAGCTTGAACAACAACTCAATATGGATGGCGATACGCATGCAGAAAAACTTGAGTCAATCAGAGATGAATATTATACGTTGAGATCTCAACTATCTGATGTGAATAACGATATTCGGTTTTTAGAACATTCTATTGAAGAAAATGAATCCAAACAATCTCGTTTAGATTCACGACTTGTTGAAGCTTATGAACAATTAAAATCGATTCAGTCACAAATCAACGATACTGAAACAGCATATCAAGAGACAGAGCAACAACTTGATGCGTTGAATGCACAATTGAAACAATATGAACGTCAATTAACACAAGCGAAAGCTTCACAAAATGAGCATGAGTCAAAACTACACCAAGCTTATCGTTATAATGAAAAGTTAAAATCACGTATCGATAGTTTAGAAACACAGCAAGAAGATTATAGTTACTTTTTTAATGGTGTGAAACACATACTCCAAGCAAAAAATCAGCAATTATCAGGTATTCATGGTGCAGTGGCAGAAGTGATGGACGTGCCTTCTGAGTTGACTCAAGCAGTTGAGACTGCACTCGGGGCCTCTCTTCAACACGTCATTGTAGAAACCGAAAAGGATGGTAGACAAGCCATTCAATATTTAAAACAGAATGGCTTAGGCAGAGCAACATTTTTACCCCTTCATGTCATTAAACCGAGATACTTAGCTTCGGATATTAAACAAACTGCACAACAAGCAGAAGGTTTTATCAATATTGCGTCTGAAGCAGTACAAGTGTCTAGTACATATCAACATATTATTGATAATTTATTAGGCAATACGATTATTGTGGACGACCTTAAACATGCCAATGCGCTAGCCAGACAAATACGCTACTGCACACGCATTGTAACGTTAGAAGGCGATGTCGTTAATCCGGGTGGATCCATGTCAGGTGGCGGCCAACGTAAAACGAAAAGCATTTTGTCACAAAAAGATGAATTGACTAAGATGAAAGAACAGCTCGCTTCCTATGAACAGCAAACACGGACATTTGAAGCAGATTATAAAGCGGTGAAAGAACAAGTCGATCAATTAAGTGATGATTACTTCAATCAAAGTCAAACGTATAACCAAGTGAAACAACAAGCTCATGAACAATCACTTGAACTCGATCGATTGCGCGATAATGAGTCACGCATTAAAGACGAACACGAAGAGTTTGAATTCGAGAAAAACGATGGCTATCAAAGTGATAAAAGTAAGCACACACTTGAAGAAAAACAACAAGATCAACAGCGTATCCAACAGCAACTGACACAATTAGAAAAAGATATTGAAACGTATACACAACTATCTAAAGAAGGACAAGCTAATTCCCAAGCTGTTCAACAACAATTGCACCAAAAACAATCAGACTTAGCAGTGATTAAAGAACGGTTGAAAACGAATCGCCAATCTCTCGAACGGACTGAACGTCAAATTGACGATACAAAACAACAACAACAAAAAGTGGCGGATCAAATTGAATTATTTAACTCAGATGAAGTGACGGGACAAAGTGCGTACGACCAAATCCAGCAACAAATCGATACACATCAAAATAATAAAGCGAGTTATGCGGCTGATTTAGAAACACACAAAGCACGTCGTACGGAAGTCAATGAGACGATTGAACAAAAAGACGCCCAACTTCAAGAAACACATCGTGATATACTATCGATAGAGAATCGATATCAAGATATTAAAACGCAACAATCACGTTTAGATGTGCTCATTAATCATGCGATTGATCACTTAAGTGAGGACTACCATCTCACATTTGAACGTGCACAAGAACGATATGAATTAGATGATGAGATTGACAATTTACGTAAAAAGGTTAAACTGACGAAAATGTCTATTGAAGAATTAGGTCCAGTCAATTTAAATGCGATAGAGCAATTTGAGGAAATCAATGAACGTTACACATTCTTAAATGAACAACGGACAGATTTACGCGATGCGAAGGCTACGCTTGAACAAATCATTGATGAGATGGATCAAGAAGTGAAAGATCGTTTTAAAACCACGTTCCACGAAGTTCAAAGTCATTTTACTGAAGTATTTAAACAGCTGTTTGGCGGTGGTAAAGCTGAATTACAACTCACGAATGACGATTATCTCTCTGCAGGGGTGGATATCATCGTCCAACCGCCCGGTAAGAAATTACAACATTTATCACTGTTAAGTGGTGGCGAGCGTGCATTAAGTGCGATTGCATTATTATTTGCTATATTAAAAGTAAGATCTGCACCATTTGTTATACTAGATGAGGTAGAGGCAGCGTTAGATGAAGCCAATGTGATTCGCTATGCACAATACTTAAAAGCTTTATCGGATCAAACGCAATTTATCGTGATTACCCACCGCAAAGGTACGATGGAATATTCTGATCGACTTTATGGTGTAACGATGCAAGAATCTGGGGTATCACGTTTGGTAAGTGTCAACCTGAATACGGTAGATGAAGTGATGAAGGAGGAGTAACTGAATGAGCTTTTTTAAACGTTTAAAAGAAAAATTCACGGGTCAAACTGAAGATAAATCTGAACAAGAAGAGACGCTTGAGCCTTTAGAAGACGAAGAAAGTGATGCGACAGAGGCTAAGTCGGAAGAAGAGGCGCCGAAGAAGAAACCTAAAAAATTAAGTGAAGCAGATTTTGATGAAGATGGATTAATTTCTATCGAAGACTTTGAAGAAATCGAAGCTCAAAAACTCGGTGCTAAATTCAAAGCTGGTTTAGAAAAATCACGTCAAAATTTCCAAGAACAGTTAAATAATTTAATTGCTCGTTATCGTAAAGTCGACGAAGATTTCTTTGAAGCACTTGAAGAAATGTTGATTACTGCAGATGTTGGTTTCAATACTGTGATGGAACTTGTCGATGAGTTAAGAGACGAAGCACGTCGTCAAAACATTCAAGAAACAGAAGACTTAAGAGAAGTCATTGTTGAAAAAATCGTAGAAATATATCATCAAGACGATGAAAATTCTGAAGCTGTCGATATTCAAGAAGATCGTTTGAATGTCATCTTGATGGTTGGTGTAAATGGTGTCGGTAAAACCACTACAATTGGTAAACTCGCACATCGCTACCAATCAGAAGGTAAAAAAGTCATGCTTGCAGCTGGTGATACATTTAGAGCAGGTGCTATTGAACAATTGCAAGTATGGGGTGAACGTGTCGGCGTCGATGTCGTGAGCCAAAGTGAAGGATCAGACCCTGCAGCGGTCATGTATGATGCGATTAATGCAGCGAAAAATAAAGGCGTAGATATCCTGATCTGTGATACCGCAGGACGTTTACAAAATAAAGCTAACTTAATGAATGAGTTAGAAAAAGTGAAACGCGTCATTGGTCGTGCAGTTCCAGATGCACCACATGAAGTACTCTTATGCTTAGATGCAACGACAGGTCAAAATGCGTTATCTCAAGCAAGATCATTTAAAGAAGTGACAAATGTGACAGGTATCGTATTAACAAAACTCGATGGTACGGCTAAAGGTGGTATCGTGCTTGCGATACGTAACGAACTTCACATTCCAGTTAAATACGTTGGTTTAGGTGAAAAACTAGATGACCTTCAACCATTTAACCCTGAAAGTTATGTTTATGGTCTCTTTGCAGACATGATTGAGAAAAACGTCGATGTCGATGAGATTGACGCAGACGCAAATGATGAACCAGAAACAGTGGATACCGTAGAAAACGAAGGTAATGACCATGGCCCAAGATGATTTAGTTAAAACGTTACGCATGAATTACTTGTTTGATTTTTATCAATCCTTATTAACGAAAAAACAACGCAATTACTTAGAGTTATTTTATTTACAAGATTACTCATTAAGTGAGATTGCAGATACATTTGATGTGAGTCGTCAAGCAGTTTATGATAATATAAGAAGAACTGGCGATTTAGTTGAAGATTATGAACAAAAATTAGGATTATATAAAAATTTTGAGAAGCGTCGAGAGATATATAACGCAATGCGTGATCATGTAGACGATGCAAAACAAATTGAAAAATATATCGATGAACTCGAAGAACTCGAATAGGAAATGAATAAAGGAGGGTGATTGCGTATGGCATTTGAAGGATTATCGGATCGCTTACAAGAAACGATGCAGAAAATCCGCGGTAAAGGTAAAGTAACTGAAGCCGATATCAAAGCGATGATGCGTGAAGTAAGGCTCGCTTTACTAGAAGCCGACGTAAACTTTAAAGTAGTTAAAAATTTCATTAAAACAGTTTCTGATCGCGCTTTAGGGTCAGACGTCATGAAATCACTAACACCAGGTCAACAAGTCATCAAGATCGTTCAAGAAGAGCTCACTCAATTGATGGGTGGAGACAATTCAACGATTAATATGGCAAATAAACCACCTACTGTCGTGATGATGGTGGGGCTACAAGGTGCAGGTAAAACCACAACTGCAGGTAAATTAGCGCTCCTCATGCGTAAAAAATATAATAAAAAGCCATTACTTGTAGCTGCCGATATTTATCGTCCAGCTGCCATTAATCAATTACAAACAGTCGGTAAACAACTAGATGTGCCTGTTTATACTGAAGGTGATCAAGTTAAACCGCAAGAAATCGTTGAACATGCGATTCAACATGCGAAGGAAGAACATTTAGATTTCGTCATTATCGATACAGCAGGTCGTCTACATGTCGATGAAGCGTTGATGGAAGAACTCAGTGATGTAAAAGAAATCACTAAACCAAATGAAATTATGCTCGTCGTAGATGCGATGACAGGGCAAGATGCGGTGAATGTGGCCGAATCATTTGATAATCAATTAGATATTACCGGGGTGACGCTCACTAAATTAGATGGTGATACACGTGGTGGTGTTGCACTTTCTATCAGAGCGGTCACTGAAAAACCAATTAAATTCGTTGGGATGAGTGAAAAACTAGACGGTTTAGAATTATTCCATCCTGAACGTATGGCGTCTCGTATTCTCGGTATGGGTGACGTATTGAGCTTAATTGAAAAAGCGCAACAAGATGTTGATGCTGACAAAGCGAAAGATTTAGAACAAAAAATGCGTACGTCATCCTTTACGTTAGATGATTTCTTAGAACAACTCGACCAAGTGAAAAACTTAGGTCCGTTAGATGATATCATGAAAATGATTCCAGGTATGAATCGAATGAAAGGCTTAGATAAGCTTAATATGAGCGAGAAACAAATCGATCATATTAAAGCGATTATCCAATCTATGACACCGTTAGAACGACGTGATCCAGATAAACTCAATGTGTCACGGAAGAAACGGATTGCCTTGGGTTCTGGACGTTCCTTACAAGAAGTCAATCGCTTGATGAAACAATTTAATGAAATGAAAAAAATGATGAAACAATTCACTGGCGGCGGCAAAGGTAAAAAAGGCAAACGTCAACAAATGCAAAACATGTTAAAAGGTATGAACTTACCGTTTTAAATGAATATAACGAACTAAGGACTCAAAGTGATAAGAAACTTTGAGTCCTTTTTCTAAAGGTTCAGCAGTATCTTTAGTTGTCATGGCAGTAATGACTGCTTGATTTGGTATAAAAAGAGCTAAAAATATGGTGAAAAAGCTATGAGATCAAATAAGCATGTTATAGTTAAAGATATTAATAAGAATGTATTAACTCAAAAATTATAGGACAAAAAATTGAAAAGATCCGAATGCTGGTTGGATAATAATGTAATATAGTGGTAACGAACACGGTGAAGCTATTATAAATTGATAAATAGAAGAGGAAAAAGAATAGCAATTTTAACTCAACGTGGAAAATATTAAGAAAGTAGATTTAAAAATGAATAAAGTGACCCATATAAATAGTATTAAAGATATTAATTTTAATAATTTAAAAAACACTTACAATGTATACTTAGAAAATGAATTGTCTCAAATAGAAGAGGATGGCATAAATACGAATAACGTTTATTTCGAAATTGTCTATCGCAAAGCGATTGGCATTTTTAATGAAATATTTGATTCAAAAGATCATATTAGGCTTATTCATTCAATCTCTACAAACTATGTCACTCCCCGCAAAAGTAGATTTTCTGAAAAATTTCTATCTAAGCAAATTGCTTCATCGTATAAATATAATCAAATCATTAGAGATGATGATATATTTAGGATAGTTAATGTATTTGAATATCAATGCACAAAGAATGATATTAAATACCGAAAGTTGATAAAGGCAATCTGTAATCAAGACTTTCCTAATTTAGTGCCTAATATTAACCAAAAAGAAACGTTTTCATCTATTTACTTCATTAATGTAGATAAAGGGATTTTGTTTTATTTGTATGACGATCGTGGGTTTATAATTACGTTTAATAATGCAGAGGACTTCGATATTTTCAAGAAAAACATGTTAATTTTGAAATTGAGAAATACACTGAATATGAAGTATAGTATTATATCAACATTGATTTTTTCTGACTTTATTTCAATTTTAACTATAATTTTTTGTCAAAGATTAAGGTATAGGTTTTCAATTAAATTGATATAAGTTTATATATGTCAATCATTACTGTAATTCAAATAACTTTCTGGTATTTCTAAGCAATCGTATGATAAATGACAATGAACATGTTGATCGATTAACATTATTTAACTCCCCTTTATTTAAAAGGGATATATTTATCTTGTATTATGATTAAAATGTATTTATAAATTTCTAGTGGTTTTTGCGTTTTTAGCAAAGTTACTAATATATTTGTCGAGCAATAGTTCATTAAAATCGTGGGAGCATCTTTAGGTATATACTTGTGTTATGATAAGTGAAAGGTTTGTTATGCATCCAACTATAAAAGTGGTGACATTGATACAAATAAACTCATTTTGAAAGGATGTTTCTATGACACAAAAACCAATTAAAACATGTACAACCATACTTGCCGGAAAAGATGCCACGATAGATGGTTCTACGATGATTGCACGTAATGAAGACGGGGGAGAACAATCGAACCCGCAACGTTTTGTAGTTGTGCAACCTGAAGATCAACCGAAAACCTATCAATCTAAAATTTCTGGCGTGAAGATAGAGTTACCGAAACACCCTCTACGCTACACATCTACTCCTGATTTTGATCAAGGACAAGGAATCTGGGGAGGATCAGGTATTAATGAAGAAAATATTGCGATGACTGCTTGTGAAACAATCACTTCCAATGCGATGACGCATGCCATTGACCCATTAGTTAAAGATGGCATTGGTGAAGAAGATATGCTGACAATTGTGTTACCGTATATACATTCTGCTGAAGAAGGGGTCTTACGGTTAGGTCAGTTGCTTGAACAATATGGCACATATGAACTCAACGGCATCGCTTTTTCAGATAAAGATAGCGTTTGGTATTTGGAAACAATAGGTGGTCACCATTGGGCCGCAGTACGTATTCCAGATGATAGTTATGTCGTTGCTCCCAATCGTTTTAATATCGATGATTTTGATTTCGAATCTGAGGATACTCATTGTTCTAATGATTTGAAATCATTGATTGAACGTTATCATTTAAATCCAGATTATAACCGTGTGAATTTAAGACATATTTTTGGTAGTGATACGGTGAAAGATACGTTGTATAACAATGCAAGAACATGGTATGGCCAACGTTATTTCAATCAAGATACTGTAAATGATCCAGAGTACAGTGATTTTCCGTTTATCCGCCGTGCAGATTTCAAAATATCAGTCGCAGATATCAAGTTTGTGCTCAGTTCACACTATCAAAACACACCGTATGACATGTATGACTTCGATAGTGAAGGACAAGGAAAATATCGTCCTATCGGTATCAATCGCAACCAGGAAGTACATGTGCTACAAATACGTAACGATGTCTCAGATGCAGTTGCGGGTATTCACTGGCTTGCATATGGGCCTAATACCTTTAATGCGCTCGTTCCGTTCTACGCGAATGTGAATGATACACCTGCAGCATTTAAAGATACGACAACGACGTATTCACCGAATCATGCATATTGGTTAAGCCGTACATTATCTACAATCAGCGATGCTAACTACAGCAGCTATCTAGATATTCGGGACCATTATGAAGATGATGTGACAAGTCAGTGTTTACGTGTGCAAATGGATACAGATGACCAAATCGATCATCAAACGGATGTAGAAAAATATTTAGAACAACAGAATCAACAGCTGGCTGATATCTACATGAAACGGTCAACTGAAGCACTCGGTGCATTAGTAGAAAAAGGCATGTATCTGATGCATTTAAGATATAATTTAGACGACTAATTGTTTATTAATTTAAAATAAAAAGTGATAGAGGAGTAGCATAGTGGTTTTCCGGAAGGAGCGCTGTGCTGCTTCTTTTTTGTTTGCAGCCACACTCAATATGAGAAGTCTACGGTGATCATTTAAATTTTTCTAAAAGGTAAAGAATAAACTCTTTACAAAATATCAGTAAGCTGTTATTATTAATTCTTGTAGAAAATAAAACAATGTATATAAAGGAGAGAATATAAATGGCAGTTAAATTACGTTTAACACGTCTAGGTTCTAAAAGAAATCCATTCTACCGTATCGTAGCAGCAGATGCACGTGCACCTCGTGATGGTCGCAGCATCGAACAAATCGGTACTTACAACCCTGGTCACGTCAATGCACCAGAAGTTAAAATCGATGAAGAATTAGCACTTAAATGGTTGAAAAATGGTGCTAAACCTACAGACACTGTTCACAATATCTTATCAAGAGAAGGTATTTTGAAAAAATTTGATGAACAAAAATAATCGTTAAATAACGATGATCAGGGTCAGGACATTGTACGTTTGGTTAAATAGAAAAGCTTACATGCTTTTCTAACCAGTTGTTTTCAGCAGCAATTATAAGCATAAATAATGGTCAGCTCACACGTTGACGATTATCCTTTACTGTTGAAGCATCACCGCCATTGTCCTGACCTTTTTTATATCTACAACAATCCTGAGTTGTTAGGATATAAATGAGCGCACTTATATTATATGTAAGAAACGTGAATCATCTCATTAAAATAGTTATAAAGGATTTGAGGATATCATGAAAGTGGAAGTAGGTACAATTGTTAATACACACGGAATCAAAGGTGAGGTAAAGGTAAAATCAAACTCTGATTTTACAGATGTACGTTTTCAACCGGGTGAGATATTAGAAGTTGAGCCTAAAGGGAAATCACCACTTGAGCTGACTATTGCTTCTTATCGCATGCATAAAGGTTTTCACATGTTAACGTTTGAAGGTATTAACAATATCAATGACATCGAATATCTTAAAGGCGAAACGTTGTTACAAAAGCAAGAACATAGTGATATTGAGCTTACAGAGCATGAATATTATTATTCAGATATTATTGGTTGTACTGCGTTTGTGGAGGATGAACCCCTTGGACGTGTAAATGAAATCTTTGAAACAGGTGCTAATGATGTATGGGTCGTTAAAGGTGAGAAAGAGTATTTAATCCCTTATATTGAAGACGTCGTAACTGATATCGATGTGGCAGGACGTCGCATCCAGATTACACCGATGGAAGGACTGTTAGATTAATGCGTATTGATTATTTAACGTTATTTCCAGAGATGTTCGATGGGGTGTTGAATAGCTCTATTTTAAAGCGAGCTCAAGATAAAGACATGTTATCAGTGAGAACAATCAATTTTCGTGATTATGCCGAAAATAAACATAATCAAGTCGATGATTATCCGTTTGGTGGAGGCCAAGGTATGGTGTTAAAACCTGAACCGATATTCAATGCTATGCAAGCGATTGAGAAGACACCGGATACACGTGTGGTGTTGATGTGTCCGCAAGGGAAACCGTTTGATCAACAGCTTGCTCAGTCGTTAAGTGAGTCAGAACATATTGTGTTTATCTGCGGCCATTACGAAGGTTATGATGAACGTATTCGTGAACAATTAGTCACTGACGAAATTTCAATTGGCGATTATGTGTTAACCGGTGGCGAATTACCTGCAATGACGATGACAGATGCGATCGTTCGTTTAGTACCTGGTGTGCTAGGTAATCAACAATCCCACGAAGATGACTCATTTCAAGATGGTTTGCTAGAATTCCCCCAATATACGCGACCACGAGAATACGGCGATTTAAAAGTTCCGGATGTTTTATTGTCAGGGAATCATGCGAAGATCGAAGCATGGCGACATGAACAAAAATTGATACGTACGTACGAAAAACGACCCGATTTATTAGAAAGATATCCCTTATCAGAAAAAGATCAACAAATATTGAAAACATACAAAAAGCAATTGAAAAGTAAAGACTGATATGCTAATATAATTAAATGTGCAATGCACGAACAATCACTATGGTCCTCTGCTATATATTTGTCTAGGCAAGAACATAGGTCGAAGGAGAGAATAAATTATGAGTAATCACAAATTAATCGAAGCAGTAACAAAATCTCAACTACGTGATGATATTCCAACATTCCGTCCAGGAGATACTTTACGTGTACACGTACGTATCGTCGAAGGTTCACGTGAACGTGTCCAAGTCTTCGAAGGTGTTGTAATCAAACGCCGTGGTGCAGGTATTTCAGAAACTTTCACTGTACGTAAAATTTCTTCAGGTGTAGGCGTTGAACGTACATTCCCTGTACACACACCTAAAATTGAAAAAATCGAAGTTAAACGTCGCGGTAAAGTACGTCGTGCTAAATTATATTACTTACGTAGTTTACGTGGTAAAGCTGCTCGTATCCAAGAAGCTCGCTAATCAGCAGTTTGAGAACCGTAAATATAATGAACAAAGCAATGTAGACGCTGAGATTCCACAGTTTCAGTGTAAAAAGAAAAAGCCAATTTCTGACCTGAGTAGGTTAGAAGTTGGCTTTTTTATTTGATTACATATTCAAGGGTTATTATCGCGTACGCATTTTCTGCAGAACGAAATAGAGGACCTCCAGTTACGGCTCAAGGTCCTCTATATATGCATTTATTATTTACTTTTACGCCGAATCCACCAGCTAAATACCATACTTAAAATAATGCCAATGAGTGACAATATGGCTAGTAACCAAAAGTGTGGTGGCGTATAGCTGAGTTTAATTTCTGAAGTATCAGCGTTGACAGGTACGACGGTCATCACACCATTACCACGTTGTACGTCCAGTGATTCACCGCCACTCGTCGCTTTCATGCCATCTCGATAAGCCATTGGTAAAACGACATACCCATCTTTATGAGGCAGGTTCGTGATGCGATATTGTCCATTATCTTGTTGCGTAACTTTAACATTGTCGACTTCTTGTGAAGCTTGTTTTAGCGTTTGATAATTTTCACCGTATATGCCTTTGAGTTTGAAGCGGTAAAGTCCCTTATCTAACTTCAAGTTCAAGCGTTCATCTGCTGACACTCTATAGGTCACGGGCGTAACAAAACGGCGGTATTTATAGGTTAACTTATTACGTTCTTGTGTGTATTCATTTACGCTGACGTTGTGTTCTTTGTCTGGTGTCAGTAGTTCTAAATCCATTTCTACATATAGATCTTCGAATTGGTCGGCGATATTTTTCGGTAAGCGATACTGTACGCCACCCTCATTTTGAGTCACTTTTAAATAGTCATTGTTCGTCACATGTGCATCGTTCAATTTCACAGAAGCTACTGATTTCAAGTTCGGATTAGATTTGAAAGTTTGATTGGCATGCTTGTTATCTTCAAGCACAACCCCTTGTAACATCGCTTGTTCTCTATCTAAAGGTGATTTTAAATCTTCACTATTATATACGCGATCGGTAAAATGTGCCGCTGGATAATCTGCCGTATTTTCTTCATGTATAAATGTATGACTGTCCCCATGATTGACTTGATCAGCCTCATTAAATCCATAGGGCTGATTGTCATCTGGCTGTTCTCGAATCCGATCTTGCACATTCCACAAGGCTAGTAAATTGGCACGATTGGATAAGAGTCTATAGGTGCTATTTTTATCTGTATGCATATTAATTTGCATGAGATCATCATAGTATTTCATGATATGGCCATCGAAAATGCTTGAATAGAGTGCGATGCCATTAAAATGATAAAGCATTGGACTATTCAATCCATATGTAGACATATAATCGATTCTGGATAATGGGTCATCTCTATGGGTAGACTGAATATCATCTATTTTATTTTGTAACGCAGGGCTGCGATAATCTGCTTCATCCATCGCTTGTCGGGTAGACTCATATTTAATGAGATTATTATAGTGATAATCTTCTAATAAGACGAATTGTTGAACGATAAATAATCCGACGAGTACCACCCAAGTCCACGTTTCACGAAATAGAGATTTTTCACAGAGCATGAATCCGATAATGATCATTAGAATAAAGCACGGGATCATCCAAGTGAGTTTTTCTTCTGTTACAAAGAGATTTGCGATGATCATGATGAAAAGTGCTGGTAGACATGCCAAAACATAGGATTTGAGTGACAGTTCTGCTAAATGTTGTATCATCAACGCAACGAGTACTGCCGTTGAGAGTGCAAATATGTATATCCAACGTTTTTGCGGTACAGAAAAGCCATTAAACATACTGTCAAAGTAAGGTGTGAGCGCACCGACTAACATGATCCAAGTCATGATCGCAAACAAGCGGTAATAATAATGTTTATATAGTTTAAATGAAAATAATGCGACAAGTGCGATGACTGTGACAGTAATATAGAACCCATTTGAGAATAAATGGGTTTGTCGTTCAAAACTTGTTACCGGTGGAATATCATAATTCGGATTAGATAGCCGATCATTATTAAAGAATGAGCTAACACCGGTATAGAATCCTAATATACTACTCAACGCACTTAACATGACAGCAGTGATGATTGTTCCTGCTTTTCGCAAGCGATTGACGATGTCAGCTGGATGCGGCCAAATCGTCCGATACACAAAGTAAGCGAGCATCACTAATGCTTGATAATAACTAAAATAAAAGTTAGAAAATAAGGTTAGTGCAATCGCAAAAATGAATAAACCGATTTTTCGTTCTTTAAAGTAACGTTCTATTCCTAATATCGATAGTGGTAGGAAAATGACTAATTGACCATAAAATGACCAAGTAAAATTAAAATAAATACCAATCGTCGAACCAGCATAGAGCACACATGCGATGATGACAGCTGGTAATTTAAAGCGTAAGTAGCTAAATAAATAATAAGAAATGATAAATGTAATACTAATCATGACGATTGAAAATATCAGTTGATCAGTCGGCCAAAACGTTATGTCATGTGGATTTGCATGAAAGAGATGTTCTGCAATCCATACACCTGCAAAGTTCAACCATGTAAATGGAGAGGTTGAATAATAATAAGCGAGATCCTTCGCATAATCGCCACCTAAACCAAATGAATGGTCATAGAAGCTGACAAACGATGTGAAATGTTCGTAGAGATACATTTGGAAAGGCATCATTTGTCTGAATCCATCGCCGCTCCCACTAAATACAGTACCTTCAGTTATATATCTATAAATATAAGGAATAAAAATAATGAGAGAGGCTAATAAACTCAATAATGTGATACATAAAAACTTTAAATATTTGTTAGACCAAATCTTAGCCCACACAGTTCTAAACATGCTTTTTTACCTCGCCTTAATCATGAGAATTTTTATTTTTTCTAACAAACCAGATACTGAGTATGATGCTTATCATAGACGCGATAATCATTGTATACCAGTAAGGTGGGCGGTATTTAATCGTGATTGTGTGCGTATCTTGCTTCACTGGAACACCTGTCATCATGTAGTTTACCCTTGTTGGCTCAATCTTATGCCCATCAATATAAGCCGTCATCCCTTTGCGATAAGGTATATTCACGGCAGCCATTCCTTCTTGATGATTACCCAGTTGAATTTTTACGCTATTATTTATATCTGTATAATGATATTTTAAATTGTCGCGTTGATGTGCTGCAAGTAAACGTGAATAATCTTCTCCGTATAATCCTTTAAGTGTGACATCGAAACCACCCTGTGGACTTAAGTTAATACTGATGTTGCCATTTTCGTCAGGTTGTGCACGATAGAGCTGTCTATGAATGCCTGTTTTGTAAGTGGAACCGTTGAAGAGACGGTGATTTTCGTAATCATTAATGCCCACCGTGTAGTTACTATCAGGCTCTCCACGTTTAACTTTTAACTCAAGATAAAAGTCTTTATATTTTTCTCGTAATGATTGTGGTAATGACAGTTTGATCGTGCCGCCATCTTGAGTCACTTTGATGTGTCGTTGTTGATTGATATCTGATTCCGACTTGTATGGCTTGCCATCTTCAAAGTTGATATTTTCAGTTGTGATGTCTGCTTGATTAAGTAAATTAGGTGCGTTATGTGTATAGTTTTTACCTTCATTTGCCATCACAATACCATCTAACATCGCGTGTTCTCGGTCAATAGGTTGCGCGAGTGTTGCTTCATTATAAATGTGATTACTGATGCGAACGCCATTTAAGTTATAGTCATTTTCATAAATGCGATATTGTCCTTCTTCGGCTTTTTTGGAAAAATGAGCAGGTACACCTTGCTGATTATCTTTCAGCATTAAATATCTTACAGACCACAAACTATCAATATTTTGACGTGCATTCGTTGATTGGTATCGACTCACAGATTCTTCTTTAAGGTTAATTTTCAGATCGTCGTAATACGTATCTAAAATATGATGATCGAATATACTTGAGTAGAGACTCAATCCTTTGAAGTGTTGATACATCGGCGTATTATCTTGTTCATTGACACGCCAATCAATCCGTTCGTCTGCATCTTTCTGCTGGTCCATTTGCTTCACTAGCTCACGTTGTTGAGGTGTATCATACATGCTTGCTTTTACCTCATAGGTATTCGCACGTTCTTGGTGATCTTCAAAGTAAATTTGATATTTAATGAAGACAAAGGTGACAAGGATTGCAAGCATAAAGACACTTAAACTATAGAGTCCCAATACACGTCTTCGGTCGATCGGTGACTTCATGATGAGCACAAAGAGTCCACACAAGCAGACAATGGGTGTAAAACACACCCAAGCAACGATATGATCTGCACCATAGGCACTAGCAAACACAATTGCCAGCGCAATGACTGACGTAACGGTATACCATTTGATGGACTGAGTACTGAAGTATTTGATGTACTGTGCAATCAATATGGCCGTTGTAAAGGCAAGTAGGTAATGCCAACGTTTTTGAGGGGCTGAAAACCCATTAAAGATTTGATCGACAATCGGGAAGAAAGTAGCGATGATTGCAAGCCAAGTAAAGATCGCAAATAATCTATAATAATAATGCTTATACAGTTTGAATGAAAGCAACGCTTGAATCACTACAAATAGAATTACAATCAGATAATTATCGTAAAAAATGTTGTTATCTACATTTAAGGGTTCGATCCAATCGTTTTTAACATCATAGCTGGTACGTCGATTGCCTAAGAAACCTTGAATGCTGTGGAAAAAGATAAATAGACTACATCCAAGGCCAAGTAGTGCTGCAATGGACAGTTTACTGATGCTCTCGAAACGGCGAGCAATGTCATTACGGTGTTGGAATATGATTCTGAATGCAAAATAAATTAACCCCGTCAATAATTGATAATATCCGAAGTAAAAGTTATTGATTAATGACAGTGCGACGACAATAATAAATAATGATATTTTTTTCTGCCGTAAGAACAGTTCAATCGATAATAATAGTAAAGGCAACCAAATAAATATATCACTAAAGAATGGCCAGTAAACGGTAAATCTAAAATATAGTGGCGAAATGACAAAGAGTGCCGCCCCTAGTACCGATACCCATTGATTGCGTGTAAGATATTTGGCATACATCCACGTCGCAAACATGGCAATGGTTGCTTTTATAATGGATATAATGATGGCATTGATCATCCAAAACATGGGCATGTCCGTGTTTAAGTCGACAAAAAGTTGTATGACATGGATCACTAATACATTGATGATAAAGAGTATATTTGTGGAGAAGTAGTAGGCTAAATCTTGAAAGAAGTCTCCACCGAGTCCAAAATCAGTAGCATAAAACCAATGGCCTTGGCTCCATTGATCAAATAGATACATTTGAATTGGAATCATTTGTTCCATCCCATCATTTGGCCCAGTAAATAATACCCCGTCATAAATAAACCGGTAGATGCTATAACTATGTCCAATGAGAGAGATGATTAGAAAGATGATTAAATAGCTCAATATTTTTCTCATTTACATACTCCTAGCCATTTTTCTTATCTAAATTGTATCAATTTTAGCGATAGATAGATAAAAATAACTATTAAAAATTCGTGGCATTTCTAGAAAGTTTAACTTCAAAGTGAATATTAAAACTTAAATTGTAATATCTCTATGTTTTAAATCTTCAACGACGGTAATACAAATTATAAGAAATAACTGAGTTTTGGAGGTAGAGTTATGACAATAGAAATAAAACATAACGCAGGAAAAGCAGTTATACCAGACGATGTTGAAACTGTAGTAGCTTTAGAATATTCATTCGTTGATGCACTCGTTGAATTAGACATGGAAGTAGCTGGCATTGCAGATGATGGTGACAGAAATAATTTAATCCAACCATTACGTGATCATGTAGGTGACTACAAATCAGTAGGTTCAAGATTAGAACCCGATTTGGATAAAATTAAAGAAGTTCAACCTCAACTTATTATTGCAGACGAAAACCGTCATTCTGAAATTTATGACCAATTAGAAGAAATTGCACCAACACTTCTATTAAGAAGCTTCAACGCAGACTACAATGAAAACATTGATGTCTTCAGAATCATTGGCTATGCAGTATCTAAAGAAAGTGAAGCTCAAAAACGTTTAGAACAACATGAAGAAACAATGAAAGCAAACAATGACAAAATCACAATTGATAAATCAATTGAAACATTACCAGCTGTCGTTTCTGAACGCGGCGTAACTGCACATGGATTAAAATCATACATGAGTAGTTTATTAGATGTACTTGATTTCAAACTTTCACTTACACAAGAACTTGAAGAATCAGTACCTGAATATATGAATGGTGACTATTTAGAATTCACTTATGACCAATTAGCTGAATTAAATCCACAAAGACTTATCTTAATGGTAGCTGACGAAAATGAAGACTCAGTACAATCATTAAAAGATAGCGATATTTGGCATAATCTAGATGCAGTTAAAAACAACCGTGTTCACTTTACTGATCGTGAACTTTGGGCTAAATCACGTGGCTTAATTTCAACAGAACAATTAGTTGATGATATGAGCAATTTAAGTGAATAATCAAAGATAAAATAAACGAATGTTTGAATATGTAATAACATTCCCCCTATGGCGATGTATGATGATATGAAACCATAGGGGGTCTCTTTTTGACATCATTTTTAAATCAAAAACGCATGCGAAATCGCTGAAAACATATTACAATAGTATTTGTGTTATTTCATATAAATAAAGAAAGTTTATTGTAAGAGAGAAAGGTGAAGTCACATGGCAATCCAATGGTACCCAGGTCATATGGCCAAGGCTAAAAGAGAAGTAACAGAACAATTAAAGAAAGTCGATGTGGTCTTTGAACTCGTGGATGCAAGAATTCCTTATAGTTCACGTAATCCAATGATCGACGACGTGATACAACAAAAACCACGTGTTGTCATACTCGCCAAAAAAGATATGGCTAATTTAAAAGAACTTGAAAAATGGGAAAGTTACTTTAAGGAACAAGGTTTCTATCCAGTTGAAGTCGATGCGAAACACGGAAAAGGGCTCAAACAAGTAGAACAAGCTGCCATCGAAGCAACGAAAGAAAAAATGGCCCGTGAAAAAGAAAAAGGACTTAAACCACGTGCAATCCGTGCAATGATTGTCGGTATCCCTAATGTCGGTAAATCTACATTAATTAATAAACTCGCGAAGAAATCCATTGCACAAACAGGTAATAAACCTGGTGTAACGAAACAACAACAATGGATTAAGGTAGGTAATGCATTACAATTACTAGATACCCCTGGAATATTATGGCCGAAGTTTGAAGATCAATTAATAGGTAAAAAACTCAGTCTAACTGGTGCGATTAAAGACAGCATTGTGCACTTAGATGAAGTTGCAATTTATGGCTTAGAATTTATCATAGAACATGATTATGATCGCTTGATTAATCATTACAGTATTTCAGTAGACAAAGAGGCGCCGATTTTAGAATGGTTTGATGCAATCGGTAGACGCAGAGGGTTACTGCAAAAAGGAAATGAAGTGGACTATGAAGCAGTAATAGAACTCATTATCAATGATATCCGTAATGCAAAAATAGGTACCTTTACCTTTGATCTCGTGACAGAAATGGATGTGTAACTTTGAATTTAACCATCGCACAAATTAAAGAAGCGCTCGCCACGATTGATACAATTGAAACACTGGAACAATCTCCGTTTAACAATGATTCAAGAAAGGGAGTGCAACAAGAGCTTCGTTCGAGACGTAAACAAATAGAAAGAGATTTACAGCTTAAACAGCAATATGAAACAATGTCTCAACTAGAGAACAAGATTTATCAACAAGATCCATCAGCCTTAATTTGTGGCATTGATGAGGTGGGGCGAGGTCCCTTAGCAGGTCCAGTTGTCGCTTGTGCTGTGATTCTTAATCCAGATCACGCATACATTGGCATTAATGATTCCAAACAACTCAATCATAAGAAGCGCGCTGCGTTACAACAACAATTAGAAGCAGGGCTCATCGATTTTGCGATTGGTAGTGCCTCTGTCGAAGAGATAGATCAATACAACATCTACCAAGCGACGAAAATAGCGATGCTGCGTGCCATCAACAAACTGTCCCCTCAGCCGACGCATTTACTGATAGATGCGATGCAGTTAGACGTTGCAATACCACAACAATCTATTATTAAAGGGGATAGTAAGAGTGTGACGATTGCTGCTGCCAGTATTCTTGCTAAAGAATATCGTGACCAATATATGACAACGTTAGACGAACAGTACCCTGGTTATGATTTTGCGCAAAATGTAGGCTATGGTACGAAGAAACATCTCGAAGGGATTGATAAATTCGGTGTAACCCCTGTGCATCGCAAATCATTTGAACCGATTAAATCGATGATCAAATAGTTAAAAAATTAAAATAATTCAAAAATACCGTCGTGTAATTGTTTACAATAGCGCTTTCATTTTTTATAATTAAGATGCAAATTAACCAAAAAACAGGAGGATGGAGCATGAATATCCACGAGTATCAAGGTAAAGAAATATTTCGTTCGATGGGCGTAGCAGTTCCAGAAGGACGTGTTGCATTTACTGACGAAGAAGCGGTTGATAAAGCAAAAGAATTAGATTCTGATGTGTATGTGGTTAAAGCGCAGATTCACGC
The DNA here is from genome assembly GCF_001500315.1 of Staphylococcus auricularis. GTDB lineage: Bacteria > Bacillota > Bacilli > Staphylococcales > Staphylococcaceae > Staphylococcus > Staphylococcus auricularis. Next base: position 51,054 of record NZ_LLER01000003.1, on the reverse strand, counting down.
AGGGGGCCGAGGTAAAGCGGGTGGCGTTAAAATCGCAAAATCACTCTCAGAAGTCGAAACATATGCAAACGAATTATTAGGTAAACAATTGGTCACACACCAAACAGGTCCAGAAGGTAAAGAAGTCAAACGACTTTACATCGAACAAGGTTGTGACATTCAAAAAGAATATTATGTAGGTTTTGTCATTGATCGTGCGACAGACCGTGTGACATTGATGGCATCAGAAGAAGGCGGTACTGAAATTGAAGAGGTGGCTACACAATCACCAGAAAAAATCTTCAAAGAAGTCATCGATCCAGTTGTGGGTCTCATGCCTTATCAAGCAAGAAGAATTGCATTCAACATCAACATTCCACAAGCATCCGTCAATAAAGCCGTGAAATTTTTACTCGCATTGTACAATGTGTTCATTGAAAAAGATTGTTCAATTGTAGAAATCAACCCACTTGTAACGACAGGTGAAGGCGATGTGCTAGCACTCGATGCTAAGATCAATTTTGATGACAATGCACTTTTCCGTCACAAAGACATCTTAGAATATCGTGATCTTGAAGAAGAAGATCCAAAAGAAATTGAAGCGTCAAAATATGATTTATCTTACATCGCATTAGAAGGTGATATTGGTTGTATGGTTAATGGCGCTGGTCTTGCGATGGCAACGATGGATACGATCAATCACTTCGGCGGTAACCCTGCAAACTTCTTAGATGTTGGGGGCGGCGCGACGAAAGAGAAAGTTACTGAAGCATTCAAGATTATTTTAGGTGACGCAAATGTTAAAGGTATTTTCGTCAATATCTTCGGTGGAATTATGAAATGTGATGTTATCGCTGAAGGTATCGTAGCTGCTGTGAAAGAAGTTGATCTCACTTTACCACTCGTGGTTCGATTAGAAGGTACGAATGTAGACAAAGGGAAAGCAATCCTACATGAATCTGGATTAGCTATTGAACCTGCTGCAACAATGGCAGAAGGTGCACAAAAAATCGTTAAAAGTGTAAGCGAAGCGTAAGGGAAGGATGGGAGCACTAAGATGAGTGTATTTATTGATAAAAATACAAAAGTAATGGTTCAAGGTATTACAGGGTCTACTGCACTGTTTCATACAAAACAAATGTTAGACTACGGTACGCAAATTGTCGCAGGTGTGACACCTGGTAAAGGTGGTCAAGTCGTAGAAGGGGTACCTGTATATAATACAGTTGAAGAAGCAAGACAAGAAACAGGTGCAACAGTGTCTGTCATCTATGTTCCTGCGCCATTCGCAGCAGATGCGATTGTTGAGTGTATCGATGCAGAACTTGATTTAGTCATTTGTATCACTGAACATATTCCAGTCGTCGATATGATTAAAGTAAAACGTTATGCTGAAGGTAAGCATACACGCCTAGTGGGTCCAAACTGCCCTGGTGTCATCACGCCGGATGAATGTAAAATCGGAATTATGCCAGGATATATTCATAAGAAAGGTCACGTCGGTGTCGTATCTCGTTCAGGTACTTTAACTTATGAAGCGGTACATCAATTAACTGAAGAAGGTATCGGTCAATCAACTGCTGTAGGTATTGGTGGAGACCCAGTGAACGGTACGAACTTTATCGATGTACTTCAAGCATTCAATGAAGATGAAGATACAAAAGCTGTCGTAATGATCGGTGAAATCGGTGGTACTGCTGAAGAGGAAGCGGCTGAATGGGTAAAAGCCAATATGACAAAACCTGTGGTCGGCTTCGTCGGAGGTCAAACAGCCCCTCCAGGTAAACGTATGGGTCACGCAGGTGCGATTATCTCAGGTGGTAAAGGTACTGCAGCTGAAAAGATTAAAACATTAAATGCATGTGGTATTAAAACTGCTGATACACCTTCAGAAATCGGTACGACATTAATTGAAGCGGCTAAAGAAGCCAATATTTATGAATCTTTATTAACAATTAATAAGTAATACTGTGTGGGTTATACTTATTTGAATATCGCTATTTGTACGTATTCAAGGTAACGGTAAAATTAAAAGCTTCATTATATATGTAGGTTCGTCGTGTGCGGACCTACTTTTTCGTTTAGAATTGATTGGGTAAGCAGTGTAGAGATTTTAAAAATCGAAGCCTAAATATTCGTGTTGATTAAAAAATGACCGACTTTCATTTTTACTCTTTAAAATCGTGTTAAATATAAAGCCAATTTGAAAATAAACCGTAACGTGCATTACTTGATGACGCGTTATATAATATTGAAAAAAGAGGCCGCATGGTTTATCAACATACATCCATAGACTATATTTACTTAAAGCTCAGATTTGCAGGCTACACCACCGCCCAAATTTATCGTATTTTAGATTACGCGCCTGACTTTGTGACTTATGATGCTCATGCACAATACGAGGTATTAACGAAGTTAGCGACGTCGTTTAGAATCAAAATGGACGATGAATTAAGAGCACGTTATCGCACATTAAAGATTGATGATCTCCTAAGTTATTTAAAAAGATGTGAAACGCAATTTATTACGATCCATCATCCTCATTATCCTTCATTATTAACCCAAATTTATGATCCACCTTTAGTGCTATTCTATAGAGGCAAGCTCCAATTATTAAATCATACGAAGACACTAGCAATCGTAGGATCGCGTCATGCGACTCGATATACGTATGACGCACTCAATGCTTTCTTTCCATCCTTTAAAGCATCGAAACTTACCATTGTATCGGGCCTCGCAAAAGGCGCCGATCACTTCGCACATCAACTCGCTTTAGCTTATCATCTCCCCACCATCGCAGTACTTGGCTTTGGACATATGTGTCATTATCCACATATGACTAAAGAGACAAGACAACTGATTGAACGAGAAGGACTCGTCATTAGTGAATACCTTCCAGAAACACCGCCTCGAAAATTTCATTTTCCTCAGCGCAATCGCCTCATTAGTGGTTTGTCTCGTGGCGTCTTAGTCACTGAAGCAAGAAAGAATAGTGGAACGCATATCACGACGCAATATGCTGTGGATCAAAATAGAGAAGTCTATATTCTACCGGGTACTATTTTTGATCCGATGACAGAAGGCAATCTTTTATCTGCACAACAAGGTGCTAAAATCGTTTCAAATGTTGAAGATATTATAGAAGATTTTCAATATGTAGAATGAACGCACAAACGAGGTTGTACACGATATTTCTCAACTGAATATTACTAGAAATGATCAACAATCGTATATCACTAAATAAAAAACATTGACAAACTTAAAATAGAGCGTTTATCATTTATGCTTGTAACTAGATATGCAAGGGGGAATAACTTTGGCAGATAATTTAGTCATTGTTGAATCGCCTGCAAAAGCTAAAACTATTGAAAAATATTTGGGTAAAAAATACAAAGTCATCGCATCTATGGGGCATGTGAGAGATTTACCACGGAGTCAAATGGGTGTCGATGTTGAAAATGATTATGAGCCGAAATATATAACAATTCGAGGTAAAGGACCCGTCGTTAAGGATTTAAAAAAACATGCTAAAAAAGCAAAACATATCTATTTAGCGAGTGACCCTGACCGTGAAGGTGAAGCGATTGCTTGGCATTTGGCAAACATTTTAGACTTAGACGAAAATGGCGATAACAGAGTCGTATTTAATGAGATTACTAAAGATGCTGTAAAGGATAGCTTTAAACATCCACGTGGCATTGAAATGAACTTAGTAGATGCCCAACAAGCACGACGCATCTTAGATCGTCTCGTAGGATACAATATTTCTCCAGTATTATGGAAAAAAGTGAAAAAAGGTCTATCAGCTGGGCGTGTACAATCAGTAGCATTACGCCTCATCATTGATAGAGAAAATGAAATTCGCAACTTTAAGCCTGAAGAATATTGGAAAATAGAAGGAGAATTTAGATATAAACGATCTAAGTTTACTGCTAAGTTCTTACACTACAAAAACAAACCATACAAATTAAACAATAAAGATGATGTCAAAGTCATTACCGATCAGTTAGATGGGGATCAGTTTGAAGTTACTAAAGTAACGAAAAAAGAAAAAACAAGAAATCCAGCAAATCCATTCACGACATCCACCCTTCAACAAGAAGCAGCACGTAAATTAAACTTTAAAGCGCGTAAAACAATGATGCTTGCACAACAATTGTATGAAGGTATCGATTTAAAAAAACAAGGCACTGTTGGTTTAATCACATATATGCGTACGGATTCAACGCGTATTTCTGAACAAGCGAAATCAGAAGCAAAACAATACATTCAAGAAACGTATGGGAATGAGTATACTTCTAAACGTAAGGCACAAGGTAAAGGTGACCAAGATGCCCACGAAGCGATCAGACCAACAAGTACGATGCGTACACCGAATGAAATGAAAGCCTATTTAACAAGAGATCAACACCGCTTATACAAATTAATATGGGCACGTTTCGTAGCAAGTCAAATGGCACCTGCGATTCTTGATACGGTCGCACTTGATTTAACTCAAGGTGACATTAAATTCAGAGCAAATGGACAAACCATCAAATTTAAAGGTTTCACCACATTATATGTTGAAACGAAAGACGATGAGGAAGGTAAAAAAGAAAACAAACTTCCAGAAATAAAAGAAGGCGAAATGGTAACGGCTACAAATATTGAACCTTCACAACATTTTACCCAACCCCCACCACGTTATACAGAAGCGCGATTAGTTAAAACGTTAGAAGAACTCAAAATCGGTCGTCCTTCTACTTATGCGCCAACACTTGATACGATTCAAAAACGTAATTACGTGAAAATTGAAAGTAAACGCTTCGTGCCAACAGAATTAGGTGAAATCGTTTATGAACAAGTGAGAGACTATTTCCCTGAAATCATAGACGTAGAATTCACCGTCAATATGGAAACATTATTAGATAAAATTGCTGAAGGTGATTTAAGCTGGCAAAAAGTCATTGGTGATTTCTATAATAGCTTTAAACAAGACGTTGAACGTGCTGAAGAAGAAATGGAAAAAATAGAAATTAAAGATGAACCAGCTGGCGAAGATTGCGAAGTGTGTGGCTCACCTATGGTTATCAAAATGGGTCGCTACGGCAAATTCATGGCTTGTTCTAATTTCCCTGATTGTCGTAATACAAAAGCTATCGTTAAAAAAATCGGCGTAACGTGTCCGAAATGTAATGATGGCGATGTCGTCGAACGTAAATCTAAGAAAAATCGCATTTTCTATGGTTGCTCAAACTATCCTGAGTGTGATTTTGTAAGCTGGGATAAACCGGTTGGCCGCTCATGTCCGAAATGTGAGCATTACTTGGTTGAGCATAAGAAAGGTCGTACGAGCCAAGTTATTTGTTCAAATTGTGATTATAAAGAAGAAGCACAAAAATAATGTATCAATCATATATTTTATCGCACGATAGAATGCTAGAGGATAACTTCTAAATTCTTTTGCAAGGGAGGAAGACAAATGGTAGAGACGGTTAATGTTGTAGGTGCAGGTCTTGCGGGCTCAGAAGCTGCTTATCAGCTTGCTGAACAAGGCATTCAAGTGAACTTAATTGAAATGAGACCTGTAAAACAAACACCTGCCCATCATACGGATCAATTTGCAGAGTTAGTTTGTTCTAACTCATTGAGAGGAAATTCGTTAACGAATGCAGTCGGTGTATTAAAAGAAGAAATGAGACGACTCGACTCGCTCATCATCAAAGCAGCAGATGCAGCACGTGTCCCTGCTGGTGGGGCATTAGCGGTTGACAGACATGACTTTGCTGGTTTTGTAACGAACACATTAAAAAATCATCCAAATGTGAATGTGATCAATGAAGAAATCAACGAAATACCAGAAGGAAAAACGATTATTGCAACTGGACCTTTAACCACTTCTAATTTAGCGCAACAAGTGGTCGAAGTTACAGGTAGAGATCAATTATACTTTTACGATGCTGCTGCACCAATCATCGAAAAAGAAAGCATCGATATGGATAAAGTGTATTTGAAATCACGTTATGATAAAGGTGAAGCGGCTTATCTCAATTGCACGATGACAGAAGAAGAATTCAATCGTTTTTACGATGCTGTACTAGAAGCCGAAGTCGCACCCGTGAATGAATTTGAAAAAGAAAAACATTTTGAAGGCTGTATGCCGTTTGAAGTCATGGCCGAAAGAGGACGTAAAACATTACTTTTTGGTCCGATGAAGCCAGTCGGATTAGAAGATCCTAAAACAGGTAAGCGACCATACGCGGTTGTACAATTACGTCAAGATGATGCAGCTGGTACGCTCTACAACATTGTCGGTTTCCAAACTCATTTAAAATGGGGTGCACAAAAAGACATCATTCGCCTAATCCCTGGTTTAGAAAATGTTGAAATCGTGCGTTACGGCGTGATGCACAGAAATACATTCATCAATTCTCCAGATGTGTTAAAAGAAACTTACGAACTCATCGGTCGAGAAGGCCTATACTTCGCTGGCCAAATGACAGGTGTGGAAGGTTATGTTGAAAGTGCGGCAAGTGGTCTAATCGCTGGACTTAACCTCGCACACCGCGTGAATGGTCAAGGGGAAGTTATTTTCCCAAGAGAAACGATGTTAGGAAGTATGGCTTATTATATTTCTCACGCTAAAAATGAAAAGAATTTCCAACCGATGAATGCGAACTTTGGTTTATTACCTCCGTTAGAAAAACGTATTAAAGATAAAAAAGAGCGTTATTCACAGTTAGCTGATCGTGCATTAACATATCTCGATCATTACAAACAAACACTTTCATAAATTTATGTGTATCGTTATGCAGTCTTTAGAAAATTTCAAAAATTGTATTCGATGAAGTACTTTTCTTAGAAGTTCCCTTCGTTTATATGCTACAATGCATGTTGACGGAGGGATTTTTAATTGGAAGAAATCCAAAAAGAATATTTATACATGCTGAAAGTTGAACGCCAATTTTCAGAACATACACTGAAATCATATTATGATGATTTAGTCCAATTTAATCAGTTTTTAGAACAAGAGCATCTCTCCTTAGAATCTTTTGAGTATAGAGATGCTAGAAATTATTTAAGTTATCTTTATGCAAAGAACTTAAAAAGAACAACGGTTTCTCGAAAGATTTCTACGCTCAGAAGTTTTTATGAGTATTGGATGATTAAAGATGATTCAGTGGTCAATCCATTTATTCAACTTGTTCATCCAAAAAAAGAACAATACTTACCTCACTTCTTTTATGAAGAGGAAATGGCAGCACTCTTTGACACAGTGATGCGCGATACTAAAAAAGGACTTCGTGATCGTGTCATTTTAGAACTACTCTATGCGACAGGCATGCGTGTGTCAGAACTTGTCAATATTAAAGATGATGATTTGGACATGCATTTACCTGGTGTGAAAGTATTAGGAAAAGGGAATAAAGAACGGTTTATCCCGTTTGGTGAATTTTGTAGACAAAGTATCGAACAATATTGGGCCGATTTCACTCCCAAACTACATGCATCCCATGATTATCTGATCGTCAACATGAAAGGTGATCCGATAACAGAGCGGGGTGTACGTCATGTGTTAAATGATATTGTGAAACGAACAGCAGGTGTGACAGACATACATCCACATAAATTGAGACACACATTTGCGACACATATGTTAAATGAAGGTGCGGATTTACGTACCGTTCAATCATTGTTAGGACATGTGAATTTATCAACCACAGGTCGATATACGCATGTATCTAAAGAACAATTAAGAAAAGTGTATTTGAATGCACATCCAAGAGCACATAAGGAGGAATAGGAATTGAGTTCAACTTCATTACACGCAACGACGATATTTGCTGTCCAACATAACGGACATTCTGCGATGGCTGGTGACGGCCAAGTGACACTCGGCGAGCAAGTGATCATGAAACAAACTGCACGTAAAGTACGTACACTCTATGATGGTAAAGTGCTTGCAGGTTTTGCTGGAAGTGTGGCAGACGCCTTTACATTATTTGAAAAATTTGAAACGAAACTGCAACAATTTAGTGGTAATTTAGAAAGAGCTGCAGTTGAATTGGCACAAGAGTGGCGAGGAGACAAACAGTTAAGACAACTAGAAGCGATGTTAATCGTTATGGACAAATCTTCTATCTTAGTGGTAAGTGGTACAGGTGAAGTCATCGCACCAGATGACGACTTGATTGCAATTGGTTCTGGTGGTAATTATGCGTTAAGCGCAGGCCGTGCATTAAAACGCCATGCACAACATTTATCTGCGAAAGATATGGCTTATGAAAGCTTGAAAGTCGCTTCTGATATTTGTATCTTTACGAATAGCAATATCACTGTAGAAGAATTATAATTTAAATAGATTAAAAAAGAATATATTACTGAACTTTTTAAACTCGCACATTAATTTACATGCAATTTTAAAAACAATAAGTTATAGTATGGAGTGAAGCGCATTATAAGTACAACTGTGCGAATATTTTTAATTAAATAACAAAGAGAAAGGAGCTTGTACTATGGATGCGAGTGCCATTAAGCTCACACCGAAAGATATTGTATCGAGATTAAATGAGTATATTGTGGGACAAGATGATGCGAAACGTAAAGTCGCTATTGCATTGCGTAATCGCTACAGAAGAAGTCAGTTAGATGACGCTGAAAAGCAAGAAATCAGTCCTAAAAATATATTGATGATTGGTCCAACCGGTGTGGGTAAAACTGAAATTGCCCGTCGTATGGCAAAAATAGTTGGAGCCCCGTTCATCAAGGTTGAGGCGACGAAATTTACAGAAGTAGGTTACGTTGGCCGTGACGTTGAAAGCATGGTACGTGATTTAGTCGATGTCGCTGTTCGCTTAGTGAAAGATCAGAAAAAATCACACGTCGAAGAAGAAGCGAGAGCGAAAGCAAATGATAAATTAGTGAAATTACTTGTACCGAGCATGAAGAAAAAAGCGAACCAACAAAATAATAATCCGTTAGAATCTCTATTTGGGGGATCAATCCCAAACTTCGGTCAGAACGATGACGAGGAAGAAGAGACACCGACTGAAGAGGTCAAAACGAAACGTTCAGAGATCAAAACACAACTACTCAACGGACAACTAGAAGAAGAAAAAGTGCGCATCAAAGTCGAACAAGACCCTGGTGCAATGGGAATGCTTGGCATCAACCAAAATCAACAAATGCAAGACATGATGAACCAATTGATGCCGAAGAAAAAAGTACAACGTGAAGTACCAGTGAAGACAGCACGTAAGATTTTGATGGATGAATATGCGGATGAACTCATCGACCAAGAATCTGCAAACCAAGAAGCGATTGAACTAGCTGAACAAATGGGTATCATCTTTATAGATGAAATCGATAAAGTTGCTACAAACAATCAAAATACAGGTCAAGATGTTTCTAGACAAGGTGTTCAGCGCGACATCCTGCCAATTCTTGAAGGTAGCATGATTCAAACCAAATATGGTACTGTAAACACGGAACATATGTTATTTATCGGTGCAGGCGCCTTCCACGTGTCTAAACCGAGCGATCTCATTCCTGAATTACAAGGTCGATTCCCAATTCGCGTGGAACTCGATAGTCTTTCAGTTGACGATTTTGTTCGCATCTTGAAAGAACCTAAACTTTCACTAATCAAACAATATGAAGCATTATTAAAAACTGAAGAGGTTACGGTTAACTTTAGTGATGAAGCGATCAATCGATTAGCCGAAATTGCTTTCCAAGTGAACCAAGATACCGACAACATTGGTGCACGTAGACTGCATACAATATTAGAAAAAATGTTAGAAGACTTATCATTCGAAGCACCTAGTATGCCTTATGCATCTGTAGATATAACCGCACAGTATGTAGATGATAAATTGAAATCCATTTCTACAAACAAAGATTTAAGTTCATTTATTTTATAATAAAGGAGAAGCATGTAATGAGTTTATTATCCAAAACAAGAGAATTAAATATACTTTTACAAAAGCATAAAGGGATTGCAGTAAACTTTAAAGACGTAGCCCAAACTATCAGCAGTGTCACTGAATCAAACGTATTTATCGTTTCAAGAAAAGGTAAAATACTCGGTTCTAGCTTGAACGAATTATTGAAAAACCAACGTATCATCGACATGTTAGAAGACAGACATATTCCTAGTGAATACACTGAACAACTCATGGATGTGAGAGAAACAAGATCTAATATTGGGATTGACGAAGTGCTTACAGTATTTCCTCCAGAAAACAAAGAATTATTCAACGAAAGTAAAACAACAATCTTCCCAATCTTAGGTGGCGGTGAACGTTTAGGTACGCTCGTACTTGGACGTGTCCAAGACGATTTCTCTGAAAATGACTTGGTGTTAGGCGAATATGCTGCGACAGTCATCGGTATGGAAATCCTTCGTGAAAAACACAACGAAGTAGAACAAGATGCTCGTGATAAAGCAGCAATCAACATGGCAATCAGTTCATTATCTTACTCAGAAAGTGAAGCAATTGAACACATCTTTGAAGAATTAGGTGGTAAAGAAGGATTGCTCATCGCTTCTAAAGTAGCAGACCGTGTAGGTATCACACGTTCAGTTATCGTTAACGCGCTACGTAAGTTAGAAAGTGCGGGCGTAATTGAATCTCGTTCTCTTGGTATGAAAGGGACATTTATTCGAGTTAAAAAAGATAAATTCCTTGATGAACTTGAACGCTTGAAATCAGAATAAGACGTAAAAAATTGATGACATTGCAATAGGCATGATAAAAACCGTCGTTTTAATTGTGAAAACGAGTTTGCCTATTGCCTTTTTATGTCAATTATGGTATATTAATTGACGGCTAAAGTGCCAATACACACACAAAAGCGTTGAAGTACAATCGGTGCGATTGGTAGCCAATCGTTGTTGTACTAGCGATTTGTGGAGGTAAAAAACCAATAGGAGGAATTAAATCATGGCAGTTATTTCTATGAAACAGTTGTTAGAAGCAGGTGTTCACTTCGGTCACCAAACACGCCGTTGGAACCCAAAAATGAAAAAATATATCTTCACTGAAAGAAATGGTATCTACATTATCGATCTTCAAAAAACAGTGAAAAAAGTTGGGGAAGCATACAACTTCCTTAAACAATTAAGCGAAGATGGCGGTAAAGTCTTATTCGTTGGTACTAAAAAACAAGCACAAGAATCAGTGAAAGCTGAAGCAGAACGTGCAGGTCAATTCTACGTTAACCAAAGATGGTTAGGTGGAATCTTAACTAACTACAAAACAATCTCTAAACGTATCAAACGTATTTCTGAAATTGAAAAAATGGAAGAAGACGGCTTATTTGAAGTATTACCTAAAAAAGAAGTCGTTGAACTTAAAAAAGAATACGACCGTTTAATCAAATTCTTAGGTGGTATTCGCGACATGAAATCAATGCCGCAAGCATTATTCGTCGTTGATCCTCGTAAAGAACGCAACGCAATTGCAGAAGCACGTAAATTAAACATCCCAATCGTAGGTATCGTTGATACAAACTGCGATCCAGATGAAATCGACTACGTAATCCCTGCAAATGATGACGCTATTCGTGCCGTTAAATTATTAACTGGTAAAATGGCTGACGCGATCTTAGAAGGTCAACAAGGTGTATCTAATGATGAAGTAGCAGCAGAACAAAACATTGATTTAGAAGAATCAAATGAAGAAGCTACTGAAGAAACTACAACTGAAGAAAACACTTCTGTTGAATCAAACTAAGAATAATGTAAAATGGGTGATAAGATTTTCATGCTTATCACCTTTTTTTAAAATAATACAGTTAAAAAATGGAATAATTGGAGGAATAAAGATATGGCAATTTCAGCTAAACTTGTAAAAGAACTACGTGAAAAAACTGGCGCAGGTATGATGGACTGTAAAAAAGCGCTAACAGAAACTGACGGAGACATGGACAAAGCAATCGACTACTTACGTGAAAACGGTATTGCTAAAGCAGCTAAAAAAGCTGACCGTATCGCAGCAGAAGGTCTTGTTCACGTTGAAATTGAAGGCAATACTGCTTCAATCGTTGAAATCAATTCAGAAACTGACTTCGTTGCACGTAACGAAGGCTTCCAAGCTTTAGTAAAAGAAATTGGACAACAAGTCATTCATGCAGATGTTGACAGCGTTGACGCATTGATGGAATCTAAATTAGAAAGCGGTCAAACTGTTGATGAACGCATGAAAGAAGCAACTTCAACAATTGGTGAAAAACTTAACATCCGTCGTATTGCTAAACGCAGCAAATCAGACAACGATGCATTCGGTTCATACTTACACATGGGCGGACGTATCGGTGTGTTATCAGTAGTTGAAGGTACAACTGATGAAGATGCAGCTAAAGATGTTGCAATGCATATCGCTGCAATTAATCCAAAATATGTTTCATCTGAACAAGTTAGCGACGATGAAATTGCACATGAAAAAGAAGTGTTAAAACAACAAGCATTAAACGAAGGTAAACCAGAAAAAATCGTTGAAAAAATGGTTGAAGGTCGTTTACGTAAATACTTGAAAGAAATTTGTGCTGTTGATCAAAACTTCGTTAAAGATCCTGATCAAACTGTTGAAGGTTTCTTAAAATCTAAAGGTGGACAACTTTCAGACTTCGTACGTTACGAAGTAGGTGAAGGTATGGAAAAACGTGAAGAAAACTTTGCTGAAGAAGTTAAAGGACAAATGAAATAATTTTCATAGATAGTACGAGGAAGAAGACACCTTTGTGATACCCAATAAAAGGTTCCCTTTTGTATTGGAAGATCCTGCTGTGTCTTCTTTACTTGTATCAACTACATATTTTCTATAGAGAGGATAAAACAATGGCTCAGACTTCTAAATACAAACGTGTTGTTCTAAAATTAAGTGGCGAAGCATTAGCGGGTGAAAAAGGTTTTGGTATCAACCCAATGATTATCAAAAGCATTGCATCCCAAGTCGCTGAAGTAGCAAAAATGGATTGCGAAATTGCTGTCATCGTTGGTGGCGGTAACATTTGGCGAGGCAAAACAGGAAGCGATTTAGGTATGGATCGTGGTACTGCGGATTACATGGGTATGCTAGCGACAGTAATGAATGCACTCGCGTTACAAGACAGCTTAGAACAATTAGAGTGTGATACGCGCGTACTGACATCAATTGAAATGAAACAAGTTGCTGAACCTTACATCCGTCGTCGTGCAATTAGACACTTAGAGAAAAAACGTGTCGTCATCTTCGCTGCAGGTATCGGTAACCCTTATTTCTCAACAGATACTACTGCTGCATTACGTGCTGCTGAGGTTGAAGCTGATGTCATCTTAATGGGTAAAAACAATGTAGATGGCGTTTATTCAGCGGATCCTAAAGTGGACGAAAATGCGATTAAATATGATCACCTTACACATATTCAAATGTTACAAGAGGGACTCCAAGTGATGGACTCTACTGCTTCTTCATTCTGTATGGATAATAATATTCCGTTAAATGTCTTTTCTATCATGGAAGAAGGTAACATTAAACGTGCCGTAATGGGTGAAAAAATAGGAACATTAATTACAAAATAATTAGAGGTGTATGAGTATGACTGATATCATTAAAGATACGAAAGCCAAAATGAATAAATCGATCGATAACCTATCACAAGAATTAGCTAACATTAGTGCCGGAAGAGCAAACTCTAACTTATTAAACGGCGTGACAGTCGATTATTATGGTGCACCAACACCCGTACAACAACTGGCAAGCATCAATGTGCCTGAAGCACGCTTACTTGTCATTTCACCTTATGACAAATCGTCTGTAGGTGATATTGAAAAAGCTATCATTGCTGCAAACTTAGGCGTAAACCCAACAAGCGATGGTGAAGTTATCCGTATTACTGTCCCAGCGCTTACTGAAGAACGTCGTAAAGAGTTGTTTAAAGAAGTTAAAAAAATTGGTGAAAATGCGAAAGTCGCAGTACGTAATGTGCGCCGTGATGCCAATGATACTTTGAAAAAACAACAAAAAGATGGAGATATCACAGAAGATGATTTAAGAAGTCAAACTGACGATGTCCAAAGCTTAACAGATGACTCAATTAAAGAAATTGATCAACTCATCGATGATAAAGAAAACGACATTATGTCAGTCTAATTGACATGCCATTGAATAACCTATCTTGAGAATAGGTAGGTGTGCGATCTGTTCACATGCTGAATGAATTTCACTGTAGCCAAATATGTGAGAATACAATATGAGCCGCTATATTAAAAGGAATGCACACTTCTTGAAACTGTATCAAATCAGACTTTGGTACAGTTTTTTTGTTTGATTATGTAATGAGTCAATTGAATATGATAGAATGATAGTTAATTATACATATCACTTATTTAAAACAGGATAACTATGCTCGGAGGAAAGACCATGTTTAAAAAGCTTAGAAATAAGAAAAAATCACAGCCAGGTGAATTAACATATGACTTAAATGCTCAAAACATACCGAAACATGTCGCGATTATAATGGATGGTAACGGCCGTTGGGCAAAACAGCGAAATTTACCGAGAGTGAAAGGTCATTACCAAGGTATGCAAACAGTGAAGACCGTGACGAAAGAAGCGGGCAAGCTTGGTATTAAATATCTAACACTCTATGCGTTCTCAACGGAAAATTGGTCTCGTCCCCAAGATGAAATAAATTATATTATGAATTTACCTGTTAATTTTCTCAATACCTTCTTACCAGACTTAATCGAAAACAACATCAAAGTTGAAACGATTGGTTTTATGCAAGGGCTTCCTGAATCTACAGTTGAAGCGATAGAAAAAGCGAAGCATGAAACGGCTCAAAACACAGGTTTAACATTAATTTTTGCGATTAATTATGGTGGACGAGCAGAGATTGTTCACACGGTGAAAGAGGTATGTAAAAAAGTACAGGCGAACGAACTGAATATTGAAGAGATCAACGAGACATCATTTGCCGATCATTTAATGACCTCTCGCTTCCCAGATCCTGAATTGCTCATACGTACATCTGGAGAAGAGCGTTTAAGTAACTTTTTGATTTGGCAACTCTCTTATAGTGAATTTGTATTCAATGACAAATTATGGCCAGACTTTGATGGCGAAGCACTCAATGCGTGTATAAAAATATATCAATCACGTCAAAGAAGATTTGGCGGGTTATAATAGTTAGGAGTAAAGTGAGGTATGAAAGTAAGAACATTAACAGCTATTGTAGCATTAATAATTTTCCTTCCTATATTGCTTAAGGGCGGCATGTTGCTAATGGTTTTTTCATATTTACTAGCTTTTATTGCGTTAAAAGAGCTGTTAAATATGAATATGATTAAATTCCTCTCTATACCCGGCATCATCAGTGCACTCGGTATTCTAGTGATCATGTTACCGCAAAATGCTGGGGATTGGGTTGGAAATTTACAGTTAAAATCTCTCATTGCGTTGAGCTTTATCTTATTGAGTTACACTGTACTATCGAAAAATAGATTTAGTTTCATGGACGCTGCGTTTTGTTTAATGTCTATTTCGTATGTAGGAATCGGTTTCATGTATTTGTATGAAACACGTGCTGAAGGTCTGCATTACATTTTATTAGCATTCCTAGTGGTTTGGCTCACTGATACTGGTGCATACATATTTGGTCGCTTAATCGGTAAACACAAATTGTGGCCAGTCATTAGTCCTAACAAAACGATTGAAGGCTTCATCGGCGGTATCTTTTGTAGTTTACTCGTACCACTCGTGATGATGCTCTTCGTTGATTTTAACGTAGCAATCTGGTTATTGCTGATTTATACAGTAATCCTAAGTATGTTTGGTCAATTAGGAGATCTTGTAGAATCAGGATTCAAACGTCATTTTGGTGTCAAAGACTCAGGACGTATCTTACCTGGTCACGGTGGTATACTCGACCGATTTGATAGCTTTATGTTCGTGTTACCTTTATTAAATATATTATTGATACAAATGTAAACATGAGGATGAGATGTTGATTTACTTGTGATTCAAGTTGATGACATCTCATTTTATCTGTTTGCGTGACCATTTACTTAAATCACATGAGATCACAATGAATCATAGAACTGAATTTCTAATTCGCTTCAGTTGTGTTATACTTTTATAATCCCAGTCGTTTTAGAAACATCTATCAAACGACCCAATACATAGATAACGAATAATTTGAATGAAGATAGACGAGGTGGAGATCGTTGAGCTTTTTAGTAACCATAATCGCATTTATTATCGTTTTTGGTGTCCTTGTTACAGTCCATGAATACGGGCATATGTTCTTTGCGAAGCGCGCAGGTATTATGTGTCCAGAATTTTCCATCGGTATGGGACCTAAAATATTTAGTTTCCGAAAAAATGAGACACTTTATACCATCCGCTTACTTCCAGTCGGTGGTTATGTGCGTATGGCTGGGGATGGACTAGAAGAACCGCCCGTTCAACCTGGCATGCACGTGAAGATCAAACTGAATGATGATGAAGAAATCACTCACATCATTTTAGATAATCAACACAAATTCCAAAAAATTGAAGCTATTGAAGTGAAGCAAACAGACTTTAAAGATGGCTTGTTCATTGAAGGTGTGACCGCTTTTGATGATGAACGCCATCATTACAATATTGCAGATAAAGCTTTCTTCGTTGAAAATGGTAGTTTAATTCAAATCGCTCCTAAAAATAGACAATTTACGTATAAAAAACCTTATCAGAAGTTTTTAACTCTCTTTGCAGGTCCATTATTTAACTTTTTACTTACAATTGTGCTTTTCGTAGGTCTTGCTTACTATCAAGGTACACCCGTGAGTACGGTCGATCAGGTTGCGGATAATTTCCCTGCTCAAAAAGCTGGCCTTAAATCAGGAGATGAAATTGTCAAAGTAGGAGATAAAGACATCTCTAAATACAGTGACTTACAACCTGCACTTGATGCGACTAAAGGTAAAGATACGGCATTGACGATTAAACGCGATGGTGAAACGCAAACGGTTCATGTTCAACCGAAAAAAGTAGTAGAACAACAAACCAAACTCACATCTGAAACATCATATAAATTAGGGATCAAACCTGCAACTGAGCATACGATTGTTCAACCGATTGTGACAGGTATCGAACAATCTATAGATGCAGGTAAAATGATTTTCACAGCGATTGTCGCAATGGTCGGCAGTATCTTCTCTGGTGAATTCT
The DNA here is from genome assembly GCF_001500315.1 of Staphylococcus auricularis. Classification (GTDB taxonomy): domain Bacteria; phylum Bacillota; class Bacilli; order Staphylococcales; family Staphylococcaceae; genus Staphylococcus; species Staphylococcus auricularis. Next base: position 33,898 of record NZ_LLER01000003.1, on the reverse strand, counting down.
CCTTCGATATGCTGAACGGACCAGTGGGTATTTATCACCAAGTCGATTCCGTTGTAAAAACAGGTATTATCAATCTCATTGGCTGGACTGCACTTTTAAGTGTAAACTTAGGATTGATGAACTTATTACCAATTCCAGCGTTAGACGGTGGACGTATCCTCTTTGTCTTTTATGAAGCAATCTTTAGAAAACCAGTAAACAAAAAAGCAGAAACAGCCATCGTTGCCATCGGTGCTGTTTTCGTACTGATCATTATGGTACTCGTCACGTGGAATGATATCCAACGCTATTTCTTATAAGAAGGGACTGTTATTGAATGAAACAATCGAAAGTATTTATTCCTACGATAAAAGAAGTACCTGCTACGGCAGAAGCAACAAGTCATCGTTTATTACTTAAAGCAGGTATGATTAAACAAAATACAAGTGGTGTGTACAGTTACTTACCGCTTGCTGCGCGTGTATTGAACCAAATCGAACAAATTATTCGTGAAGAAATGGAAAATATCAACGCATTAGAAATTTTAATGCCTGTGCTTCAAACAGGTGAATTATGGGAAGAATCTGGACGTTGGTCAGCCTATGGTCCGGAACTCATGCGTCTCAATGATCGTAATGGCCGTGAGTTTGCGTTAGGTCCTACACATGAAGAAGTAGTGACATCTCTCGTACGTGATGAGTTAAAATCTTATAAGCAACTTCCAATGACCTTATTCCAAATCCAAACTAAATTTAGAGATGAAAAACGTCCGCGCTTCGGATTATTAAGAGGAAGAGAATTTATCATGAAAGATGCGTATTCATTCCATGCGGATGAAGCATCCCTCGATGAAACTTACCAAGATATGTACCAAGCTTATACAAAAATATTTGAACGTGTAGGGATTCATGCACGCCCTGTTGAAGCAGATTCAGGTGCAATTGGTGGTAGTCATACACATGAATTTATGGCATTGAGTGAAATTGGTGAAGATACGATTGTTTACAGTGACCATAGCGATTATGCCGCAAATCTTGAAAAAGCTGCAGTCGTCTATGAACCTTCTGATAAAGAAGAAACTGCAGAGGATATAGAAAAAATTGAAACCCCAGATGTTAAAACAGCTGAAGCACTCGCTGAATTTTTAAATAAACCGCTTGATGAAATCGTTAAGACGATGGTGTTCAAAGTACAAGGTGAATATATTTTAATCCTCGTACGTGGTCATCATGAAATTAACGAAGTTAAAGTTAAAGATTACTTCCAAACTGAAGAAGTTGAAATCGCAACTGAAGATGACATCGTTAATTTATTAGGTGCACATCCAGGTTCATTAGGTCCGATTACTGATAAAGAAGTTAAAGTTTATGCTGATAATCACGTTCAAGATTTAACAAACCTCGTGATTGGTGCCAATGAAGATGGTTATCATTACGTGAATGCTAATGCTGATCGTGATTTCACTGTAGAGGCTTATAGTGACTTCCGTTTTATTACTGAAGGTGAGCCTTTAGCAGATGGTTCAGGAGAAGCAAAATTTGCAGAAGGTATTGAAGTCGGACAAGTGTTCAAATTAGGAACGAAATACTCAGAACCTATGAACGCCACATTCTTAGATGATCAAGGTAAAGCGCAACCATTAATCATGGGTTGCTATGGTATTGGTGTATCACGTACATTAAGTGCGGTGGTAGAACAAAACAGTGACGACCGCGGTATTATTTGGCCAAAAGCAGTATCACCATTTGATCTCCATATCATTACGGTTAATCCGAAAAAAGAAGAGCAACGTGAACTTGGCGAAGAACTTTATGCTCAGTTTAATGAAAATTATGATGTGTTACACGATGATCGCAAACAAAGTCCAGGCGTGAAATTCAATGATGCCGATCTCATCGGTATTCCAGTAAGAATTGTGGTAGGTAAAAAAGCAGGCGAAGGTATCGTAGAAGTTAAACGTCGTGACACAGGTGATAGCGACGAAGTATCTATCAATGATGTGAATCAATATGTAGCCAACGTATTGAAAGAAGTAAAATAAACGTACTTTCAAAGTCAATTTTAAACGGGAAACAGAGACCTCAGATTGAAATGTGTTTCATTCATACGTGTCTCTCTCCTGTTTTCTTTGTTTAAACCAAACGAATAGAAAATAATTTAAATTCGTATTATCATATTAATTAATGAAATTTTAGCTGCATGAAATGATTTTTAATAATAAAGCATGACGATAAAGATAGCGCATGCATAAGGAAAATAAGGTGGTAAGCGTCATGACCATGACAAGTCAAGAAAAATTTAAAATCCTTGCAGATCAAGTGAAAATAGCGAATCAATTAGATGAAGATATTTTAGAAAATAGTGAGTTAACGCGCATTGATGTTTCGACTAAATCTCGCAGTTGGACATTTCAAATCACATTACCACGCTTTTTATCTCAAGAGGATTATACACTGTTCACCCATGCAATTAAGGAAGAATTCAGTCCAATTGCGGAAGTGAATTGGCAATTTACAATTCGTGATACATCAAACCAGGATGAACATGCTGGCAAGTATTTCGGCCACTGTATAGATCAAACTGCTTTATCTCCTAAAGTTAAGGGACAATTGAAACAAAAAGAATTGATTGTATCAGGCAACGTGTTAAAAGTCATCTGTCAAAACGACATCGAACGCAATCACTTTGATAAAGTATGTAATGGTAGCTTAGTGAAGGCATTCAAACAATGTGGCTTCGATATCAATAAAGTCGTGTTTGAAACAGATGAAACGGATCAAGACAAAAACCTTGCGTCATTAGAGGCTTACATTCAACAAGAAGATGAACAAAGCGCCAAAGAAACGACTGAAAAGCTTGAAAAAATGAAAGCTGAAAAAGAAAAACAACAAGATAACAACGAAAGTACCGTTGAAAAATGTCAAATCGGTAAACCTATACAAGTCGAACAAGTGCGCCCGATCGAACAAATTGTGGAAGAAGAATTCAAAGTTGCGATTGAAGGTGTCATCTTTGATATGAATATTAAAGAGCTTAAAAGTGGACGTCATATCATTGAGCTTAAAGTGACTGACTATACAGACTCACTCGTACTTAAAATGTTTACACGTAAAAATAAAGATGATCTTGAACATTTTAAAGCACTCAGTGTCGGAAAATGGATTCGTGCACAAGGTCGTATAGAAGAAGACTCATTCGTCCGTGACCTCGTTATGATGATGAATGATATCGAAGAAATTAAGAAATCACCTAAACAAGATAAAGCACCTGAAAAACGTGTTGAATTCCATCTACATACTTCAATGAGTCAAATGGATGGTGTACCAAGCATTACATCATACGTGGAACAAGCAGCAAAATGGGGTCACAAAGCGATCGCAGTGACGGACCATAACGTGGTTCAAGCATTTCCAGAAGCGCATAATGCGGCTGAGAAAAATGATATAAAAATGATTTACGGTATGGAAGGGATGCTCGTAGATGACGGGGTTCCAATCGCATATAAACCGCAAGATCGAGAGCTAAAAACAGCAACATATGTCGTATTTGACGTTGAGACTACAGGTTTATCCAACCAGTATGATCACATTATTGAACTTGCAGCGGTTAAAGTTAAAGACGGTGAAATCATTGATCAGTTTGAACGTTTCAGTAACCCACATGAACCACTTTCAGATACGATTAAAAACCTCACACATATTACAGATGATATGTTAGAAGATGCACCTGAAATCGATGAAGTATTAACTGAATTCAAAGAATGGGTAGGAGACGCCATCTTTGTTGCACATAACGCTTCGTTCGATATGGGCTTCATCGATACCGGTTATGAACGTCTTGGCTTTGGTGAATCAACGAACGGTGTCATTGATACGTTGGAATTATCTCGTACAATTAATACCGAATATGGTAAACACGGTTTGAATTATTTGGCTAAAAAATACGGCGTTGAACTTACTCAACACCACAGAGCCATTTACGATACAGAAACGACAGCTTATATCTTTATTAAAATGTTGAAACAACTTGAAGAATTAAATGTCAAAAATCATAAAGATATCAATCAATCACTATCGAACGAAGATGCTTATAAACGCGCACGTCCGAACCATGTGACACTCATCGTACAAAATCAAAAAGGGCTCAAAAATCTCTTCAAAATTGTGAGTGCATCACTCGTGAAATATTATTACCGGACACCACGTATTCCTCGTTCCTTGCTTGATGAATATCGTGAAGGTATTTTAGTAGGAACAGCGTGCGATGAAGGTGAAGTGTTCACAGCAGTAATGCAAAAAGACCAATCTGAAGTTGAACGTATCGCAAAATATTATGACTTCATCGAGGTACAACCTCCAGCCTTGTATCAAGACTTAATCGATCGTGAATTAGTACGTGATAATGACACGTTACATGAAATTTATGACAGATTAATTCAAGCAGGTGAGGCCAATCAAATACCTGTGATAGCAACAGGCAACGCTCACTATTTATTTGAACACGATGCGATTGCACGAAAAATATTGATTGCTTCACAACCAGGTAATCCGTTAAATCGCTCAACTTTACCAGAAGCGCACTTTAGAACAACAGATGAAATGTTGTCAGAATTACATTTCTTAGGCGAAGATAAAGCTTACGAATTGGTTGTTAAAAATACGAACGAACTCGCTGACCGCATCGAACGCGTGGTACCAATCAAAGACAAACTGTATACGCCACGTATGGATGGTGCGAACGAAGAAATTCGTGAACTCAGCTACACCCATGCCAAAGAAATCTATGGTGAAGATTTACCACAAATCGTGATCGATCGTTTAGAAAAAGAATTAGAAAGTATTATTGGTAATGGTTTCTCAGTCATCTATCTCATCTCCCAACGTTTGGTTAAAAAATCGCTCGATGACGGCTACTTAGTTGGATCTCGTGGTTCCGTTGGGTCAAGCTTTGTAGCAACGATGACTGAAATCACTGAAGTAAACCCACTGCCACCGCACTATATTTGTCCGAAATGTAAAGAAAGTACGTTCTTTGACGATGGTTCTGTCGGCTCTGGATTTGATTTACCAGATAAAAAATGTGAACACTGCGGTTGCGATATGATTAAAGACGGACATGATATTCCATTTGAAACGTTCTTAGGATTTAAAGGGGATAAAGTTCCCGATATCGACTTGAACTTCAGTGGGGAATATCAACCAGAAGCGCATAACTACACGAAAGTACTCTTCGGTGAAGATAAAGTATTCCGTGCGGGTACAATCGGTACAGTTGCCGAAAAAACAGCTTTTGGTTATGTGAAAGGTTACTTGAACGACCAAGGTATTCATAAACGGGGCGCTGAAGTGGATCGTCTTGTCAAAGGTTGTACGGGTGTGAAACGTACAACCGGACAACACCCTGGTGGTATTATCGTCGTACCTGATTACATGGATATTTACGACTTTTCACCTGTACAGTATCCAGCAGATGACCAGTCTGCTTCATGGATGACGACGCATTTCGACTTCCACTCTATCCATGACAACGTGTTGAAATTGGATATACTTGGCCACGATGATCCGACAATGATCCGGATGTTACAAGACTTGTCAGGCATCGATCCGAAAACCATTCCTGTAGATGACAAACAAACAATGGGCATCTTCAATTCGCCTGAAGCATTAGGTGTGACAGAAGATCAAATCATGTGTAAAACAGGCACATTCGGTGTACCAGAATTTGGTACTGCCTTTGTACGCCAAATGTTAGAAGATACAAAACCGACAACATTCTCAGAATTGGTTCGTATTTCCGGGTTATCTCACGGTACCGATGTTTGGTTAGGTAACGCTCAAGACTTGATTCGATCAGGTCAATGCGACTTATCTAGCGTCATTTGTTGTCGTGACGATATTATGGTTTATCTTATGTACAATGGTTTAGAGCCATCACTTGCCTTCAAGACGATGGAATTCGTACGTAAAGGTCGTGGCTTAACCGATGACATGGTAGATGCTATGGAAGAAAACGAAGTACCTGAATGGTATATGGATTCATGTCGTAAGATTAAATACATGTTCCCTAAAGCCCACGCTGCGGCTTATGTACTTATGGCAGTTCGTATCGCGTACTTCAAAGTGCACTATCCACTTTATTATTATGCAAGTTACTTCACAGTACGTGCATCTGACTTTGATTTAATTACGATGATCAAAGATAAAGACAGTATCCGTAATACGGTGAAAGACATGTATAGTCGCTCAATGGATTTAGGTAAAAAAGAAAAAGACTTATTGACTGTGCTAGAAATCATGAATGAAATGGCACAACGGGGTTACCGTATGCAGCCCATCAGTCTTGAAAAAAGCCAAGCTTTTGAATTTATCATTGAAGGCGATACACTTATTCCACCATTTATCGCGGTTCCTGGCCTTGGTGAAAATGTTGCGAAACGTATTGTAGAAGCTAGAGAAGAAGGACCGTTCTTATCTAAAGAAGACTTAAATAAAAAAGCAGGGTTATCCCAAAAAGTCATCGATTATTTAGATGAATTAGGTTCACTCCCAGATTTACCGGACAAAGCGCAATTGTCTATTTTCGATATGTAAAGCAAAGCGCAATGTTCAGATGAAAATCAGAGTAACCGTTTTAAAAAATTCAGTTGAGAATGAAGCATGGATTTTAATACACTATGATAAGTTAGTGAAAAAAGATATTAATTTGTTTTGAGTCAACAGTTGTGCTATAATTAAAGTGCTTAAATTCAGACTCAGACACGAAGAGTGGGCTAATACCCGCTCTTTTCTATTTGCAAATAGGGAGGTACGAGATGAGTAAAATCACAGAGCAAGTAGAAACGCTTATACAGCCAGTCTTAGATAAATTAAATTTTGAATTAGTTGAAGTCTTATTTGAAAAAGAAGGCAAAGATTATTTTTTAAGAGTATCCATCGATAAAGAAGGCGGCGTGGATTTAAACGATTGCACGCTTGCTTCTGAAAAAATCAGTGAAGTGATGGACGAGCATGATCCAATTGATCAAATGTACTATCTAGATGTAGCTTCACCAGGTGCCGAAAGACCCATTAAAAAAGAAAAAGATTATCAAAATGCGATTTCTAAACCGATATATGTGTCATTGTACGCACCGATTGAAGGCGCAAAAGAATGGCTAGGCACATTACAGTCAGTCGAAGATGACCATATCGTGATGGAAGTCAAAGATAAAGCGAAAACGAAACAAGTTGAAATTCCGAAAAATAAAATTGCTAAAGCACGCCACGCAGTAATGCTTTAAGCAGCTCAGGAGGATTAGTTGTGTCAAGTAATGAACTATTATTAGCTACAGAGTATTTAGAGAAAGAGAAGAAAATTCCAAGAGAAGTTTTAATCGATGCGATCGAAGCGGCTTTAATTACTGCATATAAAAAGAATTATGATAGTGCACGTAGCGTTCGCGTAGAGCTAAATATGGATGAAGGTACATTTAAAGTCATCGCACGTAAAAATGTGGTAGACGAAGTCTTTGATGATCGTGATGAAGTAGATATCAGTACAGCACTCGAGAAAAACCCAGCATATGAAGTGGGAGACATTTACGAAGAAGACGTGACACCCAATGACTTTGGTCGTGTAGGTGCACAAGCTGCAAAACAAGCAGTCATGCAACGTTTACGTGATGCTGAACGTGAAATCCTTTATAATGAATTCATCGATAAAGAAGAAGACATTATGACAGGTATTATCGATCGCGTGGATCACCGTTATGTCTATGTGAACCTTGGTCGTACTGAAGCTGTGTTATCTTCTGCAGAACGCAGTCCAAACGAACAATATATACCGAATGAACGCATTAAAGTATATGTGAATAAAGTTGAACAAACGACAAAAGGCCCTCAAATTTACGTATCAAGAAGTCATCCAGGTCTTTTAAAACGCTTGTTTGAACAAGAAGTACCTGAAATCTTTGATGGCACGGTTATTGTTAAATCAGTAGCACGTGAAGCTGGTGATCGTTCAAAAATCAGTGTGTACTCAGAAATGGATGATATCGATGCAGTCGGTGCATGTGTCGGAGCAAAAGGGTCTCGTGTTGAAGCGGTCGTAGAAGAACTCGGCGGTGAAAAAATTGACATCGTACAATGGGACAAAGATCCTAAAATCTTTGTTAAGAATGCACTTAGCCCATCACAAGTGTTAGAAGTCATTGTGGACGAAGAAGACCAATCTACATTGGTTGTCGTTCCTGATTATCAATTATCATTAGCCATTGGTAAAAGAGGTCAAAATGCGCGTTTAGCAGCTAAATTAACTGGCTGGAAAATTGATATCAAATCAGAAACAGATGCGAGAGAAGCTGGCTTATATCCTGTAGAAGATCCAGAAGCAGATACTTTAACAAACAAATTGGAAAATGAAGACGAAGAAAGTGAAACAGCCACTGCAATCGTAGATGAAGATGTTGAGTTAGAAGCAGATGTAAATGAAGCTGACGAACAACCAGAAACTGAAGACGAAGTTGATACAGAAGCTGTTATTCAAGATGATGTAGATAGTTCAGATGATAGTGAACCTGCTGAAGCAACAGAAACTGACTCTGAAACTGAAGAATAATTTGGAGGGATTCACTTATGAAACAAAGAAAAATCCCAATGCGTAAATGCATTTTATCTAACGAAATGCAGCCGAAAAAAGAAATGATAAGAGTTGTTAGAAATAAAAATGGAGAAATCTTTGCGGATCCAAGCGGAAAACAACAAGGTAGAGGCGCTTATGTGACAAAAGATGTGGAGCTCGTTGAACAAGCACGTGACAAACAAGTGCTCGAGAAATTCTTCAATGCAGACCGTGACACATTAGAGCCTGTCTATAAAGAAATTATTCGTTTGATTTATCGTGAAGATATACCAACATGATGGATACTAAAATTCAAAATTTTTTAGGTCTGGCTATGCGTGCGCGTAAGGTTAAGTCCGGTGAGTCTGTAATTTTAACGGATATAAAAAAACAACGAATTAAATTGGTCATCGTTGCTGAAGATGCGGCTGAAAACACACAGAAATTAATGCGAAACAAGTGTGCATCCTATCGAATTCCTATACGGATATATGGAACGAGGGACGCTTTAGGCCAAGCATTAGGCAAAGCGGAAGCTGTGAATATCGGTTTAACTGATCAAGGTTTTGCGACGAAGTTAATGTCGATGATAGATGAATATCGTAAGGAGTGATTATATGAGTAAAAAAAGAATTTACGAATATGCGAAAGAACAAAATGTGAAGAGCAAAGATGTCATTGATGAGTTAAAGGCGATGGATATAGATGTATCTAGTCATATGCAAACCCTAGAAGACAGCCAGATTAAAGCACTAGATCAAAAATATAACAAACAAGCGCAACCATCTCAGGATAAAAAAGAAAAATCTGCTCAAAATAATCACAAACAACCTAAAGATCAAGGTAACAAAGATCAAAATCGTAAAGATCAAAAACAAAAAGGTAATAATAAGAAAAACAATAAAAAGAACAAGAAAAATAAAAACCAAAATCAAAAACAAAACAAAAAGAACCAACATGGTAAACAAAGTGAACCTAAAGAAATGCCATCAAAAATCACTTATGAAGAAGGCATTACCGTTGGCGAGTTAGCTAACAAATTAAACGTTGATTCATCAGGCATCGTTAAAAAATTATTCCTCTTAGGTATCATGGCTAACATCAACCAATCCTTAGATGATGAAACAGTTGAATTGATTGCGGATGATTACGGTGTAGAAATCGAAAAAGAAGTTGTAGTAGATGAAGAAGATCTATCAATATACTTTGATGACGAATCAGAAGATCCAGAAGCAGTAGAACGTCCAGCTGTTGTAACAATCATGGGTCACGTTGACCACGGTAAAACAACACTTCTTGACTCAATACGTCATACGAAAGTCACTGCAGGAGAAGCAGGCGGTATTACGCAACATATCGGTGCTTACCAAATCGAAAATGATGGTAAAAAAATCACATTCCTAGATACTCCAGGACACGCAGCATTTACAACAATGCGTGCACGTGGTGCCCAAGTCACTGATATTACTATTCTCGTCGTTGCAGCTGATGACGGTGTCATGCCACAAACAATCGAAGCGATCAACCACGCTAAAGAAGCAGAAGTACCAACCATCGTGGCAGTGAATAAAATCGATAAACCGACTGCAAACCCAGACCGTGTGATGCAAGAACTTACTGAATACGGTTTAATCCCAGAAGACTGGGGCGGCGATACTATCTTCGTTCCACTTTCAGCACTTAGCGGTGACGGTATCGACGACTTACTAGAAATGATTGGTCTTGTATCAGAAGTTCAAGAACTTAAAGCAAATTCAAACAAACGTGCAGTAGGTACTGTTATTGAAGCGGAACTAGATAAATCACGTGGTCCATCCGCTTCACTACTCGTTCAAAACGGTACACTTAACGTCGGTGATTCACTCGTCGTAGGTAATACTTATGGCCGTATTCGTGCAATGGTCAATGATTTAGGTCAACGCATCAAATCTGCAGGTCCATCTACACCAGTTGAAATCACTGGTATTAATGATGTACCAGAAGCCGGCGACCGCTTCGTTGTATTCTCTGATGAAAAACAAGCACGCCGTATCGGTGAAGCACGTCACGAAGCAAGTATCATTTCACACCGTCAAGACAGTAAAAATGTTTCATTAGATAACTTATTCGAACAAATGAAACAAGGTGAAATGAAAGACTTAAATGTCATCATCAAAGGTGACGTTCAAGGTTCTGTAGAAGCACTGTCTGCATCACTAATGAAAATTGAAGTCGAAGGCGTTAACGTGCGTATCATTCATACTGCAGTAGGTGCCATCAATGAATCCGACGTGACACTTGCGAATGCGTCCAACGGTATTATCATTGGCTTTAACGTTCGCCCAGATTCAGGTGCAAAACGTGCAGCAGAAGAAGAAAATGTAGACATGCGTTTACACCGTGTCATCTACAACGTTATTGAAGAAATCGAATCAGCGATGAAAGGGATGCTTGATCCTGAATACGAAGAAAAAGTCATCGGTGAAGTTGAAGTACGTCAAACGTTCAAAGTATCTAAAGTGGGTACCATCGCTGGTAGTTATGTCACAGAAGGTAAAATTACTCGTAACGCTGGCGTTCGTGTCATCAGAGATGGTATTGTTCAATACGAAGGTGAAATCAACACACTTAAACGCTTCAAAGATGATGTGAAAGAAGTCGCACAAGGTTACGAATGCGGTATTACACTTGAAAAATATAACGATGTTAAAGAAGGCGACGTTATTGAAGCCTTTGAACTCGTGGAAGTTGAACGATAATTTTAGGCAGTGAGACAGGTCGAGACACATGTGTTACGTTTGAGATGAAATCAAGTGATTCATATCTCGGCCGTTTTTATTGTCACTGTATTATCAAGGATTGACGTGTTAAAATATCATATTTTATAATTTGTGGATGAAAATAAGGAAACTAAGAATAGATAGAGAGGTGAAACGAAATGAACATGAGAGCAGAACGTGTTGGGGAACAAATGAAGCAAGAATTAATGGATATCATTAATAATAAAGTGAAAGACCCACGTATTGGTTTTATTACTATCACTGATGTACAGTTAACCAATGATTTATCTATTGCGACAGTATACTTGACTGTACTCGGTAATGAAAAAGAAGTCGATGATACATTCAAAGGTTTAGAAAAAGCAAAAGGCTTTATCAAATCTGAAATTGGTTCACGTATGCGTTTACGTATCGTTCCAGATATTGAATATAAATACGATGAATCTATCGAATACGGTAATAGAATTGAAAAAATGATCCAAGAACTACACAGAAAAGAACAATAAATGTGAGCTGGGACCTATTCATTCCGGATGAAAGTTCCAGCTCCTCATATTGTTTGCTGCGGATAGATAAGGAGATGTACTGATGTATAATGGAATTTTACCCGTATATAAAGAACGCGGACTGACGAGCCATGATGTCGTTTTTAAACTCAGAAAAATATTACATACGAAGAAAATTGGACATACAGGTACATTAGATCCAGAAGTATCAGGGGTCTTACCTATATGTATCGGTGCAGCGACAAAAGTGAGTGATTATGTGATGGATATGGGAAAATCCTACCATGCCACTGTGACGTTAGGCGTGAGTACGACGACCGAAGATCAAACTGGCGATGTCATAGAAACTCAGACCGTAGATGAAAATCACATAAATGAAACAAAAATCGATGAAGTATTAGGGCAATTTCAAGGTACGATCACTCAAATTCCACCCATGTATTCTTCAGTTAAAGTAAACGGTAAAAAATTATATGAATATGCTAGACAAAATCAAACAGTGGAACGACCAGCACGACAAGTTACTATCTCTGAGATTAGCCGTCAATCTGATTTAATGTTTGATCAGCAACATGGCACTGCGCATTTTGAAATCGATGTGAGTTGCGGAAAAGGGACTTATATTAGAACGCTAGCGACCGATATCGGCAAAGCGCTAGGATTACCTGCACATATGTCAAAACTGACACGTACTACAAGTGGTGGCTTTAAATTAGACGAAAGTTTGACACTTGATCAAATTCGAGCAGAAGTTGAGCGCGATGCCTTACAACAGCGACTTTATCCTATAGAATATGGTTTAAACGGATTGAAACAAATCGTCATATCAGATCAGCACTTGAAGCAAGCGATTTTGAATGGGCAAAAATTTCGCAAAGATCAATTTGATGATGATGTGAATGAAATAGTGGTCATGTTAGATGAAGCAACGGGACAGGCACTTGCCTTATACATGCCTCATCCAGAACAACCACATGTCATTAAACCGAAAAAAGTATTTAACTAAAGGAGATATAAGTGATGAAAGTCATAGAAGTTACGCACCCAATTAGTGAAGATCAATATATAAAAGAAGATATAGCCATGGCATTTGGTTTTTTCGATGGTATGCATAAGGGACATCACAAGGTACTTGAAGTGTTAGATGAACGCGCATCTCAAGCAAATTTAAAGAAAGCGGTCATGACTTTTGATCCTCATCCTTCTGTTGTGCTAAATCCTAAGCTGAAACGCACGGATTACCTCACTCCGCTACCTGATAAGCTAGATATATTAGAATCATATGGCATTGATTATTGTATTGTCATTAATTTTTCTTCAAAATTCGCGGACGTGAGTGCTGATGCATTTATTCAAGATTATATTATTAATAATCATGTTAAAGAAGTCGTTGCAGGCTTTGATTTCACATTCGGCAAATTTGGGAAAGGCAACATGTTATTACTTCAAGACATGGATGCATTTAATACCACGATCGTGAATAAACAAGATCTTAAATCTGAAAAAATTGCGACGACGGAAATTCGTAAAGCGTTAAAAGATGGAGACTTAAAAAAAGTCAATGAATCATTAGGTTATCGTTACCGCATTAAAGGGACGGTCGTGCAAGGTGAAAAACGCGGTAGAACGATTGGGTTCCCAACAGCAAATGTGCAACCGACGTATGATTACGTGTTGCCTAAAAAAGGGGTGTACGCTGTCAGTATGACACTCGGTTCACATGACAAGGTTTATCGTGGTGTGGCAAATGTAGGCGTGAAACCGACCTTCCACGATCCAGCCAAGGCGCAAGTTGTCATTGAAGTAAACTTATTTGATTTTAAAGAAAATATTTACGGTGAACGCGTGACGGTATATTGGCATCACTATCTCCGACCAGAAGTTAAATTTGACGGCATTGATGCACTCGTAGAACAAATGAATAAAGACAAAGAAGAAGCAAAATATTTATTATCTGTTGATTTTAATGACGATGTATCATATAATATATAAGTCGTGATTAACATGACAGTAACCTTTACCTTGGCTTTACGAGACTCCGACGTATCGCTCAGATAAAGGCGCATAAATAAAAAAGGAGGAAATTGATCATGGCAATTTCACAAGAACGTAAAAACGAATTAATCAAAGAATATCGTACACACGAATCAGATACTGGTTCACCAGAAGTACAAATCGCAGTACTTACTGCAGAAATCAGTGCGTTAAACGAACACTTACGTGAACATAAAAAAGACCACCATTCACGTCGTGGACTATTAAAAATGGTAGGTCGTCGTAGACATTTATTAAACTACTTACGTAGCAAAGATATTCAACGTTACCGTGAATTAATTAAATCTTTAGGTATTCGTCGTTAATCTTAGATACGGTTTTAAATGGGAAAGTGCCAGATTTGGTTCTTTCCCTTTTTTACTGTAAATAACTTTAAATAAAGTCAAGTAAGCTATACAATATTAGTCATATAAAAAATACATTAGAAATGATATGATAGTACTAATAGATATAGGAGAGGAGATTATCAATGTCTCAAGAGAAAAAGGTTTTCAAAACGGAGTTGGCTAATCGGTCATTAACAATAGAAATCGGCCAACTCGCTAAACAAGCAAACGGGGCAGCGTTAGTACGTTACGGTGATACCGTCGTATTATCTACAGCAGTTGCATCTAAAGAACCTCGTGAAGGTGACTTTTTCCCATTGACTGTGAACTATGAAGAAAAAATGTATGCAGCAGGTAAAATCCCTGGTGGATTTAAGAAAAGAGAAGGTCGCCCAAGTGATGAAGCAACACTGACTGCGCGTTTAATCGATAGACCGATTCGTCCATTATTCCCTAAAGGCTATAAACACGACGTACAAATCATGAACACAGTATTAAGTGCAGATCCAGATTGTTCTCCTGAAATGGCAGCAATGATCGGTTCATCTATGGCGTTGAGTGTCTCTGACATTCCTTTCCAAGGTCCCATTGCTGGCGTTAATGTCGGCTTTGTAGATGGAAAATATGTCATTAACCCTACAGTAGAACAAAAAGAAGTTTCTCGCTTAGACTTAGAAGTCGCTGGCCATAAAGATGCGGTCAACATGGTAGAAGCAGGTGCGAGCGAAATCACAGAACAAGAAATGTTAGATGCCATCTTCTTCGGTCACGATGAAATTAAACGTCTCGTTCAATTCCAAGAAGAAATTGTCGAACACATTCAACCAGAAAAACAAGAATTCATTCCACCAGAACAAGATGAAGCACTCATCGATCAAGTGACAAAATCAACTGAATCAAAAGGCTTAAAGGAAGCAGTGTTAACGTTTGATAAACAACAACGTGATGAAAATCTTGATGCCTTAAAAGAAGTGGTTGCTGAAGAATTTGTAGATGAAGAAGATCCTGACAACGAGGAATTAATCGCAGAAGTCTACAACATTTTAAACGACTTAGTGAAAGAAGAAGTGCGTCGTCTCATTGCTGATGAAAAAATCAGACCTGACGGACGTAAAACAGATGAAATTCGTCCGCTAGATTCTGAAGTTGGCATTTTACCAAGAGCGCACGGTTCTGGATTATTCACTCGTGGACAAACACAAGCGTTATCCGTGCTTACACTAGGCTCACTTAGTGATTGTCAAATGATCGATGGCTTAGATGGTGAACAAGAAAAACGTTTTATGCATCACTATAACTTCCCGAACTTCTCAGTAGGTGAAACGGGTCCAGTTCGTTCTCCAGGTCGTCGTGAAATTGGTCACGGTGCATTAGGCGAACGCGCGTTACGCTATATCATTCCAGACACGAAAGATTTCCCTTATACAGTTAGACTTGTCAGTGAAGTATTAGAGTCAAACGGTTCTTCTTCACAAGCATCTATCTGTGGTTCTACACTAGCGTTAATGGATGCAGGTGTCCCAATTAAAGCACCTGTTGCTGGTATTGCAATGGGACTAGTCACTCGTAATGATAGCTATACTATTTTAACTGATATCCAAGGTATGGAAGATGCGCTTGGTGACATGGACTTTAAAGTTGCAGGTACATCTGAAGGTATCACAGCTATTCAAATGGATATTAAAATCGATGGTTTAACAAGAGAAATCATTGAAGAAGCTTTAGAGCAAGCACGTCAAGGTCGTTTAGCTATCTTAGATCACATGTTACAAACCATTGATCAACCACGTAGTGAATTGAGCGACTACGCACCTAAAGTTGAAACAATGACAATCAAACCGGAAAAAATTAGAGATGTCATTGGACCAGGTGGTAAAAAAATCAATGAAATCATTGACGAAACAGGTGTTAAACTCGACATCGAACAAGACGGTTCCATCTTTATTTCAGCTGTGGATCAAAGCGCCATCAATCGCGCACGTGAAATCATCGGTGAGATCACACGTGAAGCAGAAGTAGGTCAGATTTATGAAGCAAAAGTAAAACGTATTGAAAAATTCGGTGCTTTTGTTGAACTCTTCCCAGGTAAAGATGCGCTCGTTCACATCTCACAAATTGAAAATAGACACATTAATAAAGTGGAAGACGTACTCAAAATTGGCGATACACTTAAAGTTAAAGTCACAGAAATCGACAAACAAGGTAGAGTGAATGCGTCACACAGAGTATTGTTAAACGAATAATTTCTACAATGCAATATCATCATGCGAGCAGGCTTTTGTGCCTAACATTTCGTTAGGTTGAGCACTGCTCTTATTTTATATTTATGCTTGATATTCGATACATAATGATCCTATCTCAGTTGCGCGACAATTGCTTTAATAGTGTACAGCAGCTTGTTTTTAACTTATAATATACTATGAGTTTATGTATGGTCGGGTAAAAATTATAGGAGGTAAAATTTTGAATTTAATTAAGAAAAAGAATAAAAATATTCGTATTATCCCCCTCGGCGGCGTTGGGGAAATTGCGAAAAATATGTACATTGTCGAAGTAGACGATGAAATGTTTATGTTAGATGCTGGATTAATGTTTCCAGACGATGAAATGTTAGGCGTCGATATCGTCATTCCAGACATCCAATATGTGTTAGAAAATAAACATAAACTCAAAGGGATATTTTTAACGCATGGTCATGAACATGCCATCGGGGCTGCTTCTTATATTTTAGAACAAGTGGATGCACCGGTTTATGGGTCTAAACTTACCATAGAACTCGTCAAAGAAGCGGTGAAATCACGTCATATCGATAAGAAAATTCGCTATTACGTCGTCAATGATGAATCAGTGATGCGCTTTAAAGGCGTGAACGTCACATTCTTCAAATTGACGCACAGTATTCCAGACAGTTTAGGTGTTTGTATTCATACATCATACGGTGCGATTGTATATACAGGCGAGTTTAAATTTGATCAAAGTCTGCAAGGCGCATATGCACCAGATTTGAAAAAAATGACTGAAATTGGTGATGAAGGCGTCTTCGTACTCATCAGTGACTCAGCTGAAGCAGAAAAACCAGGCTATAATACACCTGAAAACGTCATCGAATCTCATATGTATGATGCCTTTTCAAAAGCTAACGGACGTTTGATCGTCTCTTGTTATGCGTCAAACTTCGTACGTATTCAACAAGTATTTAACATCGCGAGCCGTTTAAATCGCAAAGTGTCTTTCTTAGGCCGTTCATTAGAAAGCTCTTTTAATATTGCGAGAAAAATGGGTTACTTCAACATTCCTAAAGACTTATTAATCCCTATCTCAGAAGTTGAAAACTATCCTAAAAACGAAGTCGTGATTATTGCGACAGGTATGCAAGGTGAACCTATCGAAGCATTGAGTCAAATGGCTAAACAAAAACATAAGATATTAAACATTATTCCGGGGGATTCAGTCTTCCTAGCAGTCACTGCATCAGCAAACATGGAAGTCATCGTACAAGATACATTGAATGATCTCGTTCGTGCTGGCGCAGAAGTCATTCCAAACAACAAAAAAATTCACGCATCTAGTCACGGTTGCATGGAAGAACTGAAACTCATGTTAAACATTATGAAACCCGAATATTTCATACCTGTTAACGGTGAATTTAAAATGCAAATCGCGCATGCGAAGCTAGCGAATGAAGCGGGCGTTGCACCTGAAAATATCTTCTTAGTTGAAAAAGGGGACGTGGTTAATTATGATGGCGATACGATGATACTCAACGAAAAAGTGAATGCAGGTAACGTGCTCATCGACGGTATAGGTGTTGGAGACGTAGGAAACATTGTATTAAGAGACCGTCATTTGCTAGCGGAAGATGGTATCTTTATCGCAGTAGTTACTTTAGATCCTAAAAACCGTCGCATCGCTGCAGGACCAGAAATCCAATCTCGTGGCTTTGTTTATGTGCGTGAAAGTGAAGCACTGTTGAAAGAAGCAGAAGAAAAAGTCAAAGAGATTGTAGAACAAGGTTTAATGGAAAAACATATTGAATGGTCTGAAATTAAACAAAATATGCGTGATAAAATCAGCAAGTTATTATTTGAAAGCACGAAACGTCGACCAATGATTATTCCAATCATTTCAGAAATATAATATGTGATGTAACAATAAGAGGTTGAGACACAAAGAGGAAAGCACAGACGGATGACTTGAACAGTAACAGTTGTGTAAGTGCATGTGCGATGGATCCTTGATGCTGTCTTTGCCTCTTTACTTCATATTATCTGCTGAATTGTCAACTGCCACATGTCACTAGCTTGTGGATATACATACAGATTGAGCTCTAGAATGAACAAGAAAGTTAACTGAGTCTCACATACATGCATTTGATGGAAAATAAGTTATAAAAAGAAGGTGAATTGCTTTGCCTCAAACAAAAAGAAAGACGACAAATCGGAAAAAAACATCTCAAACGAAACGAAAAACGAATAACAAACGTAAAAAACAAGACAACACGGTGCGTTATTTGATTGCAGTCGTCGTATTCATCGTTCTCATTCTCGGCATTTTTCAACTTGGAATTATAGGTACGATGCTTGATAGTTTCTTTAACTATTTATTTGGTATAGCCCGTTATTATACATATGCGCTTATATTTATCGCAACAGGGTATATAGCATTCTATAAGAAAATACCACGTACTCGCCGTACAGTAGGTGCTATTTTACTTCAATTTACGCTCGTGTTAATCGCTCAAGTGATTTATCACTTTACGGATGGGATTAAAGCAGAGCGTGAACCTGTACTATCATTAGTGTATCATGCTTATGACAATACACATTTTCCAAACTTTGGTGGTGGGGTGACGGGTTATTATCTCTTTGAACTATTAAATCCGCTTATTTCAATGGCTGGTGTTGTGATTTTAGCGTTGCTACTCGTTGTCTCTAGTGCGATTTTATTACTGAAAAAACGTCACAGAGATGTTTCCAAAACATTAATGGAACAACTCAAATCATCTAGTCATCAAGCATCAGAAAGCTTTAAAGATCATCGTCAAAAAGCCAAAGTGAAACGAGATGCTAAAGCTCGGGTCAAAGTGGAACAACGAGAACAAGCTGCGAAAGATAAAAAATCTCAACCTGTGACAGATGTTTCAGACTTACCTGAAGTCCCACAAGATGAAACCACATCTTCTATCCCAATTTACGGTCACAGTGATAAAGATGAAGGATCAGAAACTGAATCAACTTTAAATAAACGCCGCGTTTATGATCAAGAAGATACACCATCTGCGAAGGATGAACAAGGTACCACAACACAAAGCCGTAAACCTCAACGTTCAACTGATGCAGAGGAACGTGGACAGTCAGCTGAAACATCGGAAGCGACAACTTCAATCTCTGACGCTGGCGAAGTCGAAAATGCAGCTTACCAAATTCCGCCGTTGACATTACTCAATGAGCCGAAAAAACAACGGACAACTTCTAAATCAGAAGTCCAACAAAAAGGTAAATTGTTAGAAACGACGATGAAAAACTTTGGGGTAAATGCAAGAGTGACTCAAATTAAAATTGGCCCAGCCGTGACGCAGTATGAGATTGAGCCTGCACAAGGGGTTAAAGTAAGTAAAATCGTCAACTTACATAATGATATTGCGCTTGCGCTCGCTGCAAAAGATGTCCGAATTGAAGCCCCGATACCTGGTAAATCTGCAGTAGGTATAGAAGTGCCGAACGAGAAGATTTCACTCGTTTCATTAAAAGAAGTGCTCGATGCGCATTTCCCTTCAGACAACAAACTCGATGTAGGATTAGGTCGTGATATTTCGGGCGATCCTATCGCCGTCTCACTGAACGACATGCCTCACTTACTCGTGGCAGGATCTACAGGTAGTGGTAAATCAGTCTGTATCAATGGCATCATCGTGAGCATTTTATTAAATGCACGACCAAATGAAGTGAAATTGATGTTAATTGATCCGAAAATGGTGGAATTAAATGTGTATAATGGTATCCCACACTTGCTCATTCCTGTCGTTACTAACCCACATAAAGCATCTCAAGCGTTAGAAAAAATCGTTGCTGAGATGGAACGCCGTTATGATCTTTTCCAACATACATCCACACGTAATATGGAAGAGTATAATGCTTACATTCGCAATCAGAACGAAGAGCTAGAGGAAAAACAAGCAGAGTTACCTTATATCGTCGTGATCGTGGACGAACTTGCTGACTTAATGATGGTTGCCGGTAAAGACGTTGAAAATTCTATCCAACGCATCACACAAATGGCACGTGCAGCTGGTATTCATTTAATTGTAGCTACACAACGACCATCTGTAGACGTCATCACAGGGATTATTAAAAATAATATCCCATCTCGGATCGCATTTGCGGTCAGTTCTCAAACCGATTCACGCACAATCATTAACAGCAGTGGTGCTGAAAAATTATTAGGTAAAGGGGACATGCTCTATGTCTCAAACAATTCTAATAATCAAACCCGTATCCAAGGTGCATTTTTAAGCAACCAAGAAGTTCAAGCTGTCGTAAATCATGTCGTAGAACAACAGAAAGCCAATTATGTAAAAGAAATGGAACCCGATGCTGCAGTAGATAAATCTGAGATGAAAAGTGAAGATTCATTATATGATGAAGCCTATTTATTTGTCATCGAACAGCAAAAAGCAAGCACGTCATTGTTACAACGCCAATTTAGAATTGGGTATAATCGTGCATCAAGACTGATGGATGATTTAGAACGCAATCAAGTAATTGGACCACAAAAAGGCAGCAAACCAAGACAAATTTTGGTGGATTTAAATGAGGACGAGGTGTAATGATGGAACTATCTTCAAAATATCGAGTTAAAGAGTGGCTAATCAGACAGATTAAATCAGGAGAATTAAAACCAGGTCATCCGTTACCAAGCACATTAGGCATTGCGAGAGCATTAGATGTTAAAACAGATGACGTTTACGATGGGATTGCGGAATTGATCGCAGAACAAGTATTGACTGAACATGTAGAAGAAGGGCCAAGAGTGAAACATCTACGGCCTTTCTACTACCCTTTAGGAGAGCTTGTAAGCATTAGTAAAATGATTGAATCTCAAGGATATCATTCTGGGACAGAATACATCGCTTTAGATGAAATTCCTGCAACGACATTAGATGCAGATATCCTGCAATTGGAGTTGAAATCACTTGTGACACAAATTGAGCGCATACGCACTGCAGATGGCGCACCGCTCGTCTATTGTATAGATAAAGTAGCGACGGCGCATTTAACATGCCAAGCGTTTCAACAATACAATGAGGGTTCCATTTTAGATGCGATGAAACAGTACTCCAATATAGACATTAAACATGTTGAAGTGGAATTAGATACAGTAAGTTATGAGCCACACATCTCTGATAATTTAGATGCGATGCCACACGAATCATTAATGTTGCTTAAAATTGTGCATTACGATACGGAAGGCAACCCTGTGCTCTATTCACTGAACTATTTCAGAAGTAGCTTAGTGAAGTTTAAAACAACTAATTTTAGATACGAAACATAAGAAAGTGAGGTTAGATCATTTGGAACATATGAGTAAAACACAACAATCACATATACATATTATGCCAACAACTAAATTTAAAACGACGACGATCACCGTCAAATTCATGGCACCTCTAGATCAACAAACAACGGCATCACGTGCCTTGCTTAGTAATCTCTTAACAAGAGCGACGAAACGTTGGCCGAGCGATAAAGCGTTAAATAAACGACTATCTGAGCTTTACGGTGCGTATATTTATAGCAATGTTTCTAAGTTTAAGGATAAACATGTGATTACTATTTCATTAGAACTTGTGAACGAGCGGTACTTAAACGATGCGCCACCATTATTCGAACAAGGTCTAGAGTTGTTACAACAAGTTATTTGGGAACCCCTCGTTGAAAAGAAAGCATTTGATCGCACGTTAGTCGCGCAAGAAAAATCTTTATTGAAAAAGAAATTAGATGCGACAGTCGACAATAAAGCACAATTATCCTTCTTAAACTTATTAAAAGTGATGTTTGGGGATCAAGCTTATAGCGAATTAGCAAGTGGTCGGTCTGACATGATTGATCAAGTCACACCTGAATCGCTCTATGATACATATCAATCCATGATTCAAGATGATTTTTGTGCAGTCTATGTGGTAGGGAATGTTGACGAAAGCGCTGTTGAAAGTCAATTGGAACAATACTTTGATATTCCTGTTACGCCATTTATCACTCACCATACATATCAACCGAAGCCGTCAGATGAACCGCTACCTAGAGAAGTTGTAGAATATGACGATGTAGACCAAGCTAAGTTAAACATGGGCTTTAAATGTCCGACTCAGTTTGGTAAGGAAGGTTACTTTGCACTAATCGTATTGAATACAATCTTTGGCGGTAGCCCATCATCTATTTTATTCAGTGAAGTCAGAGAAAAACAAAGTCTCGCTTACTCTATCCACTCACAAACGGATGCTAAAAATGGCTATATGTATGTATTGAGTGGCGTTTCTCGTGACAAATATGAACAAGCGAAAGATACGATTATTAAAGAATTTAAAAATATTCAACAAGGTGAGTTAACTGAAGATAAACTTGCCTTAGCTAAAAAGGTACTCATTTCTCAAAGACTTGAGGCACAAGATATGCCCAAAGGTATTATCGAAATTCTAAATATGAGTATTTTATTAGATGAAGTGATGACGAGTGAAGAATATACAGATGGTATCAATCGCGTGACGAAAGAAGACGTTGTGGCATTAGCACAACAAACCGAACTCGATACAATTTATATTTTGACGAAAGAAATGGAGGCGTAGCTAGTGCAACGAACATATTATGAACAAATGGACGAATATGTATATGATACACAATTAGACAATGGACTTAATTTATTCGTTATCCCAAAACCAGGCTTCCAAAAAACATTTGTCACATATACGACTGAATTTGGTTCTTTAGATAGTAGATTCAAACCCTTAGGTCAAGATGAATTCGTGACCGTACCAGATGGGGTGGCTCACTTTTTAGAACATAAAATGTTCGATAATGAAGAAGATGAAGACTTGTTTACCGCATTTGCTGAAGATAACGCACAAGTCAACGCGTTCACAAGTTACGATCGCACGAGTTATTTATTTAGTGCCACATCAAACATCGATCGTAATATTCTACGATTATTAAAAATGGTTGAGACACCTCATTTTACAGAAGCCAGCGTTGAAAAAGAAAAAGGTATTATTGCTGAAGAAATTAAAATGTATTTAGAACAACCTAGCTATAAGTTAATGTTCAATACGCTGAATGCGATGTACGAAAAACATCCGATTAAAGTAGATATTGCGGGTACCGTGGATAGCATTTATCAGATTACAAAGGATGACCTTTATCTATGTTATGAAACGTTTTATCATCCTTCTAATATGGTGCTGTTTGTCGTCGGTGATGTAGATCCAGAACATATTTATGATGTCGTGTCTACGCATGAAAGTAAGAGAAATAAAACGGCACAACCCCATATCGTACGTGATGTGGTAGAAGAACCAGAAAAAGTAAAACAATCAGAAGTGAAAGAATCGATGAAATTGTATGCGCCGCGATTAATGCTAGGTTTCAAAGGTCTTCCTTTAAATGAATCATCTAAAGATTATATGAAACGTGACCTTGAAATGACATTGTTTTTTGAATTAATCTTCGGAGAGGAAACGGATTTCTATCAATCATTACTTAGTGAATCACTCATTGATGAATCATTTGGTTATCAATTCTTATTGGAAGATACATATAGTTTTTCTATTATTACAAGTGCCACAGAAGCACCTGATGAATTGAAACAGCGCTTGTTGAATCAAATGAAACGCTATCAAGGTCAACTTACAGATCAAGAAGCGTTTGAATTATTGAAAAAACAATTCATAGGAGAATTTATTTCTGGTTTGAATTCACCAGAATACATTGCGAACCAATATACGAAATTACATTTTGAAGGGATTTCACTCTTTGATATGTTAGATATCATGGAAGAGATTACGTTAGATAGTGTCAATCGTACATCCTTACAGTATCTCAACTTAGAACAAAGTGTGGATAGCCGTCTGGAGATGAAAAGTAAATGAGAGCATTGGTCATAGGGGGCTCGGGATCCATTGGCCAAGCGATTGTACAACGCTTATTAGCTGAAGATTATGAAGTCATCGTACATTACAATAGCGCAGATTATGATCGGTTAGTCGAGTTATATGAAAACCAACCTGTGCAATTGGTTCAAGCAGATTTGACGAAGGATGTCGATATTAATGCGATCTTTGGTTTTATCCAAAATTTAGATTGTCTCATCTATACGAGTGGGGCTTCGCTATATGGGATGTTACAAGACATGACCGATGACGATATCGATGACAGTTATATGTTGCATGTTAAACAGTTGCTACGTCTAACTCGTTATTTTGTGGATCAATTGAGACAAAGTGCACATGGAAGAATCGTCGTTGTTTCGTCGATTTGGGGTGAAGCGGGTGCCAGTTTCGAAACTGTATATTCTACGATGAAGAGCGCCCAGCTCGGTTTTGTAAAAGCACTTAGTCGAGAATTAGCGATGACCACTGTCACGGTGAACGCCATTGCACCAGGATTTGTGAATGGACACATGGCTCGTGAATTTGATGACCAAACTTTAGCGGAAATTGTTGAAGAACTGCCTCAACAACGGTTAGTTGAACCCGAAGAAGTTGCTCACACATGTGCTTATCTCTGTCATCCGTTAGCACAAAGTGTGACAGGCACCGTTCAAAAGGTAAACGGTGGTTGGTACATCTCATAATTTAAAATGTTTCATTTTAAAGCCATCAACTGAAAGATCAGTGTTATAATAATTTTGATGTACACTATCATCACTTTATCCATATCTGATGCCGCCGAATAATCATTTCCATCAGAGCAACACATCAATTTTGCGGAGAAAAGGGTCAATTTTTAAACTAAGGGGTGTTTAATCGTGACAGTAGCAGCTAAAAGAGAATGGTATTTAGAATATGAAATTACAACAAATCGTGCAGGTTTACTTGGAGATATTTCTAGTTTACTCGGGATGATGGGAATCAGTATCGTAACCATCAACGGCATCGATCGTAACAGACGTGGATTATTAATTAAATCGGATGATTTAGAAAAGGTAGAACGATTTGAAAATATCGTCAGAGAAATTGAAGAAATTTCGATTACCAAATTACGTGAACCCGAACTGCGTGATCGTCTTGCAGTGAGACATGGCCGATACATTAAACAAGATGCGGATGATAAAAAGACATTTCGCTTTGAACGTGCCGATTTAGGATTACTCGTTGATTTTATGGCTGAATTGTTTAAAGAAAAAGGTCATAAGTTAATTGGAATTCGTGGCATGCCTCGTGTAGGGAAAACGGAATCCATCGTGGCTTCAAGTGTGTGCACACAAACGTTGGTTGTTCATCAGTTCAACACTCATTAAACAGACGGTGCGGAGCTCACTGATCAAAGGTGAATACGATTCTGATCATGTCTATATTATTGATGGAGCTGTCACTGCGAGAGAATCCAATCCGAAGCACCAAGAATTGGTTAAAGAAGTGATGAGTTTACCTGCCGTTAAGGTCGTTGAGCATCCTGATTTATTTGTTGAAGCGAGTGACTATGATATGGAAGACTTTGACTATATCATTGAATTAAGAGAAAATAATAGTGATGAAATACGATACGACGAGATGAAAAAACAAACCGTGAAAAGCAAGAATAATCTTGATTTCAGTGGTGATGGATTCGGCGATGGTTTTGGATTCTTTTAAATGATTTAGAGGAGGAAGAGCAACTTGAGTTCAGTGGGTCAGACACTAAAAGGTCGTAGAGAACGCTTAGGTATGACATTAAATGAATTAGAAGACCGTACACAGATTAAGCGAGATACGTTAAAACTCATCGAAAATAACGACTTCTATACATTACGTCATGCCAATTACGCAGAAGGTTTTATCGAAAAATATGCCAGTGCAGTAAATATTGACGGCAAGCAACTCATCGATAAACATCGTAACGAAATCCCAAGTAGCGCAGGTTCTATTGAAGAAGCAATTGATTTATTTCAACAATCTGAAGCACCATCTTTTAGAACGAAAGATAAAGAACCTTTACAATTGATTGTGATCATCAGTACAATAGTAGTCATTACAGCTATCATATGGTTGATTGCTATGCTGTTGTTATAATAAGTTATATATAGAAATGAGGATTAGTATGAATATTCCTAATTGGATTACAGTGTTTCGTGTCATCATGATTCCATTTTTTATTTTATTTGCATTAGTTGATTTCGGATTCGGACAAATCTCCTTTTTAGGTGGTTATGAGGTACGTATCGAACTCATCATTAGTGGTGTCATTTTTATCGTGGCATCGCTGAGTGATTTTGCAGATGGTTACTTAGCTAGAAAATGGAACTTAGTAACGAACATGGGTAAATTCTTAGACCCATTAGCAGATAAATTACTTGTTGCGAGCGCATTAATCGTTCTCGTAGACATTAATTTAACGAATGCTGTTGTCGCTATTATTATCATTGCACGTGAATTCGCCGTAACTGGTTTACGACTTCTTCAAATCGAACAAGGATTTGTAAGTGCAGCTGGTAATTTAGGTAAAATCAAAACAGCTATCACAATGGTAGCGTTAATTTGGATCCTATTAGGTGATCCGTTCGCAATGTGGCTCGGCTTCCCAATTGGACAAATCTTACTTTATATTGGCGTATTCTTCACAATATTATCTGGTATTGAATACTTCTATAAAGGTCGAGACGTCTTTAAAGCTAAATAAGTTAAAGCAGGAGTTTGTACAGGTTTTAATATTTTATACCTGAGCAAACTCTTTTTTTCGATTATCAAAGGTTAACACGATATAATGAACAATGAGTTAACTTAGAAATTGAAAGTCTTTTACGAGGTTATGTTTTGATTATGTAGAAAAGCGAGGAATCACATCATGCAAGCAGAAATCATAGCGGTTGGATCAGAACTCTTATTAGGGCAAATTGCGAATACAAATGGTCAGTATTTATCTAGATTGCTTAACACTGTAGGGCATAGTGTATTAGCACATAGCGTGGTTGGAGATAATCCTGAACGCTTGGAACGCGTGGTTAGAAACGCAATTGACCATAACGATTTGATCGTGCTCACTGGCGGGTTAGGACCTACGAAAGATGATCTAACCAAACAAACAGTGGCTCGCGTGTTAAATAAATCTTTAGTCACAGATGATCAAGCACTTCAATTTATCGAACAATCCTTTGCCGAATCGAAACAACAGATGACAGAAAATAACAAACAACAAGCATTGGTGATTGAAGGTGCGAAGGTACTTGAAAATAAAGTAGGTATGGCGCCTGGTATGCTTTTAGATTACGAAGACAAGAAAATCATTTTATTGCCAGGGTCTCCTAAAGAAATGGAACCGATGGCAAAAAATGAACTCCTCCCATTACTATTTGATGGTGAACAAAGCATCTTTTCTGAGTCTCTTCATTTTGCCGGCATCGGAGAATCTATATTAGAAACGGAAATAGACGATTTGATAGATGCACAAACGAATCCTACCATTGCACCATTAGCAGGTCATCATGAGGTGGAAGTACGTTTGACAGCCAATGGAAACACAAAAGCAGAATGTCAAAAATTGATTGAGCCGATAAAACAACAAATATTAGAACGCATAGGGGACTATTATTATGGTTCTGACGATATCGTGCTCGAACAAGCAGTCATGCAGCAACTTGACCAATCGATGGTGCTATATGATGGTGTGACAGATGGTGCGTTGTACTCTCGTCTACAAGATTATAATACGAGCGGCAAGTTAGAAGGTGTATTACTTCATACACCTCAATTCGTCAAAGGTGCAAAAGATACCGAAGACGCGTTAGCAATTTCAACGAGACTTGCGAAATCATTTTATGATACAGAATTAATTGTTTCTATCTTAAATGAAGGGAATACCGTATATTTAGGTATCCTAGATGATAATGATTTAACGGTTGAAACCTTCCATTTAACTAATCAACGCAATATCTTAAAAAATAGATCACAAAACTACGTGTTAATCCGATTATTGAAGTGGTTAAAAGGTGAACAATAGCATTTCAAGTTTTCAAAAAATATAGCACGTCTGTTCGTTTTTGTGTTCGAAACGGACAGATTCTAGCGAACAAATATTCGCAAAATGCTTGCGTAAACATGAATTTCCATGTATAGTATGAGTAAGACAATTACAGAGACTAAACTCTTTAAGGAGGGCCAGTATTGGATAACGAACGTCAAAAAGCTTTAGATACAGTGATTAAAAATATGGAAAAAAACTTTGGTAAAGGTGCAGTGATGAAACTTGGCGATAATAAAGGACGCCGAGTATCAAGTACTTCAAGCGGTTCAGTCACATTGGATAATGCGCTAGGTGTCGGAGGTTATCCGAAAGGCCGTATCATTGAAATATACGGACCAGAAAGCTCAGGTAAAACAACCGTGGCGTTACATGCGATTGCAGAAGTTCAGAAAAAAGATGGCGTAGCTGCATTTATCGACGCAGAACATGCGTTAGATCCTGAATATGCAGAAGCGCTCGGTGTAGATATCGACAATCTTTACTTATCTCAACCAGACCATGGTGAACAAGGTTTAGAGATCGCAGAAGCCTTTGTGCGTAGTGGTGCGGTTGATATTATCGTTGTCGATTCAGTAGCTGCATTAACACCTAAAGCAGAAATCGAAGGTGAAATGGGAGACGCACATGTAGGTCTTCAAGCACGTTTAATGTCTCAAGCGCTACGTAAACTATCTGGTGCGATTTCTAAATCAAATACAACTGCCATTTTCATCAACCAAATCCGTGAAAAAGTCGGTGTGATGTTCGGTAACCCAGAAACGACACCTGGTGGTCGTGCATTGAAATTCTATAGTTCTGTACGATTAGAAGTACGTCGTGCTGAACAATTGAAACAAGGCCAAGAAGTCGTGGGTAACAGAACAAAACTCAAAGTCGTGAAAAACAAAGTTGCACCTCCATTTAGAACAGCTGAAGTTGATATTATGTATGGTGAAGGTATTTCTAAAGAAGGCGAGCTCATCGATCTTGGTGTCGAAAATGATATTATCAATAAATCTGGTGCTTGGTACTCATATAACAATGAACGCATGGGCCAAGGTAAAGAGAACGTGAAAACGTACTTGAAAGAAAATCCAGAAGTTCGTTCAGAAATAGAGCATAAATTACGTGAAGCGTTAGGTATCTTTGATGGAGATGTTGAAGAAAAACCTGACAATGACAACGCTGAAGAAGCTCCAGCTTCACTTTTTGACGAATAATCAATATATAGTTGTTGATTACACAAAAACGTATTATTGAGATGGATAACTTCATACATGAGGTTTTACTGTATTTAAAATTAGTACCATATATTGCAATGTTTAAGAGACTGAGACTTATATCTGTTTCAGTCTCTTTTGCTTTATTCGTAAAGAAACACGTAGTGGACAGTACAAAATTATAATTTTAGCACTACATGTTCCTATATTTATGACATAAATGATGATTAAATGTTGCAAAACATAAAGAACCACGTCATATAATGCTAAAATCAACAGTTTTAACACCTAAACCATCTCTTTTTAGTTAAGTGAAAATAAACCTTAAGTATGTAGTACTCAATGCAGCGCGGTTACTTGTATATTTGCAGTTTGAAACCTTGACACCCCTCATATTTAAAACGTACAATTACATTGTATGATTCTTATATAACCACATATAATCATATTGAAATTGATATAAAGTGCCCGATTCTAGAGAAAAGGAGGTGTTTATGTGAATTTATTAATAAGCCTCCTACTCATTTTGTTAGGAATTATACTCGGAGTTGTTGTGGGGTATATCATTGCCCATAATATTTTGCAGCAAAAACAATCACAAGCAAAACAGACTGCGGAAGATATTATAGATAGAGCCAACAAAGAAGCTGAAAACACTAAAAAAGAAAAACTTCTTGAAGCTAAAGAAGAATATCAAAAACTGAAAGATCAAAGCGAAAGCGAATTTCGCGAACGCCGTGGTGAACTTCAACAACAAGAAACCCGACTTCTTCAAAAGGAAGATAGCTTGGAGCGTAAATCTGATCTGTTAGATAAAAAGGATGAGATTTTAGAGCAAAAAGAATCCAAACTTGAAGAAAGACAACGACAAGTAGATGCAAAAGAGAGTAGTGTTCAAGATTTAATAAATAAACATGAACAAGAATTAGAACGCATCTCTGGTCTCACTCAAGAAGAAGCAGTAAATGAACAACTTCAACGTGTTGAAGAAGAACTGTCACAAGATATTGCAATCCTTGTTAAGGAAAAACAAAAAGAAGCAAAAGAAACAATTGATAAAAATGCGAAAGAACTGTTGGCTACAGCCGTACAACGCTTAGCAGCAGAACATACTTCTGAGTCTACAGTATCTGTCGTTAACCTACCGAACGATGAAATGAAAGGACGTATTATCGGTCGTGAAGGTCGTAATATAAGAACATTGGAAACATTAACAGGTATTGATTTGATTATCGATGATACACCTGAAGCGGTTATATTATCCGGTTTTGATCCTATTCGTAGAGAAATTGCTAGAGTTGCACTCGTCAACCTAGTATCAGATGGCCGCATACACCCAGGTCGCATCGAAGAAATGGTGGATAAAGCTCGTAAAGAAGTGGATAACATCATTCGTGAAGCGGGTGAACAAGCAACGTTTGAAATCAATGTTCACAATATCCATCCTGACTTGGTTAAAATTCTTGGACGCTTAAATTATCGTACAAGTTATGGCCAAAATGTCTTAAAACATTCGGTAGAAGTGGCACACTTAAGTGGCATGTTAGCTGCAGAACTCGGCGAAGATGTAACATTAGCTAAACGTGCAGGTCTACTCCATGACGTAGGTAAAGCCATCGACCATGAAGTAGAAGGCAGTCACGTTGAAATCGGTGTTGAATTAGGTAAGAAATATAACGAAAGTGAAATCGTAATTAATACCATTCATTCACACCATGGTGATGTCGAACCGACTTCTATTATTGCGATATTAGTTGCAGCAGCGGATGCATTATCAGCTGCTAGACCGGGTGCTCGTAAAGAAACGCTTGAAAATTATATTCGCAGATTAGAAAGACTTGAAATTCTATCAGAAAGTTATGATGGTGTGGATAAAGCCTTTGCCATACAGGCAGGTAGAGAGGTACGTATTATCGTCTCTCCAGATGAAATTGATGATTTAAAATCACACCGTTTAGCAAGGGATATTAAACAGCAAATTGAAGATGAACTTCAATATCCTGGACATATTAAAGTGACAGTAGTTCGTGAGACTAGAGCAATAGAATATGCAAAATAAAACGGTTGCCGCCATGGCAACCGTTTTTTCATTTATGAAGTTCATTTCATTTAGTTATTCAAGTTCTAAGTCTGTATCACGCACTGCTTTCAATGTTTCAGCAGTGTCATAGCTGTGTGTAGAAATACTTGCGTATCTTTCAGCTAGACGAAAAGCGTTGATATATAATTCCAGACTATCCTTAGCGATATCATCTGGATCTTCACTTTTAGATGGATTTGCTCTTACTACTAATTCAGCAAATTTCTCTGGTTCAATATTAATTGACATGAATTAAAAACATCTCCTAGTTTCTTTTTAAAATCAATTCTTACATTATCCATACCCTTTGCATTTCGAATAAAACCTTGCAAGTGAAATTTAATTATGCTTACTACTTTTCATATCCACTATTATCTATTAAACTAAGGGTTGAGAGAGGATGAACATCACATAATGAGAATATTATTTATCGGTGATATTGTTGGTAAGGTAGGGAGAGAAGCAATCACACAATACTTACCTAAATTGAAACAACATTATCGTCCAACCGTGACAATTGTAAATGCAGAAAATGCTGCACATGGTAAAGGTTTAACAGAAAAAATATATAAACAACTTTTACGAGAAGGCGTTGATTTTATGACGATGGGTAATCATACATACGGTCAACGTCAAATCTATGATTTTATCAATGATGCGAATAGAATGGTGAGACCAGCAAATTTCCCTGAAGAAGCACCAGGTGTTGGCATGCGATTTATTCAAATCAATGATATCAAGTTAGCAATTATCAATTTACAAGGACGTTCATTCATGCAAGACATTGATGATCCTTTTAAAAAAGCGGATGCGCTCATTGAAGAAGCTCAAAGCGTCACCGATTATATATTTGTAGACTTTCATGCTGAAACAACGTCTGAAAAGAATGCGATGGGTTGGTATTTAGATGGTAGAGTGAGTACTGTTGTAGGTACCCATACCCATATTCAAACATCTGATGAGCGCGTGTTACCTAAAGGTACAGGTTACATCACAGATGTCGGTATGACAGGCTTTTATGATGGTATTTTAGGTGTCAATAGAGATGAAGTCATTCGTCGCTTTATTACAAGTTTACCACAACGTCATGTGATACCAGATGAAGGACGTAGTATCTTATCCGGTGTGATTGTTGATTTAGATAAAAATGGACGCACATCTCATATTGAACGTGTGTTAATCAATGATGATCACCCGTTTAAATAATCCGTAAAGATTTGTAAACATTTTGAGCTTATACCACTCTGAACTCATGTTGTAGAGTGGTATATTTGTTATGATAGTGTACGAACGAGTAAAACCTTAGGAGGCAGAATGATATGCAATCACAAATATCATGGAAAGTGGGGGGGCAACAAGGTGAAGGTATCGAATCAACTGGGGAACTTTTTGCCACAGCTATGAATCGTAAAGGCTACCACTTATATGGTTATCGTCATTTTTCTAGCAGAATTAAAGGCGGACATACAAACAATAAAATTAGAGTTTCGACGCAACCTGTCCATGCAATCAGTGATGATTTAGATATATTAATTGCATTTGACCAAGAAACCATTGAATTAAACCATCAAGAAATGAGAAAAGATAGTATTATCATCGCAGATACAAAAGCAAAACCAGAAAAACCAGCTGATTGTGACACCCAACTCATCGATCTACCATTTACAAGTACAGCTAAGGAATTAGGTACGGCATTAATGAAAAATATGGTGGCTGTAGGAGCAACAGCTGCTTTAATGCATCTCGATACCAACGTTTTCGAAACGATTATTACACACATGTTTGAGAAAAAAGGGGAAAAAGTCGTTTCAATGAATATCGAAGCGTTAAATGAAGGTTATCGACTTATGCAAGATCAGCTCGATACGATTGAAGGGGATTTTGAACTTGAAGATTCTAACCAAGATGCGCATCTTTATATGATTGGTAACGATGCGATTGGCTTAGGAGCGATTACTGCCGGCTCTCGATTCATGGCGGCTTATCCAATTACGCCAGCATCAGAAATTATGGAATACATGATTGAAAATCTTCCTAAAGTCGGCGGTGCAGTGGTTCAAACAGAAGATGAAATTGCTGCTGCAAACATGGCGATTGGAGCAAGTTATGGCGGTGTTCGCGCATTTACTGCAAGTGCGGGCCCTGGTTTGTCACTCATGATGGAAGCGATCGGTCTTTCCGGGATGACA
>NZ_LLER01000029.1 GCF_001500315.1 Staphylococcus auricularis | reverse complement strand
AGTTAAGCTTTCTTCTGTTTGGTGTTTATTATCTTCATCTTTCGCTTTATTGATGATGCTGTCAATTTCTTCTTTCGTTTTCGCATCGTCGATGTCGTGTTTGTATTTATCTTTTTCTTCTTGGCTCAAGTGTTTAAGACTGTCGATGCTGTCTTTACCTTGTTCTTTTGCTTTAGTTAGGCTTTCTTCTGTTTGATGTTTATTGTCTTCGTCTTTCGCTTTGTTGATGATGCTGTCGATTTCTTCTTTCGTTTTCGCATCGTCGATGTCGTGTTTATATTTATCTTTTTGGTCTTGGCTTAGGTGTTTAAGTTTATCGACATTATCTTTACCATGTTCTT
>NZ_LLER01000028.1 GCF_001500315.1 Staphylococcus auricularis | reverse complement strand
GTCCCACCTTCGGCGGCTAGCTCCAAAAGGTTACTCTACCGACTTCGGGTGTTACAAACTCTCGTGGTGTGACGGGCGGTGTGTACAAGACCCGGGAACGTATTCACCATAGCATGCTGATCTACGATTACTAGCGATTCCAGCTTCATGTAGTCGAGTTGCAGACTACAATCCGAACTGAGAACAACTTTATGGGATTTGCTTGACCTCGCGGTTT
>NZ_LLER01000027.1 GCF_001500315.1 Staphylococcus auricularis | reverse complement strand
TGTCGTGTTATCGACATGTGAATTCATAGCATGTCAGATGGTAGACCCGGAGAACTGAAACATCTTAGTACCCGGAGGAAGAGAAAGAAAAATCGATTCCCTGAGTAGTGGCGAGCGAAACGGGAAGAGCCCAAACCAATGAGCTTGCTTGTTGGGGTTGTAGGACACTCTTTTAGAGTTAGAAATGTATCGCTTAGACGAAGCATCTGGAAAGATG
>NZ_LLER01000026.1 GCF_001500315.1 Staphylococcus auricularis | reverse complement strand
AAGTTTTATTGAAAAGAAGTATTTTACCTGAGACTCCTGAGGCAAATAGCTGAAGGCGAAAATCCACTATTTCAGTGCGTCTAGCAATGAAATAGTTAGTTGAGCCAAAGCGCCTAGGAAAGCGAAGGATAAAAGACGTAGTGGAAATAAAACGTTAAAATTAGGCATAAAAAAAGAGACCTTTCGGTCTCTTGCTTGCCTGGCAACGTCCTACTCTCGCGGAACGTAAGTCCGACTACCATGGGCGCTAAGGAGCTTAACTTCTGTGTTCGGCATGGGAACAGGTGTGACCTCCTTGCC
>NZ_LLER01000025.1 GCF_001500315.1 Staphylococcus auricularis | reverse complement strand
GAAAACGGTTTAAAATGATAATTTCATAATTTTGACACCAAACTTGTTATGGTAGCTAATTTTTCTTCTTTACAAGCAATGAGGAATTGAAACTTTTTACACAATTAAAGTTATTTAAAAAGGATGTCCATCTTTTGTGGTGGGCAGATAATTAAAAGTAACTAATTTTATATTTAACTTAATCATAACACGTAGTAATCACTACATTCATTTAAGCGTACAGTTATTCATTAATTGTACGCTTTTTGAGTACTATCATTTCTTTAATACTCACTTGCCAAGGCGCCTCACTTCAACTAATTTTGGCTTTATTGAATAAGTGAAGCCAAAATGGATTTTCAGTTCGGCTTGTTGCCTTAGGCGTCTCGTATTAGAAATGATTTTACACCATACAGTTATATGAGCGTTTGTGACATGTTAAGTTACGAGGTAATCTTTATGCAACACAGCTTAATAGCTCTTGCTTTTTAGAACGTTGATACAGCTTAAAAATGATGAGTATTCTCGCTTTAAAGTTATTAAAGTTGCGATAGCCATATGATACACGTTTAATAAGCTTAATTTTATTATTGATACCTTCAATCGCTCCATTGTTAAACTTCGGGTACTTGATTGTTGAGTAAAGGACATACTCGTATTTCTTATAGAATCGAATGATACGCCAAACACCACGTGATACATGCTTCTTTTCGACACCCATTAAAGTTTCTTTGAAACGTAACCAGTCACATTGTTTCAATGCTTCACGAAGTTGATGAACTAACATATAAGTGTCATAGAGCTGCTGATCAAGACTTAGTAGATATGTTAAAACATCTCTTGATGTTGTGTACGTTTTGAAAGACTTCGACCAAAAGTATTCATAACTATTAATATCCTGCCTGTCAGAAAGAAAGAGTTTCCAGTGCTTTTTCATTTTCGTGTAATCTGTTGATGATCGATAGCGATAAGCATTCATTACAGAAATACGTTGCTTATTTAATTCACGATTAAGGTGCTGAACAATGTGAAAGCGATCAAAGATCAAAATCGCATTTGGAAATACTTCATGAATGAAGTTGATGTATGGTTCATACATATCAGCAGTTACAGTTTTAACAGCTAATCGTTCACGTCGATCAAAGCGATAGAAGTACTCTTTGAGTTTATGAATACGTCTATCTTCTAAGATATCAATAATCTGATTCGTTTCATTATCTATAAACAAAAAACTCATCGCTGTTGTCACGTTCTTAACGCTTTTAAACTCATCTATGGAGATATGTTTTGGCAATCCAGATGAAGGTTTGACTATTAATGATTGTGAGAGTTGATGAATACATCTTTTAACTGTACTCGGTGAAACACTACAATCATGAGCGATATCTATCTCACACTGTACACGTGTGAGTTTATCCTGAATCGCTAATTTCACACGGTTGGTAATAAAGCAGTTACTATCAACAATGTTTGTTTGAGCCGTAAAAGTCTTTAAACAATGTAGACACTTAAAGCGTTCTTTCGCTAAATTAAGATAAACATTGGATTCTTGAGATTTTAATAGTGTTAAACGCGAAACGCGTTTACCATGCTTATGGATTTGCCC
Source organism: Staphylococcus auricularis (assembly GCF_001500315.1). Taxonomy (GTDB): domain Bacteria; phylum Bacillota; class Bacilli; order Staphylococcales; family Staphylococcaceae; genus Staphylococcus; species Staphylococcus auricularis. Next base: position 308 of record NZ_LLER01000025.1, on the reverse strand, counting down.
ATCATTGACACAACCACACTTCATACAAGCTTTGGGTGTATAAGAAAGTGTTCCATAAACAACCGTAGAAAGCCGACCACGCACTTCTACATCTTCTTCCACCTTAAGAACTTGAATATTTTCATCTTTTATTTTTAGTAGTTTTAATATATCATTACACATAGGCGCATCATGTCTCCTCTTTATTTTTTTGTTTAGTCACTTAAAATTATAGAGGCGTGAGCGCTTTTTTTGTATCCAAATGATTTAAAACATAAAAAAGGCGGGATAGCATTTCATGCCATCCCACCACAAAAGATTAAGACCCT
>NZ_LLER01000024.1 GCF_001500315.1 Staphylococcus auricularis | reverse complement strand
AAATATCTAATGTATGTCCCTCTGCATCAATGGCACGATATAAATAGCTCCATTTTCCTTTTATTTTGATGTACGTCTCATCAATACGCCATTTGTAATAAGCTTTTTTATGCTTTTTCTTCCAAATTTGATATAAAATTGGGGCATATTCTTGAACCCAACGGTAGACCGTTGAATGATGAACGTTTACACCACGTTCCCTTAATATTTCAGATAT
>NZ_LLER01000023.1 GCF_001500315.1 Staphylococcus auricularis | reverse complement strand
ATACGGCAGGTACCGCCATAATGTCTTCAGATTCTTCTCTAAAGATAGAGCCGTCAATCATCGTATGCGTAATGTTTGGATTAAGCAAACTCATTAAGTTAAATGCTTGTACGACGTCTGGACATTTTGTACATGTTAAACTTGCGAAAGTTTCAAAGTTGAGAGGTTCATCTAATGCTTTAATTTGATTGATGACCTCTTGATCTTCTTTCGGAGGGCGTCCGCTCACTTGTAAAATCGCAAGTACAAGTGAATTGAACTCGTGGCCCATAGGTATACCAGCAAAGGTAATTCCAGTATCTTCGCCAGGACGATTTACGGTAAAACTTGGTGTACGCTTAAGTTCAGCTTCTTGAACAGTAATACGAGATGAACTGTTCGCAACTTCGTCTAAGAATGTGCGTAACTCATTAGACTTATCGTCATCCCCAAAGCTTGCTTTGAGTTCCACATCGCCTTCCATTAATTGAAGTAACTGTTTCAGTTGAGATTTTAATTCTTCATTAAGCATTTGGAAATGCCTCCTTAGATTTTACCTACTAAATCAAGTCCTGGTTGCAATGTTTCTGAACCTTCTTCCCATTTAGCTGGGCAAACTTCACCTGGATGTTGACGTACATATTGTGCAGCTTTCACTTTGCTGATTAATGAGCTAGCGTCACGGCCGATACCGTCTGCATTGATTTCAGCTGCTTGAACAACACCATCAGGGTCAACGATGAAAGTACCACGTTGAGCTAATCCTTCGTCTTCATCTAATACATCGAAGTTACGAGTGATTGTTTGAGAAGGGTCACCAATCATAGTGTATTGGATTTTGCTGATTGCGTCTGAATGGTCATGCCATGCTTTGTGTACAAAGTGAGTATCAGTAGATACTGAGTAAACATTCACGCCAAGTTCTTGTAATTTATCGTATTGATCTTGTAAGTCTTCTAATTCTGTAGGGCAAACAAATGAGAAGTCTGCTGGATAGAAGATTACGATATTCCAAGAACCTTTTAAGTCCTCGTCAGATATTTCGAAAAATTCATCTTTTTTCGGGTCATAAGCATTTGCTGAGAACGGCAAAATTTCTTTTTTAATTAAAGACATAAAATACATCCTCCTAGAGTGTGTTGATTTTGAATAATATGCAAAAAAGCAGTCAGATTGGTCTAATTGCTTAATTGTAATTATTATAATCTCTCATTCATTATTATCACATGGGGCCATCAATTAGTCAATGGACATCCCTTGCGAATGAAAAATATTGAGATGACAATCATTTGTTAACGCGATAAAGCATAAATACAAACTTTTTACTATTTCAGAACATCCTACCTGTGAAACCATTGTATTGCGCTTAAATATCAATTAGCTTCTTATATTCTCAATGGCGTACGTGCTGCGAGGAAGGTTAACTCTCCATAGTTTAATTATACCCGTTTTAAAAAGAAATAAAGAATATAAAAAAGAGTGAGACAGAATTCTCTTTTCCTAAAGAATTCAATCTCACTCTTTTGTTAAGATAAATAAATTACCGACCGGTGATAATTGTTGCTTAAATGCTCATTGACCTCATGTCGCTTAAATAGACGGCATTCCGGAAGTATGATTTTCGGCAAAACCTTCACAGCTCGTCAAAACTAAAAAGCAGTTTTGCTCGCTGTTTGGATTTGCTCAAATCCTAAACGCTTTCTTCATGACCTTAGCGTTCCCAGTATCTAACTTTTTGGAATGCGTCTACGATTGCATCTGGTTCGTCTGATACTTTCACGCCTGGTGCGTTAAGATCTAGATCTAAGTTTTCGAATAGGTTTGCAGCTTGTTGGTTAAACACAAGTGGTTTTTTGTGTTTGAAGCTGAGTTGTGCAAATTCTTTTGATGGATCTTCAAGTGTTTCGCCATCAGATAATACGATTAAGCTATCGAATAGTGTAGGATGTGCAGTATCAAATGTTTCAGTAACACCGAAGTCTTCGTCGATGTTTTTAGCTTTTGTACCTACGAAAGCGTAGTTAAATTTATTATCTGCAAATGTTTGTGCGTAAGATTTAAGTGTATCTTCTGGAATATCACCATTCACAAGCACTGCCACTGAGTGACCTGGTAATGGACGTTCGAATTTTTCCATTGAGATTTGGCTATCTTTTTTATCATGTTGAACTTCTTCAGTTTCGTCAGTAGGTGCTTCAACACCGATGTTGTCTGCCACACGTTTTGCAAATTCGTGATCTACTTTATTAAGTTGGTTAACTGCGTTTTGTTTAACCATGACGCTTGCACATTTACCAAGTTCGAATGAGAAGCCATCAAGTGTATGTTCGTATTCAGCTTCAGTTAAACTGTTAAGATACAATTTCGGTTGAGTATAGTAGTCTTTGAAGCTTTCACTACGTTTACGGATTTTATGACCTTCTACTTTTTCTTGGAAGTGTTCAAAACCACCATTTTCTCTAGTTGTAGTGTGTGGATCGTTATTGTTTAATGCATTGATATGATAGTTTGTTTGGCCTTCGTGTACTTTTGATTGATGTTGTGCATCGCGTTGATTGTTGTGAACGTCTGCAACAGGTTGGTTGATTGGAATTTGGTTAAAGTTAGGACCACCAAGACGGTGTGCAAGTGTATCAGTGTAAGAGAATAAACGACCTTGTAATAATGGATCGTCTGAGAAGTCGATACCTGGCACGATATTACCTGGATGGAAAGCAGATTGTTCAGTTTCATCAAAGACATTGTCTACGTTTTTGTTCAATGTCATTTTACCAACGATTTGAACTGGGATTTCATCTTCTGGCCAGATTTTAGTTGGGTCTAAAATATCGAAGTCGAAGTCAAATTCTTGTTCTGGACTTAAAATTTGTAATCCAAGTTCGTATTCAGGATAGTCACCTTTATCGATGGATTCATATAAATCTTTACGGTGGAAGTCGATATCTTTACCAGATAATGTTTGTGCTTCATCCCATACGAAAGATTCAAGACCTTGAACAGGTTTCCAGTGGAATTTAACAAAGTGAGATTCGCCTTTACTATTCACTAAACGGAAAGTATGCACGCCGAATCCTTCTAATTGACGGTAGTTTTTAGGAATACCGCGATCACTCATTGCCCAGAAAGCCATGTGTGTTGCTTCTGGATTTTGTGCGAAGAAGTCCCAGAATGTATCGTGTGCTGTACCTGCTTGAGGCATTTCGTTATGTGGTTCAGGTTTTACTGCGTGCACCATGTCTGGGAATTTGATCCCGTCTTGAATGAAGAAGACTGGGAAATCGATACCTACGAGATCATAGTTACCTTCATCTGTGTAGAATTTAGTTGCGAAACCACGTACGTCTCTGACTGTATCTGGAGATCCTTTAGATCCTTGTACGGTAGAGAATCTTACGAATACAGGGGTTGTTTTTTCAGGGTGAGTAAGGAAATCAGCTGATGTATATTCGGATAAATCTTTATAAAGTTGGAATTCGCCGTGTGCACCGAAACCACGTGCGTGTACAACACGTTCAGGAATACGTTCTTGGTCGAAGTGCATGAGTTTTTCTCTCATGTGGAAGTCTTCGAGTAGGCTTGGCCCGCGTTCGCCTACTGTTAGAGTGTTTTCGTCTTCAGTGATTTTTACGCCGTTGTTTGTAGTCATTGATTGGTCTTTACTGTTCGTTTTGTACTGATCAAGTTGCTCTTGCTTTTTGTTTGCCATAATTTTCCCCCTACTTATAATCTAAGTACTTATGCACATTTACTATTCCCAAGTTCATTCCGATTAAAACTTTTATTAAATAATAATGATTAAAATGAGCGCAGAGGGAAAACGATGTTTTATACAAACGTCACGTTGACTTCTCCCACGTGACTAAATTGTGCTTTATATGTTCCTAGAGCTGCTGGGATAGGTGACATAAATGTCCCTGATGAAATAATCTGGCCACGCTGTAACGATTGACCTTGTGTAGCTAATTTTCGCGCGAGCCATTTGATAGCATTGATGGGATTGCCTAATACTTCTGAACCTTCTCCAGATCCCTTATGTGCTTGTTGATGTGTCAGTTCCATTTGGATATCCGCAAATGCTTCGTAGCTCAATGGGTCGACATCTTCACCTACGACAATCAAGCCTGTAGCTGTATTGTCAGCGATAAGATCACTTAAGGTGAAGTTAGGGAACCAGTCAATATAACGTGCGTCAGGCACTTCGATACCTGGTGCGACGTGGACTTTGTTGACGATTTCTTCAACTGATGGATCTTGTGATAGGCGATCACTTAATATAAACATCAGTTCGGGTTCGATGAGTGGTGAAAAACATTTAGACAGTTCAATCGTAGCGCCTGTGTGGTAAACGACATTTTTTAAAATGGTACCGTAAACAGGTTCGTTCGTGTTCGCAATGCTTTGTGTCGCTGCACTCGTCATACTCACTTTATAGCCTGCGACATCTGTTTGTTGCGCTTGCTTAATTTTATCGATGAGTAGTGCTTGTGTGGCATATGCTTCCCCTTCAGTTAAGTCGTAGGATTCGCTGATAAAGTGAGTGGGTTCTAATGTTTGGTATGCTTCGTGTAAGATTGTTGCAATTTCTTCGTTCGCTTTAGCCATAGGAATGGCCCCCTTTGTTTATTATTCTGAAAATTTATATTATTATAATAACTTAAAATTAAAGCGTTTCAAACCTTTTAATATAAAGAAAATAGGGTATATAACATAATAAGAACAATTCTTTGGAGATTTAAGAAGGAGGCACAATAAAATAATGGCTGATTATGTATATAATTTATTAACCAAGCATCATTCTGTCAGAGAATTTAAGGATGAAAAAGTGCCAGAAGATGATGTTAATAAAATGATTGAAGCGGGACAACGCGCCTCAACATCAAACTTTTTACAAACATATTCAATCATTGGCATCGAGGACATTAACGTGAAAGAAGCACTTAAGGAAGTATCCGGACAACCTTATGTTGTTGAAAATGGATACTTATTTATCTTTGTAATGGATTACTATAAACATCTCGTAGCAAGTGAAGATTCAGATGTGGTAGAGGATGTACAAGAAGCCACTGAATCTGCAGAAAGCTTACTTGTCGGAGCAATCGATGTAGGCTTGTTAGCACAAAACATTGCAGCAACAGCGGAAGATATGGGTTACGGTATCGTGTACCTGGGATCATTAAGAAATGATATCGGCCGTATGCGTGACATTTTAGACTTACCGGATCATACCTTCCCACTCTTTGGTATGGCAGTCGGCGTACCAGCTGATTCCGAAGAACAAGCACAAAAACCACGCATGCCAAAAGAACTTATTTTCCATCAAGATCGCTACGATAACGATGTAGATAATAAACGTGAATTATTGAAAACATATGATGAAGCAGTCAGAGATTACTATCAAGAACGTACAGATGGCGATCGAGATGAAACATGGTCTCAACAAGTGACGAACTTTTTAAGCGGTAAACATCGTCTTGATATGTTAGATCAATTAAATAAAGCTGGATTTATTAGAAAATAGTCGCGGCATCTCATACAAAACAAGATTCATTTTTAAGGCAGCCCCATAGAATCAAAGAGAAGGAGGGAGGGGTAAAGCAATGTTTGGCGACTTTATAAAAGGAAAAAAGCGTAGCACTGGGAAGCAAAAAGAAGCCGTAGATAAAAACGCCAATAAAAAGATAACGCCGCAAGAACTGAGTGACTATTGGAAACACTTCGCCAAAAAAGTGATTACTTGTTGTATGTATGCTGTAGAACATACAGCAGAACGGATCTTTATCTTAATGTCATTTGATGAACGACAACCTTCGATTGATATCTTTTACCAAATTAATGGTGAACTCAAATTGTGGGCAGATTTAGACAATGCCCAATATGTTCAAAACATCCAAAAAGATGTTATTCCTTATACAGAAAAATTCGTGAAACAAGTGAATCGTGTCTATGACCGTGCAGGATGTTGTCGCTTGGCTTATGGACAAATTCAATATGAGTTTGAAACACAAATGTTTTATACACACCGTGTTTCATCGTCAAGCATTGAAGCACATTTAGATAAGAGTGCAGCCTTGATGATCTGGTTTGATGATGTTCAAAAAGAAGTCAGACACTTGCCTGTCGATAGTAAACAACAAATTACATGGGGACCATTCAGATTGAGATATACTTAAAGTGAAAGATGCGTCGATTGAAATAGATGTTCATGAGTAGATATGCATACGATAGATACGTTTAATAGATTTTAACGCAATAAAAAGGCTCGGACAATGTGATGATGTCCGAGCCGCTTTTTTTATGTTGTATTAATTTTGTTCTGTAGTTAAATCTCCAACTTTATTGGAATTATAAGCGTCTTTATCTAAGTGACCAGTTAATTTAGAAGTTCCGACACCTGCAAGGATTGAGTCGTTCACATTTAATGCGGTACGACCCATGTCGATTAGCGGTTCAACTGAAATGAGTACACCTGCTAATGCAACTGGTAAGTTCAATGTTGAAAGCACGATGATTGATGCGAATGTGGCACCACCACCGACACCGGCAACACCGAGTGAACTAATGATAACGACACCAAGTAATGTCACGATGAATTGTAAGTCAATATCTACACCAGCGACTGGGGCAACCATGATTGCGAGCATCGCAGGATAGATACCGGCACAACCGTTTTGACCGATTGAAAGTCCGAATGATGCAGAGAAGTTTGCGATACCATCCGGTACACCGAGACGACTTTTTTGTGTTTGAATATTGAGTGGTAAAGCACCTGCACTTGAGCGTGAAGTGAATGAGAAGAGTAGCACTTCACCTGTTTTCTTAATAAATGTAAGTGGGTTGAGACCAATACCACTGATGATGAGTAAGTGAATGATATACATAATAATGATTGCGACATAAGACGCAATGACAAATTCACCTAATGTCCAAATCGCTCCGAAATCACTTGTCGCGATCGTATTCGCCATGATTGCTAAGATACCATAGGGTGTTAAACGTAATACGAATGTCACGACTGACATCACAAGTTCGTATATTGCGTCGACTGCGCGTTTAACTAATGAACCTGTTTCTGGTTTTTTACGCATAACTCTTAAGAATGCGAAACCGATGAATCCAGCAAAAATAACGACCGCAATGGTTGATGTTTCACGTTGACCAGTGAAATCTAAGAACGGGTTCGCTGGGAGTAGTTCTAATATTTGTTGTGGTAACGTATTCGCTGTCATTTCTTTAGCTTGACTTGCGATTTCTGCACTACGTGATTGTTCTTCTTGTCCGATATGAATAGAAGAAGCATCTAAGCCAAAGAGTAATGATACGACGATACCGATGATTGCGGCAATCGCTACTGTACCCATCAAGAATAAGAAGATTGAAATCGCGATGCTCGCGAATTTCTCTCCGACTTTAATTTTAGTAAATGCTGATACAATTGAAATAAAGATTAATGGCATGACGATCATTTGTAGTAATGCGACATAGCCATCACCCACGATATTAAACCAGTCAGATGTTGTCTCTATAATATTTGAGTCTGCGCCATAGATTAAATGGAGGACAACACCAAATAGAATACCGATACCGAGGGCGGTAAACACACGTTTAGGGAAAGAGACGTGTTTTTTTGCCATAATAAATAAACCGATGATGAAAGCAACTAACACAAGTACATTAATAACCGTTAAAAATGTTCCCACTACTTTTACCCTCCAATTAAGTATAATTAATGGTGCTAATTCCGATATATATAATAGGATATTAGTAATTACAACATAATACAAGGGAATTATTGGATTTGTCAATAATTAGATTTGTTAAAAATAACTATTGTATAGGAAAGAAGTAGGAGATATAAAAACAAAAAACTAAGGTACATCATTTTGTACCTTAGTTTTTATGATGATTTATTAAATTTAAAATTATCATCAAGCGATACTTAGATAAGCGCCGCATCGATGAATGATGGCAATTTATAACGGAAACGACCATTAAAGATTAAATAATCGAGCAAAGAATCCTTTTTTCTGTTGAGGTTCTGATTTACCAAGCGGTGAAGATTGTTGTTGTGATTGGCTTTCACTTTCACTTGTAGCAGTTGAATCTTGAGATGATGATTCACTTTCTGATTCAGATTGTGAAGTTGATGTTGAGGTTTCAAACGTATCCTCTTGAACGGTTTCACTACTTGTTTCAGATTGCTCAACATTGGATGGTGCTTCTGATTGAGATGTAGAAGCCGTTTCAGATTGTGCTGTTTCTGTTTCAGAAGTTTCCGTCGCATTGGCTGCTGACGTTTCAACTGCTTGAGTTGTTTGAGTTGTTGCAGGCTCAGGCTGTGCAATAGTTGTTACAGTTTGCGCAAGTTTGGCTTGTTCTTCTTGTAATGATTTCGTTTCATCCATAGTAGACTGTGCGAGTTCAGCTTGTTGTTGCTGAGCAGTTTGCATTTCATCTTGGGCAGCTTTAATTGAATCTGTAGACGTTTGCAATGTTTGTAGCGATTCTGCATTGGCGTCTAATTTTGTAGCTAGTTGTTGTTGCATTTCAGTTAATTCATGTTGTTGCTGACTAACTTGAGATAGAATTTGATTCAAACGTTCACGGTCTTCACGGAGTTGTTGAATTTCTGTATGTAACGCTTCTACTAATTCCATGACATTTTGATCAGTAGGTAAGTGGGCTTCTTCATCTTTAACCAATACTTGAAGGAAATCTTTTTCTTGTTCAAGTTCATCGAATGCTAAGTCATAGCTATTGGTTTGTTTGACTTTATCCGCTATATCTTGAAATAGTTCGATATCTTCTTCTTGGAAGTTTGTTGCTTCACGACCACGGTATTCAGTCTTATTTAAATGATAGCCGCGTTCTTCTAAATGTTGAACAATTTTACGCACTTGTTTTTCACTTAGTTCAACACGTTGGGCAAATTCTTTAGTTAACATAGATATTATCCTTTCGCTCAATTTTTTACACTGACGGGTGTCTTAGGTAAGGCAAACGTCAGTCTGACCTCTATGCTAGTTTACCCCCTTTACCCACTGATTTCAAGTGTTCACGTTGTCGATTTGTGTAAGCCCATCTCTTCTAAAATAGGGTAGATGACTGAGCGCGGGATTCGATTCGCGAAAACGTATTTTAAGATATAATTTGATTTTACACTGGTACCGTAGATGTCTTTAGTTAGTTCGATGTTAGATTTTATATATAAATCCATTGGCATATTATTTCGCTCACCATGTAAGGGTGGTAAGCGGTAATCGATATCTGTTTGTTTTTCGAAACCATGTTGACGTAAGAATAATCGACGTTGCTTGAGCACTTCCTCTTCTTCAGGCGTTGTAGAAAGAGGGGCTTGAGGGACTTCGAACATGATGAAATTAACATCTCGATCATGCGTATATTGCGCGAGTTCATTGATTTTTAATTCGATTTGTTCGAGCGTTAAACTGATGATGTCATCGTGGTCCTCTCTGTCAGAAGCGATTAAATAGATGAGAAAGGCTGAGTGCGTCGTCGCTTCATAATGGGCTGTAGCTAGACTTACGACAGTATTGTCTTCTATTCCAACGAGAAAGACATAATCATCTTTCGTATGTTTATTTTCCAGTGATTGTACGAAGGTTTGTTCATCTTCTAATAAAGCGATATCGAGCTTCCCATCATAAAGTGATAAAGCTTCTTTAAACAAAGGGTCGTCTGAAGTTTTCACAACTTTAAATTCCATGTAGCATTCCCCCTAAGGCAGCAATATTGAGCAATCTATAATACAAAGTATTTGAGTTAAATGGTAAGCTATTTTGCTTTTAAAGCCAACTGTTTATTTATGAAATCGCTGACAGTTAAAGTATAAATAACATTAATGTGAAATATGCTTTGTGACCCAGATTTATACCTGGCGTGTGCAAAGAAGGCTGGGAAACAATAATCCCAGCCTGATAAAATAATATTCAATTTGTGTGGGCCACAAAAGAATTGCAAATATTTCCCTTTAAAAGTTAGAAGTTTAATTTGGATTACTTTTGTTTAAGACTTTGGCCCTTTCGATTCGCGAGCTGTATGATCTTCTGGTTGATCGTAAGAAATTGTGTCTTCATCGTAGGCAGCGTTCACGTGTTCGACTTCGTCATGAGAACTATCATCGAGACCAGAAATAAGTACGTAATTGCCATCGAGGATTGCTTGTTTGTATTTTTCTTTTTCTTCGTCTTCTAAATCATACTGACAGAAGATAGCTTCTTCTGCATCTTCACCAGTGAGCACACGTGAAACCGTATCGCTGAAAGTACCGCTTGTTACAGTGATTGAAATTTCAGAGTCAGTGAGTTCGTCCATATGTAGTTTGTGTTTGCTCACTACACGTAATTCATAGCTTTCATAGCCTTGCTCTTTTTTGTTGTTGATTTCATTGAGTAGTTCATCAGTACTACTTACAATTGTAAATTGAGACATGTAAAACCCCTCCACATCATAAATCATAGTCGTTCGTTTTTTATTCTATTTACCCTAATTGATAATAAATAAAACGATTCTAAATTAATTATATAACTTTAATAATTCGCTGACAAACAGTATCTTGATGTAGGGTTTAGCGCTTTCATTTGTTTTCAAACACGCGTGACAAAAGGGCTGAAGCGTACAATTTATCATTTTCTATATATTGAAAATCGCGCAAAAGTTTGCTATTATCAATAATAATCTAATCAAGCTCATATAAACTAAAGAATATGGCTTTAGGAGTTTCTACCACGTCGCCGTTAACGATGTGACTATGAGTGAGTGATTTACAACATAGTAGCGCCTGTTCAGCTATTTTATAGGACAGATATGAATGCTTTGAGTTAATGAAGCTTCACTTCTTTCTATATTCGTAACACGGGAACATAGAGAAGGGACACGCTGCACTGTATTTACATTCACCCATCATTTCTGAAACTTTGAAAGAGTTTTGGAAATTTTTTTATATCAAAAATGAGGAGGATTATTGGAGTGGAATTGTTGGAACAGAAAGTGAAGAATGACGGTGTAGTGATAGATGAGTCTATTTTAAAAGTAGACGGCTTTTTAAATCATCAAATTGATGCAACGTTAATGCACGAAGTAGGGCGCACATTTTATGAACAGTTTAAAGATGAAGGTGTAACTAAGATTTTTACAATTGAAGCTTCAGGTATCGCACCAGCTATCATGACTGCTTTGTATTTTGATGTGCCTTGTTTATTTGCGAAAAAAGCCAAACCGAGCACATTGACAGAAGGCGTATATCAAACAGATATTCATTCATTTACGAAGAACAAAACAAGCACGGTAACTGTTTCTAAAGAATTCTTGGATGAAAATGACCGCGTGTTAATCATCGATGACTTCTTAGCAAATGGCGATGCATCCTTGGGACTCAATGACATTGTGTCTCAAGCTAAAGCGCAAACGGTCGGTGTAGGCATCGTAGTAGAGAAAAGCTTCCAACCCGGTCGTAAACGCATTGAAGAAGCAGGACTCAACGTGTCTTCATTATGTAAGGTCGCTTCACTTGTAGGTAACCAAGTGACCCTAGTAGGAGAACAAGAATGAAGACATTTTTACTCAGTGTTCAACATTTATTAGCGATGTATGCAGGTGCGATCCTTGTTCCTATCATCGTAGGGACAAGCCTCAAGTTCTCACCTGAAGAGATTGCATTTCTTGTTACAGTAGACATTTTTATGTGTGGGGTAGCGACCCTGTTACAAGTTTGGAAAGGGACCGGGACTGGCTTACCTATCGTATTAGGTTGTACATTCACAGCTGTCGCTCCAATGATTCTGATCGGACAAACGAAAGGACTCGGCGTACTTTACGGTTCACTCTTTCTCGCAGGGATATTAGTTGTGCTCATCGCTCCTTTCTTCTCTCATCTCGTTAAATACTTCCCTCCTGTTGTCACAGGCAGTGTTGTGACGATCATAGGGATTAACTTAATGCCGGTCGCTATGAATTACATGGCTGGCGGAGAGGACGCTAAGGATTACGGAGATGGTAAAAATATTCTGCTTGGTCTTGCGACGTTAGTAATCATCTTAGTACTGCAACGATTTACGACAGGCTTTATGAATTCTATCGCTATTTTAATCGGTCTTATTATGGGTGCGATATTAGCTTCATTCGTTGGCGTTGTAGATGTTAACCAAGTCGGAGATGCGAAGTGGTTTGCCTTACCACAACCGTTTAGATTCTCTGGATTTAGTTTTGACTTAGGTGCGACGCTCGTCTTCTTCATCGTCGCGATTGTCAGTCTGATTGAATCTACCGGTGTCTACCATGCGTTGAGTGAGATTACAGGTAGAAAGATGGAGCGTAAAGATTTTAGAAAAGGTTATACAGCGGAAGGTCTTGCTATAGTACTCGGCTCTATCTTCAATGCCTTTCCTTACACCGCATACTCACAAAACGTAGGGCTTGTATCACTTTCAGGAGCGAAAAAGAATAACGTCATTTATGGCATGGTCATCTTACTTCTGATTTGTGGATGTATTCCAAAACTCGGTGCCTTAGCCAACATGATTCCATTACCTGTTTTGGGTGGTGCGATGATTGCAATGTTTGGTATGGTAATGGCATACGGGGTAAGTATTTTAGGCAAAAGTGATTTTAACAATCAAAACAATCTGTTAATCATTGCGATTGCAGTCGGTCTCGGTGCTGGTATCAATGCTGTACCTGAAGCATTTCAAGCACTTGGAGATCAATTCGCGTGGGTCACTCAAAACGGTATCGTTATTGGTACAGTGGCTGCGATTGTATTAAACTTCTTCTTTAATGGTAAGCAACAGGCACAAAGTCAGGTCGATCAAGTTGAAGAAACAAAAATTGAGCAAAAATAATGGAGGTTTTTAATATGTGGGAAAGCAAATTTAAAAAAGAAGCATTAACGTTTGATGATGTATTACTTATTCCAGCAGCATCTGATGTACTACCACATGAAGTGGACTTAAGTGTGGAACTTTCTGATAAAGTTAAATTAAACATTCCAGTCCTTTCATCTGGTATGGATACAGTAACAGAAGCAGAAATGGCGATCGCTATGGCACGCCAAGGTGGACTCGGTGTTATTCATAAAAACATGAGCATCGAAGGTCAAGCCGACGAAGTTCAAAAAGTAAAACGCTCTGAAAATGGCGTCATTACAAATCCATTCTTCTTAACCCCAGAAGAAAAAGTTTATGAAGCAGAAGCATTGATGAGTAAATACAGAATTTCTGGTGTACCAATCGTAAATAACGGTGAAGAACGTAAATTCATCGGTATCATTACAAACCGTGATTTACGCTTTATCGAAGACTTCGGTATTCAAATTTCTGAAGTGATGACTAAAGATAACTTAGTTACTGCGCCTGTTGGTACCACTTTAGAAAAAGCTGAAAAATTATTACAAGAACACAAAATTGAAAAACTTCCTATTGTAGAAGATGGTCGTCTCGAAGGCCTTATCACAATTAAAGATATTGAAAAAGTCCTAGAATTCCCAAATGCGGCAAAAGATGAAGAAGGACGTTTACTTGTTGCTGCAGCTATCGGTATTGCTAAAGATACAGATACACGTGCGGATAAATTAGTTGAAGCGGGTGTAGACGTGTTAGTCATCGATACAGCGCACGGTCACTCTAAAGGTGTACTCGATCAAGTTGAACACATCAAAGCGAAATACCCACATATTACAGTCGTTGCAGGTAACGTAGCCACTGCAGAAGGTACAAAAGCATTAATCGAAGCAGGTGCTGACGTTGTTAAAGTTGGTATCGGACCTGGTTCTATTTGTACAACACGTGTCGTTGCAGGTGTTGGTGTACCACAAATCACTGCTGTTTACGATTGTGCGACTGAAGCACGTAAACATGGTAAAGCAATTATCGCTGATGGTGGTATTAAATTCTCAGGTGACATTATCAAAGCGCTCGCAGCTGGGGGTCATGCTGTCATGCTAGGTAGCTTATTAGCAGGTACTGAAGAAAGTCCAGGAGAAATCGAAGTATTCCAAGGTAGACAATATAAAGTATACCGCGGTATGGGCTCACTAGGTGCGATGGAAAGTGGTTCAAACGACCGTTATTTCCAAGAAGACAAAACACCTCAAAAATTTGTGCCTGAAGGTATCGAAGGACGTATCGCATATAAAGGGTCACTACAAAGTAACATCTATCAATTAATGGGCGGTGTTCGTGCAGGTATGGGCTACACAGGTTCTCCTGACTTGAAAACACTTCGTGAAGAAGCACAATTTACAAAAATGGGACCTGCCGGCTTAGCAGAAAGTCACCCTCACGATGTACAAATTACTAAAGAATCACCGAACTATTCATTCTAAAGTAAAAGGAGATTAATGCATAATGGAAATCGCAAAGGAACAAGAACTGATTCTTGTACTCGATTTTGGTAGCCAATACAACCAACTCATTACACGTCGCATTAGAGAAATGGGCGTTTATAGTGAACTACACGACCATGAAATGTCTATTGATGAAATTAAACGCATGAATCCTAAAGGCATTATTCTTTCTGGTGGTCCAAATTCTGTTTATGAAGAAGATTCATTTACCATTGATCCAGAAATTTATAACTTAGGTGTACCTGTACTCGGTATTTGTTACGGCATGCAGCTGACAACTAAATTACTCGGTGGCAGTGTTGAACGTGCAAATGAAAGAGAATACGGTAAAGCGACAATCAATGCGAAATCTGACGAATTATTCTTCGGTTTACCAGAAGAACAAACGGTTTGGATGAGCCATTCAGATAAAGTGATCGAAATACCAGAAGGTTTCGAAGTCATCGCTGATAGTCCAAGCACAAACTATGCAGCGATAGAAGATAAATCACGTCGTATCTACGGTGTTCAATTCCATCCAGAAGTTCGTCATACGGAATATGGTAATGACTTGTTACGTAACTTCGTTCGCCGCGTATGTAAATGTACAGGCGAATGGACTATGGAAAACTTTATCGATTTAGAAATCGAAAAAATCCGTGAAAAAGTAGGAAATCGCAAAGTACTTTGTGCGATGAGTGGCGGTGTCGATTCATCAGTAGTGGCAGTGTTACTACACAAAGCGATTGGTGATCAACTCACATGTATCTTTGTAGACCACGGCTTATTGCGTAAAGGTGAAGACGACATGGTTATGGAACAATTTGGTGAAGGCTTCAATATGAACATCATCCGTGTTAATGCCAAAGATCGTTTTATGAAAAAATTAGAAGGCGTTTCTGATCCAGAACAAAAACGTAAAATCATTGGTAATGAATTTGTTTACGTATTCGATGATGAAGCGGCTAAATTAAAAGACGTTGATTATCTTGCACAAGGTACGTTGTACACAGACGTGATTGAATCTGGTACAAAAACCGCACAAACAATTAAATCACATCACAATGTAGGCGGCTTACCAGAAGACATGGAATTCGAACTGATCGAACCGATTAATACGTTATTTAAAGATGAAGTACGTGAATTGGGTATTGAACTCGGTATTCCAGAGCACCTGGTTTGGAGACAGCCGTTCCCAGGACCCGGACTTGGTATCCGTGTATTAGGTGAAATTACTGAAGATAAATTAGAAATTGTACGTGAATCTGATGCGATTTTACGCGAAGTGATTCGAGAAGAAGGACTTGAACGTGAAATTTGGCAATACTTCACTGTATTACCAGGTATCCAATCCGTAGGTGTCATGGGTGACTATCGTACGTACGATCATACAGTAGGTATCCGTGCAGTCACTTCTATTGATGGTATGACGAGTGACTTTGCCCGCATCGATTGGGAAGTATTACAAAAAATATCAAACCGCATCGTTAATGAGGTCGATCACGTAAACCGCGTTGTCTATGATGTGACTTCTAAACCACCAAGTACGATTGAATGGGAATAGAATATAAAAATGACAAAACCCTTTAACCGCAATGGTTAGAGGGTTGTTTTTATAATTCGTAAATTCGAAAAAGGGCATATAAAGGGCATGATGTGGAAGTTTTTGAATTTATGTATAAAAGAAGAGATAATCATCAGTGGTTTTAGGATTTTTTATACATAGTTTTTAACTCCTTATCTTCTCCAATTTATTCATCATATCTTTATCCATTTGCTCAGTAACATGACTATATATCTGTAATGTGGTTTTATGGTCTGTATGACCCACGCGTTCCATAATTGCACGCAGTGAAACACCTAATTGCGATAGTAATGAGATATGGCTATGACGCATGGTGTGACTTGTCACATGCTTTTCTATTCCTATATTTTGAGCAGCTATTTGTATGTTCCTATTAATTGATGTAAGAGGTAAAGGGTTGCCTCTATGACTTGTGAATATAAAGCCCCTATCCACATACATAATTTCCCATTGAACAGCTTTCTTATTTTCTAACATAACCCTACGTAAAATGTCACAACTTCTAGTAGTTAAAGATATAGTACGATAAGATGACGCTGTTTTTGTGGTATCTTTGAAACCAACTTTGTTACCATCTTTGCGCCAGTGTATAGTGCCGTCAATAACAAGCTTCTTATTTTCAAAATCAATATTATCAGGTTGAATTGCTAGTAGTTCGCCAATACGCATACCATTTAATACTTGAAATTCAACTATGTAAGCAGTAAACAAGTATGACCTTTTCATATAGCTAGCACGCTTTTTATTCGCTATACGATTTAATTCTTCAACGATAGCCAGAACTTCAGCCATTTCTAAATAATTTTCACGTTTAGCTATAACTTCTTCTCTTGTAGTCGCTTTTTTAGGCATAACAACATCATCTATGTATGATATATCAGTGATGTTATATTTCTTTTAAGCGTAACGGAGTATATTTTTGATGATACTTAAATCATCTTTAACTAATTTATGACTTAGTCCATCTTTTAACGAGGAGTTAATTAAATCTTGTATAACATCAGCATTCATATTTTCAACAAGAATATCTTTGTCTATGTTTCTTTTGGTTCTGTTGCAAAGTTGAATTTATAGTATAATTTTAACAAAAAGGAGTCTTCTGTATGAACTATTTCAGATATAAACAATTTAACAAAGATGTTATCACTGTAGCCGTTGGCTACTATCTAAGATATGCATTGAGTTATCGTGATATATCTGAAATATTAAGGGAACGTGGTGTAAACGTTCATCATTCAACGGTC
>NZ_LLER01000022.1 GCF_001500315.1 Staphylococcus auricularis | reverse complement strand
GCCCTTTCACGGCGGTAACACGGGTTCGAGTCCCGTCGGAGTCATTTAAACAGAAGTGAAATATCGCTTCTGTTTTTTTATATCATGGAGAGTTGTCCGAGCTGGCCGAAGGAGCACGCCTGGAAAGTGTGTAGGCGCC
Organism: Staphylococcus auricularis; assembly: GCF_001500315.1. Lineage (GTDB taxonomy): Bacteria > Bacillota > Bacilli > Staphylococcales > Staphylococcaceae > Staphylococcus > Staphylococcus auricularis. The sequence continues at coordinate 31,934 of NZ_LLER01000022.1, read as the reverse complement.
ACAAGCGTCTCGAGGGTTCGAATCCCTCACTCTCCGCTTTGTTTTATTAACGAATAGCCGAACCCTTGATATGACAGGGGTTCGGCTATTTTTGTTTGGAAGAAAAAAGGCAAATTTAGTACAAAAAAACACAAAAAGAACACTTGGTAGGCACATATATGTCACTCTGATTTAAGAGGAGTAAGAAAGTGATAGAGACATATAGCAATTTACAATTTTGAGGAGTAGACATGAATCAATATATCCATAATCGTGTAGCTTCATCATTGACGTGGTTTATGTGTCAATCCATATCTCGCTGCCTGTCTCGTAGCCCAACTATCATAATCTTCGCCTTCTTTAACCCAATGGTTGCCTTCTGGAAATCCATTTGGGTCATTCCAGTATGGTTTACTCTCTTTTAATGCGCCTTCGTAATCACCTGTACCATATCCGAGTTGTGATTCATCGTGTGTTGTCGGTTTAGTGCGATTCCATTCATCAATCTGTGCTTGCGTCATATATCCTTGTTGTGTTTGAGTGTCATCAGTTACGGTATTAGGATTTTGTGCAGGTGCTTGCATATGATTTGGCTGTTCAGAAGCATTTTCAATTTGGGGGATATTCTCATTTTCTTGTACAGGTTGAGCGTTGGCTTGATTTTCTGTATTTTGTTGAGATCCATTATTTTGCGTTGGCTGTGATTGGTCCATTTGTGATTGAGTTTCTGCTAATTCGCTATATTGTGTATTATTATTTTCTACTTGAGATGGTTGAGTTTCATTACTCTCGGTTTGTTTATTTTTTGTTGACGCATTTTTAGAATTATCTTTATCATCTTTATTCTTCGTATGTTCTTTCTTACTTTCTTTACTACTCGTTTGTTTCTCATTTTTCGTCTCTGAAACTTTTCCGTACTGACTACAAGCGCTTAAAACGAGGGTACTCGTTAAGATTAACCATAAAACTTTTTTCATTTTACCACCTTCAAAATTAATTTTTTTAAAGTAAACGGACAATACGAATTTATAATTCAATAAAGCTGAAAAGTAAGAGGTAGAAAACATTAGGTAGAGTAGATTTAATTTATTTATCTAGATGATCAATCGCATATTGTGCTTCTTCTTCGGTAAACTTGTTTCCTGCATCAGAAATGAGTTGGTTATATATTGCGTCTGTAGACATATTGAGTGTGTTTCTGTAATTTTTAGCTGTTTTTAATGCATTTTCTTTATAATCAGCTTTTAAATGATCTACAGCATATTGAGCATCTTCCTCCGAAAATTTATCGAATTCGGACGTCAACTGACGGTATATGCCTTCTTTAGACATATGCATTGTTTTTGAATAATTTTTAGCTGATTTTAATGCTGCTTTTTTCTCATTAGATATATTTGAAGTATTGCTTTTTGATGATTTGTCTTTATCATGAACGACCTCTACTTCATTAAGATCTTTATCAACCGTATTCACAAATACAGCGGTACAAGCACTAAATAATATCCCCATGAGAATGACAAAGAGTAGGCAACCGCCACAACCCCATAACCATTTCTTTGTGATACTTCTTCTCTGTTGCTCTTTATATTCTTCAAATTGGCGCTGTTGTTGTCTTAAAAGTTCTTCATTAGAAATTTGTTTTTCTGGCATTTATTTACTCCTTTTTTAATATGCAAAAGAAACGCGATAAAGTTTTATACGGTCACATTTTTCTCACCTCCAAAATAATAAATTCATTAATAGTAGATTTTTAGTGTCAAAAATACAGATTATTCGGAAAAATAAAAAGGTAAAGTTGAATGGCTGAGGAGAAGGGTTTTATAAATGAATTCGTAATGTAGTTATAAGTTGAATATCTAATTTTATTATATACTATTTTTCTGATTTAAACAGTATAAAATTTACTAAGTGAAGAATTATATTGAAGTCATATAGGAGTAGAGATGTGTTTATGCTCAATACTTAAACTTAAGGCAGAGGATGGATAAACAGTGATATTTTAATTTGACCATTTTATATTCGTTAGTGAATGTAAAAGGATGTTTGCATTCGGGTATATTGTACATTTTGCACGAGGATAGATACTTTCACAAAAAAATAACTAGTCAGATCACGAGTTATTTAGAAATTTAAACTAACTTGATAGTTAAAAATAACTCACAAAGTCTGACTAGTCTTACGTACTTTATAAAAGTAGCAAAGATCATAAAGTCACTTATTTAGTTGGACAAAATTGTTGGTTAACCATTAAAGACGATAACTAATTTAAGAAAATAATAAAATATTTAAATCTTTACTTTCAGTCTGTGTTTTTTATTAATTCGCTTCACAAGCAAAATCATCTTTATCACGGTCATGTCTTGGTTCATAAGCTGGATGGCCGCTTGGCACACCATTTGGATAAACTTCTCTTAATGCGGTACAGTTTGCAAAACTTTCGCTTAAACTAGCAGGGGCTTGCACGTTTTCATTTGGCACTTGGGTATTGTCTACTGCATTATTAGCGCCAGTTGTATCATTAGATGCATTGTTGTCATTCGTTGCTGGTGCATTATTGTTGTCATTCGCTGCTGGTGCATTGTTGTTGTCATTAACAGTGGCATCGTTGTTATTGTTGTCACCCGTATTATTTGCTGATTCATCTTCGAATGCTGAACCAAGGCTCCATATGCCGATTTGTTCAGCTTTTGCTTGCTCTTGTGAAGCTTCTAAATCACTTAAATAGCGAGTGTTTGGAACGTAAACATAAGCTACTTTTGCTAAACCTTCTCTAACTAAAATATTGTTTAACAATTTACCGTCTACATAAACGTATGTGAGATATCTATCATATTTGTCTTTCTTTTCGCCGACATCGAATTCAACTTCAATTTTTTTTGCTTGTTTGAGTAATTCAGCGGTACGATCTGAAGCTTCTTGTCCAAACGGTTGTTTACCTACACGTGGATGTTTTGTTTCAGGTGTATCAATAAGTAAGAATCTAAAGGTCTTAACCGCACCTTTGTAAACAAATTTAGCAGTATCGCCATCGACTGTAGCCGATAATTTAACTGGAATTCGCGCTGTTGTGCCTGCTACAGGTTCTGCGGTAGCTTCACTTTCTTTTTCTTTATTTGATTCTTCTGACTTTTCTTCGCCTTTTTGTTCATCCGTTTTTTCTTCTTTAGAAGCTGCTTTGTCCTTTTGTTTTTCTTCTTTCTTAGAATCATCTTTTTTCTTTGTTTCAGAAGTTTTGCTTTCCTCTGAATCTTTTTGCTCCGAATCTTCACATGCGCCAAGCACTAAAAAGCTGGCTAGTGCTAAAAATAACAACTTTTTCTTCATAATTAAGGCTCCTCATTTTTTAAAATTAATTTGAATACGTTATATCAAATATTATTTTATGTATGGCTCATCATGTCGCTGCAGTTTATAGAAATTAAAAAGGGGAGTAAAAAAGTTGAAGGTATAGTTTTTCTAAAAAGGTATAAACTGAATTGTCATCTCCATAGTGAATTAATATATGTGTGAACGCTTTCAAATTTGGTCATGTCTTTTGAAATTAACAAATAAAATAAGATAGTAACCTATACTATGGCTTTCGAATTAAACGGGTATTTCGATTTTTGCTTTTATTTTTATTTGTCTCGTTTAAAATATCCACACTATTTCTCTATTTTAATCATAGGTTTAAGACTATTAAAATTTATAGAGTTAAATGTCTCAGACAACTTAATAAAATAATATAGCAATTGTAGTGAAAAGTAAACAACTTTTGAGAATAAGACAATACCCCCAACACAGATTTTGAATTTATCTGTGAAGGGGGTATTTGATAAATATCGTACTCTATATTAAAACCAATGGTAAATCTTATAGAGACGTTTGTTTATGGTTAGTCTTAAATTTTAATCACTAGTTAATTATTGAGCATCTTCAGAAGATTCATCTTCAGTAGAGTCGTCTTCACTTGATTCATCTTCAGTAGAGTCGTCTTCAGAAGATTCATCTTCGCTAGATTCGTCTTCGCTTTGACCTTCATCTTCTGAGCTGCTATCTTCTTCACTTTGTGACGGTTCGTTATCTTGAGAATCTTCGCCTTCTTCGTTACCACATGCTCCTAAAACTAAGAAACCAGCTAATGCTAAAAATAAAAGTTTTTTCATTCTAAAACTCTCCTTTTTGAAATATTTTTATCACTGTCGGTAGTTACAGTATATCCTGAAAGTTTTGATTATTTGTAAATTCAGAATTAAATTTATGTTTTTCTTTTGTTTATTGCAAAAGGCATAAATTTAACATTTTACCAAAAGACTATGATGACAGGCTTAATACGCTCCAATATGTTTGGGACGATTTCAAAAATAGAGTGAAAAATTACTTTATTTTTTTATTACATTGGGTTGTTTTTATAGAAATTGGGTGCTTTTTATCCATTTTTAGCGTTAATTTAGGCTAAAAACGGCATTTTATTAAAACTAGCTTTACATTGAATTAGTAAAAAGTGAGACTATAGCATCATTTCTCCCTATTATTTTAAAAAATGTGTTTGAAATAGGGGAGAATCTTTAATTTTTGTATTGATCGTACACACCATTCTCAATTTTTTCTTCTTCTTCTAAAATTTTATTGTAGACTTCATCAGCATCATCACCATCATAATATCCTTGTTCAATGGCAAATTTCGTTTGTATTTCTGCCGAAGAAAGACCGCCATTGTATTTCTCACGTAATGCGTTATAGTATTCTTCTTCAGTTTCTGCGGCATTGATTTTGGCGTTGACATCCTCGTATTCGGTATCTTCCGTTTGGTTTTTATCATATATAGAAGATTCTGTGCCACTTTCTACACGAAGTGAACTTTCATAAGCGGCAGTGGCTGGACCTTCCAACACATTACCTTGAGGGATGATGCCATTAGCTACGGCATTATTGTAAGCGAGTATTTTATCATCTTCACTGAAATCTTGACCGTAAAGGACGCGCTCTAAAGTAGCTCTATCAGTGATGTTATTAATGTCAATTTGTACTGGCGTTTCATTTGAAGCTTGTGTGGTCTCTTCATTATTATATGATGGGTTCTCGTTATTTTCATTACCATTAGCTTCAGTTTCATTTGTTTCTTTTTCTTTTGACGGATTAGCATCGTCTTTTTGTTTTTTAGTATCGTCCGATTTAGATTTTTTATCTTTTTGTGTCTGTTGTTCTTTAGAAGCATTGTCTTTGTTATCTTTAGGATCATCCTCATTTCCACATGCATTTAATAAGAGGAAACTCGCTAAACTTAAATATAATAATTTCTTCATCATTTTTCTCCTTTATCTACTAATCTTTTAAATAAACCCACATAATACAAGAAAATTTTAAGCATCTGGCTATTTCTCTATATATAGAAGTAAGACATAACATGTTTAGAATCATCTCGTACAATTCAATTGTTAAATAGTCAGTGGATTTTAGTATTGTTAGTTAAAGTTATTATACACTAGCGCAATGTATTTATCGATGCTATTAGATTACAATATAGATAATGGTAATGTTATTAAAATAGGTTATACATAATATGGAACACATTTAAAATTGGGTAAATAAAGAGTTTCCATTGTTTTGAGTCATCTATCAATAACTGGTCTTTACAATTCATGACTCGCTTTTAAAATAACAATATGCGATCAAAATGATTATAACAGTAATGTATTCGCTTACCTAAAAATAGAAAAGTGATTTAAATTTTTAACTTTTATTTAACATTCTAAAGTGTTTGTAAAATTATACGCAAAGCCAATAATTTCGAATTATCGTGTGATAAGCTGTAAGTGAGCCAATTAAAGGGAGGAATTGTAAGTGAAAAAGTTCGGTTTTGCAGCTGTAACTGTTTTGACTGGTTCATTAATGCTAACTGATGGGTTTGCTAACGCCCAAGAAGGACCTTACGACGTCGTTGCAGAAGAGAACGCTACAGCGATTGCTCAAGATGTGGCTTCTCAAAATGAAGCATACGATCCTTCACAACAAAATTTCGCTGAACCAGAATCACACGGTGATTTTTACCAAATTGAGACAAGCAATAAATCAGGAATCGACGCAGGTGCGTACCGAGTACATGATAATGGCGTTGTAGAATTCAAATCTGGTTTAGCTTCAGATCGTGATGAAAATTATAACAAAGTCGGTCAATATGAATTTGCTATAACTCCCACACAAAACAATTCAACTAAAACAAAAGATAATAAAGTAGATAGAAAAATGGAAATCGGCCAATCACCACAAGATGAGAAAGCCGACAAAAAAGAAGAGGCACTACCTAAGACAGGCGAAAGTGATCATCATGCAGGTAGAAATATAGCTGCGACACTGTTATTAACAATGGGTACGGTGTTAACGATCACTAAAAGAAATACAAAAGAAGTAAAATAAGGGACAAACTCAAAACACATTTCTCGTTTAGACATGAATCAAAAGAGAAATGTGTTTTTTATTGTCTAAAATATGTACGAGCCGTATCAGTATATATGCCTCTCATTGAGCCTCCTTTATAAAAGCACATGAATGATAAAAAAAGTGTAACTAAACAATAAATAAAAAATACGTATAATAAGAATTTACCCATGAACCTCAAAAATCCAATTAAAAACGTTATAATAGAGAAAGAGTTATGGGAGGTAAATGACAGTGGAAGCTTGGTTAACACAACGTGCAACCGCACAAAAAGATAATATATTTATAGACGATGGCAAACAACAATTAACATTTGGTCAATGTCACGAGCAGGCAGCGAAATTCGCAAATGTGCTACACCAACTGTCTAAATCAAGAATTGGTGTTTATGTAGACAATTCAATGGAAGCGGTTATTTTAATCAATGCTGCTTGGTTAGCAGGGATTGAAATCGCAATGCTCAATACGCGTCTAACAACGAAAGAAATGATCGCTCAAATGCATTCGATTAACGTTGATACAGTAGTTGCGACAATGCCGTTAACGTTAGATGCTTCGATAAAAGTCTATGATTATCAACAGCTCGAGGCCACAATAACAGATGAATCTTTTGAAGTGCCATTAGACGAGAATCGTATTGCTTCTATCATGTTTACTTCAGGTACGACCGGACCTCAAAAAGCCGTGCCCCAAACCTTTAAAAATCATGAAGTTAGCGCAAAAGGTTGTGAGCAAAGTTTAGGCTTTAGTATCAACTCTGTATGGCTATCTGTTTTACCGATTTATCATATTTCAGGGCTTAGTGTGATGTTACGTGCACTAACAAAAGGTTTTACGATGCGTCTTGAACACAAATTTGAGGCTCAACGTATGCTGCATATTATTAAAGATGAACAACCAACACACGTTTCATTGGTCCCTCAAACCCTTAAATGGTTGATGGATGCGGGATTGCACGAACCTTATCATCTTGAAAAAATCTTACTCGGCGGTGCAAAACTTTCTGCAGGTTTAGTTCACCAAGCACTTGAATATCAATTGCCAATTTACAATTCCTTTGGCATGACTGAAACATGTTCTCAATTTTTAACGGCTACACCAGAGATGTTAGCTGAGCGTCCAGATACGGTAGGTCAACCGAGTGATAATGTGACTGTTGAGATCAAGCAACCGAACAAAGATGGACATGGAGAGCTTCTCATTCATGGTGGCAATGTGATGAATGGTTATTTATACCCTGAAGGTTTAACGCAAGTGTTTGAAGATGGCTACTTTAATACGGGCGATATTGCAGAGATTGATGACCAAGGCTATGTCATGATTTATGACCGACGTAAAGATTTGATTATTAGTGGTGGGGAAAATATTTACCCCTATGAAATAGAGGCTGTCGCAAAACAATACCCAGGTATAGAAGATGCAATGTGTGTACCTATAGAAGATGATACATGGGGTCAGACACCTTATTTATATTACATTGCAGAACATGAGATAGATCCACAATCATTACAGCAACATTTGCAACAACATTTAGCAAAATATAAAATTCCAAAATCATTTGAGCGTGTCACACAATTACCGTATACGTCTACAGGTAAATTGCAACGCGGTCGATTGTAAGGGAGCATAGAATGATACATACACTTAAAGCACTTCATTTTTATCAGTATAGCGAGCCATTTAAAGAAACGATTACGACACCTAAAGTGACACTTACGGAACGAGAAGTACTCGTGATAGGGATTGAAACCGAAGAAGCTCAATATTTTGGGGAATGTAATGCTTTCCCCACAGCATGGTATGACGTAGTGACGATCAATGATGTGATCACTCATTTGAAAGATTGGTTTCAAAATGTGAAAGGTGCAACGGTTGCGACATTCGAAGCGGCACAAAGATTAGCTGACGAACTCAATGATTGCCCAACTGCGAGAAGTACAGTCATTATGGCGTTATATCAAATGTTTTATCCGCTTAAATCATTAAGTGTAGATTATGGCGCAACGGTGAGTGGGATGTCACAAAGCAAGTTGGAACAACTCAACCAGACCGCTCCGAAAAGGGTGAAACTCAAATGGTCAGCAGATGTACTGGATGATATACGAGCTGTGCAAGGGTTGTCATTTTCACCTTCAATTGCACTCGATGCTAATGAATCGTTAACATTTCAAGATATGACATTGTTGAAACAACTAGAGCAGGATACCATTTTATATTTAGAAGAACCGTTTATTGATTTTCAAAATGAACTCATAGAGGAAGCGGCAGCCTATGTACTAATTGCTATTGATGAGAAGGCAACGAGCGAAGCAGACATCATGCATCTCGTGAAGCAATATCCTATCGACACCGTCATATTGAAGCCGTTTCGCCTTGGAGGCATAGACAAGGTTTATACAGTGATGAAGCAATTACAACAACGTGGTCTCCATGTCGTGGTCGGAGGCATGTATGAATTTGGCTTGAGTCGATACTTTACGGCATTAATAGCACGTTTTGGTGATTTTCCTGGAGATGTGACACCGGATGGATATTATTTTGAACAAGATTTTGTTCCACAATCAGGCATATTAAAAGGAGGCTCAATACTTTTTGAGCCTCCTAGAGTAGAAGCGGAACGTTTAACGCTTATTGATTCGATTTTTTAGTGTCTTCTTTTTTTAACGGCACCGGATCAAATCCACCTTTATGGAAAGGATGACACTTGGAAATTCTTTTGATACCAAGCCATAAGCCTTTAATCGGTCCGTGAATTTCGATAGCTTCTCGGGTATATTCAGAACAAGTTGGATAGAATCGGCATGTCGCAGGGGTCAATGGTGATATATAGTGTTGATAGAAATGGATCAAACCGAGAAATATTTTTTTCATAATTAATCCTCCAACGAAATGATTCTTATATATTTTAACACAAGTAGAAAGGGATGGCGTGTGTGAAGTTTAAAGATAAAGAAAATGATGATGTTTACCTTACCTTTAAGTCAGATGAAATGGATGAACCAGATGGACGGCATGTACTAGTTATTCCGATATGGGAAGACCGTTATCTGTTTACTCAACACAAAAAAAGAGGGATTGAATTTCCAGGTGGTAAGGTTGAAAAAGGGGAAACACCAATCGAAGCGATGCATCGAGAATTGTACGAAGAAACAGGTGCCACTGTGAAAGTTCATCAATATATCGCTCAGTATTACGTCGATCGCACACAAGGTAAAGGCTTTTATAAGGATGTGTTTGTAGTAGCGATAGATCATGTTGAGAAGAAAAGCGACTATTTAGAGACATTAGGTCCCGTTTCTTATAAAGATATTTCGGAAATACCAAAAGCACAAAAGAGTTATTTATTAGATGACCCGGCGATATTAGCTTGTGTCGATTATGCGAAAAAGATCACACTAGGGGAATAGCAATAGGATAACTTTAATAGAGCTGGAAAAGACGAGACTCAATCGCGAGCCTCGTCTTTTTTGATTTTCTCAAGTTTTATCATTTTAAAAATTATTTTTTGAAGCCGCCTTTTTCAGCGATATCAGCCACATCTTCACCGAATTTTTCAAAATTATCATTGAAGCGTTGGATTAGATCGTTAGCTTGTGCTTTATAAGCGTCTTGATCGCTCCATGCATTAATTGGGTTCAGAATGGTTGTTGGTACATCTGCAACTTCTTTAGGAATACTTAATCCAAACGTTTCATCTTGGATGAATTCTGCATCTTTCAATTTACCTGTGATCGCTTGGTTAACCATTTGACGTGTGTAAGTGAGGTTGATACGACGTCCTGTACCGTATTTACCACCTGTCCAACCAGTGTTCACAAGGTATACGTCTACGTCATGTTTGTCGATGAGTTCACCAAGTAAGTTAGCGTATACTTTTGCATTTAATGGTAAGAATGGAGCACCGAAACATGTAGAGAATGACGGTTCTGGTTCCGTAACGCCACGTTCTGTACCTGCTAATTTAGCAGTGAAACCACTTAAGAAATGGTACATCGCTTGTTCACCAGACAATTTAGAGATTGGTGGTAACACACCAAATGCATCTGCTGTGAGGAAGATAATCGTATTCGGATGTGCTGCTTTAGAAGGTGATACGATGTTATCGATGTAATGGATTGGATACGCAGCGCGTGTATTTTCAGTATAGTAGTTGTCATCAAAGTCGATGGTGCCATCATTATCTACGACAACATTTTCTAATACTGTTCCGTATTTAATAGCGTTATAAATTTGTGGTTCTTTTTTATAAGATAAGTTGATCGCTTTTGCGTAGCAACCACCTTCGATATTGAAAATACCGTTATCATTCCATCCGTGTTCGTCGTCACCGATTAAATTACGTGATGGATCTGCTGAGAGCGTTGTTTTACCTGTTCCAGAAAGGCCGAAGAATAAGGCTACATCACCTTTTTGACCTACGTTAACTGAACAGTGCATGCTCATGATATCACTTTTCGGTAAAAGGTAGTTCATAACGGAGAAGATACCTTTTTTCATTTCTCCAGCATATTCTGTACCACCGATCAGTACAATTTTATGTTTGAATGAGATGATGACAAATGTTTCTGAATTGGTACCATCCACAGCTGGATCAGCTTTGAACGATGGTGCTGAGACAATCGTAAAGCCAGATTTGATTGATTCTGCTTCTTTTTTACTGCTTGGTCGAATAAACATATTTTGGGCAAAGAGGTTATGCCAAGCGAATTCGTTTACGACAGTCAGTTTCAGTTGTGAATCTTCATCGCTGCCTGCATAGCCTTTAAATACGTATAATTCTTCTTTTTCATGTAAATAATCTAAAACTTTGTCTAATAAGTTTAAGAATGTTGTTTCTTCAATGGGTTGGTTCACATCGCCCCAATCAATATCGTCTTTGTATGAAGGTTCTGCCACGATAAATTTATCTTTTGGAGAACGACCTGTATATTTACCCGTACGTGCATTAATTGCACCTGATTGTGTTAATTCGCCTTCATTGTTTTGTATGATTTTGTAATAAAGTTCAGTTGTAGTTAATTGAAATTGAGAACTTTCTTTTGTGATAAGCTCTTTAATTTTATTCGTATAAGTATACGTATCTCGCGCCAAATTGATCCCTCCACTGGAAATAATATGTAAGCCTTTACAATTAAAAAGTATAACATATTTCTTCCATTAATCCATACCAAATTACATCATCATTTTCATACCAATATAAAATTGACATCCCACTAGCGATTCGGTAATATAAGGAAAGACGGATTCTCTTATCCTGAGTGGTGGAGGGACATGGACCCAATGAAACCCAGCAACCTCTTCTCGAGCATGAAGAAAGGTGCCAAACCGTTTGCAGACATAGCGTCTGAACGATAAGAGCGAATGGACGTATCGAGCCTTCTCTCTATTTAATAGTGAAGAAGGCTCTTTTTTATAAATTGGCTCAAGATAAGAAATTCTCGTACTACGCATTGAAGGAGAAAAAGATGACACATAATAAACGATTATTTACTTCCGAATCTGTGACAGAAGGGCATCCTGATAAAATTGCGGACCAAGTTTCTGATGCGATCTTAGATCAAATTTTAAAAGATGATCCAAACGCTAGAGTCGCTTGTGAAACAATGGTCACAACAGGTTTAGCTTTAATCACAGGAGAAATAAGTACTACCACATATGTAGATATTCCTAAAGTTGTAAGAGATACCATTGAAGGTATTGGTTATACACGAGCAAAATTCGGTTACGATAGCCAAACGATGGCAGTGCTCACTGCCATCGATGAACAATCACCTGATATTGCACAAGGTGTCGATCAAGCCCTCGAATACCGTAATGAGATTTCTGAAGAAGAAATAGAAGCGACGGGTGCAGGGGACCAAGGTTTAATGTTTGGTTATGCGACAAATGAAACGGATACCTACATGCCGTTACCGATTTTCTTATCACATCAACTTGCGCAACGTTTAGCTGATGTACGCAAAGATCATATCATTGATTATTTACGTCCAGATGGTAAAGTTCAGGTGACTGTAGAATATGACGAAGACAATCAACCTGTGCGTGTGGATACGATTGTCGTATCTGCTCAACATGCTGAGGACGTGGAATTAGAACAGATTCAACAAGATATTAAAGAACATGTCATTTATCCGACAGTACCTGAAAAATTAATAGACGAACATACTAAATTCTTCATCAATCCAACAGGACGCTTCGTGATTGGAGGCCCACAAGGTGATGCTGGTTTAACTGGCAGAAAAATTATTGTCGATACGTATGGTGGCTATGCACGTCATGGGGGCGGTTGTTTCAGTGGTAAAGACCCGACGAAAGTAGACCGTTCTGCAGCGTATGCCGCACGTTATGTAGCGAAAAATATTGTGGCTGCTGAACTCGCTGAGCAATGCGAAGTCCAATTAGCTTATGCGATCGGTGTAGCAGAACCAGTTTCTATATCCATCGACACATTTGGTACAGGAAAAGTGACTGAACAAACACTTGTGGATGCAGTGCGCGAACATTTCGATTTACGTCCTGCTGGCATTATTAAAATGTTAGACTTAAAACAACCTATTTATAAACAAACGGCAGCATATGGTCATTTTGGACGCACAGATGTGTTACTTCCATGGGAAAAATTAGATAAAGTCAACGTTTTAAAAGATACAGTCAAAGCTTAAACGAATCGCATTTTTAACACATCAAACATAGCAACAGAGCTGAAAGAATAAAGATAAACGACTATAATAGAGTTATTGAGGATATAAAAGGAGCGTTATTTTAACATGATAGATAGTAGCTTAATCGTTGTAAACGGAGCAATCATTGTTGCTATTGTGTTTTTAGTGTTATGGATCGTTACATTGATCAGCAAAAATAACACGAAACAAAAAATTGAAGAATCTTATTCTTCTAAGCAAAAACAATTAAATGAGGATTATGAAGATGCGTTAGAAAAAGAACGCATTGAAAATAAAAAAGCAGTAACCAAACAAAAAGAAGAATATGAAACTACTGTTGCCAACAAAGACAAAGAAATTGATGCATTGAAATTATTCACTAAAAATCACAGTGAATATATCACTGACATGAAATTAATTGAAATCAGAGATCGACTCGTGAATGAAAAACGCATTCGTCCTGAAGATATGCATATCATGGCTAATATTTTCTTACCAGGTAATGAATATGGAGACGTGAGACGCGTGAGTCATCTCGTGCTTACACGTACAGGTTTATACATCATCGATTCTAACTTGTTGAAAGGTCATGTACTCAATGGTGTAAGTGCAAATCAATTTAAAGAACAACCGTTGTTAGAACAAGTATTTAGTACGTTGGATTTAAATTCGCAACAACCTCAAACGATTGCTTTAGATCAAAACGATGAAGATCAACATAAATTAACATTCGTGGATTATACGAAACAGTTAGCAGAAGTTGAAGCATTAGCTGGAGACATGCAAACAGAACTCAACTTGAAATACACACCGACAACGATTTTATACTTCAATCCTAAACGTGAAGGTGCAGTGTCAATCGCTAATTACGCACAAAGCTCATCTTCAAAAGTATTGGTTGGACCTGAACAACTCGATGAATTCTTTAACAAGTTTGTGTTCCATGGTCGAATTCAATACAGTGTTGATGATTTACAACGCATTGTGGATGAAATTGAATCATTTAATTAAGTTGAATATCAATCGCTTAACCGGGGCCCACGTCGTCCCGGTATTTTTATGTCTGTTGTTTTCTAGATCGGCATGATGTGTGTTCATTTCAGTTTTGATTTAACGCTATTGTCTGTATGTCCATTTTTTCTATATCTTTAAATACGTGTTAAACTAGATGTAAAAGTTATAGTCGAAAGGGGATTGTGTCACGTTGAATCAAGTTACTTTTTATAATGGGAATGTGATGCCTAAATTGGGATTTGGCACATATCGTATAGAAGATGAAACCAAGTGTAAGGAAGCGGTACAACATGCAATAGAAGTCGGTTATCGCAGCATTGATACAGCGATGGTTTACGAAAATGAACAAGCGGTCGGTGAAGGTATTAGAGCGGGGTTAGAAAGTACTGGATTAACACGCAGTGATTTATTTATTACATCTAAATTATGGTTAGACGATTATGGAAGTGACAATGTAGAAGCGGCGTATAAGACCTCACTTAAGAAATTGGGACTAGATTATTTAGATTTATATTTAATGCACTGGCCAGGCACTAACGAAGCCTTGATGGTCGATACGTGGAGAGGCATGGAAGCATTATATAGAGATAATAAAGTAAAAAATATTGGTGTGAGTAACTTTAATGTTTCGCATTTAGAAGCACTTTTTGCTCAGGTATCTATTAAACCAGTGATTAATCAAATTGAATTTCATCCATATTTTCTCCAAAAAGAGTTAAACATGTATTTAGATGTGCAAAATATACTGATGGAATCATGGTCTCCACTACTAAATGGTGATTTATTACAAGATGCTACCGTTAAATCTATAGCAGACGAAATAGATCGTTCACCAGCCCAAGTTATTATAAGATGGAATTTACAACATGATGTGGTCGTGATACCGAAGTCTCAAACACCTGCTCGTATTGAAGAAAATATCAACGTCTTTGATTTTGAATTAACAGAAGATCAAATGGCTGCCTTAGATCAACTCAATGAAGACAAACGTACCGGACCAGATCCTGATCACTATCACCGTTCAATTAAATAAGTATAAATTGCAGCGGCGTCATGCATGCTGTCTATATCCAAAAATATCCGATGAAACAGGCTATAAAGCACAGACCATATTGTAACGCTGAATAAGCAAACCATTTTAACCATTGTTGTTGGTGTAACATTTGGGTTAGTTCATACATTAAGGTTGAAAATGTCGTTAGACCACCTAAAAAACCTATGATGAACAGTGCGTATAAACTGCCATTATCAATAGCAATGTGCGCAAATATGCCAATACAAAGGCTACCGATCAAATTAACAAGTAATGTGGCGACAGGAATCGTTTGGCGTAAACGCTGATTGCAGAAGTCTGTGATCCAAGCACGAACGACTGCGCCACAACCGCCTCCGATAAATACACCTAATAAGTTAAGCATGCTTTCTACCTCCTAATTTGAGACCGATTAAACAAGCAGCTATACCACCCACATAGCTCGTTAGTGCGTAAATAATCAGAATGAATACATTGCCTTGATCGAATAAACTGACCAGCTCAAATTGAAAAGTAGAAAAGGTAGTTAAAGCACCGATGAGCCCGGTCGTTAAGCCTTTTTTAAGCTTGGGATGATGACGCAACAAGGAGAGGGCAGTTGTACTACACCAAGCCATCGCAAAAGCGCCAATCACATTAACAAGCCATGTGCCTAATGGAAAGGTAAGTGCTATATTCAATTGCGAGATGAGGTAACGTAAACTAGCACCGATTGCACCACCCACGAAAATATAAGTATATGGCATTGTGATGATCTCCTTTCATGAAATAAAAATGTAGGATCTTAACCTTGATACGATTGCAAAAAGGTTAGGATCCTACGTAGATATCATATTAAAATAAAAAGCCAAACGTACTGAGTGCAGCTACAATGTGTATGAGAATGACTACTAGTAAAATGTAAGGTAAGGCATGACTTGCACCTCTCACCCAACTTTTGCGGTCGATTAAGTTTTTGATGGATTTGTCTGCAAATATAATTGCCAGTATTAAAATAATCGCATTAATGACACTGCACACAAAGATGATCTTAAACACAGAATTAAAATGCGTGTTTAGCAGAGGATTTCTAGTATTAAAATAAAAGCTTATGATAATTAATAAACTTGATAAATAAAAGTAAATCTTTGATCGTCTCATCCTTGGTTCCTCCTGCAATTCGTTATCTTATCATACCATAAGTTGAAATAAAAAAGGAATTATTTTTTAACAAATCACACATCTGTAGAGAAATATTTTAATTATCACAACAAAGTATAAGCAAAAATATAGAATATACCTTACGCTCGTGATATAAATGACATTGAATTGAAACATTTTTACAATAACAAACTAAAACAGATATAAATCGATAAGATGAGATATTGTTGTTTCTAGTTGTTATCATAGTTCGGAGGGAAAATAATGGCAAGAGAGCAATTAAATGTTGAAGTTTTCGCTGATGGCGCTGACATTGAGTCAATGAAATCAGCTTATAAAAATAATGAAGTCGATGGTTTTACAACTAACCCAAGTTTAATGGCGAAAACTGGCGTATCAGACTATAAAGCTTTTGCGGAAGAAGCGGTACGTGAAATCCCTGATGCTTCTATTTCATTCGAAGTGTTCGCAGATGATTTAGACACAATGGAACGCGAAGCTGAAATTTTAAAACAATATGGTGATAATGTATTCGTTAAAATTCCTATCGTCACAACAGATGGCGAATCTACTATTCCATTAATCGAAAAACTTTCTGCAAATCAAGTTCGTTTAAACGTGACAGCGGTTTATACGTTAGATCAAGTTAAAGCCATTACTGAAGCAGTGACAGAAGGCGTACCTACTTATGTATCTGTCTTTGCAGGTCGCATTGCTGATACAGGTGTAGATCCACTTCCACTTATGAAAGATGCTGTCGAAGTGACACACAGTAAAGACGGCGTGAAATTACTATGGGCTAGTTGCCGTGAAGTGATTAACGTGATTCAAGCTGATGAAATCGGTGCAGATATCATTACTTGCCCAGCTGATGTTGTTAAAAAAGTAAACAATAATCTTGGTAAAGATATTAATGAATTATCTGTTGATACAGTGAAAGGCTTTGCGAAAGATATTCAAGCTTCTGGTCTTTCTATTCTGTAATGTGAAAATCACCGATAATTCATAAGACATAGTAAAAGAGGGGACGAGCCAAAAATAATTTTGAACTCGTCTCCTCTATTTATTTATGTGATACACTTGTACTGTATGAATAAAATACCTTTAAGGTACAGTTGAAACTTACAATAGTGAACCATTGCGTGATGGTTAGACTTTAGCTATCATTTAAACATATAGATTGCGTTAAAATTAAAGGAGAAAAGAGATATGTCATTAGACACATTCAAACAACAGGTCCGAAAACAATTATGGTTTTTGAATAAGAATGAAAAAGCTCAGCTTGAGACTGTTTTTAGCAACTTAGAACAGTCTTCTACGGACATAGATACGAAGAAACCTGTCCGTTTCGCCAATTCTTTTTTAAAAACATATGTCTTTAAAAAGAAACAACCATCTACCGGTCAATTCTTTCTCTTACTGTTCTGTATGATATTCGTTTACGTCATACTCCTAGGATTATTTTTATTTGGATTGCTCACAAGTTTGGCAGCAGTGCAATCCTTTGTTAATCCTGAGGTGCAGCGTTCAATGCTCGTTGTCATTTTAACCTTAATCGGTGCCATCTTATTGATCGTGCTTAGTATTTTCTTTATTAAACAACTGACTGGCTATTTCACGAAAAAATTATTGGAATATAAAATGAATCGGTTAAGACATGAATAATTGTTTGACTAAATGAAGCAGTGGAGTTTAATGAAGTGGATTAATGCGATGCTCTCTTTCCATTTGCGATATATCAATGCATAAGGTTCATCGATGACTAATGTATGTTGGTTTACGAAGTGAATCTTAGTATGGGTGCCATGATGTTCAATATGATGGATATTAATCGCATTCACATAATATTGAATCGTAGCACGTTGGGGCTTCAGCGGCAGTAATACGAGTTGATCACATACGTATAGCGGTACGCGTTTATTAATGTTGAGTAATCGTTTTGCCGTTTCACGTTGTAATTTAATATCTCGTAAATATAGTTTTAAAATGGATTTCAGTACATGAGGTAAAGCTTGTGTGCTGAATTCTTTTTTATCTGGCCACTGTATCATCGTTTGGCTATGGGGATCAGTTGAGGTTTGTAGATAGAGTAAATCATGGTACTGATGCAAGTTAGACCTCCTGTGATTGAAGAAATTGGAGATATTTCTTCTTAATGGCTTGCTTATAATATTTGATAGAACTTACAGAACAGCCGAGCATGTGTGCAATTTCTTTATGGGTATAACCTGCTAATTTTAACCGTAAGACTTCACGTTCACGTGGATTTAACTGTTGAGAGAATTGAATATAACTTAATGAAGTCTCAACGGACTGCATATTCGTTGTGTGTATCCCATGCATTAATGCTTGTGAGATAGATTCGTTATGATTGGATAGTGTTGACTGTTTACGAAATAAGTCGATGAGGTGAAAATTTAAGCGGGTAAAAAGATATTGCGGTAGTGAGTTTGCTTTTTGAGGATGATAATGTTGAAGAAGTTCCCAAAATTTAATAAGCAGTTGTTGATAATACTCGTCATAATTATAGTTGATTCTATATTTTTTAAGCAAGTAATGTATGATTTTGTGATGCTTTTCATAGTAATAATCAAAATTCATGGAATAACTCCAAACGTTGTATATACAACACGTATTTCCGGATAACTTCAATTTACGCGATGCGCTGATTAATTTCATTTGCCAAATGAAGCTATAAGGTGTTAAATAGTAATGATAGATATTGTATTTAAGATGGAATATAACTGGTTTGATAACGCAATAACAAGATTTGACATAATAACATAACTTACCTAAAAAGGTTAAGGAGGTAATTATGGATTACGCACACTTGAATTTAGAACATTTCTTCGCGCGGCATGACGATTTAGATGCGATTAAAGATAAATCAGACTTCGTAATGATTAATAATGTGTCTAAAGAAATGTTTTATCGTGACGGAGATACAGAAGGCCACATAGACTTAACACCTTATTTTTATAGAAATAAATCTCAAGCTGTCAGTTTTATCATGATGGACTACCATAAAAATCAAGAGTAATGAAATTACAGTTTCATTACTTTTTTTTAATGAATTGGTAACAAGCAAGGGATTAAATTGTACTGGTAAAGGTTTAATGTTAAACTTTAAAATCAGATAGTATAAACTATACATAATCATGACTTAAATTAATGCAGGATAGACGTGAAATCGAGTTGAAGCATTGTTATTACGGGCATAACAAGCGCATAATTGTTCACGATGATATAGACTTAATGAAGGTTGATCCTCAGTTAATTTAAAACAAACCTAGAGGTGTAAGATATGACAAAACGTAAGAAAGGCACAGTGTTATCGATAATAGGCTTGTTCATTGTCTTAATCGTTGTCGCAGGAATTGCTTTTTCTATGCTATCTGATCAAATATTCTTTAAAGAAGTGAATAAAGAAGAACGCGTCGATCATTTAGATGTTTCATTAGAAAAAGCCTCTAAGAAACAAATTGATAATTACACAAGTCAACAAGTGTCTAATAAAAATAATAATTGGCGTGATGCTTCATCTAATGAGATTAAAGCAGCCATGGATAGCAAACGTTTTATAGATGATGACAAACAGAAATATCAATTTTTAGAGTTAGATAAATATCAAGGTATCGATAAAAATCGCATCAAACGCATGTTAATTGATAATGAAACATTGTTAGAACATGCGGATGAATTTGTAAAAGCAGCGAAACAAGAACAAGTGAATGAAGTTTACTTAATTTCCCACGCGTTACTTGAAACAGGTTCTGCTAGCAGTGAACTCGCTAACGGTGTCGATGTAGATGGTAAGAAATACTACAACTTCTTCGGTGTCGGTGCATTAGATAAAGATCCTATAGGTACAGGTGCAAATTATGCGAAAAAACATGGTTGGGATACACCACAAAAAGCCATCACAGGCGGTGCACATTTCATCCATAACCATTTCTTATCTTCGAAAGATCAAAACACACTTTATGGTATGCGTTGGAACCCTGAGAATCCAGGTGAACACCAATATGCGACAGATATTAAATGGGCAGAAAGTAATGCTGGATTAATGGCTGACTTCTACAAAGATATGAAAACAGAAGGTAAATACTTCAAATATTACGTATACAAAGATGATAATGAACATCAATAATCATTAAAATGACTAACCTCGTAATTACGTTTAATCAGTGAGATTAAGCATGGTTACGAGGTTTTTATTTGTTCAAAATGGTATTGTATGACACTAGTTTGCTTTTAAAGACTGGCGAAACTGCTTTATGTATCTCATGCGCATCAAAGTGTGAAAGAAAACATAAGTTCTGTTTTAAAAACGGGCGAAAGTGTTATATAGAAAGAGGTAAAAGGAATTTAAGGGGGGAATAGCATGCGCATCGCAATCGTAGGTAGTGGTACAGCAGGAATTAGTGTGCTAAAAGAATTAGTGAAGTACCCTGCATTTAACGAAATGGAAGTTGATCTTTACGATAATCCTACAAATATGGGGCAAGGTGTCCCATTTCAAGATGACAGTGACCAGTTACTCATCAATCTGCCAGCTGATCAAATGTCACTCAATATCGATCATCCCCAAGAGTTTTACGAGTGGGTCAAATCACAAAACAATGACACATGGGGTGAAGACAAGTATTTACCACGTTATGTGTTTGGACATTATATGAGAGATTATCTACAACATTATAATAAAGCCTTTGATAATGTTCATGTGATTCAAAAAGAAGTAACAGAAATTTACGTTGATGAACCTGTAGGCGAAACACAATTTACATATCATGTTTGTACGTCGACAGATATGAAAAGTTGTAAAGAATACGAAGTGGTCTTTTTAACGATAGGAACATTGTCATACCATGATCCTTATCACTTGAAAGGAAAAGAAGGCTTTATTGCTTCACCATATCCTACATATAAAACATTAGATAAAGTGCATACGAAAGATCGTATTGCTGTCGTAGGTACCGGGCTAGCTAGTTTAGATGTGATTCGCCATGTTGTTGAAAATCATGAACAGCTACCGATACGTGTCGTCAGTCGTAGTGGATCGTTTCCTAGTGTACGTGGGCACATGCCAAAAATTTCCTTCAAACACATGACACCTGATGCGTTTAATGAGATTAAGCATCATAACTTTGGGAATGTGCCACTCGATAAAGCTTTAGAATTATTCTTAGCTGATTGTAAAGACTATGACGTTCCGGTCAATGAAATGATTCATCGAAAACAAGGTGACTACCTTACTGATTTGACTTACGACCTAGAACACCCTGATGTATTGGGACGCTTTCAAAGTTTATTAGAACACGCGAAAGAGAATATGAATTGGATATGGAACAGTTTGAGTCATCAAGACCAAGTACAATTTCTCAAACGTTACCACAAAATCTTAAAAGCCAACTCAAATCCTATGCCACCAGAAACAGCCAAGTTATTGATTCAACATATTCAAGATGGCAAACTCGATGTTTCAGGTGGATTAAGTCATATTGCTTATGAAGATGGACACTATGTGATGTCATTTGAAGATGACGATAAAGCGCAAGAATACTACGACATTATTATCAATGCCACAGGTTCAAAAACGCAGTTAAAAGATCTAGATCGTGATGATCAACTCGTCATCAATTTAGAAAATAGACAATTAATACAAGCACATCCGCTAGGTGGTATCCAAATCGTACCTGAAACGAATCAAGTCGTCAGTCCACGTTTTGGCACACTTCAACATATGTATGCGATTGGCCAACTGACAAATGGCGTCAACCAATCACGTAACGGTGTGAATATGTTAGTGAAACAAGCAGTCAGCATCGTCGAACATTTAATGCAAGAATATGACACCGTGAAGTTATAAATAGAAGGTGGGAACAGAAATTCACCTGTGCGTTTAGAACGGTTCAATTTTAATATAGCGATAAGTATTATGAAAACTTAAAATTTGTTTTTTTAAAATGTCTATAGTAGTATAAGTTCTGTAACGAACAGTTACTTGACTCAAATAACTATAACAATTTCATACAATTCTTTCGGGGCAGGGTGTAA
Organism: Staphylococcus auricularis; assembly: GCF_001500315.1. GTDB lineage: Bacteria > Bacillota > Bacilli > Staphylococcales > Staphylococcaceae > Staphylococcus > Staphylococcus auricularis. The sequence goes on along the minus strand of NZ_LLER01000022.1, from coordinate 9,632 downwards.
TTCCCAACCGGCAGTAAATCAAGCCTGCGACCTGCGCTTACTTATTTTTAAGCGTGGCTGATCTAGTGAAAATCTAGAGCCGACAGTGAAAGTCTGGATGGGAGAAAGAATGACGAACACATCAAAAAACGCGTTTGATCGTGTTTATTTGGTATACTTAAATTTAAGCCAATTTAGAGTGATATAATCACTTTTATACTGTTATATAATCCCACACCCGAAACCTAATCGTTTCGGGTGTTTTTTATTTAAGAGGTGATATTTTGAGTCAATATCTATCCTATGCCATTCAGTTAGCACAAATGGTTGAAGGACAAACCGGTATTAATCCACCAGTAGGCGCTGTCGTCGTGAAAGATGGCAGAATCATTGGTTTAGGTGCACATTTAAAACAAGGTGATAAACACGCAGAGGTACAAGCATTAGATATGGCACAGTCCTCTGCAAAGGGTGCAACGATCTATATCTCATTGGAACCTTGTACCCATTATGGTTCAACACCACCTTGCGTAAATAAAATTATCGATTGCGGTATAGCAAAAGTCGTTTATGCAGTGAAAGATACGACGTTACCTTCTGAAGGTGATGAGATTTTAATGCAAGCTGGCATCGAAGTCGAACATCACCCTATACCAGAAGCAGAGGCAATGTATGAAGATTTCTTTCAAGCTAAACGTCAATCGATACCACAAGTGACAGTGAAAGTATCTTGTAGCTTAGATGGTAAACAGGCAACAGATGAAGGTCAGAGTCAATGGATTACCAATCAAGCTGTGAAACAAGATGTATTCCAATTACGCCATCAGCATGACGCTGTATTAACTGGTAGAGGCACAATTGAAGCAGACAACCCACAGTATACGACGCGGTTTGAAAATGGCAAAGATCCGATTAGAGTGATCTTGTCACGTAGTGGAGAAATTGATTTTGAACTCGACATGTTCAAACAATCGCAGCCGATTTGGATTTATACCGAAAATGAACAACTGACAACAGACCTTGGTCATGTCACTGTCATTTATTTAGAGACATGCCAAGTTGAAACGATTTTAAAAGATTTATATGAACGCGGAATTGGACGTTTGTTAGTCGAAGCGGGTCCACGCGTAACTTCAGAATTTCTTCATCATCATTCTTTCAATGAACTCATCCTTTATTATGCCCCGAAATTAATAGGTGGTTCTGGTCAACATCAATTTTACCAAACCACTGACGTATTGAATTTATCCAATATTCCAGAATTAGAAATTGTTGATACAACGTTACTTGAGCAAAATATTAAATTACAGTTGCGAAAGAAGTGACCGCACATGTTTACAGGTATCGTTGAAGAAGTAGGTACAGTCAAACATACACGTACAGAACAATCCGTAATGACACTTACGATTCAGTGTGAGCGAATCTTAGAAGATATGCATGTGGGTGATTCCATCAGTGTGAACGGCGCATGTTTAACCGTCTTGGATTTCACACAACATACATTTTCTGTTCAAGTGATTCACGGTACAGAAGCGAAGACCTATTTAAATACATTATCAGAAGGTGCGAAGGTGAACTTAGAAAGGGCCATGCATGCACAAGGACGCTTTGGAGGGCACTTTGTATTAGGTCATGTAGACGAAGTAGGTCGCATTTCACATATTAAGAAAAACAGTAACTCAACGATTCTCACTATTACGGCTTCACCACAGCTTATCAGTCAGTTAGTGCCACAAGGCTCTATCGCAGTGGACGGTGTCAGTTTAACGATATTTGCGCTATATGAAAATGCGTTTGATATCCATCTTATTCCTGAAACACGACACGCGACCATTTTAAATGAAAAACAACGTCACGGACATGTTCATTTAGAAATAGATATGCTCTTTAAATACGTTGATCGTTTAATGACACAACAACCTGAAAGTGAGCAATCAACATTAACCCAGGATAAACTTCAATCATTAGGTTTCTAGGAGGCATAACGATGCAATTTGATCATATTGAAACGGCAATAGAAACATTGAAACAAGGCGAACTCGTTATCGTAGTTGATGATGAAGATCGTGAAAATGAAGGCGATCTCGTAGCGGTAACGGAATTTATGAAAGACGATGCGATTAATTTCATGGCTAAGTATGGTCGAGGATTAATTTGCGCTCCAATCAGTCGTGCGATCGCGACACAATTACAGCTATCTCCCATGATTGAACATAATACAGATGCTTATGGGACATGCTTTACAGTCAGTGTCGATCATAAAGCAACGACCACTGGAATCAGCGCACATGAACGTACATTAACAGCACGACAATTGATTGAACCTACGAGCACAAGTGATGACTTTCATAAACCGGGGCACTTATTCCCACTCATCGCTTATGATGACGGTGTATTAGCACGCACAGGGCATACGGAAGCTTCCGTAGATCTTGCCAAATTAGCTGGTGCGAAACCAGCTGCTGTCATTTGCGAAATTATGAATGATGACGGCACGATGGCTAAAGGTGAGGACTTACAACGCTTTAAAGAAACTCATCAGCTACCTATGATCACGATAGAAGACCTTGTCAAATACCGTCAGACGCATGAAAAGGAGCTTGAAGAAGGACAAGCTCGAACATCTACCATTGAAGCGAAAGCTAAAGTGAAAATGCCTACCGAGTTTGGTCAATTTGATATGTATGGTTTTACTAGCCGTCAAAACGGAAACGAAATCGTAGCCATTGTCAAAGGGCCAATTGAAGAAACTGCGAATGTGAGAATCCATTCTTCTTGTTTAACTGGCGATATTTTTCATAGTGAACGATGCGATTGTGGCGAACAACTTCACGCTGCTTTGAAATACATTAATAAACACGGTGGTATGGTTATTTATTTACCTCAAGAAGGGCGCGGTATCGGACTCATCAACAAGTTGAAAGCATATGAATTAATCGAACAAGGTTACGATACCGTTACAGCAAATCACGCCTTAGGGTTTAAAGATGATTTGAGAGAATATCATGAAGCGGTAGATATTCTAAAATATTTTGGTGTAAAACATGTTAATTTGCTCAGCAATAATCCAAGAAAATTTGAAGGCTTAACGCAAGAAGGCATAGATATCAATCAACGTATTGAATTAATTGTGCCAGTGAACGAACACAGTGCACATTACATGACAACAAAAAAAGAAAAAATGGGTCATTTAATCTAGGAGGTAAAAGAGATGAACTTTGAAGGAAATTTAGTAGGAACAGATTTAAAAATCGGTATTGTAGTGAGTCGTTTCAATGACTTTATTACAAATCGTTTGTTAGAAGGAGCGAAAGACACACTCATTCGACACGGCGTAGATGAATCACAAATTGACGTCGCATATGTTCCGGGTGCGTTTGAAATTCCGTTACTTGCGAGAAAATTAGTTCAAAAAGGGAGTTATGATGCGATCATCACATTAGGTTGTGTCATAAGAGGTTCAACATCTCATTATGATTACGTTTGTAACGAAGTATCAAAAGGTGTCGCAAAAGCGAATGAACTTAGTGATACACCTGTTATTTTCGGCATTGTTACAACTGAAAATATTGAACAAGCGGTTGAACGCGCTGGTACAAAAGCAGGCAATAAAGGGGCAGATGCTGCAGTAAGCGCCATTGAAATGGCTAATTTAATGCACGCTATTGATGAACAATAATGAAACAAAACCCGTCTTTAGATGTTTGGTCTTAATCTCTGTTAGAGAAAGTGAACCTCGGTCTTAAAGGCGGGTTTTTTAATTAAAAAATTTTATTTTCCACGTTTAGAAAGATATTTGAGTGCTAAGCCAGTTACAACTAATGAACCTGTGAAGAGACCAGCTTTTTTCACAAATTGTGGTTTAATGAATTCTTTAATAGCTAAATTGATGTTTTGCGGTCGTTCAGCAAGTCTACGCATGAAGTAACCAAACCAGTCGTCTCCATATGGGACATAAATACAGAATTGGTAACCTTCTTTCGCAATTGCTTCAGCAAGTTCAGAGCGGAAACCGTATAACATTTGGAATTCAAAGCGATCGCGCTCAATCTTATTATCCTTTACAAACTGTTTGACGTGATTAATGATGCGATCATCGTGTGTCGCAATCGACGTCAGATGTTTGGCATTTTTTAAACGTTTTTCAACGAGATGGATGTAGTTCTCATCGATTTCTTCCTTAGTTTGATAGGCGATATTTTGTTCCTCTTTATATGCACCCTTAACCATGCGTAAGCGTAGCTCTGGGTATTTATCAACGAGCGCATCTGCTTTATATAAGTAAGCTTGAATCACCGTACCTACATTTTTAAATTCACCTTTAAGTCGGTCTAGTGTTTGTGTGATGGTAAATAAGCTGTCATATTTTTCCGTATCAATATTGATATGCATATTATCGTACTCGTGTGCTTTGAGCAAGATTTCTCTCAAGTTGTCATAGGCGAGTTCGATATCAAATTCTGCACCTAATTGACTGAGTTTGACTGACATATGGGCATCCAATTGGTGATCATAAATCGCAGCCATAATTTCTAAAATTTGTTCTTTAGCCTTAAGTGCTTCCCCTTTAGTGGCTACAAATTCCCCTAAATTGTCGACCGTCACACTAATGCCTTTAGCGTTTAATTGTTCGATGGTATCGAGTAGTTTTGGAATTGTGTTACCAGCGACGACCTTATTTGCACCTAAGACAGGGCCTATGTTTTTAGCTGCATTGTTTAAAAATGTATTATTAGACAATGCGATGAAAAAATCTTTAACAATCGGCATAAATATTCCTCCCATTCCGCTAGTGTATGATATTATTCATTAGTGTATCACGAAATGAATCGTTAAGAAAACGTTTACAAGAAGAATAGTTACACTTAAACGCCATACTTTCATTAAAAAGTCACAAATTTTAATAATAAATTTAAGAGAATGAGTTGGTGTAGCGATGTGGTTGAAGTTCTATGATATTTATTCAATTCAGCAGTATTAACAATGGTAAAAGGATAAACAATTTTGATACAATATAGAATATAATTCGATGGAAGAAAGGATCGTCGTAAAAATGTGGAAGTGGGAAACAGAGAGCCAAGCTAAAGGGATTATCGTCATTGCACATAACCTATTAGAACATACAGGAAGATATGCTTATGTGATTACGATGTTACGCCGTAATGGTTACCATGTCATCATGGGTGATTTACCTGGGCAAGGCCAAACCTCTCGTTCTAATAAAGGACAAATAGAAGAGTTTAAGGTGTATCACGAAAGTTTATTAGAGTGGTTAAGAATCGCAAACGAATATAAATTGCCTACCTATATTTTAGGTGTCGGCTTAGGTGGTCTCATTGCTCTGAATCTGTTAGAAAAAGTTGAGCTTCCTATTGAAGGATTACTATTAATCTCACCACTATTAGAATTTAAAAATTCTCAAAAAACACGCAAAGATAAGATCGCTTCAAATGTCGGACGTGTAGCCAAAGATACGCGATTTAAACTCAGAATCACAGCTGAGGATTTAACACGTAATCCAGAAATTATTCAAGAGACGAATGAAGATAAAATGATGTTACATAAAGTGACTTATAGCTGGTATAAAGAAGTAGTGGAAACGATGCGTGAAACCGTCCAACACTTAACTGACATTAAACCCTTACCGATCTTATTGATGGGTGGTAGTGAAGATAAAGTAGCAGATACGAGTGCGATGCGTCTCGTTAAAGATAAAGTGAATACTGATGAATTATACTTTAAAATGTGGCACGGACTTTACCATGAAATCCACAACGAACCAGAACGTGACGAAGTCATGCGTTATATGCTCGCATTTTTAAATAATAGTGCAAATAGCATTGGCTTTGTTGTTGAAGATGAAAATCAAGTTTCTGAGTAACATGATTTTGCAGTCATCCCATACATTTGATAAATGAAAATATTAATTTTTTAAATGAGGTTGGTTAGATAGGCCAGCCTCATTTTTTTATTTAAAAACTGGAAAGTTCAAAAGAGGTGCTGTTGTGGTGAGGATGAACATAATTAATATCGCAAAAACTATGACACACGTTAAAGTGTAAAATAATTTTGTGATTATTTTCACAAATAATATTGTAGGGTAACGAGATATCTGTTATATTTAACTTGTGAAAAAATTCACAATAAAATATAGGTTTCAGCACATGAGGAGTGTACAAACATGAAGAAGAAAATAAGTAATAAAGTGGTTTTAGTAGGTGATGGTGCTGTCGGTTCGAGTTACGCTTTTGCGATGGTCGCATTAGGCGTCGTAGATGAACTCTTCATACTTGATCTTGATGAGAAGAAAGTGAAAGGTGATGTGATGGATTTAAATCACGGTGCACCTTATGGCTCTTCGACAGTGAAGGTTAAAGCGGGCACATATGAAGACTGTTCAGATGCCGATGTCGTTGTCATCACTGCAGGTGCTGCACAAAAACCAGGAGAAACGCGTTTAGACCTCGTCGAGAAAAATACTAAAATTTTTAAAGATATCGTGTCTAACATTATGACGACTGGATTTGATGGTATTTTTCTTATTGCGACAAATCCTGTGGATATTTTAACTTATGTGACCCAAAAAGTATCTGGTTTACCTAAAGAAAAAGTCATTGGTTCAGGTACGATTTTAGATACTGCGCGTTTTAAATACGAACTCGCAGAAGAATTCGGTGTCGCACCAGGCAGTGTGCACGGGCAAATTATTGGTGAACACGGCGATTCTGAACTAGCTGTTTGGTCACAAGCAAATATTGCTGGTCAATCACTTTATGATTTATTGAAAGAACACCCAGAAAAAGAAAAAAGGATTGAAGAAATTTTCGTAAATACGCGTGATGCTGCTTATGACATCATCCAAGCAAAAGGGGCAACATATTATGGCATCGCTATGGGACTCGTGCATATTTCTAAAGCAATCTTCCGAAATCAAAATCTGATATTAACGATTTCTAGCTTACTTGAAGGTGAATATGGCCATGAAGATGTCTACATTGGCGTGCCAACTCAAGTGAATAGAGAAGGGGCAGTTCGAGTATACGAAACACCACTTAACGAAGAAGAAAAAGCGTTATTTGCGAGCTCAGTAAATGTTTTAAAAGATATGCAAGATAAAATCCATAACATCATTGCATGATTATTTCGAGGTAGTATTCAACCGTTAGAACAAACATTATAACAAAGGGGAAAGTAGAACGAGGCATATGAAAAGTGACATCATCCAATCTGTTGATAACATTCTCTCATTAGAATCTATGTTGTTAAATATAGAAGGTATTTTTAATCGTGTGAATGAGAAATATCAATTGAGTAAAGAAGAGGTACTAATATTATTAAATTTATGGCAAAAAGGACCCATGACATTAAAAGAAATGGATCAATATGTGACGATTAAAACATATAAGCGAACAACGATATATCATCGACTCGTGAAAAATGAATGGATATATAAAGAACGTCCAACTGGTGACGAAAGAGTAGTGAAGATTTATTTCAATCCATTACAACAAGCGAAACAAATTGAGCTCATAGAATTTATTACTAAAGAAGTTTCACAGCAACGCAATCAACTCATTCAAGCTTATCAATCGATCATGCAGTTATAAAGAGCGCATAATAAAAATAAGACAGTCAACTCAAATTGAGCAGACTGTCTTTTTAATTAGGTGTTCACTGTTATCGATCATCACATTTTAATTTGTTATCGTTTTTCAATTGCACATATAAAGGGTGGATTGTTTCGTTGATTGATGAATTCATATTGTAAGACATGTGCACGGTGTTGATCGAGTTGTTTTAAGTAATCCAAAAGCGCATCACGTTCGACCTTTCCTTCTTCGTGTCCATGATAAATCACGAGAACGATGACGCCTTCAGTCGAGAGAACATCAAAGATTGCTTCGACGGCTTGAATTGTGCTTTCGGGTTTGGTCACGATGGTTTTATCTCCTTTAGGTAAATAGCCTAAATTAAAAATAGCAGCATCGATATGACCGACATGTTCAGGAGCAATATATTGTTTCACTTCGCTGTGGCTGGCATGGATCGTTTGAACATTTGAATATGCTTCGGTGTGCTGATTCGTCGCTTCAATCGCTACTTGCTGAATATCAAATGCGTACACGTGGCCACGAGGAACATTATCAGCTAAAAAAGCTGTATCAAAGCCATTGCCACATGTTGCATCGATTACGATACTTTCGGGACTGATATGCGTTTGGATTAATGTTTTAGCAAAGGGCAGGATGCGTTCTAATTTCATGATTTCACTTTGCTTTCAAACTTTTTACCTTGATAGGAATGTCTACGTGCGAGTTCATCATCAATCGCATTGAGCACTTCCCATTTATTGACACTCCACATAGGCCCAATCATTAAATCAATTGGACCGTCACCTGTAATACGATGGACAATCATTTCAGGTGGTAACACTTCTAATTGATCACAAACTAAATTGGTGTAGTCTTCTTGAGACATAAATTGTAGCATCCCTTTTTCGTATTGCTTAACCATAGGAGTCCCTTTAAGCAGGTGCATGAGATGGATTTTGATACCTTGCACGTCCATTTGAGCTACAGTTTCTGCAGTTTCCATCATCATGTCATAATCTTCACCAGGCAAACCGTTAATGATGTGTGTACAAACATTAATATTGTGTTTACGTAGCTTAGCGACACTATCATAATAAGTTTGCATATCATGAGCACGGTTGATGAGATCAGATGTTTTTTGATGAACTGTTTGGAGACCCAGTTCAACCCATAAATACGTTCTTTCATTTAAATCTGCTAAATATTCCACAACATCATCAGGTAAGCAATCGGGTCTTGTGCCGATAGAAAGACCGACGACGCCATCTTCTTTCAATGCAGGTTCGAATTTTTCTTTTAATACTTCTACAGGTGCATGAGTATTCGTAAAGGCTTGGAAATAAGCGATATACTTACCTTCATGCCATTTTTCATGCATGCGATCTTTAATTTGTTGGAATTGAACTTCAATCGGATCAGCACGATTACCAGCGAAGTCGCCACTGCCTGCAGCTGAACAGAAAGTACAACCGCCGTGTGCGACAGTGCCATCCCGGTTTGGACAGTCAAATCCACCATCGAGTGCCACTTTAAAGATTTTTTGACCGAATTTATTTTTTAAATGATAGTTCCAAGTATGATAACGTTTGTTTTCAAATGCATAGGGAAAATATTGTCCCATAAAACATTTTCCTTTCTTAATTCTTTATAGTTACAGATTTTAACACATTTCCATGTTATAGTGTTTAGAGTAAACCATGAAAAAAATAGAAAAGGGGGAGCTTTAAGCATGAACATACCTAAATCAGTGTGGTGGCTCGTTATTGGTATGGCGTTAAATATCACAGGCGCGAGTTTCTTGTGGCCATTAAATACGATATATATGAATGAAGTGTTACATAAAAGTTTAACTATGGCAGGGATCGTATTAATGATTAATTCTGCTGGGATGGTCGTAGGAAACTTATTAGGTGGCACTCTTTTTGATAAACTCGGCGGTTATCGTACGATATTAATTGGGACATTTACATGCTTAGCGAGTACAACATTACTGAACTTCTTCCATGGCTGGCCCTGGTATGCAGTGTGGCTCGTCTGCTTAGGTTTTGGTGGCGGTATTAT
>NZ_LLER01000021.1 GCF_001500315.1 Staphylococcus auricularis | reverse complement strand
TAATGCTCCGGTTTTTCGTTTTATAATATTTCCTTTTTCAAGTGTTTTTAGTGTTGTTATTACTGTTTGTTTACTTACGCCTGTAGCTTGTACAAGTTCTCTTGTAGTAGCTATTAAAGTGTTATTACTCCAGTGAATATTGTCTAGAATATAGTTAACAACTTTGAATTTTTTACCACCTATCATATCCATCATACTTATTAATTGTAGTATATACGCCTTATGGAAGTTTCCAGAGGTCTGTTTACGGTATAGCTTATCTACCTCTATGACCTCTCCACTTTGTTCGTCTATGAGCCTCTGAGAGCCTTTATATACTGTTCCATATCTTTCTTTCACTTTTAATTCCTCCTTTTTTAGTATATTCTCATCTTTTAATTAGAAAGTCAAATAAAATTAGACCATAAGGTATGAAAAATTAGACCAAAAAGGATGAAAAACTAGACCAAAGAAATTCCTTATAAACCTTGTTATCTCAACCTTTATTAAGATTTTACCTAGTCGAATCTTCTTTTCTATATAAAGCGTCGGAGCATATCAGGGGGTTCTTCTCCATATAAATGCTACCCTTCGGCTCGCTCTCGCTCGGCATTGACATGGAGCCTCTGAACCATTCGCTAACGCTCATTCCCCCTGAACCCCCATGCTCCAACAGCAAAAAGGAAACTTTTTGCTGCTTTTCCGACGCTTATTCGCTTCGCTCATATTTATATAGAAAAGAAGCGAATGCGTTTATGCTTACGTTTATTTTTTGATATATGGCTAGCATTTTGTAGGGGGCTTTGGGGGCTTGCCCCCAACAAGCAGGCGAGCAGTCACGAATGAGCGATAGCGATTGAGTGGCTAGCAAAGCCAGTGCTTGCCAAACCTAAATTTTACATTTTGAAATGAGAAAATTTTTGACAAGCAAAGCGAAAATGATAGCCACTTTAGTGGCGATTGGTGCCGGTTTTAAGTTGGATTAATTCCAACTTAACAACCAATCCAAATCATTAAAGCGATATCGTGAAGTCAAAAAGCAATTATTTTAAAATGTAAAATTTATGGTGGGTTGTTATTAGTTATAACTTTGTTCTGCGAGTGTAAGCGAGTAGATCCAAAGTTATAAAAAAAACGGACTAGTTTTATCTAGTCCGTTCGTCTACAACATAGACGAATTTATGCTATACTACTCCTTGAAAGAATAATATTCTGATAAAGCATTTTCTTGCTTTTGGTCGTCCTCTTGCTCAAAGTTCCCAAATTCGAGTAAGAGGTATTTTTGTTTTTGGTCATCGCCTCTCATGAGTAGCTCTGGGTTTAGCATTAATGCTCCGGTTTTTCGTTTTATAATATTTCCTTTTTCAAGTGTTTTTAGTGTTGTTATTACTGTTTGTTTACTTACGCCTGTAGCTTGTACAAGTTCTCTTGTAGT
>NZ_LLER01000020.1 GCF_001500315.1 Staphylococcus auricularis | reverse complement strand
TTAAATAAAGCTTGTTTGGTAGAATTGTCATCGTTTGTGTACGGGCTTTAAAACTACCGCCACTCAACGCGATCAATGTCGGTTCTGTAAAGCGAATCCGGGCCATTTTATGTGTCATCTCAAGCGTTGCTTCATTCTTATCGTTCGCTACGAGACGATTTGCGATTTCGTGTGCGAGGACATCCATGGCACCACCAGGAATCACACCATTATGTTCATAACCTTGTCGTCCAAAATCTTGGAAACTTGAAAACAAGCCGCTATCTTCTATTATGATTGACATGGTTTAAATCCTCCTAATTTCAGTTGATCCGCTTCATACGCTTTAAATCGCACATTGTCCCCGAGCGCGAGTCGCGTAAATGGCTGTTTATTCGGTGAAAATAATTCGAGAGGTGTATAACCAATCACTAACCAATCACCATAAGAGTCTGTCGTTACGATACCCGTCTTTTTCCCTTCGATGATGACAGAACTTGCTGGAATAAAATGCTTTTTATCACCGGTATGATTAACGTAAAGTGCCTCATCCATGCCTGTTAAATAAGGGAAGCCAGGAGAATAACCCATCATAGAAACAAAATAAGTGGGTTGCGTATGGGCTGACACAAATTGGGCATAATCCATTTCGTAATAATCTAATAGTTGAGCTAAATCCGGGCCATGGTCGCCGCCATATACAACAGGAATTTCAACCGGTTCCTGTAAGTGTTCTACATAAGCCGTTTCAAGCTGTATAGACTCGAGTAAGGCTTTCATATATTGAAAAGGTGATTGAATATGATGGTGTTTAATCATATCCCTCGCGTCATAGCACACCATCATATCAGATTCAGTCGGCACAATTTCAGTGATAAACGGATAGTCTTGTTCCACTAAGTAATTTCTCAGCGCCACTAAATCTTCAGTTAAATGCTTGGAGACAGGTTTCTCTATCGATACTACAATCGCTTGGTCTCCTTGGCTATATATCTTCATAAGTTCACCTCATAAGTAATGTCTAATCCTTTATTTTCAATCCGTGTACGGTTAAAATTAAGCTCCTCAAAAATATGATAACAAAAATGAAGTCTCACTTTCACTTAGAAAACGGTCATCATAGCGGATTAAGCAACTAAAAATGCTGTTAAAAAGTCATTTATTCATCTGATGTTTCAAATTTCATCTCTACCGGAACAACCTCACGCAAGCTATTGATTAAATATGGTTTAAGTTCACCTTGTTTGACCGCTTCTGTAAACCCACTGACTTCGATGTCTTGTGTTTCAATTCGATCCTCGTCGAGCAACATTTGTCTCATGCACCCTTGCAGTAAATCAGTGTCATACGTTGGTGTGAAATAGCAATCGCCTTTTTTCATTAAAATATTGCCAATATCAAATTCTAATATTTTGCCCGATTGATCATATAACAATACTAAATCGGTTTGATGATCGTGTAGTAAATGATCACGGTTTGAGGTTTTATGAATTCTTTCTTCTATAGGTGTTTGGTCATCGATCAATTGTAACTTTGCGGTGAATTCAACTTTATCGGGAAGTTCAGCTACCGTGTAGTGCATTGATCCTTGTTGATCATTTGTGACTTTGACACGCCAAACCCCTTTCGTATAGCGAGATTGGAGTTCATCGATGATTTGGTTCCATTGTTGTACGGAAAAATCAAATCCTAAATCGACGCTCCCTCGCATCATGCGTTCAAAGTGATACGTTAATCGTTTAATCGTGCCGTTTTCCAGACGCATTGTTTCGAATAATTCCATTACAGTGCCTCCAGTATGCTCGTTTTATCTTTAAATTCACGTACTTCAGACATCGGGTCAGAATCGATGGTGATACCCGCCCCAACGCCGTAAATGGCTTGTTGGTTGATATATTGAATCGTACGTATTGGTACGTTAAAAATACGTTTGCCATTTGGTAATAATAAACCAATTGTACCACAGTAGATATGTCTTGGCTGTTGCTCTAATTGTGCGATATATTTCATCGTATTTAATTTAGGCGCACCGGTGATAGAACCACATGGGAACAGTGCACGTAAAATATCGACGAGTGATTGAGTTGGACGTAATTGTCCTGTAACCATGGAAGTCATTTGTAGCACAGTCGCATAATGTTCCACCGCAAAAAGTTGGTAAACCTTTACAGAACCTTCACGTGCGATGCGAGAAATATCATTGCGTAGTAAATCGACGATCATGACATTTTCAGCACGATCTTTTTCTGAATGTGCAAGTGTCTCAGCGTTTTTTTCATCCTCCTCATCTGTCCGTCCTCTAGGCATGGTGCCCTTCATCGGCTTACTTACAATGACATTATCCATCGATTTGAAATGACCTTGTTGAAAGAAAAGCTCTGGCGAAATAGATGCAACCTGTACTTCAGGTGTGTCGATTAATGCCGTATAAAAGCCATTACTCTGTTGTTGTAATGTTTCATATAATGCACTAATAGGCTTATCTGCTGTCGTTTTCAACCGGCTCGTATAATTGACTTGGTATGTATTGCCACGCACAATCTCATCTTGCACTTTTTGAATACCTTTAACTAACATATCGTCAGATAATTGAAATTCGAACGGCGACATAGGCTCAGCGAAATCTGTTTCATGTGATGATGCCTCTTGTGGGTGTTCTTTGCCTGGCTCGTCTAACACATAAGCAGCCGCATAAACATAAGGATCTTCTACCTCGCACGTTGTCATTTCATCATTAAAATAGCGTGCCGCTTCATAAGGTAAATAGAGTGCCACGTAATGTCCTTGTTGCTGTGCTGATTCGGCAAAATCAACCACCTCGCCCACATCTGCTAATTGCGTTGCGATACGTTGGTCTACAATATCATTAAACTGACATGCATACGTTTCAAATTCTGTTTCGTCTGTATAATATCTATAATTAAATTTGATTTGCATATGTTTCACCTGTTAAATTCAAAAATAATTGTATCTGTTCAGCACCGTACTCACTTAAGATAGATTCTGGATGATACTGTACTCCAACAATCGGTAGTGTATGGTGTGCCACAGCCATGATGACACCCTCATTATTTTCGGCTGTAATGTACAGTTCGGAAGGCATGGTATGACGATCAACCATTAATGAATGATAACGCATCACGTTAAACTGCTGTGGTAACTGTTCAAAAAGTGAGGACTGATGATGTATTAACGACGTAGTATGTCCGTGAACGGGTTTGTCATTAGCGATAATCTCCCCTCCATAATAATCGATGAGTAGTTGAAAACCGAGACACACGCCCAATATCGGACAACGTTTTTCAAATGTACGAATGATGTCATAAAGGATCGGATAATCTTTAGGCACACCAGGTCCCGGAGAAATCACAAGCGCATTTGGCGTTAAACTTTCTAATTCTTCAATCGTCGCGTGGTCCACATCGATAACCCGCACCTCCTGTTTTGTATTGCGCGCGATTAAATCGACTAGGTTATATGTAAATGAATCTTTATTATCTATGACTACTATCATTTTGTCACCTCAATGTATGCGGATACAATTTATACTTATTCTTATTATCCCAAAGTTGACCTTGATTTTACAATATAAATATATTAGTCTAGAGAACGTATAATTTGATCAACAGAGGTTACTAGCTGATACCCTCTATAAAAAACTAGACTTGTATGACGATGTCTATCTTTTTATAGAGATAGGCTTTTTTTATGCCGTGAATCTCGTTGAACTGTTTGCTAAACCGATTAATTAAGGAGCGCAATAAACATGTCCCAACAATCTTTAGATCCAAATAAAGCAGTCGTTGTTTTCAGTGGTGGTCAAGATAGCACCACTTGTTTATTTTGGGCGAAAAAACATTTTGAACACGTCGAACTTGTGACATTCCAATATGGTCAACGTCACGATACAGAAATTGAAGTAGCACAGCAAATCGCACAAGAGCAAGGATTAAAACACCACATTTTAGATATGTCATTATTATCTCAACTTACACCAAATGCACTTACACAACACGATATGGACATCGAACAAACAGATGATGACATGCCAAATACATTCGTGCCTGCACGTAATCTGTTGTTCTTATCATTTGCGGGTGCTCTTGCTTATCAAATCAATGCAAAAAATATTATTACAGGTGTATGTGAAACGGATTTTTCTGGTTATCCAGACTGTCGTGATAGTTTCATTAAATCTATGAATGTGACACTCAGCCTTGCTATGGATAAAGACTTTGTCATTCATACTCCACTGATGTGGCTCGATAAAAAACAAACATGGGCGTTAAGTGATGATCTAGGTGTCTTAGATTACGTGCGTTACAATACGCTCACTTGCTATAACGGCATCATTGGAACAGGTTGTGGTGAATGTCCAGCTTGTAAATTACGTGCACGCGGATTAAACGCTTATTTAGCAGAGAAAGGTGCGAATTAATATGTTCCAGCAAATGTATCCCTCTGTCGCTCATCCTTATGCATTCGAACTCAACAAAGACTTTAATTTTTCAGCAGCACACTATATTCCAAGTGAAGACGCAGGAAAATGCATGCGCACACATGGACATACGTATTTCGTTAACTTAACCATCGCAGGCGACGACCTCGATCATAATGGCTTTTTAGTTAACTTTGCAGAATTAAAATCACTTGTTCATGGTCAATTCGACCATCAATTATTAAATGAACTTCCTCAATTTAAAGACAAAAGTCCATCTACAGAAATCGTCGCACAAACAATTTATCACATGGTACAAACATCACTCGATCAACGTGACAACCAACCCCATTGTGTCCAAGTATTCGTGAGAGAAACACCTTCAAGCTATGTCGTTTATCGACCTAAGGAGCAACAACATGGCTAAAATACCTGTGTTAGAAATATTCGGTCCGACCATTCAAGGTGAAGGACGTGTCATCGGTCGTAAAACGATGTTTGTACGTACAGCAGGATGTGATTATCGCTGTAGTTGGTGTGATTCAAGCTTTACTTGGGACGGTAGTGCGAAGGATCAAATCAAGATGATGACAGCTGAAGAAATTTATGATGAACTCTATCGAGTAGGTGGCGATTACTTCAACCACGTCACCATATCCGGAGGTAATCCTGCCCTAATCAAAGGCATACAGGAGTTAGTTGATCTTTTTGATGAAAAAGGTATTCATAGTGCGCTAGAAACACAAGGCAGTCGATTCCAACCGTGGATGCGTCAAATCGATGACTTAACGATCAGTCCGAAACCGCCTAGTTCTATGATGAAACCTAATTTGATGACACTCGATGAAGTCATCGAACAATGTGTGCCCGAAACACTTAATTTAAAAGTAGTCGTCTTTGATGATACAGATTTTGATTTTGCGCGTGATATTCATCACCGTTATCCTTCCATTCCGTTCTATTTACAAGTGGGTAATCCATACTTAGATGGTGAATATATCGAAAATCATACGGCGCGGTTATTAGCACTTTATGAATCACTCGTTGATCGAGTCATCAATACATCAGATATGAACGACGTTTATGTGCTGCCGCAATTGCACACATTACTGTGGAGTAATAAAAAAGGTGTATAACTTATAATAGAAAGAAGAGCAGATATGAGATGTGAGATCTTATCTGCTCTTTTTGTTTATGTATATCAACACATCTCAACCTCGATACCTAAAATAATAACGAATCAATCATTTCTCTATTGATAAATAAAAGTTATTGAATGATTAAGTGTGTCTGAATTGGTATAATGATGCAATGAAGTAGGAAAATTAAGGAGATCATCATGCTAGTACCCATAATCATCAATATTATTGCGGTATCGATTATCTTTTTCATCGATTTATACCGTCATAATTATAAGCAGCTTACATTTAGTTCAATGCTTATTGCGATAACAGTTAATGGTCTCATCAATTTATTTCTCGTTGGTAATTATGATTATATTTCATTTTACACGCCGATCATGCTCATCGTATGGATGGTCCTACAATTATACTTAGATCATAAACATCCAACTCGTATGATCAAGAACCAAAAATTTATCGCATTTATCATCACTATCATTGTAAGCACGTCACTCATACTTACATATATTACAAGCAATGATTCATACTATATGTCCATACCTTATCTGTCTCCTGCGATATTTTTAATCGGAGCGATATTATTGTTCTATTCTACTTTTCAACCGCAAGAACAAGCACAAATCAAACTACTTTCGGTGATTAAACATCCCATCACATTGGGACATCTGATTATTATTCTTTCCTTAATTCTTATGACATTACTCACACCATACTGGTACGCTTTTATCATTGTGTACTTGCTATTTATATTATATTTGTTTTGGGTGAATGTTTTTTCTATAAAAAAATGATTAACTTTAATTCAAATGTGGTATATGACAGGGAGACACTTAAAATAGGAGGAGGGACAATATAATGGGATTCATCCTTATGTTAATCGTCGGTGGTTTAATCGGTTGGATCGCAGGTGGCATCTTAGGTAAAGATATCCCTGGTGGTATTCTTGGTAATATCATCTCAGGTATCGTTGGTGCTGCTTTAGGTAGTTGGCTATTAGGCGAATGGGGTCCATCTATCGGCAGTATCCATATCTTCCCTGCGTTAATCGGTACTATTGTATTAATTGCAATTGTATCACTTGTATTAAACTTAATTCGCAAATAATATGACATAGCGCTTGTAGTCACACAAGCTCTTAAAAATGAATACTTAAACAAAATATGTATAGAAACAAAAGAGACCGGGACGCACGTCCTGGTCTCTTTTGTGTTACTTTATTCTATTAGCGTCGCGCGTACGCTACATCTATTAATGTCGTACGAGTGCTTCTTCACGCGTTTCTTCTTCATCGTGCATTTTCTCATCTTTGTGTCGCTGATCCTGTTTAACATATGGATCTTCATCACGGTTAACATCATCGATTGGTTTAAGATTGGTAGCCTGAACGAGATATTTCGGTCGTTGTTTGACCTCAAAGTAGATCCGACCAATGTATTCACCTACAATGCCTATTGCGATCAACTGTACCCCACCTAGGAAAAGAATTGCCGCTATGGTAGAGAAGTATCCTGGTGTATCGATACCATTGAACATAATGTCTATGAGAATATATAAAATATATAAGACACTGATAAAGGATACAAATACACCGAAATAGATCAATAATCTTAACGGTTTCGTATTAAATGAAATCAATCCATCGATACCATAATTCAGCAACTGTTTGAACGACCATTTCGATTCTCCAGCTTCACGTTCTACATTTTCATACGTAAAAATTTTGGTATTATAACCGATCCATTCATACAATCCTTTAGAAAAACGGTTTGCTTCATCTAAAGAAACGAGCGATCTGACTGCTCGTTGGCTCAATAGCCTAAAATCACCGATGCCATCATTTAATTGGATGTCTTCTACGAAATGATTAATCAGTTTATAATACGCTTTCGTTAATAATTTACGAGATTGTTTTTCTGCTTCTCGATTCCGTTTTGCGACTACTTGGTCGTAACCCTCTTTATAGCCTTCTACGAGTTGTGGAATAAGCGTCGGCGGATGTTGCAGATCTGCATCTATCATCACGACTGCATCACAATCCACACTATGTTGAAAACCTGCGATCATCGCTGATTCTTTTCCGAAATTCCTACTAAAAGAAATAAATTTAACATGATGATCATTTTCAGCAGCTTCTTGAATGTAACTGATTGTTTCATCTTTACTGCCATCATCTACAAATAATAAATCATAATCATAATGTTGTTGAAGGCTATCTTGAGACATGATCTCTGTGAGTCGTTGATATGTTTTTACTATGATTTCACCCTCGTTATAACAAGGGACAATGACTCTTAATTTCATTGGCTACACCTTTCATTTCTTATCTTAGTCATTAGGTTATTGTTGATTGAACATCATCGCAAAGCCGTTCTTGCGAGATATTCATCCGTTTCGTTTCATCCTTACACCTATACCCTGTTTCACCGATTGTAGTGATGAATGTGGATCTTTCTTTAACACAAATCGATGAAATCTCATTATTTTGTCAAGCTCTTTTATTCTATCAATTCCACTTACGATTTTAAAATAAAAAAACCAACTTCCAAATCCCACCGCTTCATAAAAACACGGTGAGATGAAAGTTGGTCAAAAAGCTAAGTTATTTTAAAGTATTCATATCAACGTCATCTGGGTCATAACCTTGACGATCATCTTTATTTAATGCATCGATATCATTAACTTCATCTTCAGTTAATTCAAAATCAAAAATATCAAAGTTTTGATTGATGTGTTCTGGAGATTTAGATTTTGGAATGACGACACGATTGTGTGCTAAATGCCAACGTAATACGACTTGAGCAGGTGTTTTATCATATTTTTTAGCGATGTTCACAATTGTATCTTGATTTAATAAACCACCATCTCTCATCAATGGCATCCATGCAGTCACGATGATATCATGTTCGTCGCAATAAGCTTGTGTTTCTGCTTGGTTAAAGAATGGGTGCACTTCAATTTGGTTCACTGCTGGCACAATTTCAGTTTCTGCCATTAATTTATCTAAGTGATGCGGCTTGAAGTTAGCAACCCCGATGGCTTTCACTTTACCTTCTTTGTATAATTCTTCTAGTGCTTTATAGCTTTCAATAAACAAACCATCCGCTTCACATGGCCAATGAATGAGATATAAATCTAAATAATCTAAGCCTAAATCTTCTAATGATTGATAAAAATGTTCTTTTGCACTTTCATAACCTTGATGGCTATTCCACAATTTAGAAGTAATAAATAATGATTCTCTATCAATATCACTTTCTTTAATTGCTTGTCCTAATGAAACTTCATTTTTGTAGAGGTAAGCTGTATCAAATGCACGATAACCTGCTTTGATTGCACTATCTACTGCTGTAGGCATTTGTTCGTCTGTGATTTTATAAACGCCTAATCCTACTTTTGGCATTTCATAACCATTGTTTAATGTATATGTTTCAGTTGCCATCCATTTTCATCCTTTCATTATCTGTATTCTATATTTTTATGGTAACAAAAGAGCTACCGATGCGTCGCTTGGAAAACTCATCTCGTTCGTTATACCCGATTTTAAGTATATAAAAAAGTGGAACTGTGAAATCTCATTGACGATTTCAAGTCCCACTTTTCGTTGCATTGCTTTAATCTTCGTCATCCTCTTCGCTATCTGTATCAAGCGTTTGACGTTCATTATTGTATTCATATCTCAAAATAACGTTAATAATTTGATGGTTGTCAATTTCTGAAATAATCCATCGATCATATTCAGTATCGACGTAATCATTTTGTTGTAAATTCGTATTATGCGCTTGTAGCCAACCACCGATCGTATCAATATCCTCTGAATCTTCGAATTCAATACCGTAATGTTCTTGTAAATCGTTTAATAACACACGACCATTGATTTGATATTGATCTTCGCCTAACTTCACAATATCGTTGACTTCATCATTATCAAATTCATCACGGATTTCACCCACAATTTCTTCAAGAATATCTTCCATGGTTAAAATACCCGCAGTACCACCATATTCATCGATGATCAAACTGATGTGTACGTGTTCACGTTGCATACGAATTAACGCATCACTGATTCTTGTTGTTTCAGAAATCATCGGTAGTTCGTGAATATAGTTACCGATAACGATGGGTTTACCAGATGCATATTCAGTTAAAAATTCTTTGACATTGATAAAGCCTTTGACGTGGTCTTTATCGCCGTCATCTGTGATCGGATAACGGGTGAATTGGTATTCTTTAATTGTTTCTAATAATTCTTCTACATTAAACGGCTCATTCAATGTAATCATTTGTGTACGGGGCACCATGATATCTTTGGCGTGACGTTCATCAAATGAAAAGATATTTTGCATATAAGCCAATTCTGTTTGGTTAATTTCTCCTCCATTATAACTGTTGTTGATAATGATTTTGATTTCTTCTTCAGACATCGCATCACTATTGGCATCAGGATTTACACCCATAATGCGAATAATCAAACGTGCTGAACCGTTCATTAACCATATAAGCGGCTTCATTATAGTACTGAAATAATAGAGCGGACGCGCATACACGAGCGCTAACTTTTCAGTATGTTCAATCGCAAGTGTCTTAGGTGCGAGTTCACCAAGTACGACGTGTAAATAAGTTACGATGATAAAGGCTACGATAAATGAAATCGTTGTGGTTAAGGCATCAGGTAAATGTACGAGTTCAAAGATAGGATGTAGTAATTCATTGAACGTCGGTTCCCCGAGCCAACCTAAACCTAAAGACGTAACTGTGATACCGAGTTGACATGCAGACAGATAATAATCCAAATTATGTAGCATTTTCTTAACTACCTTTGCATTACCGTTCCCTTCAGCTGCAAGTTGCTCGATACGCGTGGCACGTACTTTCACTAAAGTAAATTCTGATCCGACGAAGACAGTCGTCAACGCTATCAACAGAATAAATATAACTAAACTCACTATGGTCGTCGTTTCCAATAAGTTCCCTATTTAGGGATTCACCTCCAAATTACTCAATGTCACATCCGGGTGACCATTGTATACTAAGCTGCTTGTTCACGTTTAACTGTAGATACATTAAATCCTTCCCATCTGTGACACCTCCCTAAAAAGATAAACAATACTCATATTTTATCACAATTCGACTTCGTTCTGGCAAAATATACAGTAATTATTCAATATAAAGTCCAATATACCATTAAAACGTATTTTCTTAATTCCGTCAATAGCTCCAGTGTAAAAAAGTAACACTGAAGCTTCTTATTCTTTATTTTCAAAGGTGTGAATCGTTCCGTTTTTAATCGTTGTCTTCACTGTTAGCTCATCATCAACAATCACTAAATCGGCATCCTTACCTGTCGCAATACTTCCTTTTACATCATCGATATGTAACGCTTGAGCTTGGTTCAAGCTTGTCACACGCCAAAGTGATTCAAGATCATCGCCAGTATAAGTCATCAAATTGCGTAAGCCTTCGTTCATTTTTAAAATACTACCTGCAAGTGCGCCGTTCGCAAGTCTCGCTTCAGCACCTTGTACAACAACATCTTGTCCACCTAAATCATAATGACCATCTGGCATGCCTTTTGCATGCATCGCATCAGTAATGAGATAAAAATGTTGGTTGCCTTTTTGATGATATGCGATCGCGACTGCAGTGGGATGTGAATGAATTCCGTCCACTATAATCTCTGTATTTAAGCGTTGCTCATGCCATGCTGCACCAATGACCCCTGGCTCTCTATGCGCAAACGGCGTCGCAGCGTTATATAAATGTGTGATATGTTGTGCACCTTTTTCTACAGCACGTGTGACTCCCTCATACGTGGCTACTGTGTGCCCGATAGAAAAGATGATCTCATCGTGGAGTTGTCGTAATGCTTCATCTGCACCTTCCACTTCAGGCGCAAACGTCATCACTTTAATAAGATGATTCGCAGCTGCTTGGTATTGTTTGATTTTTTCAACTGTAGGTCGTTGGACATAAGCAGGATTCTGTGCACCCACCTTATGTTCAGAAATAAAAGGACCTTCTAGATGGACCCCTGCGATTTCCGCTTCTTCTGTATGATCTTGTTCAGCTTGATATTTAGCGATTGTTTCTAATGCCCGTATGATATTTTCATCCGATTGTGTCATAGTCGTCGCTAAAAAGCTCGTTGTGCCTTCTGACAACAGTGAAGTTGCCAAGTGATTTAATCCTTGGGCTGATGCATCCATCGCATCTTCACCGTAACCTCCATGCATATGAATGTCGATAAACCCTGGTAACACATGATGTCCCTGCGCATCTAATGTAGGTAGATCCCCGTGATATGCACCTGGCTCAATTTGCATTATTTTTCCTTCATTTATGAAAATGTGACCTCTATCTAAAACATCTGTTTCTGTATAAATAACACCATTTATAATGACATATTGTTTCAATATTGATTACCTTCTTCTTTTTATGATTATCTTCATTGTACAATAATGAAAAAGTTAACACATTATATTACTCGTCATTTTAAAAATATTTAAAACAAATGCATAAATACATGGAATTTCTAGGAATTACACTTTTACTAAAACAAAAAACACGGTATTCCTGATATTAGGAACACCGTGTGAAATTCATTTAAATTATTCATCCATAGATTGGGACGCTGCTTTTTCTACACTAGTCACTCTCGGTTTTAATAAGTCATAAATGATCGCTGAAACAATTGAGCCAATCACAATAGCAAGTAATGTTTGAGGTACATGAACAAAATCTGCGAATATAACTACAATACCACCATGAGGCGCGCTAATTGCAGAGCCTAAACCTAACGCAATAGCACCTGCAATACCAGAACCCACCATCATAGAAGGAATGACACGTAATGGGTCTGCCGCTGCAAATGGAATTGCACCTTCAGTGATAAATGAAAGTCCCATAATGTAGTTAGGTGCAATAGAACCTTTTTGTTCTTTCGTAAATTTCTTGCGGAACATAATCATTGCCGTTGCGATTGCAATCGGTGGCACCATACCGCCCACCATTGCTGCAGTAATCGGCGCTGTATTACCCGCTGTTAACGCTGCTGTAGAAAAGACATAGGCCGCTTTATTAAATGGCCCGCCCATATCGATAGCCATCATCGCACCAATTACAAAGCCGAGGATAACAATGTTTGCACCAGATAAACTGTTTAGTCCATCTATCAATAGATTATTTAACCAAGATGCCGGCGGATTGATGACGTAAATCATAAGTAATCCAGTGATCGCGACAGAAATTAACGGATAAATTAATGTGGGTTGCAAACCTTCTAATGATTGAGGTAACCATTTAACGGAATATTTAATACCTTGTGTTAAGTAACCAGCTAAGAAACCGGAAATCAAACCACCTAGGAAACCAGAATCACCTGCAACTGCTAACATACCACCGACTAAACCAGCTGCAAAACCAGGTTTATCCGCAATACTACGCGCAATGAAACCAGACAAGATTGGAATAATTAAGGCAAATGCACTTTCGTTACCAATTTTCCATAATTGCGCTGCAAACTCATTGTATTGACCACTTTTCGGATCAAATGAGTTAGGTCCGATTAAAAATACAATCGCCATGAGGATACCACCTGCGATGACAAGCGGTAACATGTTAGATACACCATTCATTAAGTGTTTATAAATGGTTTTCCCAACGCCTTGTTTTTCTCCACTATTTTGTGCTGATTTTTGATTGCTGTCTCCACGCGCAACAAAAGGTTGGCGAGAAGTATCTAACGCTTGGTTGATGAGTGCTTCTGGTCGTTTAATACCATCAGCAACCGGAACTTCTACCACGTTTTTACCATCAAAGCGGTCTGTTTCAACGTGCACATCTGCAGCGACGATAATTCCTGTCGCTTGCTCGATATCATCGGAGGTTAAACGATTTTTAACCCCACCTGAACCATTTGTTTCTACTTTAATCTTAATACCCATCGCTTCGGCTTGCTTTTTCAGTGAATCTTTCGCCATATACGTATGTGCGATACCTGTTGGACAAGCAGTCACAGCTAAAACGTATGGTTCATCAGAATCGACAGGTGCAGTAGTCGTTTCTGCTTCTGCTGTTTCCTCGTCTGTCGCTTCGTCATCTGCTTGATTAATGATGTTTAAAATCTCTTCAGGTGATGTTGCATCTAATAAAGCTTGGCGAACTTGATCATCCATTAAAACACCTGATAATTTTGCTAAAGCATCTAAGTGCGTTTGTGCCCCACCCTCTGGTGCAGCGATCATAAAGAATAAATGAGCTGGCTGCATATCTAAACTTTGATAATCCACTCCTGCTTTAGATTTACCAAACGCAATGGCCGGTTTATCTACTGCTGCAACCTTTGCGTGTGGAATCGCAATCCCCTCTCCAATACCTGTTGTACTTTGAGATTCACGATTATGAATGGCTTCTTTATAAGCTTCTACATCATTTAAAATTCCTGCTTGGTTAAGCTGATTGACTAATTCATCAATGACACCATCTTTGTTTGAGGACGCTAAATCCATCGCAATGGTATCTTTCGTTAATAACTCTGTGATTCTCATGCTATTCACTCCCATCTAGTGTTGCAATCGTTACTTGTGATTGAACGTCTTGAATCCCTTCTGCAGTTGCTAAATCATCGTTATAAGCTGTAGCTGTACCTGCTGATACGGCTTGGCGAAATGCATCGTTAATAGATAATCCAGCATCAAGGCCAGCGACCATACCTGCAACCGTACTATCACCTGAACCCACAGTGTTTACGACCTGTCCTTTTGGAATCGTTGCTTTTAAGCTTTGATTTTGATCAAGATAAATCGCTCCGTCACCACCTAAAGAGATGATGACTGCTTGGGCACCGCGTTCGAGTATTTTTCTTCCATAATATAGAACATCTTCATCAGATTGAATGGTTGTATCAAACATGTGCTCCAGTTCATCTTTATTTGGTTTAATGAACAGCGGTTGATAAGGTAACACTGTTTCTAGCAAATCTTTTTCCGCATCAACCACGAGTTGTGCACCTGTTTGTTGTGTAATTTTTGCAATTTGGCCATACACATCTGATGGAATGCTTTTAGGAATACTACCTGCTACGATGACTGTATCTTGTTCGGTTGTTTGTTTGATTTGATCCATTAATGTTTCAAATTGATCGGTTGTAATCATTGGTCCGGGTGCATTAACTTCTGTTTCTTGGCCTGTTTTCAACTTCACATTCATACGTGTGTCATCGTTAATTCGCACAAAAGCTTCATTAATATATGATTGTTTCAAAGTGTCAACGATAAATTCTCCCGTAAAGCCACCAATGAACCCTAGTGCAGTTGAGGTTACGTTTAATGTGCGCAACACACGAGAAACATTAATACCTTTTCCTCCAGCAAATTTATGTGTAGTCGTTGCTCGATTCAATTCACTGATATTAAAGCCGTCTAAATGCATAATATAGTCAACAGACGGATTAAAGGTCACGGTGTAAATCATTTTGCTCCTCCTATAATTGAATATTGTTGCTGTAATTGTTCATAACAGTCGAGTTGTGCGACTTGAGTTGAAGCTATGATAGAAAGTTGATCCGAAGTCGCTACATGGGCAAAATATCGGCGATGATATTTCGTGTGGTCGGCTAAGACATAACTTTGCTGACTGAGACGCATCGCATATTCTTTAACTAAAGCTTCTTGTTCATCTGGTGTCGTTAGTCCATGGTTTACATCAATACCATTAATGCCTAAAAATGCTTTGTCAAAACGATAGCGTCGTAACGTGTCGAGTGCACTACCTCCAATTGTCGCGAGTGTTGTCGATTTAACATGTCCCCCTACGATAAATGTCTTAATCCCTTGTTTTAACAGTTCTTCAACGTGTGTTAACCCATTAGTCACTACCGTCAGATCACGTGCAGTGATATAAGGGATCATTTCCAAAGTGGTTGAACCCGCGTCGATAAAGATACAATCGTTGTCATGTATCAAATTCGCAGCAAGCTTGCCAATCGCTTGTTTTTCCCTCAAGTTCTGTGATCTTTTATCTATAAGATTGGGTTCAAGTTTAGAAGAGGTATCTAATGTTGCACCCCCATGCACGCGTGATAACTTACCCATTTGTTGTAATTTAGACAAGTCCCTACGTACAGTTGAAGCACTACAACCTGTGCGATCTATTAATTCTTGCAATGTTAAGAAATCTTTTTTCGCTAACTCTGTCAAAATCAACTCATGACGTTTTTCTGTTATCATCTTTGCACCTCTCTTGATTTGTATTATAAAACGAAAGCGGATACATTTCAATCAATTTTAATCAAAAACATTCAAAAACAGTCATTGCTTTTGAACGTTTTATAAATATCATATTAGCTGTGGAATGTCTTAAATAAGTATTTTTTTCGCCTATTTCCATAATATAGCCACATCACTTTTAATAATGATGTGGCCACTGTGAATTATTATATGTGTAGGCTAACTCTCATGTTTCATTAACGACACTTGAACATACTTATTATTGTGTCACGTTTGAAAGTTGCGCATGCGTGAGATGAATCAAATCTTGTACTGCAATATAAATTTGTGTCCCTCTTTCTCCACCACTAATATAAATAGAAGATTTTGATTCTGCTGACGTATCGATAACTGTAGGAAATGCTTTTTTCATACCAATCGGAGAACAACCTCCTCTGATATAACCAGTCACACGTTTAAGATCTTCAAGTGGCATTAAATTGAGCTTTTTCTCATTCACTGCCTGAGCAGCCACTTTCATGTCTAAGGATTGATTCACCGGAATAACGAACACAAAGTGCTCATGGTTAGCGTTTTCTAAAACTAATGTTTTATATACTTCCGATTCATCGACACCAACCTCGTGGGCCACTGTTACCCCATCTAAATGCGCTTCATCAACTTTATACTCATTGACAATATAATCAATTTTTTCTCGATCCAAGATACGCATCGCATTTGTTTTCTTACGTTTTGCCATCGTCATCGCTCCTTAACTGTTTATGTATAAAAATTTCATGTTGAAATTAACATGATTATATAACTTCTGGGTTATTTATATTGATAGTAACAGCACACTTTTCAATTTGTCACTTTAATTAACCTTTATATTAATACATTACCCAAATATGTATAAATAGTGGAATCGAACCACCAAATTCCAATTCTTTCATTATATATAGTAGTTTTATATTCTTTCATTTAAAACATAAAAAAGCCAGGCCCAATGAAGGGCCTGGCTCATCATTTATTGATGATTATTTTTCTTCATTATTGTTTTTACGGCGTCTACCGAGTAAGAATAATGAACCTAATCCAGCGAACAAGCTACCAAGTAATGTAGCATTTTGTGGACTGTTGTTATTACCTGTATCAGGTAATGTTTCTTCATCTGAATCTGAGTCAGAGTTTGCGTCTGTATCAGCATCGGCGTCAGCGTCTGCATCTGCGTCTGAATCGGCATCTGCGTCAGCGTCGGCATCTGCATCTGAGTCTGCATCGGCATCTGCATCTCCTTCGTCATCTTCTTCAACTGTTACTTTAACTGGTACTTCTTCAGTTGATCCATCTGGGTAAGTGACTTTAACTGGAATTTCTGCTTCAGTTCCTGGTTCTGCGTCCGCCGGTGGCGTTACTGTTGTTGTACCATCATCTGGATTTACATTTACATCCCAACCTTCAGGAATACCATCTTCAGGAACTTCAAATTCAGTACCGTCTGGTACATCTCCTGTTTGTGGTACATCTACTGGATTGCCTGGTTTTGTTGAGGCACCATCATAATTAGGTGTATGACTTTGAGCGTCATTTGGACTCACTGTCACTTTAACCGGTACATCTTCTGTTGTGCCATCTGGATAAGTGACTTTAACTGGTACTTCTATTTCTGTACCTGGGTTAACATCTGCCGGTGGCGTTACTGTTGTTGTACCATCATCTGGATTTACATCTACATCCCAACCTTCTGGTACTTCACTTGGTCCATCAAAGTGTGTGCCATCTGGTAAGTCTGTATCTCCTGTTTGTGGTACATCTACTGGTTTACCTGGTTTTGTTGTTGCGTCTTCGTAACCTGGCTCATGTTCTCCAGCTTGATTTGAATCTACTGTTACTTTAACTGGAACATCTTCTGTTGTGCCATCTGGATAAGTAACTTTGACTGGTACTTCCACTTCTGTGCCTGGTTTTGCATCCGCCGGTGGCGTTACTGTTGTTGTACCATCATCTGGATTTACATCTACATCCCATCCTTCTGGTACTTCACTTGGTCCATCAAAGTGTGTGCCATCTGGTAAGTCTGTATCTCCTGTTTGTGGTACATCTACTGGTTTACCTGGTTTTGTTGTTGCGTCTTCGTAACCTGGCTCATGTTCTCCAGCTTGATTTGAATCTACTGTTACTTTAACCGGAACGTCTTCTGTTGAACCATCTGGATAAGTAACTTTGACTGGTACTTCCACTTCTGTGCCTGGTTTCGCATCCGCCGGTGGCGTTACTGTTGTTGTACCGTTATCTGGATTTACATCTACATCCCATCCTTCTGGTACTTCACCTGGTCCATCAAAGTGTGTGCCATCTGGTAGGTCTGTATCTCCTGTTTGTGGTACATCTACTGGTTTACCAGGGTTTGTTGTTTCATCTTCATAACCTGGTTCATGTTGATTTGCCTCTGTATCTTTGACAGTAACTTTCGCTGGTGCGTCTTCACTTGGCCATCTGGATATTTGACTTTGACTGGAATGTTTGCTTCGTCACCTGGTTGTGCATCCGCCGGTGGCGTTACTGTTGTAGTTCCATCATTTGGATCTACATCTACATCCCATCCTTCTGGAATATCACTTGGTTTTTCAAAGTGTGTTCCATCTGGTACTTCTCCTGTTTGTGGTAATTCTACCGGTTTACCAGGGTTTGTTGTTGTATCTTCATATCCTGGGTCATATTGATTTGCCTCTGTATCTTTAACAGTAACTTTCGCTGGTGCATCATCTGTTGAACCATCTGGATATTTGACTTTAACTGGAATGTCTTCTGTTGTACCTGGTTCGATATCTTTTGATGGTGTTACTACTAATTTACCGTCTTCTCCTACTGTTGCTTCCCAGCCTTCAGGAATACCTTGTTTAGGAACTTCAAATTCTGTACCTTGCGGTAAGTTTGGTGCACCTGTTTGATCAACTTCTACTGGTTTGCCTGGATTTGTTGTTGATGGGTTGTATCCTGGTTCATAATCTCCAGCTTGATCAGATACAACTTCAATTTGTGCATTTGTATTATCTACTGTGCCATCTGGATATGTGACTTTAACCGGAATATCTTGTTTTGTTCCTGGTTTTGTATTTGATGGCGGTGTTACTGTGATTGTTCCGTTGTTTTGATCAATATTCGCATTCCAACCTTGTGGTGTTTGTGGAATTTCAAATTTACTCCCTTGCGGAATATTTTGATCTCCTGTTTGATTAACACTCACTTGTTTACCTGGTTTTGTTTTTGTTGGATTGTATCCAGGATTATGTTCATCAGCTGCATTAGATTTTGGTGTGAATTTAAATGTAGAACCATTTAAATCTGTTCTCATCCAACCACGAGCACTACTTGGTACAGCAGGGTTATTACCACTTTGACTAGACGTAATCAAGAAGTTATACTCATCTTCTTTATTTAATCCAAGTTGTGATAGAGTTGCTTTCCATTGTTTACCAGCATATTCTGCTGTTAATATTTCACTATCTGAATCGTAACTTAAATGGAAATCATTCAAAGTTTGACCATGGAATTTTCCATCATTATTATCATTCGTATCATCTGCGTAATCGAATTTATTATCTTTATTTTTCTTATCAGGAACATTTGTACCTACAGCTTCTGTAGTACCATCTGGTCCATTTTTAACGAATGTACCGTAACCTTGATATCTGCCACCTTTTTGTTGTTCTGCTTTCTGGTCCATTGGATCATCAAAATGATAAGCAGTATCTACTTTAAATCCAGCAGCATCTTTCATACCTTTATTTCTTAAGATACCACCATTTTGCATGTAATCTTGGGCATCACTTTTAGTAAAGATAAAGCCCCAACCGTCACCACTATATTGGTTACCTATATGACTGTTCGCAATTTTTATATTAAAATCAAAGTCATTTTCAAAAGAGATCTTTTCTTTAAGTTGAAGTGCACCTCTTTTTTCGTTGGACCAACATTATAATTAAAATTAGCTACTTCTTCAGCTAATAAATCATTCGGTGGATAGAATATTACGTCACCATATTTATCAAAATGGTCTTTACCTCTAACAGTAGCTGGTGGAACCACACCTGCTTCATTAATATCTCTTGATGAATTTAAAGGTGAACCTGAAGCTAATGTATTGATAGAGTTTGCTCTTAATGTTGAAACATTGTTATTACGAACAGCTTCATCAGTATATGTAGCTTCGTTTGTTTTTAATTCATTTTCTGGTGTTTGATCTTCAGTTACTTCTTCTGAATCATCTTTATTTTCTTTTTCTACTGATTCAGATTCTGCTTCTTCCGATTGTTTTTCTGTTTGTTCACTATCATCTGAATTTTCAGAGTTTTCATTTATGCTAAGATTTTCAGATTGTTCTTCATCCTGATTTGATTCATCAGATTCTTCTTTAGCATCTGAATCTTTAGCTGACTCTTCTGATTTTTGGTCCTCAGATGATTCATTTTCGTCAGTCACTTCTGATTCTTCATTTTCTAACTCGTCGACTTCATCTTCACGTTGAGCATCTTCATCATCTGATTCTTCATCATTTGATGATGCTTCAGATGATTCGTCGTTAGAATCTGTCTCTTCGTCTTCAGAAGTTTCTTCAGCATCTTTTGATTCACTCTCAACTGATGATTCTGAATCTTCGTCTTCTGATTCATCAGTAGATTCTTCTTCTGCTGATTCATCTTCAGTTTGTTCAGATTCTTCATCTTCTGACGTTTCTTCAGAATCTTGATCTTCTGATTCTTCTTCTTGGAATAAATCTTCTGAATATCCTTCATCAGTTACTGCTTTGTCTTCAAGTTTTTCTTCATGTTGTGTTTCTTCATCTTCTGATTCTTCTTGTTCATGAGTTGTTTCTACATTTCGATCGTCAGATGTTGTATCTTCTGTACTTTCAGTATCTTCAGAAGATTAAGTTGTTTCGCTTTCTTCTGAATCTTCAGTGTTTTGAGAGCCTGAAACATTATCTTCTGACTCTATTTCTTCCGTTTCAACATCTGATGATTCATTTTCAGTGCTTTCTTCTTGAGTTACTTCTGGTGATTGCTGTTCCGTAGTTGCGTCAGAGTGTGTTGTACCTTGAGTTGTTGTTTCTTTATTCTCGTTGTCTACTTCGCTTGCTTGTGCATCATTGTTTACACCAAAGAACAATGTTGCACCAATTAAGATTGAAGCTGTGCCTACAGTAAACTTACAAATAGAATACTTGTTCATACGGTTAGGCAGAAAATCTAATCTTCTGCTACCTGAACGTTTCTTCCGTTTTTTCATGTGCATACCTCCAGATTTTGATTTTGGTACGGATAATTGAAATAAACAAATATTCCTTTTTCCATACAAAATTCATTATAATCAAAATCAGTATATAACACAACTTAATTTTTAACTTTTTATTAATTAACAATTTTTTAATCTTTTTCATTTGCCGTTCAAAATACTTATGTAAAATTATCTTATTGTTATGTATAATATTGTAATAAATAGTTTTTGTTAATGTTATTTTTTAGCTTTTTAAGTTAAGTTATCATGAAAATTTGTTACAAATAGAAATTATTCTAATTGGCTTAATTAACAGATTTCAGCAATGTATTTTAGGATATAAAAGGGATGATATTACCGTTTTGTTTACATTTTCACATAAAACCCTGCGCACAACTATCAGATACCGCAACTATGTGACTACACAACAAAATTTTATGTAACCTATTTACCCTTTCATCACAACTTAAAACTTAATCATTTTGATTTACTTAAATTTTATATTGCGGAAATATCTTGTTTTGCAATTTTTAGCTTTAATTTTTGAATTATTTGTCTTCTTAAAACTGCGATCTCATGTTTTCTATCAGAACTAACTACCAATAATTTTTAAGTAAAATTGGGTAAAATTATTTGGTGTTTCTCAATGATTTCTTTACTTTTATATAAAATATCCTAAACAACATAAAAAAAGAGACTCATTTCTTCATCTTGTGATAGAAATAAGTCTCCTCGAATTAGACACATATTTAATTTTTGTAACAAATCGATTACATTTGTCAGTTTAAAAATCGTGTTTCTTCTATTGTATAATGTTTATCATCCTGATAAGAATAGAAAAATTATTCATCTAATTGGTTTTTCTTTCTTAGATTTCTTCGGACTCCTTTTTTCAATATAAATGACTATAATACCTGCGACCATAATCACCATGGACATAAAGAGTGGTAATTCATAATAAATATCATAAACTGCACCTGCGATCAGTGGGCCGACAAAGTTACCCATACTTGTGAATGTGGAGTTGAGTCCGCCTGCAAAGCCTTGTCTATTCCCTGCAATATTTGAATAATAATTAGTCAGTGCTGGTCGAATTAAATCAAAACCAATAAATACGATAAAACTAATCAACATGATCGGCCAGTAGCTATGAGCTAATGTTAAACTGAATAATACAATAATGGAATAGAGCAATGCACAAATAATAAAGTTTAATTCTGACATAAATTTCATTAATTTATCGAATAAGAACACTTGAATGAACGCACCTAGCACACCACCAACCATGATGGCTACGGAGATATCGATAGGTGAATAGTCTGCTTTATCTGCTGCATATAATGGGAATAATGTTTCGAATGCAGACAATCCGAATGCTAAGACAAATGTTAAAATGACCGGTGTAATAAACACCTTAAGATTAATTTTTGAAATGGTTTCTGTCGAAATGGTTGCAAATCCTGCGTGCGTTTCATGTCTTGGGTTTTTCAATAAGATCACTGACATAATAAGTGCAATGACACCACTTGTACCTGCGACAAAGAATGGAAGACGATGGGAAAATTCAGCGAGGAATCCCCCTAGACCTGGACCAAGGATATAACCAGTATTGATGATACCTGACATATATCCAAAGTTTTTCGCTTTATCTGCACCTGGTGAGATATCTGCAATCATACCAGTAACCCCTGGCATAACCATCCCTGCACTAAAACCACCTAAGATTCTGGATATAATTAAAAGCGCAAATGTATTACTCATTGCGAATAGATATTCTGAAACCGCGTAGAGTACTAATCCAATCACAATGATTAATTTTTTACCTAATTTATCTGCTAAATTACCGCCAAATGGAGAAATAATCATTTGAGCAAAGGCGAATACAGCGACGAGGATACCCAAGTCGCCACCTTTGAGTCCGAGATCTTTCAGGTATACCGGAAGCACTGGAACAACCAAACCTATCCCCAAAAATACTAAAAATATATTAAAATACAAAATTGCTAATTGTTTTTTCATACTTCCGCCCCCAGACTTATTTTAATTCATCAATATCAATAATTATTGATATATCGTTACATAGTTGTTAAAAATTTACCGAACCTGTATTTTATACCATAATATTGTACAAATGCAATAATTTTTCCTTATATAACGAATATTGGACGTATTGCATTCAAATTTGACTACATTTTGCTACTGAAAATAAAAAATAAGCATTCCACCCACTAAAATCATTTATATGTGTACTAAATTATCTATAGAACATATTTTTATACATGTATAATTATTCAATACTCCGCTTAAGCTTTCCGCATTTACATCAAAGAAAAATTGCTTTATCTTATTAATTGCTAAGTATTGAGTAACAGCGTAGTATTAAAAGCTGGTTTGATCATTGGTTTATGGTTTGTATGAACCATTATTCACTCTTACAAAATGTGTCAATCACCAATTATCAATCAATTATCTTAAATTTTATAGCTCACTTAAAAATAAAATGTTCTAATCAAGGAAACAGCTTTCTATATCTCTATTAAAATATTTAAGAAATCTCTACATATAAGTATGACATCAATTGTATACTTTAGTTGTAACAAGTGTGTGTATCTCAAGCAACTTATATTTTTATCCCTTTAGGAAAGTAGGTTCAGTTATGTTAGCGCGTTATATTGCTCGTATCGTTTTCATTGTTTTGATTACGCTATCGTTAACCTATTTTAGTCATATCTTACCGTTTATGACGTTAAATTTAATACTGGCATACATTCCATTTGAATTGTGCTTTTTACTCAAATTGTTTAAACCGCACAAAGCGTATGAATGGCCGTTATTTATTTTATTTGGTTTGATATTTGTGCTCATGGTGCCGAACACCTTTTATATGGTGACGGATATGATTCATTTAAATCAATTTAGTTTTGATTTCCGTTCAGGCCTCGTATTGATGGAATGGGCGCATTTTAGCTTTCTCGTTGCAGGCGTTTGTTTGGCACTATACTGTTTATGCCTTATGTTCTTGGAATTAGATCGTTTTACGACGCATGTTTGGCTTAACCGTGTCTTAGTGGTTGCATTGATGTTTTTAGATGGTTTAGGCATTTACATTGGTCGTTTTTTAAGATTCCATTCCGTGTATCTCATCAATGAACCATCACGTATATTCACGCTCGTATGGCAACAATTTGATCTAAACGCGTTTATATTTATTCTCTTCATGGTGTTGTTACAAGGCCTATTATACCTATTTATGAAAGGAGTTCGTATTGCGAAATGACCACACAAATTTGGATTTTCATTGCTATCATCGTCATTTTACAACTCCTCATAGGTCATTTTCTTCATGACATCGGTTTTAGCTTATTACGTAGCATCCTGCTCATGTTATTGCCGTTTGGTATTGGCGTATTTATACTCCAATTAAGTTACTATGAACGCTACTTCCCAGAATGGGACGTGCCTGCGAGAGAAAAAATCCGTCTTGAAATCATTTACCTTGCAACGTTTCTCGAATTTGTAGCACTATACCTATTTTTATTTATATTTTAAAAACGAATATCAATTGATATAAAAAACACACCCAAGTCTATTGGCATAACAAGTATTTTCCTAACACCTGTTTTCATTCACGGGGTTATAGCACCTTGCTGATTGAAAATAAATCTGCGCGATTCAACTTGTTACATCCGTACTTGAGTGTGTTTTTGTTGTTTATATCAAATTGTTTAATTTTGCATATAGGAACATGGAAGCCACAAATAAACCTAATGATAGGATTGTCAGTAAAAATGTTAATAGCATCGTACGCTTGAAATGCTTGATGAAAGCCACAAAAAAGATGCCGCCATTATAAAGAAAGAACAACCCAAATAAGACCATCATTAAGTTAATATCAGGATAAATGATATTGGCTAGTAATACGATAATCGCAAATCCTAGATATGGCAAATGAATGGTGTTTCGTTCGAATTTACGTTGATTCTCAAGATATTGTTCACTGTTTTCAGCCATTAACCTTCCCTCTTTCTTTCATATTCTCCCATTATAATCTCACTGCATCAAACGTTCAATCCTTGTCAAGAACAATTAAGTGAATTGTAACATGTCTAACTGATTTCTTAAGCGATCTTCATCTAATTGTTCGCCAATCAATACGACTGTGAGTGGTACATCTGCGTCAATCACTTCATACTCTGGAAATAATCCTGAAAATTGGAATGTGTAAACCGTTTCTGGTTGATCTTTAAATGACACAAATCCTTTTAACCGAAGTACGTTTTCTGGTAAACGTAGGATAAATTGATTGAATAACTGACGTTGAATTGGTCCCGTAAACGTATACTTCATCGAATTGACGCCATGATGTGAATGATGGTGTGTATGGGACAACTGCGCATGATCCTGAGTTTGGCTCCATTCTGTATCTGAAATTTGACCATACGTTGTTTCAATATAATGCGCAGTTGGATTTAATTGTTTGATATTTTGAAGCGCTTCTTGATCTTGTTCAGTAATTAAGTCCATCTTATTCACAAGCAATAAATCACCATATTTAATTTGACGTTCCATCAACCCGTTCACGCTTGATGTATATTGGTCCCGCTTCACATAACGTAAAGCATCGATCAACGTGATGACAAAAGGTTGTTCAATATCATTCACTATACTCGGGTCTTGGCATGCGGCAATAATTTCTAAAGGTTCTGCGATACCTGTTGCTTCTATAATAATGTGATCGATATCTCCCCGTTTGTTAAAAATGTTAAGCTGTTGTACTAAATCTTGATTTAATTCACAGCAAACACATCCGTTTAATATGGTTGCGGTTTCAATGTCGCCATTGACGAGGTGTCCATCGACATTAAAATCTCCAAATTCATTTACAATTATTGCAGGTTTCTCATTATTTTTTAATAATCCCTTAATATAATGGTTGAGGAATGATGTTTTTCCACTACCTAGGAATCCGGTAATGATTGAGATTGATAATGACTTGTCTATTGTCTTTTTCATTATAGTAACCGTCCTCTTATTTACATAATAGATAATTTTTTAATATAATTAATATGTTAGTAGATAAATTTTGTTATAGCATGTTGCTTTATGAATTTCGAAATATCTACAACAACTTATACATACTTTCAAAATCATATATATCACCTATGATAACGTATGTAGTTCGTCATGCGATAACAAGACGAATTCGGATCCAATTTAGAGAGAAACAATATGGATAGAATGTCTGGAGGAGAACTTTATGTCAGAATCACTAAACTTGAAGGAACAGTTTTGTTTTAGTTTATACAATGCGCAAAGACAAGTAAATCGCTATTATTCAAATCATGTCTTCAAAAAGTATAAACTAACATACCCTCAGTTCTTGGTATTAACCATTCTGTGGGCAGAATCACCAGTAAACGTAAAAAAAGTTGTTACTGAATTAGCTTTAGACACAGGCACCGTTTCACCGCTCCTAAAACGTATGGAACAAATGGACCTCATTCATCGTGAACGTTCAGAAATCGATCAGCGTGAAGTATACATTCACCTTACACCTAAGAGTGAACAAATTCGCCCTGAACTCGATACTGCATGTAACGATGTGGCTGCGGCTTCTTCATTAACTCAAGAAGAATTTAAAGAGCTGAATCGTTTACTTGATAAAGTGATTACAGCTTTTAACGAATATAAGAAAAATTAAATCACATTGGGGATGGTCACCAAGCTGTCTGACAATAAAGTTCATCAACGCACAGTACAGTGTGCAACGACATTTAATCTATGAAAGATGAACAATGAGAAGTGCGTGACATGAATCTGCATGTAGGGATCAATGTTAAATCTCATCCCCGATGATGACTTACAATGTTAGAACACAATCATTAGAATGAAATAATGATGTTATGTGGGTGGGACAAGGAAATCTACGTCAATTTAGAATTCCAGAACCGCCCCTTTTTTGTGTAATGATCTTTTCATGGCCCTCGTTCATTTCACGTCTAACTCATTGGTCACGCGTCATATTTCTAACTCAAAGTTCCTATATTTTAACATATTTTCAATTAAAGCACCGTGTGGTTTGATTAAAAATGATGACGATATACGCATATTTCTCTAGTTGAACAAGGTCTTATCCCTTCTAAAACTTTAGTCTTATTTATTCTATATATGTAGTCACGATTCATTTTAATGTGCTATTATATAAACTTGATGAAAGATGTACTCGAAAATTTAAGATGAAGAAAGTAGGTTCTGTATGATTATCATTGAATTGTTTAAAGCTATCATTCTTGGTATCGTCGAAGGTTTAACAGAATTCGCGCCCGTCTCATCTACAGGACACATGATTCTCGTGGATGATATGTGGCTTAAATCTAAAGAATTCTTAGGCTCTGAAGCTGCATTTACATTTAAAGTCGTCATACAGCTAGGATCTTGTTTTGCTGCAGCATGGGTCTTTCGTGAACGCTATTACGAAATGTTACATATCGGTAAATATAAACAAGAGGAAGCAACTACCCCTGATGGTAAGCCTCCAAAACGTTTAAATTTACTTCACATCATCGTCGGGATGATTCCAGCTGGTATTCTCGGTTTATTATTTGATGATTTAATTGAAGAATACTTATTCAGTGTTCCAACTGTAATGATTGGTTTATTCATCGGCGCTGTTTACATGATAGTTGCTGATCTCTTTAGTAGAAAAGTGAAAAATCCGCAACATGTCGACCAAATTAATTTCTTCCAAGCTTTTGTCATCGGTTTATCACAAGCCATTGCAATGTGGCCTGGATTCAGTCGTTCCGGCTCTACTATTTCAACCGGTGTCTTCATGAAATTAACACATAAATCTGCGTCTGACTTCACATTCATCATGTCTGTACCGATTATGGTCGCAGCAAGTGGTTTGTCATTAGTGAAAAACTTTGAGTACATACACCTCAGTGACATTGGCTTCTATATTGTCGGATTTATCGTCGCATTTATTGTCGGTTTAATTGCGATTAAAACTTTCTTACACCTAATCAACAAAGTTAAATTGATACCATTTGCGATTTATCGTATCGTACTTGTTATCTTTATCGCGATCTTATATTTCGGTTTTGGTATCGGTAAAAATATCACAGGTTAATCCTATTTTAACCTCTAAAGCATGTAGTGTTATACAATCGCTTTGGAGGTTTTTTTAGTATATGATAGGGTAATAATAACAATAGTAAATGGATATGGAGGCAGCGCTATATGGATAAAAAACAAGTTATTAAAACGATCATTACCGTTGCGCCAGTATTTTTAGTGCCACTCATTACTGGACGTAAACGTTTTAAAAATCATCCTGATGTACAAAAGGTGACACGTGCGACAACGCAAACGTCTAAAACAGTCGCGCATAAAACAGTAGATGCTAAAAACTATGTCGTTGATAAAAAACATCAACACGATCAAAAACGTGAACTTAAACGTATCGCTAAAGAACATGATCCAGCATACATTAAGAAAAAAGGAAAAAAACTCGCTAAACAAAACCTTAAAGAAGCGAATAAACTCGATAAAAGATTACAAAAAACAATCGATCAACGACATAAAGCAGAAGAAAAAGCACAACAGAAAAATAAAAAACATCGCCTCTCAGAACTCAAAAAATATGAGAAACATCATGCGAAAAGCGAAAAAGAACAACCAGAAGATTAACTAACTCATGACACGTGTAATTATTGACGGAGATGCTTGTCCGGTAACTCAATTCGTGATTGAATTAACCGAAGGGACAGGCATTTTTACTGTGATAGTTCGGAGTTATAGTCATTATTCTTCTGCTGAGCAACCTGAACATGTAACTACAATCTATGTCGATCAAGGACCCGATGCTGTGGACTATAAAATTGTTCAACTATGCGAGTCATCTGATATCGTAATCACTCAAGATTATGGTCTCGCTAGTCTATTAATTAATCGAGCGGCAGCCGTGTTACACCATTCAGGTAAAATATATAACGCGTCAAATATCGATCAACTGTTAAATCAACGTTATCTGAGGGCTAAGCATCGACGTAGTGGAGGTCTCACGAAAGGACCACGCCCCTTTACAGAACAAGATCGAAAGCTTTTTGAACAGAGATTTTCCGAAATCATTAAACCATATCGCACAGTGTAGGAGGAAATAAAGAGATGAAACGAATTGCAGTATATTGCGGTGCAAGTAAAGGTAAAGATCCAGTTTATATGGAAACCGCTTATCAATTAGGCAAATATATGGCTGAACACGGTTATGAACTCGTCTTTGGTGCAGGTTCCGTTGGTATTATGGGATCCATTCAAGATGGCGTTCTAGACGCAGGTGGCCATACGATTGGTGTCATGCCAAAAATGTTAGATGAACGTGAAATTACAAGCGAAAAAGTCAGCGAACTCATTCTCGTCGACTCCATGCATGAACGTAAAAATAAAATGGCAGAACTTGCTGATGCGTTTATTATGGCGCCAGGCGGTGCAGGTTCACTCGAAGAATTTTTCGAAATGTATAGTTGGTCTCAAATTGGTATTCATCAAAAACCAATGGCTGTCTATAACATCAATGGTTTCTACGAACCGATGCAAAAAATGCTCGACTATATGATTGAAGAAGGCTTCATTGATGAAAAATATCAACATCTAGCACCTCTTTGTGATACTAAAGAAGAAATTATTGAAGCGATAGAACATTATAAACCAGCTGGCATCCGTACTTACGACTGATGTCCCTCTTAAAATGATTAAGAATCAAAATAAAGCGAGTTTACTCACCACTGTGAATAAACTCGCATTTTTTATTGCGCCTTCATTTAGACGCCTCATCTCAATTCATATTATATAGCTTTGTAATATCTGACTTGCCGCTTTAATGGATGATACTTACTCAATTCAGGCAGTTCAAATTGCTCATCTAGCGTCATTCCAATATGCGTCATGACCTTTCTAGAAGCTAAGTTTTTCTCTGCTGTCATCGCATAAACTTCCGGAATACCCTGATTCGCTGCGTAATCTAAAACAGCCGTCGCACCTTCTGTAGCAAGACCACGGTTCCATACATGGGGCATGAGACGCCATCCAATTTCATAAAACGGTAAATCATCAAATGGATAACTGCTTTCAACAGGGGTGTAATTTAAACCGATAAACCCTATCCATTCTTCACTATCCTTTAACATGGTCGCAAACAAACCAATGCCTTCACGCTCAATATTTTCCTGCATGCGCTGCATATCTAATTCACTTTTGCGATAACTGAGTAACGAAAGAAAATAACGGCGTACTTCTCGATTCGCATTCATCTGCTGAAATGGCAATAAATCTGTCCCTTGCCAATCTCTCAAGATTAAACGTGACGTTTCAATATAATTTGTCATATATCCTCCATATGTCGCTATCTCACATATTTCTAACCTACTTGATGCGTTATCTACCCACAATGATGGGTGTACATTAAGCTTTAGAAATATAACTCATCAATTCAATATGTACAGGGACTTGTTTCAATTGTTCACGCTCTGTTTTAAGCGCTGTAAAGGTCGCATCAATATAATCTTGTTGATGATCTAAACGATAAGTGACTACAAATGTGTCGGTATCAGATTCAAAATTAGGTAGGTGTGCAATGACACGTTTAATTTCACCTGTTGTATCTGCTACACGTCGACCTGTAATATTTTCAATTTCTTTACCTAACTCGGGTAAAGTCATATCGCGTCCCTCTAATAATCTAAACTCTTGTTCATGCATCTATATCACCTCAGTATAAGTTACTTATTTCATACATTATACATTGTTTTTTAAAATTGGCCATCCAAAAGCCCCTATTAAATCGCGTATGTGGTTCCATACCCATATCTATTTCAGTTAAAACGACTAGGCCTAATCAGAAGATTCAGCTTCTGAGTTTTCATCTTCGCTATTTTCTTCATCTTCCTCTGTTGCACCCGTATCTTTATCTTCATCATCCGCGTCATCTTTCGCAGAACCGTGATTGATGTCTGATTCTAAATCTTCAGCTTCTTTCTTAAGCTTTTCTTCTTTTTTCTCAAGTTCTTTTTTCTCTTCTTTGAGTTGTTTATTTTGTTCTTCGAGTTGTTTAACGTCTTTTTCGAGCGATGCTTTTTTATCACTTTTACCGCAAGCGGTTAATACTAACGTGGAAGCTAGTAAAAGTGTCATCCATTTTTTCATAGTGTGCTCCTTTGTCACTGAATCTTTATAGGCCTTATTTTATCATTCTTTATCGTTCGGTTCACTATCTGTGGTTAAAGATTTCCGCATCACATACTGATCGATATCATAACCTAAATGTTGATTTAACCGAACCATCTCAGTGTTATGCACTTTTACAGTACTCGTAATAGCCGAGGCACCTTGTTCCTTAGCCCATTGTTCTAGGTTTTGTTTTAACTGTGTTCCGATATGTTGATGTCTATACTCAGGTTCGACGTAGAGGAATTCAATGAGCACAGTTTGATTTTGATCATCATAATGTCCCCACACTACTCCCGCTAATTGATCATGATCAAACACCGCTTCAATCAAGTCATCTTCATAATAAAGTCTTCTATATATCATCTCCGCTCGTAGTCCGGTAGAAAATGACGTCACTTCGGAGACGAAGCCTTGTTCATAGAGCTGTGTTTCATGTAACTGTGCAATGGTCATAATCCATTCATTGTCTTCAGCTTTGATACGTCTCATTACGATTCCTCCCTTAACGTTGATTTATCAATCATTCTTAGTCATAATGACAATACACGATATCTTATAAAAGGGCTGAACAAATCAATGAAATCTACGCAAAAACTCACACGTGAAAATAATGTTAAAGCACTGAGGCTAAACAACACAGATAGAGAGATATTTGAAAACTACATGAATTATGTCCGTGCAGATGTACGGGTTAACCCTCATGATTCTGAAAAAATGTTAAACCGAGTACTCAAACAATTATTATCCGCTGAAGATGAAGGTTTAATGGCACTAGATTTCTTTGACCACGATCCTAAAGCCCATGCTATAAAAGAATTAAAGGCGTTACCGAATGAAACGATACGCAACATTTTCAAATATATCATGAATCATATTTTATTAATACTTGGTATCTTTGCCTTTTTAAAAGGATTTATCGGGTTCTTTGTCGGTTTTAACCGTATCTATTTATATACGTTCCCGATCTCCCTCATCCTAGGCATTATACTCATCTTTTTATTTATTTGGCTTATTTTTAAAACGATTCAGCTACAATGCTTTAGTCGACCGAGATGGGTTTGGTTATTCACGTACGCTTCAGTCATCATTTTGCTCATCTTATTTTTCTATACACTATTTATCCCGCAGTCCTTTTTAGCTGTGGGACCAGCCATTTATATAGACAACTGGGTCTTCATCATTCTTTCATTCATACTAATTCCACTTGCATTAATACTTGATCATTACAATAATAATAAAGAAAATTCAACTTCGCTATTATAGATTAAGCATAAAAATAGGTGGAGGTTCTTATTCTAAGGACCTCCACCTTTTTAATTTGGTAAAAATAATTATTGTACGACGTGATCATGTTTTTCGACACGCATCGTAATGAGTAAGAAGATCAATCCGATAAATGTTAACACCGGTGCGACAAGACTAAGTGAGCTAACTGGAAGTAGATCGATGACTACACCACCCACATAAGCACCTAAAGCATTACCTAAGTTAAAGGCAGATTGATTCAAGGTACTCGCTAACGTAGGTGCATCTTGTGAAACCAAGGTACTTTTGAATTGAAGTGATGGGCTCATACTGAAACCGATGAGACCAAATAAGAACACACCTGCGACCATGACTACACTGTTCATTTGGATAAAGTATAGTGCTACGAAGTACAGAATAAATAGTACAAATATAATACGTAAAGCTCGGTTAACGTCCCAGTCTGCAAGTTTACCACCAACAACATT
This sequence comes from Staphylococcus auricularis, assembly GCF_001500315.1. Taxonomy (GTDB): domain Bacteria; phylum Bacillota; class Bacilli; order Staphylococcales; family Staphylococcaceae; genus Staphylococcus; species Staphylococcus auricularis. Next base: position 166,985 of record NZ_LLER01000020.1, on the reverse strand, counting down.
ACCTAGAGTCACCCCGATACCAAAGATGATGAGAATATAAGAAATGAGATTTTCTGGTACACCAGAGACATCTGTTAACACTTCAGAAATATAAGAGAAGTAAGCGAACACACTACTAAATCCGAAAAGCGTAATGGCTAATGTGAGCCATAATCGTTTGTCTTTTAATACTTTTAGTTCGTTGATGACAGAACTTTGGATTTGTTCTTTTTGTGAAGGTACCAATACGATAATACCAATCAAAGTTATAGTACCAATCACCGCAATCACTGCGAACGTCATTTTCCAACCTAAACCTTGGCCGATTAATGTACCAAAAGGAACGCCTAAGATATTACTCATGCTTAACCCCATGAACATTAATGCCATCGCACTCGCACGTTTTGATGGACTGACCATGCTCGCGGCTAAGATGGAACCTATGCCGAAGAATGAACCGTGTGCTAATGAAGTGATAATACGACTTGTCATTAAATAACCATAACTTGGACTAAATGTCGCTGCCAAGTTACCTACTATAAATATCGCCATAAGCAGAATTAACAAGTGTTTACGATTCCATTTAATCGTTAACATGACCAAAATAGGTCCACCAATTGCTACACCAAGTGCATAACCGGTAATTAATTGCCCTGCCTGACTAACCGTTACATCTAAATCTCGCGCTACGTTAGGTAATAATCCCATAATTACAAACTCTGTCATACCAATTGCGAATGCACCAATGGCAAGCATCCAAATTGCTACTGGGTATTTCATCTTAAGCCCTCCTTACTTTTTAAAAAATAACACGAGGGAGATTATACAAAAATATTCCCCAGATAAACAACATCTTGCTTATAATTTTTTATATTAAATTTTTGTTTTGTTCAATATTAATTATTGTAAATTTTGTAAAACATCTTTGGGATTGCTCAATATGATGATTTTTTCTGCATAAAAAAAGTGTCTGTATCACGATTGAGCAATACAAACACAAATGGATTTAGTTCACTAATAATGCGTCTACGAAGAACCATACCATCATTACGATGAGAATGCCCGCTTTAGCGATCGAACTCGTTAGAAAAGCAACGACTGAACCAAAACTTGCTTTCAACGCTTTAAGGACATCAGGTTCTTTGATGAGTTCTACGACAAACACCAAGATAAATGGCACGATGATAATACCGAATGGTGGGAAGACAAAGCAACCAATAATGACACCGATGAGTGCCGCATACTCACTTAATTTTGATCCGCCGAATTTACTGACAAAATACTTGTTCGTCACAAAATCTGCAACAAACATGAGCACTGTCAAAATGGCCATTGAAATGTAGAAAACCCATGAAAGATGACCATTATGAAAGCCGAATTGATAGATTAAAAAGCCAATCCAAATCATGAGGACTGACGGAATCACCGGTTTAATCAATCCGACAAAAGCGAGAATAAATGCTGCAATAATGAGTAACCATAAAAGTACTGACATATTTAAAACCTACTCCGTATCTTGTTTCGTGAATTTTTGAGATTTGGTCATGTATATGATACCTATTCCGATAAAGAGTGATAAAGCAGAAATAAAGAATACATTACCTAGCCCAACCATATCACTCATGTAACCGCCAAGTAAATTACCCCCAAGTTGGCCTAACACCATAGCATTCGCAAATAATGTGGAGGCATAACCTGGGAAATCCGGTAAGATATCTTGGAAGTAACTAATACCTAAGCCGAGTAAAATAGCTAAAAAGAATGCGAGAAAGACTTGGCCGACTAACATCATTGCGACACTGTTAAACACACCGATACTAAAATAAAATAATCCGCCTGATATGCCACCTAAGATCAGCAAATAACGGGTACCGATTCTCACTGATAACGCACCAAGGAGAACCATAAAAGGCACTTCTAACCCAGCACATAAACTCGCTAAGTAACCGACATATTTTTCATCTTCTCCTAAATGATTCGTTACAAATAGCGGCATGTTTAACGTATACATCCACTGACCAATATGTAATAAGATAAATGCGATAAAGGGTAAAAGTAATGTTTTATCCTTCAACATATTCGGCGCTTTTGCTTCAACCTGTACTTGATCGGAAGTGACTTCTCCAGAAGATGATTTAGGTTCTTTGAAAAAGAGCACTTGCATGATTAATGTGATTAAAATGATTGTCACCGTACCGCCAAATAGACCAGCATAACCTTGCCACTCTCTCAGTAAATTACCGATTAATGGACCGAATAAAAAACCAAATGAGAACATAGATCGTAGCACTGCATTCGCGAACTGTGCACGATCGCTTGAAGCTGATTGGTTAATCGATTCTCTTGCAGAAGCATACATTTGAGGCATGGCAGGCGCAAACAATCCTTGGAATAGCGCGTACATAATAATAAAGAGCCATACGTTATGCACATAAAAATAAATAGAAAAACTCACTGCTCCCATAAAAAGTGCTGTCACAATGAGTAACTTTCTATTAATCCGCTTCGTATCTGAAAAACGGGCGATAATCGAATTAACCGTAAACTGACTGATCGCAGCTAATGCAAGCAACCATCCAAATTGCGCTGTCGTCATTCCTAGGTCATTCGTCGCAAATAGGACTAAGAACGGGACAGTCGTCGCAATCCCGATTCCCAAGAACATCATGTTGAGGAGGAATAGCTTATAGTTTTTAATCTTGAACAATGAGGTAATCATAACGGTGTTCCCTTCTTCTTTAAAATGTGCGAGAGATTTATTCTACGTCATTTTGGCGCACAAAGTCCATCAATAATTTTATAAATGAGTCGACTTGCGGCAATTGTTGCATACTTGCGTCATAACATAGATACGTTGAACGAATGAGGGGTGTGTCATTGACATTCACCCGTTGGAACGCAAAGCGATCTCGGTCGATATGCTTCATCATAATCTCAGGTAATACGGTCACACCGACCCCATTTAATAACATTTCTTTACATGTTGCTACTTGATCGACAGTAATCATCGCATAGTATTCTTGGTTTAACTGTTGATTGTACCAATTTTTAATTTGATTGATGTATATCGGATCTGCTTGAAACTCGATGAAGGGCTGTTTCGTTATCGCTTCACTGCGATCAGTAGGATAAATAAAATAGTGTTCATCATTAAATAAATGGGTATTCGTTAAATTCATCATTTTGTTGCCTCGAATAATCATCACGTGGTAATCTTGGTGATTCGCTTTGATTTGTTCACTCGAACCCACTTGCACTTGAACTTCTACATTTGGAAATTGTTGTGTATATAAGTGGAGCACTTCAGGCAATAGTGTTTGCCCGATAAGTGACGAACAACCAATTGAGATGGTGCCGTTGACTTCCCCCATATGCGCTTGCATTTTATCTCTAAAAATACGTTCTCGATTCAACATATCTTTCGCATGCTCTATAATCATACTACCTTCAGTTGTCGTGATTAATTGCTTTTTCGTACGAATGAAAATATCGACACCAAATGCACTTTCAATCGCTTTTAGACGTTGGGTCACTGCAGGTTGAGAAATATATAGGATTTCTGCCGCCTTTCTTAATGTCTTTGTTTCATCTAGCGTTGTTAATAAGCGATAATCTTCAATTTTCATAATGTTCCCCCTGTGCATGTTATGAACTGATTCGAAGCCAAACCTAGAACGCCGTATCGCTCCGTAATGACACCCTGCTATATATACCGCTTCGTTAGCGGTGATTCATTTGTTTAAAATCTTTAAATGTTTTATTTTGAGTTACCCGTGTTTTCGTCGTTGTTGTTTGTGCTTTATGATTTTGAGATTTGACCTTTTCAGCAAAAGGCTTATGATTGCCTTTCGTAGGTTTCGTATTTTTTCGATGCTGTTGCATTTTCGTCCGTTTTTGATGTTTCGCTTTGATCTTGTGATAGCAGTACATGATTTTATCTTGCATTTGTTGGAAATCTTCATCGATACGTATCATTAATTGGTGTGCGATGACATATGCCTCGTGATATTGTTTACGTGTAATTTGCCCTTCTTCTAACACGTGTAATAAATCATCTTCATCGACCAATTCATATTCCCCTTTGGGTAAAACTAATACATCTAAGCACAAATCTAAGGTACGCGCGTTCCCTTTTTGCGTGATATTCTTGATATTAATATCAAAATAATATTCCAATGGATTCCCCTGATCATCCAACATCACGGTGATACTGTACCGTTTATTTTCAGGTAAGATTTGTAACCATTGGTAGTGGTCGTCTGCCACGACAATCTTTTGTCCTACGACGGTTACTTCTAAAGGCTCTTTCACTTTGTTCATAGTTACAAGACCTATGATGCCTTTAAATTTATTATTGTTCACTTTCACTTCTGTGTATTCTCTATCATTGATACGACGCCAGTGACGTTTATCAATATATTTTACTTTCACTGCCATCAACTCCTTGTTATTAATTATATAGAACTGCTATCTTAATGTCATCTAATCTTTAATAACTCGTTTTTTATATTTAATCATAACCATATTTTACGATTTAGGTTCAAATATATTTATTTGTGGCATCGCATGTATTTTACAGAAGTTAGAAAATGACTGCGCTCCTTTGACATGGATAATTTAACATCTATATCCCTTTCAACATCATTATTTCCCACAAATGACACCCTAAAAAACAAAAACAGCGATTCTTATTATTTTGTAATAAAAACCGCTGTTTATATAAAGTTAAAGTTCAGCATTATGAACTTTACACCGTGTTAAAATGTTTAGCGACAACCTTCCACATTTTAAGATTGGGATGCCTCTACCTCAGCTTCAGTCAAGGCATATTGAAGCGCTTGATGTGCTAAATCAGGAAAGTCATGCTCCAATGTTTCTCGTGCAATCATTTCAAACGTCTCGAATTGAAATGCTGGCTGACACATACAACCTACGAGCGCATACTGCTCAGGTTGTTCCACGGAGGAAGCGAAAATCGTTCCTTTTCGCACAACATATTGCAAGACATCACCCGCTTCAACATTCGGACCTAACGTCACTGTCTCATAATGGCCTTCTGGATCGATTAAATGTAGTGTCAACGTTTGGCCGGCATGAAAGTACCATATTTCATCCGCATCGATGCGATGATAATGTGAAATATTGTCATGCGTCAGCAAGAAATAAATGCTAGAATAGCTTTCCCGCTTCAACGTTTCATCATAAGCGCCTCGAATCGTCTCTTTAAAATAACCACCTTCAGGATGTGGTGCGAGTTCCAATGTATCGATGAGTTGCTGTATAGAATCTTGTGCCATTATTTCAACTCAACATTATGGAAGACATTTTGCACATCTTCTAAATCTTCAAGTACGTCAACTAATTTTTCAAATGTTTCCTGATCTTCAGGAGAGAGTTCCACTTCCGTTTGTGGTAACATTTCAAATTCTGCTACTTTGAACTCATCTACGCCAGCAGATTTCAACGCATCTTGAACTTGTGCGAATTGATCCGGTTCTGCATAAACCACCACAAGGGCATTTTCTTCAAATACATCGCGAACATCCACTTCTTGTTCCATAAGTGACTCTAAAATGTCATCCACATCATGTCCTTCAAATGCGAAGACACCTGTGTGGTCAAACATATATAATACTGAGCCGGATACACCCATATTGCCGCCATTCTTACCGAATGCCGCTCTCACTTCTGATGCTGTACGATTCACATTATTTGTTAAGGCATCAACGATGATCATAGAACCATTGGGTCCAAAGCCTTCGTAGCGTAATTGGTCATAGTTTTCTTCGTCGCCACCTTTAGCTTTTTCAATGGCACGATCAATAATATGTTTGGGTACTGAATATGTTTTCGCTCTTTCTAATGTTAAGCGTAATGTTTGGTTGGCTTCTGGATCAGGTTCACCTGATTGTGCTGCCACATAGATTTCTTTACCAAAGCGCGCATAAATACGACTCGTATTTTTATCCTTTTGCGCTTTTTTCTCTTTTATATTATTCCATTTACGTCCCATGGTTTCATCTCACTTTCTCAAAATCATGTCATAGATATTATCATTATACAATAAAAGCGTTGATATACCTAGATGTAAGCTAGAGACATTGTCATAATCTCTTCAAAGAGCTAAACAATGTGCACAATATCTCTGTTTCGTTGCATCATAACAAAAGGAGATAGAACAACACAATCCTCGTGTCTATTCTATCTCCTCTATTTTTATGTCTCTATTGAAAACAATAAAAACACTATTTTCATTCTTTATTTTCTAACGCGATCAGCTAATCTAAACACATCTCTTACGATATTGAGTAAGTTGATGAATAGATTGAAACCGAGCTCACGTGCATTAAAGTTACCGCGTTTCATACGATTAAAGTCAAAGATCGTATACATTAAGAATAATAGTAAACCAACGATTGTTGTAATGGTATGATAAACCGGATTGTTAATAAAGATACCAACAATACCAGCGATAATGAGTGATACGAGGATTACAAATAAGTATCTTCCCATACCAGATGCATCGTTGATTAAGAAGTAACCAATTAAGCCGAATACGATAAATGCACTGATTGCGAGAATGACGTTTTTATAGAAAACTTCTGCGCCTAAATTTTGCAAGTAAATAGTAAATGTCGCAAAAGAAAATAGCCCAATCGCAAGTGTATAGATGTGAGACATTACGATACCATATTTACGCCCGTGTTTAATAAATAAGTTAGCTAAGACAAGAACAAGTAACACGAGGGATAATGGTTTTCTCCATTCCATAGGTAAGAATTGTCCGAAATAGCAACCCACACCAAAGATAAGCCAATAATAGATAAAGAATAGCCATACTTTGCCGTATGATTTACTTTCAGATTTCTCTTTTTTCTCTTTCTTTTCCTGTTTCGATGCTGTATCAGCCATGCGATAGGCCCCCTTTTTCTTATTGTAGTACTGTTTACATTTTCACAAAATCTACTACCCTAATCAAGCAATTCAATATGTAACCAATTATTACAGGATTACGTACTTTTTATAAAAGCTATTTTTATGTAATTTTTAATCATTCCCGTCATTGACGTATTTTTAAGACTTTAATTTAAAAAATCAATTATTACTAAATGTTACATCTTCATAACAAACCCCCACAGCTGCTCTAATTTTTGTTACGATATGAATTGTCTTATTATCCGAATAAATTTAAATACAAAAAGAATATAAGTCATTTACAGACTTAGTTGAATTAAAGGAGGAGTATCGTTGAAAAAGTTAGCTTTTACCCTTACTGCAGCATCAGGGGCTGCAGCGTTCTTAGCTAGTCATGACGCTGAAGCTTCGACTCAGCACACAGTTCAATCCGGTGAATCACTTTGGAGTATTGCACAACAACACAATACTTCAGTAGATGCCATCAAAAAGAACAATAATTTAACTGACAACATGGTGTTCCCAGGTCAAGTTCTTACAATCGGTGGTAGCTCAAACAGCTCTAGCTCTAGTTCAAACCAAAGTTCTAAATCTACACAAAGTACAAGCCAATCTTCTGGTAGTACACATACTGTAAAATCAGGAGAATCATTAAACATGATCGCTAACCAATATGGTGTGTCTGTAGATGCGTTAATGCGTGCGAATAATTTAAATGGTTATTTAATTCATCCAGATCAAACATTAACAATTCCTAATGGATCAACATCAACTACATCTGGTGGAGGCAGTGGTAGTAGCGCTACTCAAAATAACTCATCACACTCAACGAACTCTCCAGTGTTCAACCATCAAAACTTATATGACTGGGGTCAATGTACTTGGCACGTATTCAATCGTCGTGCTGAAACTGGTCAAGGTATCAGCACTTACTGGTGGAACGCTGATCACTGGGCAAGCAATGCAGCTGCAGATGGTTATTTAGTAGATAACAGACCTGAAGCTGGTGCAATCTTACAAACATACGCAGGTGCTGTAGGACACGTTGCTTATGTTGAACAAGTCAACCCAGATGGCAGTCTTCTCATTTCTGAAATGAACTACAATACACCACCAGGCGTGGTAGATTACCGTACAATCCCAGCATCAGAAGTATCAAGCTATAATTACATTCATTAATCATTTTTTATTTACCCTTCGAAACTTAGCCATTACGGTTAGACTTCGAAGGGTTTTTTCATGTTAAAAATATTCACTACACAACGAAAAAGGCATGGGTTTAACTGACTTAGTTAAATCCATGCCTTATTTTATATTGTTATGAGAATATGTAGCCACCTACACGTCAAGTGCGATGTAGCAATCATTTTAAAGAAAAATATCAAAGAAGAAAAATACCAAGGCTGCGAGTATAGCAGAGATTGGTAACGTAATCACCCAAGTAATGACCATGCGTTTTGCCGTATTCCATTTCACACCTTTAATACGGTTTGACGCACCTACACCTAAAATAGATGAAGATACGACATGCGTCGTAGATAATGGGAAGTGTAATGACGATGCGACAAAGATAGTTAAGGCAGAAGATAAGTCAGCTGCTGCCCCGTTGGCTGGACGAATCTTCATGATGTTACCGCCAACGGTTTTGATAATCTTCCAGCCCCCTACTGCGGTACCTAGACCCATCGCTGTCGCACAGGCCACTTTAACCCAGAACTGTGGTTCCACGCTACCGCCATTTTGTAATCCAGCGACGATTAACGCTAACGTAATAATCCCCATAGATTTTTGTGCGTCATTCGTTCCGTGAGAAAATGACTGTAGTGACGCAGTAAAGATTTGAAAATATCTAAAGTTGCGGTTGGTTTTTGTTAGATTTGCATTTTTGAATACAATTTTCACAACGCTGTAAATACAAAATCCGACACAGAATGCAATTAAAGGAGACAATAACAGCACGATAATGATTTTTGAAAAACCTTGATAATGTAACACATTAAAGGAATGCTGAGACGCAATCGCTGCTCCTGCTATCGCACCAATTAACGCGTGTGAAGAAGAACTTGGTATCCCGTACACCCACGTGATTAAATTCCATGCAATCGCTGCGATGATGGCCGCAAGCACAACGACTAATCCATTTTGTAGTTTGAATGGATCAACGATATCGCTTGTAATCGTTCCAGCAACCCCTGTGAACGTCAATGCACCGATAAAGTTCATAATTGCAGCTAGGAAAATAGCAACCTTTGGCGTCAATGCTCTCGTCGATACGGCTGTTGCTACCGCATTGGCTGTATCATGGAAGCCATTGATAAAGTCAAAAATCAAACTGAAAATAACAATCGCAATCGTAATGACAAGTATATAATCCATTTTGAAGTCTCCTTAGCTATTTTTCATGATAATAGTTTCAAAATTATTTGCTACAGCTTGACATTTATCGGATATTTCTTCCATACTTTCATAAATTTCTTTAATTTTGATTAATGTAACTGGGTCTGTTTCACTGTTGAAAATATGTTTAATAGACTGTCTTAGAATGCCATCACAGTTTGTTTCGAATTCTTTAATGTTAATAGAATGAATACGCATGTGAGATAATTTTTTCTCAACGAGTAGCCCCACTGCGAGTTTCATTTCAGCAACGGCTTTTTGAATGTTATCTACAAATTCAGCCATGTAATCGTCCGTATATTCGATTGAATACATTTCAAACATTGCTGATGTTTCTTCCATCGCATCTAACACATCATCAATCGCGTTACACAATGATAAGATATCCTCGCGTTCGATTGGTGTAATGAACGTTTGGTTCAGATCAGATATCACCTGATGCATGAGTTCATCACCGTGTGATTCATAAGTTTTAATGTTATCTGAGTAAGCTTTAAGATCTAGGTGAGTATTAAAATCCATTTTGCCAAACTCTATTGCTGCGCGGTCTAGATTATAGACCATCTCTTCTAGTTGAATCATAAACTTATCTTTTTTCTTATTAAACATTTAATAATCCTCCGATTGGGGCCAAAACATAAATACATTTGTACCTCCATTACATTTATGTTTGCTCCGCTTCAATAAATTTATTTAATCCCTTTCGACACAAAGACTGATAAGATACGCGTCCGACACAAAATAGCCCCCATGCTATTTCATCTCGATCGACCATAATGGTGGCATAATCTCATAAATCAAAAATGTCTTAACTTGAAAATAGCACAAAATTTACAATCTCACAATTAAATTTACAAATTCTTAACATTCAAAATGCGGTTCTTCTATTCCACCTCAAAATTTCCACAAAATCCCTTATTGTGTTAATCTATGTAGTGCAACTCAATCGAAAAGATACGCAACGGGCGCCCCACCCATTTAAAAGACATATCAACTTTACGATGAGATACACAAAATGTTTTGTATTTGTTAATATTTTTAAACGTTAAAAAATTTCTTCTAAATTTAAGTCATTGATTTAATTTTATACTATAATAGTATATAGAGATTTACGAATTGAGGTGAAATGATATGTCGCATATGATTCGAGAAATCAGTATTAAAGATGTAGATGAATTTGTCTCTCTAGCAAGTAAAATATATGATGAATCTGATTATTTGGTATACAACCAAGGTGAGTATGCACCCTCTAAAACAGATGCCATCGATCACCTTGAATACTTTATTACCTCACCGGCAAACGCCATCTTCGTAGCAGAACATAATGGAGAACTTGTCGGCTATACGATTGTGACGACTGAAAGTTTAGAACGAACGAAACATGAAGCGAAAGTGACCTTAGGTGTGATACGTCATTATCGTGAGCGTGGATTAGGTCGTGCCCTTATTAACTCTGTCGAAGCCTGGTGTACGAATCATCAAATTCGTCGCATCGAAGTATCGGTCGTCCCTGAAAATACCACAGCCGTTGATATGTTCAAAGATGCCGGTTTTAAAATTGAAGGCGAATTACGTGATAAATTATATATTGATGACCGTTATTATAATAAATACGTCATGGCTAAATTATTAATTTAATACAACCTAACTTCATACAATGAGTCACTTAAAAAACGCCCATCAAAGTGTTACGCGTTAGTGTAAACTTTGACGGACGTATTTTTTTACGCATTTTTAAAATTAATATGGATCTAATGTAACGCCTTCATCAGAGTCTGAAGATTGGTTTAATGTCGATGATGACGTGTTACGACTGAGAAACTTCAATGTTTCTTCAATGTTCCGTTTAGATTCTGGTAATTCTAAATGGAACTGATATTGATGTTTCAAATGGTGTGACCCATCATAAAAGAATGTCGATACTGGGATATTTTTCGCGTTTAACGCTTCATTAAATGACTGATTTTGACTGACGAATGGATCTGCATCTCCGACAGATAGAAACGTCGCTGGATAGTCTTCAGTTATATGGTTAATCGTAGACATTTGAGACAGATTTTTAAATTGTTTATCCCATGCATGCTCTCCGGTATAACTTTCCATAAATAATTGAATCCGTGGGAACTCAGTCGCCTTCACTGTCTTCATGTCATAAAACCCACCATAAAAGATCGCAGCTTTGATTGCATCAGGCTGGAACTGTTGTTCAAAGTGCATATTCTCACGCAATTTTTGATTGGTTTGCATCGCGATATACTGACTCGCCATTTGCGCGCCTGCAGAATCTCCGCCAATGACGACTTGATTAAAGTCAATCGGTAACTTGTGTGTATTCCGCTTCATAAAACGGACAGCCGCATCCATTTGTTGTAATTGAGTTGGATAACGATACTCCGGTGCTAAAGCATAATCTATATTTACGATGATATACCCTTGTTCCGCGATTTCTGCGAGTAAAGGGTTTTTATATTGCTTATCTCCTGCAATATAACCTCCCCCGTGAAGCCAAAAGATGATTGGGAGTTTATTATCTCGATCTAAATTCCGTGGCGTAATAATATCCAGACGACTATTCGGAATGGCTTCACTGTATGTAATGTCGATAAATGAATTCACTTTTTTATTATTGATTTGTACTTTCTGTTTTGTACCTTCATTCTTATGTACTTCATCATAATGATATTTTAAGCGTAACCCTGTCAATAAAGCCACGGCTAAAATGACACATATCGTAATGATCAGCCATTTACGTCTCTGCTGCATAAAAACCTTTCCTTTCGAAAGCATTGTATCACAATTTATTTTACGTTGATATGGTTAACGCAATACATATATCTAGTCTATGTGACTTTAAGCTGACATTCAAAAATTTATATAAGACAATGGTGCCCGCATTACTATCAAACAACAAAAAAGCTCAAAGCGTAATCTCTTACACTTTGAGCTTTCTACTTAAGATACATCTTATCTCAATATTGCTCTAACATTAAGCAATGAAGTTTTTGTTTTTACGTTTACGTAGGTAATATTTGATAAGGACGCCGATAACAACGATTAAGCCTACATAACCCATGATTGGGTATAATTTATCGACAAGTCCATCGAATCCTACGAAGCTTAGAACGTATGCTGCTAATACCATTACGATAATGAAGATATGGTATTTTTTAGAATACGGTTCTGTAAATCTTGAAGCAAATGAGTACATTAGTCCAAGAATTGTATTGTACATCACTGCCAACATGATGACAGATAAGATAATTGCAATCCAAGGATGGATGCTATTCGCTAATGACAATGTAGGAATTGATGCGTCTTTGATTGCTGGATATTCAGATTGTAATGCAAAGTTGATAAGTGCGAGTAATACCATGTATACCACACCACCGAATAATGCACCCGCACCTGAAACAAGTTTACCAGATGCGTCACCGCCGATTGCAACGACAGTACTGAATCCAACTGCGAATGCTAAACCACCATAGTTAATACCATAGAGGATAGCTAACCAAGGACTGTCATTTTCAACTACATCGTTAACTTGGTTTAATCCTATATCGCCGTTGAATAAATAATAAGCTGCGATAATCACAACTAAAATGATTAAGAATGGTGTAACAACACCTAAAGCACGAACGATTTTTTCAAAGTCCATTAATAATGTGATATAAATGATACCTACCATGATTAATGAACCTAACCATGTTGGAATGTTAAAACTTTCTTCAAATGTTGATCCTGCTCCGGCAATCATTGTTACTGAAATACCGAATAGGAAGAAAACTAATAGATAGTCTACAACTTTACCTAAACCATTACCGAATAAATAAGTTAATGTAGACTCATGATTGGTAGCATCGAATGCTGAACCAATTTTAGCAACTTGTCGGCCGATAAATCCGAGAATTAATCCAGATAGGATAACACCGACATATGCCCATAGTCCATATTGTGAGAAGAATTGCATGACTTCTTGTCCGGTAGAGAAACCGGCGCCGACTACAATCCCCACATAAGCAAAACCAATTTTTATTGCTTCTTTATTAAAGCCCATGTATTTTTTTACCTCCTCATAGTCAACACATTAAAATATTATAACGTACTAACAACATAATGCAATGCTAACAAGTGTATTTTTACATAATTGCACTTAGTGAAGTTTACAAAATACATTAAAATTTAATTTTAAATAATCTCTTTCAAGTAATAAAAATAAACTCAAAATATTACGGATTACCTTAATAGAGGTAACGAGGCAATTTACGTTTTTATAACTATACATTATACCGAATATTTACCAGGATGTTTGAGAAAATTCACACATTTATAAAAGTGTAAAATTTCCACCCTAAAAATTTCATTTCCGTCCATCTTTGGACGTATTTGCCTCTCTCTTTTTTTAATTTTGACTGTGATTTTATCTTCAACAATGGTATATTTTAACTCAAAATTTCTTGTGATAGCCATTCACATTAAAATAACGCCCTGATCGTCAACCGATGAGGTTAACGTTGAGGGCGTTCCATCTTCATTCTGATTTAAATCTCTATTCATTTTTCTCATAAGTAGGCGCAACTCATTGTAATTCGCTTTTACAAGAAACAATCAGTCCGTATTTTTGAATTGGGCTAACTCATTAAAGTCAACTACGACTTGATCAAGACGTTTCGCAGTAACTTTCACTACATTACGCGCCACGTTGTTTGATGGGTCTAATTTTAAAATTTGTCGTGCGACTTCTAACGCATGTTTATCAGAAATCACTGGTTCTGGTACTGCGTGAAGTAACAACATTTGAAGTAAACTTTTAACTTCTTTACCGTCAGTTAACTGGATAGAAGACTCTGCATGATAGTAAGCTGAATCTAAAGCACCTTTAAATTCACTCAACGGATACACGAGAAGTAAGAAAGCCAAATCGTGTAATTCAGCAGTTTCTTCTTCTTTCATCATATCTAATACACATGTGTAAAACATTGTACTTTCGACTTCATGCGCACTAGAAATAAATGCTTCTTCAAAATCCATAAAATCTGTTTCGGACATTAAGCGCTTTACAGACTCAAATTCGCCGTTTAAGACATGTTTTTTTATTAAATCTTTCATGGCTCTTTGTCCTCCTACTTTTCATTTCTCTTACAATCAATCTACATTCTATCATATTTTGCTATATTAATCATTTGTTAACTGAATGATTCTTAAATTTTTTGTTTCTAAAATTGTTTTATAACATCATATAACTTATTGACTGCTCTTAGGAAAATTGTTGTCTAATTCATCGAGGACTTCATCAATAGAAGCACCAAGGGAGAGTTTCACTGCAGCTGTAAAACTACCTTCCACAATAGGTGATTCTACTTTTACAATACGTTGCGAACCTTGATAAAGCTCAAGTGACATATCTAAATTCATTCCTGCTGAACCGATGTCGTAAAAGCAAATCGCATCATCATTTAAGCCATCAATCATTTGTTGAATCACTTCATATGAAGTTCCAATCTCTCCTTGATGACCACCTTGACCCACCATTTCTACATTGGAAACCATTTGTTGTAATATTGCTTTCGTACCTTGAGCCACTTGATCACTATGGCTCACCAATACAATACTTGTCATATTACTCATCTCCTATTAATGCGTTTAAAATATAAACACTACTTTGAGCTCCTGGATCGATATGTCCTAAAGATTCCTCTTTAAAATAAGCTGCTCTCCCTTTTGTCGCTTCGATCTCTTTCGTTTCATCAGCGAAGTATTGAAGTTTTTTAAGAGAGACTGTTTGATCTTCTGCGACTGCTTGACGTGCACGTTCAATGACATCAAACATTGTTTTTTCATTTAAAGTTACTTTACCCCGTTGTGCCACAGCGTCAGAAAAAGCTTGTAATAGTTCTTTTAAATTGGCTCTATCGATCTCATCATGGACAACTTGTGCCATTTTCACAAAGCTAAAGCCATATAAAGGTCCAGACGCTCCACCTACTTGTGACATGAGCGTCATACCTACCGATTTAAATAACTCAGCCATTGAACTATCGTTGAGCTTCGAAGGG
Source organism: Staphylococcus auricularis (assembly GCF_001500315.1). GTDB lineage: Bacteria > Bacillota > Bacilli > Staphylococcales > Staphylococcaceae > Staphylococcus > Staphylococcus auricularis. The sequence continues at coordinate 151,641 of NZ_LLER01000020.1, read as the reverse complement.
AGGGCTTGAAATCCTCTCAACATATTCACACCATGATCCCCGTCACCGATTGCTCGATCAAGCTCAGTTAAGAGAGAAGCTTGGTCTTCAAATACGTCTCCTAATTGAATAAAGCGTTCTTTCATTTCATGTACATCCATGCATGACACTCCTTATTTAAAATATTGGCTCTCTGAGCGTGCAGTTAATGCGGTTAATTGATCATCCGTCACAGGTGCAAGTGTAAGTGACACACCTTGCATATCGAGTGACGTCATATAATCTCCGACAAACCAATGTTGCACCTTGATTTCATGTTGGTCTAATAATTCGGCAGTATACTTCGTTACAATGTTGAGTTCAGATAGTGGCGTACCACCCATGCCGTTTACCATTACTACAACCTGCTTCGTGTCCACTTCTTTTAATAATGTATCAAGGAGACGTTGAACAACCTCATCGACAGATTGCATCGGTTCTTTAGAGATTCCTCTTTCACCATGAATGCCGATACCTAATTCCATTTCATCTTCAGCTATATCAAAGCCATATTGTTCTGTTGTCGGTACGTAAGGCGCAGTGAGGGCCATACCAATCGATTTGATGCCTTCATTAAACGCAGTAACTTTGTCTTTAATATATGATAAGCTTTGACCTTGTTCAGCTAAATACCCTGCATATTTGTGCACGAGTACGGTACCAGCGACACCTCTTCGTTGTTCCACATTGCTCACAGCGACATCATCTCGAACCACTACCATTTCAACAGGGATGTCTTCCATTTCTGCCATTTCTTGAGCCATTTCAAAGTTCATGACGTCACCGGCGTAGTTTTTTACAATCAGTAACACCCCGTCGCCAGTATTTACAGATTTGATCGCGCTTAATATTTTATCTGGAGTCGGCGAAGTAAAAATCTCACCACATACAGCCGCGTCTAACATGCCCTCAGCCACATAGCCAGCATGCGCGGGTTCATGACCGCTTCCTCCTCCTGAAATGATAGCGACACCTGTTTGTTTTTGTTGTGCCCTTACAACGACTGTATCTTCAATCACTGTTACCGTATCATCTTGTATATCTAAACCTGCTAACATATCTTTAATCATTTGTTCACGTGCTTTGATTAATTTTTTCATACTCCTAACCTCCTCCAATCTAAGTTGTTTATAGTATACCTCAATTACAGTCCATCATACGAATTTCACTGTGAACGCTTTCTTAAAAACTAAATCCATTTAAGTCAATTCATTTTCCAATTCAACGCAAAAATACAAAAAAGCGATTGAGACACTTTAAAGTAAGGTCTCAACCGCTGAATAGCACTAAACTGATCTTGTTTTATACATTAAATATAAGAAGTAAGGGGCACCAATCACGGCAACCACAATACCCGCGGGCACGCCTGAAGGTTGTAAAATCACTTTACCTACTGTATCGGCAAAGACTAACAGACAGGCACCCACTAAAATACAAATCGGTAGGAATAATTGGTGGCGTGGTCCAACAATTGACTTCGCAATGTGAGGTCCCATTAAACCGATAAAGCCGATTGAACCTGCTACTGAAACAGCAGCTGATGATAAGACTACGGCTGTAATTAACAACACAAAGCGTTCAATACTCACGCGAACACCAACACCTTGCGCAACAAATTCATGCGTGTTTAATAAGTTTAAGACATTGGATTTCGCAAATAAAAATGGAACGATAATCAATACCCATGGTAAAAATGCGAGGACAAAGGCCCACTCATCTCCCCAAATATTACCTGCGAACCAAGTCGCAATAAATTCAGCTTGGTCTTCATCAAACTTAGCCATTAGTGTCAATGAAGCACCGGTTAACCCTGTCGCTAAACCGACACCGATTAACACCATGCTGGAAGGGGTAATCCCTTTACCTTTGTTATAACTCAAGCCAAATATAATGAGAGAGGTGATGATACCACCGATTAAGCTCACTAAAGGTAAGACGTAAACAAAAGTGCTTGGATCGATATGACCAATCGTGATAAATAATGCAATCGCAAAGCCACTACCCGCGTTGATACCGAGTATGCCTGGTTCAGCTAACGGATTACGCGTGATACTTTGAATAATTGCACCACTCATCGCGAGGGCAGCACCTACGAGTAATGTGATGAGCATTCTCGGCATTCTGAAATCAAGTAATATTAAATTTTCAGTATACTCCCCTTGTCCGAGGATCGTATGTAAAATCTGTTGAAACGTTAATTTGTATTCCCCAGAGGTCATACTCCAGATAACTGCGGCAATCAAGAGCACAATTAGGATCAAAATCGCCATGCGTTGTTTGGCTTTAATCTTAGGATCAATCATGCTGCGCGACCTCCTTTCTTAACAAGATATAAGAAGTAAGGTACGCCGATAAATGAGATGATTGCGCCCATAGGTGCTTCACCTAACATACGCGCAAGGGTATCTGTGACTAGGACGAGTAACGCACCTAATAACGCAGTCATAGGTATAACACGACTATAATCCGTGCCTACTAAGTAACGTACAATGTGTGGCACGATCAATCCTACGAATGCGACCTGACCGACCATCGCTACAGCAATCCCTGCTAAGATCATAGATAATACGAGGGATACGCCACGTATGAGTGATACATTTTGTCCTAACCCTTTCGCAAGCGACTCACCTAAGTTTAAAATCGTTAATTGTTTACTCATTACGAGAATACAAATGAGGGCAATCAAAATAAACGGTGTCGACCAAAAGAGTTGATTCCAATTTGTACCGGAAACACCACCTGCTGTCCAGAAGGTAAGGTCTTGGTTAATTCTAAAGGCTAATGCGATCCCTTGACTCAGTGCTGTTAACATCGCACTGACAGCCGCACCAGCTAAAATAATACGCATCGGGTTAAAACCGTCACTTCGGGCGCGACCCATCATGAGTACAATCGTACCCCCAAGCATTGCGCCTAAAAATCCTGCAAACATGAGCACAAGAAATGGCGCTGCGGGGAAAAATCCGAGCGTCAGCGCCAACATGAAAAGCGCACCTGAGTTTAGTCCAATCAATCCTGGGTCTGCTAAGCTATTCTTCGTTACGCCTTGAATGACAGCCCCAGCTGTGGCGAGTGATACGCCAACTAAGAGTGCGCCTATATCTCGAGGGATACGAATTTCACTAATAATATTATGCTGTTGATTTGTCACATCATAGTGGAATATTGCATCCATAATCGTTGAAATATGGATATCTGCTGCGCCATAAGTAATAGAAAAAATTAATGCCACAACCAACAGTATCGCTGTTACAATCAATGTTGTTATAAAATGAAAATTCCCTTTATTGTTCGTCTGCATTTCATCGTGTCCTTATACTTTGGAATATCTCTTGCGGCATAAATCATACGTCATTAACATCGGTTTACTATTACGTGGATCAATGCTAATCTCAACATCTATATCAAAAACTTGTTCTAAGATTTCTTTCGTCAACACTTGTTCAGTGCTGCCTTCTGCCACAATGCTACCGTCTTTCATCGTGATTAAATGATCTGAAAAACGAATGGCTTGATTAATATCATGTAAGACCATCACGATGGTACAGCCTTGTTCTTGATTAAGTTGAGTCACCAGTTCTAATATTTCCAATTGGTGCGCAATATCTAGATATGTGGTTGGTTCGTCTAAGAAGATAATATCCGTACCTTGAGCAATAGCCATTGCAATCCAAACACGTTGGCGTTGACCACCACTCAAATCATTGATGGAACGATAACGGAATTGATCTGTTCCAGTGACAGACATCGCCCAATCTATTTGTTGTTTATCTTCTGCGGTTAAACGACCAAATCCTTTTTGATGTGGAAAACGACCATAAGAGACTAACTCTCCTACTGTTAACCCATCAGCAACTTCTGGTGATTGTGGTAAAATCGCAATTTTTTTCGCCACTTCTTTTGTAGATTGACGATTGATATCTTCACCATCTAAGTACACTTCACCTTTTTTAGGTGCAAGCAAACGAGAAAGTGCTTTTAATAATGTAGATTTCCCACAACCATTTGGCCCAATGATAGAAGTAATTTTACCATCAGGGATTTGTACATCTAAATTATCGACTATGATGTTATCGCCATAACCTATTGTAACCTCTCTACCATTTAAACGAGTCATACTCATCTTTCCTCCCAAAGCAATTGAATTCTAAGCTGTGATAAAGGTAACATTCCTATTCTTCTATACCTTCTTAAGGTTATAGGTTGATCTTTGCTTATATATAAAATTTGAACTGTGTGCCAAATACAATATTTATCTCAATCATCGTTATGCTATTCATAATTTCTAACAGCAACTGATAATCATTATCATAGGGTGTATTATAGCATCTTTTAATCCTATTGGCTAATCTAAAATTCAATTTTTATGGGTCTTACATGGTATAAAGTTTGAAACAATGTTTGCGCTTACATATCGATTGTGGTCTGCTTTTAAAATATTTGATTATGACGGATCGCTTGTCGTATAAGGCGTAAGCCTGGATCAATTTGATCTTCTGCAATACGTGTCGTATTAAGTTTTAAAAATTTATCCCTATCAGGAAATCCCGGCATATAATTTTTTCGATAATCATCTACCCCGATGCCTAACTTTTCAAAGTCTCGATACAATCCAGTCATATTGATACGTTTGGGTAATTTAATCACCGTGTGTAATTTATTGTTATCGTTATACTGATAATGATGAAAATAACGCTTTAAAGCTTGCTGTAATATTTTCACTTTTTGGCGGTGTTTCGAGATGACGTTATTTTTATGCGTATCATAAAGGCCGCTTTGTATAAATGTCTGCATCATCAATTGACTTAACGTATTCGTTTGAATGTCTGCAATTTCTTTCATCTTGATAAATGGTTCGCTTAATTTCTCAGGTAGTACAGCGAATCCTAATCTTTGCCCAGGGAACATGATTTTCGAAAAGCTTTTTAAATAAATGACGCATTGTTGATCATCTAATTCGTAGAGAGATTTGTATGCATTATGATGTTCAAAATCACCGAGATAATCATCTTCTATCATATAAAAATGATATTGATGGGCAAGTCGGATGAGTTTAATCTTGTCCGCCTCAGAAATCGTCGTGCCGAGCGGATTGTGTAGGCGTGGCATTAAATAAACATAATCAAGTTGTGTACGCTGGACCACCTTTTCAAAAGCGTCCATATCAAATGCTTCTAAATGTCTTCCGTATGTCGCATAATTCAAATCCAACCTTTCGATGAGGTTCACCATCTGATGATACGTGGGTTGCTCGATTAATATTTTGTCATGGTTGGTCTTCATCATGAGTGCTAAGAGATGTAGTGCTTGTTGGGTACCACTCGTAATCACAATTTGATCCGTTTTCGCAAAGATATGTTGATCGGCTAATAATGATTGAAACGACTGTTTCAACGACGTCTGTCCCGTCACATCACCATACGTAAATAAATCTTCTTTTTCATTCTTAAATGCGATCTCTAAACAGTGAACATAATGCGCCATAGGAAAATCAGTCCACGACGTCGATGCTGTTGAAAAATCATAAACCGAATGGGATTCCATTTTTTCAACGTGATTGGGTATAATAAAGTAACCTGAATGGGGTTTGTTATAAATCTTATTCGCTTGAATCAATAATTGTAACGCTTGATTAATTGTAGACTGGCTCGCACGAAACATCGTCATTAGTGATCTGATCGTTGGTAGACGATCTCGATAACGCCCTTCATCTATCAATTGAGACAATGTACTCGCAATCGTTTGATATTTATTCATCACAGACCTCCTTTTTCTAACCTATCCGTTTGTAGAGAAATCCATACGACTCAATAGTAATTTGTATCGATACATTTGATTCATTTCATCTCCTAAATAGCGTCTCATTCCATTATGTTATATCTAAAGGAGGTTCCGCATGAAAGATCATAAAGCACTCATTGCTGCATTTGTATTTTCTGTTATTATCGGTTTATCCTTTATGTTTGTGAAAATATCGATCGAGTTCGAAAGCCAAATCTTAATTTTGGCGCAACGTTTTACCTTTGCCTTTATTGGTGTGCTCGTATTCTTTATATTTAAACCATTATCTTTAAAATTAAATATTAAAGAACTCATGCTTGTCATTGTTATTTCTATTTTTTATCCAGTTATTTTCTTTAGTAGCCAAATCTATGGGCTCAGTCAGTCTACAGTGACTGAAGCTGGTATTATCCAAGCTGTGGCTCCCGCAATCACGGTATTGTTAGGCATTTTATTTTTAAAGGAAGCTGTAAGCAAGGCACAGTTGATTGGTATTCTTCTAAGCATTGCTGGTGTCATCTTTCTCCAACTGATGAATGTCCAAGATGTCAACGAACTGCATTTCGTGGGTAACTTGTTCATTTTACTTTCAGTCTTTGCTACAGCGATTTGGCAAGTGTTATCCCGGCATGTTTCACAACAGATCGCCCCTATTAAAATAACGATTTATATCATGTTGATTGGTTTCATATTTTTTAATGTAGTGTATTTCTTCAGTGGCGGCACATTCTCAAATTACGGACAGTCATTGACTCAGATCCCTTATCTTGCTTCATTAATTTTCCTTGGCGTACTCTCAACATTTGGTACATCATTACTCTCTATCTACGCCGTCTCTCAATTGCCAGTGATACAAGTGACAGTATTTAATAATTTAGCTACACTCATCACAATCCTATCTGGCATATTATTATTGAATGAACCGTTCCATGTTTATCATATCGTAGGCGCAGCAATCATAATAATAGGAGTGGTATTTGTTAATATGCCAAAACAACACCACTCCTAAACTGTTCGTATTTCGTTTTAAAATAAACTAATGTTCCTCGACTAAGAAACCATTACCATAGACATCACGTACATCGTGAATCACGATAAACGCATTGTTATCGATTTTCTTAATAATGCGTTTCGCTTTTGTGATTTGCGTTTTCGTAATAACCACATAGAGGACATCTTTTTCTTCTTTTGTATAATAACCACGGCCATTTAATAAAGTAAGTCCACGACCGACTTGTTCATCAATCGCTTTGGCTACTGCATCAGGCCGACTAGATATAATCGTAAGCGCCTTTTTCGTATTTAAACCTTCGATCACGTACTCCATGACTTTCGTACCGATATATAATGAAATAACTGTCACGAGCGCACTTGAAATCGGAATGACTGTCGTAGAAATTAACACGACAATTAAGTCAAAGAATAGCAACGCATACGGTGTACTAATATCTAAATATTTTGTCGCTATACGTGCTAAAATCGTTGTACCTGCTGTGGTGCCCCCTGCAAGTACAATGATTCCAATCCCAAGACCGACACAACTTCCGCCGAACACTGCATTCACGATGACATTACCTGTTTCGATATGCCATCCTTCTGTTAAACTCAAAAAGACTGATATTAATACCGTGGCGACAATCGTCAAATACATACTGCGTTTACTTATAAATTTATAGCCTACCACAATTAATATCGCATTTAACACAAAGTTGGTAATCCCTGTTGAAAGTCCAAAAGCATAATAAAGTACGATGGCTAAACCTGTGACCCCGCCTTCACCGAGGTTACCAGAAATGATAAACAAATTGACCCCCGCTGAAAAGACAAACGAGCCAAGTACGACGAGGATAATATCGCGTACTAATTTTTTCATGTTCGACGTCCCCTTTTAAATTATATTAATCAATTGAATATTAGCAAAAATTAGTAAAAACCACAATAGCGCCCATTTAACGCTGCTCTATGATAAAGACGAACATTAGAATTTATTTTGCTAAATTTCTGAATTTTCCGTTTACGTATTGTGAGAGATTTGCTATAATAAATTTTAACTTCTTGCTGAGCATGTTCAGCAAGGAGCCATCTCCTTTGTGTTGTTTATAGTAACAAACAAATTTTTGCTCAACGTATGTAAATGTGACTTAGTCCTTCGCGTTTACATACCATTAATTCATTTCCCGTAAAGCCAAGTAATGATGAACGTGTCTCCTCACTTCATTGTCTTGGCTTTAATTTTTTAACATAATAAATGACATATTAAAAGACCATTAAGGTGTTAATGAACGTCCTTAATGGCCTTTTTTATTTTATGTCTATTCAGTTCTTACCAAGCAAACAATCCTACAAAGCCAGCAGTCATGAGTGATACGAGGATACCTGATAACAATAGCATTGGAACGTATTTCGCAATGAAATCGGATGCTTTCTTATCAACAATACCTTTTAACGTACCTACAATCATACCGATGGTTGAGAAGTTCGCAAATGAAATTAAGAATGTGGTTAAGACAGCTTTTCTATGTGGTGAATAACTATCGATAACATCTTTAATTTCTTGCATAACCACAAATTCGTTGGTTACGATTTTTTTCGCCATTTGTTGAGCGACCATCCATGCTTCGTCCCAAGGTAAACCTAGGAGTAACGCAAATGGATACATGAATACACCAAGAATTTGGTCTAAACCAAAGCCTTTTTCGAAACCTAAACCATTAGCTACAAGACCTGTAAGTAGTTGAATCACACGGTCTAGTAAATCTGATAAGGCTACGAAACTGATAAGGAATGCGATGATAATTAAGATCAATTTACCAGCACCAAGTACTGAATCTCCTAAGAATGAGAAGAACGGTTGACGCTCTACTTCTTCGTTTTCAATACTATAGATGACATCTTCTTTTTCTTCTAAAGTAACTGGGTTTAAAATCGCAGTCACAATCAGCGCATTGATGATGTTAAGCGGAATCGCCGTTAATACGAGATCCCCTGGCACCATCGTTACATAAGCGCCGACAATCGCCCCTGATACAGAACTCATTGCCATCATCGCAACGGTAAGTACTCGTGTTTCTTTCATACGTTTTAATTGTTCGTTAGAAACAGCTAATGCTTCAGTATTACCTAAGAACATCATTTCAACGCCGAAGAAAGATTCGAATTTAGGTTGGCGTGTAATTTTTGCGAGTAACCAACCAATACCACCCATTAATTTAGGGAGGATATTAAAGTACATCAAGATATCGAATAACGGTACTACGAGTAAGATTGGGAATAGCGCGCTGATCGCCATATCCATATCTTCCCTATTTACGAAACTTGGGAATGCTGAACCTGTCCCAGCATGTGCAGAATCAATCACCCAAGAAATCCCATTTGCTAATCCTTCAACTGCATTTTTACCATAAGGGAAGTAGATGAAGAACCAAGCAAGAATCAAGTTAAGTACGACTAAAATCCCAACTGAGCTCCAATGGATGTCTTTTCTACTTCTAGAAAATATGTAAGCAATACCTAGAAATACCAACAACCCAATGATATTAATAACTAAAAACATGTGTTTTTTCCCACCATTCTTTTTTCAAAAAATTGAAGTTAATCAATAAAACAAGTAACAACGATATGTATTGCATTATGAGTTAAAGAAGTACTTAGACTATCTCTAATGATGAAAGTTGATATAAATGTGAATGACAACGATGATTTTTTCTCTCTCAAACTCACTCAACTATTATAACACGACGGACATTCAAACAAAATAACAATTTTATGTTCGTATTTATGACAATTTAATTACGTTCTCATCAATAATGAACGGTTATTATGTTATGTTAATGAAGCATACAACAATAATATAGATTAACTTTTATAACTCAAAGGAGCTCCAATATGAAAAAGTTTCTATTGATTTTCGGGGATACCTTTGTTAATCCTCACTCTTCTGTTAAATTCTGTGTTTCGACAAATTGTTGATATTTTTCGTGTGAGGCCATCAAGCCTTGGTGTGTACCTACACCCGTCACTTCACCTTGATCGATAAATATGATTTGTTCAGCCTTTTTAATAGTAGAAAGTCGGTGCGCAATGACGACTGTGGTACGTCCTTTCATTAATGTTTCAAGTGCATCTTGAATTTTACGTTCGCTTTCACTATCTAAATTGGCCGTTGCTTCATCCAATAACAAGATATTAGGATTTTTAATGAAACTACGCGCAATATCTATACGTTGACGTTGCCCGCCAGATAGTTTCAATCCACGTTCTCCGACGACTGTGTCATACCCCTCATCAAACTGTTCGATAAAGTCATGACAGTTGGCGAGTTTGGTATACTCGATGAGTTCGTCATCAGAAACTTCGCGATTGATTCCGTATAAAATGTTATCTCTTATTGTACCATTCATCATGGCATTAGATTGCATGACATAACCGATTTTATGACGCCAAGCAGCTAGCGGAATGTCATAAATCGAACGATCCGCATATGTAATCGATCCTGACTCAATCTCATACATTCGTTCAATCACATTGAAGATCGTACTCTTACCTGACCCTGAAGGACCGACGAATGCTGTCACTTTGTTCGGCAAGATTTCAAACGACACATTTTTTAAAATAGGTGTGACATCATACTTGAAGTTCACATCATCAAAACGAAGGCTACCATCTTTGACGTCACTTGATGGTGTCGGATTTTTAAGTTCAATTGTTTCTTTGGGTTCATTCATAATTTCATAAATACGACTACTTGCCCCTACTGCACGTTTATAATCTGTGATTAACGTCGATAATTCCACGAGAGGCACTGACAATTGAAGTACATAGAAAATCATAGCGATTAATGTCCCTGCTGTAATCGCGCCTGAAGCAATGCGAATCGCACCAAATCCAAGGATGATCGCTATCGTAAATAGCATAATGAGTCCTGATATAGGCTGAATGACTGCCGCAATTTTCGCTTGTTTTAATCCAAGTTTATAAATTTCATCTAAATTATCGTGCGCTTTTTTTAGTTCTAAGCCTTCCGTATTCGATACTTTGACTAAACGCATTTCAGTCAATACACGACCGAGCAGCCCACTAAAATTAGCTGTTTCACTTTGTGTTTGAGTAGAAATCTTCTGCATGACTTTACCAAGCGGAATCATGATCAACACGAAAACCGGGATCGTGATGAATGTGAGTAAAGTCATTTTCCAATCCATGACAAATAACATGATTAAAGAACCAATCAATGTAATCACGGACGGGAATAATGTCGGTAACTTTTGCGAAATGAAATTATTAATTTCTTTCGTATCATCCGTTAAACGACTCATCAGTTGACCACTTTCATTTTGGTCGAAGAATGGCATACGAAGATGAATAATATGTTGCCATAATACTGAACGAATCGCGTATATAATTTTTTCACCTATTTTACTTAATAGATAAATACCTAGCCCACTTAAAATGGTATTCAGAATAAATACAACGGCAAAACCAACGATAAACGTGCCATTGATATCGGAAAAAGAAAAATTATCAACTAATTTCCCGGTAAATAATGGTACGAGTAGCCCAGAGAAGCTTCCTAATGAAGAAATAATAACAGCCGTTATAATTAACCCTTTAGGCCACTTAAATTTCTTAAATAAAAAGAACAAAGGATTCTGTTGTTTCATTGTGTAACCTCTCTTATTTATTTTTCTTTCCTCATTTCCTTATATTAAAGATCAGATATGTATTCAAAAATATACGTTCATTCTTGCTCTCTCAATTATCTTTCATTGATCTTTTCAACATCATAAAGAATTAGAGGTATGGGATAACGAGATGTTCCTATGTAGACACATCCTTTTTTGTCATTTTGATTATAACACCTTTTATTGAAACAAAACTAACGTTATCTAAAAGCAGATGAAGATAGAAATCATTTATTCATCTAATTGCGTTCATCATATACAACATCTTTCTAAAACAAAACACCCCACAATATAGGTTTAAGTTTCACCCTATATCGTGGGGATATTCGTCGATTTGATACTAAACTATCTCGCATTTTCTCCGTATAATTCGCGTTTGATTTGTGTTGTTGAAATACCTTCTGTACGGTTTAAATAAATCACTTCACACTGATCTTTGAGAAAATCAAATTCGCCTTCCCAATCGTGACCCATAACGAAGATATCAATATCATACGTCTCGACATCTTGGGGCTTTTGGTCCCAGTTCGATTCGGGTATGACTAAATCAACATAGCGAATGGATTCGAGCATCATTTTGCGTTGTTCATAGTTATAATAAGATTTTTTGTTTTTAATTCGATTAAATTCATCTGTAGATAATGCGACAACGAGGTAATCGCCCATTTCTCTTGCTCTTCGTAATAATTCGATATGTCCATAATGTAAAAGGTCATACGTTCCATATGTTATGACACGTTTCATCGTTCTGTTTTATCTCCTTTATCTGCGGATGTTTACAATTTCTTAACATCTTAGCACAGAACCTTCATGCCGTCTAGCAAATATACAGAGACTCATTTCTACTTTTTAAAGCGCCGCTTCAATTGTGTTTTTCCTTTATAATTTAACCGTTTTGGTAATACTTTCGCTTTAAAGATATAATATTGAGGGCGTTTAATGCCTACACCGATTAACGTTTGTTGCCACTCTTCATAAATTGACTTTGTCCATCCGGTGCCGGCTTGTTCGACTGCTTTTACAATGCGAAATAAGGCACCCCCATCATAATCGGTATGTTGCATCGCTTCGATATATTCCGTCACGTCATCGATAATCTCTTGTGACAGAGTTGAATGGGCGGTTAAGTAGCCTTGAATTAAGTAACTCACGATCAGTTCATCCATGCGATAACTATAATATAAGCGTAAGTCTAATAACATCAGCGCATCCATCACACGTTTTCTTACTTTTAACGCATCTTTCATATAATCATGGAAACGGTCGACACGCTGCTCCGTCACAGAACCTGATTGTTGATTATAGCCGTAAACGACTTGTGGTAACAGTTGTATATCACTCGCGCGTTTATAGGCTTGGGTCATAAATGTATGTTCTTCACAAAACACGACATCTGTATCGAAACGTAAATCATTCAATTTTGCATCAAACAATTTAGCCCCTGGGCCAATAGATTGGAGTAATTCAGGACACTGAGCGAATGTCACTTTTTCATGTTTTTGAATAGGTTGATGCGTCGGTATGGCTTTCCATTCTCCGTGATAATCTCGTCCGAGCTGACCCACCACAATGTCTATATTGGAATCTTCTTCAAATGCATCAGCCATTAAATCAATACGACTCGTTAAAAATTCATCATCTGCATCGATAAACATGAACGCATCTCCGGTCATGTGACTCAAGCCTTTATTTCGACTCGCTGCTGCACCTTGATTTTCTTGATGAATCACTTTCATAGTTGGAAATTGTTGCTTCAATGTCTCTAATCGGTCAGCCGTTTCATCTGTTGAACCGTCGTTTATACATATAATCTCCGTATCTCGTTTCGTATCGATTGAGTGCACCGTTCTATATATGGTATCGGCTGCATTGTATACAGGAATGATTATTGAAATTTTCATTATTACACCGTAATCCTTTCTATAAACGCAATTAACTGCGCTAGACTGTGTCTACTATTATACGTATGCCAATCTTTAAATAATGGCTTCCATTGATTCCCATGATGAGTAAAATGCGTCAATTTCTCAAACAATTGCACAGTATCATAAGCTTTATATTGTTCAGGAATAGCTTGATAATAGTGATTCAATCCACGTTCTCTATCGTAATCTGCTTCATCATATACATAAAATAATACCGGTTTATTTAATAAACTCGCTTCAATCGCTAATGAACTGTAATCTGTGATAATCAAATCTGCCATCGTCATGAGTTCTTGTAAAGAAATAGTTGTTTGCGCTTGATCTGCAACAGCAGGATGACGTTTATTGATGATTGTAAATTCTGGTAAGGTAGCGTGCAACTGTTCAGGATCAATGGATCGATTGGCTTGTTGGTGTTCCCTATATGTCGGTACGTATATAGCTAACGGACCTGCTATACCATGCGTGGCTTTCAATCGTTGTTGTTCAGCCATAACATCCATTTTACAGTAAGGAACCAACCGCGGTAATCCTATGCGTAAAATGTGGTCATCATTGACTTCGAACGCTTCTCTGAAACACGTTGCCATAGGTTCTCCGCCTACGAGATAATAATCTGTCGTATCATACACGCTGCGGTATTGTTTCACCATACGTGGGTTATTTAAATCTACTTGATGATCCTTTAGACCAAAGTATTTCAACGCGCCAGCTGCATGCCAGGTTTGGATCACAGTTTGTCCTTTTTTCTTATGAAAACCACCGAGGAGTAAATAATACGTATCGATAATGATCACACTTGATGAACTCAATACTTTCACCTGTTTAAAAACCTGTTTGTTACCCGCTGGAACATAAGTCACTTGCTTAAAAGGAGTTAACAATGCACGATCTTTGCTCTTTGCGATGACCGAAAGTCGATATCCACGTTGATCGAGTTCACGAATGATCGGTAATACATCTTCTGGAAAGGTCATCATAACCACAATGTGTTGCGGTTTAATACGATTCATATAGAAAATCACATTTAATATACGAATAATCGTTAAATACGTTTGTTTAATCAGTTGTCTCATTGTTTTCACCACTCATCTACAAAAGTTCACGCCGTTTCATTCATCATATGATGTAGGCCCCTACTTTTGCATGAAATCACTATACATTATAGCTTGTTCACACGCTGAATTATAGAAAAACGAAGTCTTTTGCGACTATTATTTTACAAAAGAAAATGACACACAGTACGCAACCATACAAAAAGACATACCCTCACCACAAAGCGACGGTATGTCTGTCTCCGATTGATTGAATTTTGTTTGTTACATAAAGTCTGCAAAATGATCACGATAGCGCATGTGAAGGATTGAACCGAGTACAAATAACACGACAACAATACAGATATTGTATACAAATAGTTCCCAATGTTCGATAAAGCACCACTCGTGATAAAGTATCGCAGAACGATAAGACTCTGCTAAGAAGTAGACTGGGTTCAATTGAACGATATCTTTCACAATCCCTTCTGGAGGTAAGAATAATATAGAAGAAACGTAAAAGACGATACGCATAAATGCTTGTAACGCCATTTGGGTATCGCGAATGATAACCCCTAATGTCGATGTGACGAGGGCAATGGATGCCGTTAACAAGAATGCGAATGGGACATAAATAAGTAACTGTACCGCATAGATTGTCGGCGGATAACCTGCGAACGCACAGATAATCATGATGACGATTAACAATGCGATATGGCCGTAGAATCGACTTGTAACGATATACGTTGGAATGATCGATAACGGGAAGTTCATCTTAGCAACTTGGTTGTATTTCATCGTAATCGCTTTAGCCCCTTCGAGTACACCTTGGTTCACAAAGAACCACATGCTGATACCGACTAACAGCCAATAGATAAAATCAATGCCATGGATGGGCTGATTTTGACGGAACCCCAAACCGAATACAAACCAATAAACGAGGATTTGCATTGCTGGGTTGATGACTTCCCATGCTGAGCCCAGATAGTTATTCGTGTTTTCAATTTTGATTTGGAACTGGGCTAATCTTTGAATAAGATAAAAGTTCTTTACATGTTCCTTTAGAACAGTCCAAACTGCTTTCATTTAATAAACCACACTTTCGACTGAAATATGCGCTGCTTTGTTTTTTTCTATTATACCTGATTCTTCTTTGTTTCAGCATAATCAGTCTTATATTTTTCATTTAGTTCAATGCTATTTATCAATAAAACGTCCTATTTTTTAGTTTTCGTATATTTAACCGTTGTGTTCGCGTCATTTCATGGTACTATGCCTATGATTATGAAGCTGCGAGAACCTATTGGTAAATCATACCCATTTACTTTACAATAGGTTAATAAATTTCACAATAGTTTTAAGGTATAATATAATAAGCTCAATTGTAAATAAGGAAGGTATCATGATGAACGTATCGGTAAACATTGAACATATAACGAAAGAATACCGTATCTATCGCAATAATAAAGAGCGACTGAAGGATGCATTCATTCCATTTCATAAAAACAAAACATTTTACGCGATGAAAGATTTTTCACTCACCGCATATGAAGGTGACGTCATTGGCCTTGTCGGTATTAATGGTTCCGGTAAATCCACACTTAGTAATATGATTGGCGGTTCTCTTACGCCTACTGAGGGTAGCATCAAACGGAATGGTATCGTAAGTGTCATCGCTATCAACGCAGGCTTAAATGCGCAACTCTCTGGTATTGATAATATTGAATTTAAGATGTTGTGCATGGGCTTTAAGCGTAAACAAATTAAAGCACTGACACCAGAAATCGTTGAATTCAGCGAACTCGGTGAATTTATTTATCAACCGGTGAAGAAATATTCAAGTGGAATGCGTGCAAAACTCGGCTTTGCGATTAATATCACAGTGGATCCTGACATTTTAGTCATCGATGAAGCCCTTTCTGTCGGGGACCAAACGTTTACACAAAAATGTTTAGATAAAATTTATCAATATAAGCAACAAGGTAAGACGATTTTCTTCGTCAGCCATAACATGAAACAAGTCCGTGATTTCTGTACGAAAATTGCATGGATTGAAGGTGGAAAGTTAAAACAATACGGTGAGCTTAATGAAGTGTTACCCGAATATGAAGCTTTCCTTAAAGATTTCAAACAAAAATCTAAAGCAGAGCAAAAACAATTTAGATCGAACCTTGATCAGTCACGTTTTACTGTAAAATAAAAATTAGATAACGTGTTTATTTTCAATTTATAATTTTGAAAATGAATGAGTCACTTAAGCAAAACGCTTTTCATATCATTAAAAACGGATTATGATGAAATAGAATTCTTAGTGAAACCAAAATCAGTAAGAATTAAATGGGGTGAGCACATCGCAAACTCAGACAAAGTTCAAACCTTTGCCAACCTCGTGCGCAAATACCGTAAAGCTTATATCGGTAAAGGCCCAGACACGATAAAGGTGTTCTTCAAAGATAATTGGGCTATCGCTCACATGACTGGCAGTTTGAGTAAAGTAGAAAACTTTTACTTACAAAATAAAGATTTCGAAAGTATGCTGAAATACGGTAGAACAGAAGAAATCAAAGCATTGTATCAAAAAGAGCCTCCCACAGAGATGGAAGAACTCGTTGGTGCAAAATTCGTGAAATTATTTACAGATATCTCACTTGAAGACGATGAAGTCGTTTCAATCTTCGTCTTCGATCAAAATATAGAAGAATAACACATAGCTATATTGAAATGAACATTTTCAATATAGGGATTGGTATAGAGTACCCGGTGCTTGTATGCTACTCCCTTCTGCTAAATGCTTAATCAACAGACGCTTGATTCATGCCATTTAAAGGAGGTGGTACGTACAAAACGCATCGGGTATTTTTGTATTTTCTAATCATGTCACAGCGTCCATTACGTCCTAACTAAACAATAAATCTTTATATGAAGGAGTGTTTTATGTATGAAAATTGTAGCATTATTCCCAGAGGCTGAAGCAGGCCAAGACAATCAACTATTGAATAGCGATAAAGCGATTGGCCTCAAACCATTTTTTCAAGACAAAGGTCATGAACTCGTTATTTTAAACGATGGAGAAGCAGACTTAGATAAACATTTGGCAGATATGGATGTCGTGATCAGTGCGCCATTCTATCCAGCATACATGACGAAAGAACGTCTTGAACAAGCACCTAACCTTAAACTCGCAATCACTGCAGGGGTTGGTTCAGACCATGTAGATTTACAAGCGGCAAGCGAAAACAATGTCGGTGTCGTTGAAGTCACAGGTAGTAATACCGTCAGTGTCGCTGAACATGCAGTGATGGACTTATTAATCTTACTACGCAACTATGAAGAAGGTCACCGCCAAGCTAAAGAAGGTGAATGGAAACTATCACAAGTAGGTAATCATGCACATGAACTACAAAATAAAACCATCGGCATCTTTGGTTTCGGACGTATTGGCCAACTAGTAGCTGATCGTCTCGTCCCATTTAACGTTAAATTACAACACTACGATCCGATCAATCAACAAGACACTGAGCACTCTCAATTCGTAGATTTCGACACCCTTGTACAAACGAGTGATGCCATTACGATTCATTCACCACTTACACCAGAAACTGAAGATTTATTCAACGATGATGTATTAAGTAAAATGAAAGAAGGCAGCTACTTAGTCAATACTGCCAGAGGTAAAATCGTAAATAAAGATGATTTAGTCAAAAACTTAGAAAGTGAACACATTCAAGGTTATGCCGGTGATGTTTGGTACCCTCAACCTGCTCCAGCAGATCATCCATGGCGTTCAATGCCACGAAATGGTATGACCGTTCACTATTCAGGTATGACATTAGAAGCCCAAGAACGTATTGAAGCAGGTGTCAAAGATATCTTGACCCGCTTCTTTAACAATGAACCTTTCCAAGACAAAGACGTGATTGTTTCAGGCGGTCAGATCTCTAGCGCAAGTTATAACGCGAAATAAAACCCTTAACCAGTAAAACCGTCTATGCATGAATATATACGCATGATACCAATATCACATTAACCGCTGAGCAACAGAGGTTAATCATAAATCATAACGAGACTCAAAAAACTAAACCCTTTTACCCTTATATCCCCTTAACAGTTCAAACAGAGTCATGCGTTTAAGTAATAATGATCAGCCCTTTAATGTATCTGTGAAACTATAATGATACATTAAAGGGCATTTTATATTGTTTGTTAAATCTATTATATAAAATAAATCATTGTTTTAGGCGTCAAAAAATGATATATTTATTTTGATTAAGTAAGCGTTTCCATAAATTATGCAAATTTCTACTTTTTATAGGAGGTTATTTAGATGAATTTGGCTATCTTTTTTCTATTATTACTTCCAATATTTATCAAGCTAAAAAATAAAGATAAGCAAAATAAACTATGATATTTAAATATCAAACACGAATAAAAGCGACGATATCTTAATACAATAGGAGACCGTCGCTTTCATTATATTAAGGGAAACCATAAATAAATTGTAGAAAATCTAGCTTATTACATAAAAAACCCCTACATGAGCCATCAATCTCATGTAGGGGCTTTGTCGCGTTAAACGGGGGAGGATTAACAACCGTCTATACGCTTGCTGATTATTTAAGCTTGAATACCACCATATCGTACGTATTATAAATGCCATCATAAGTGACTCATATGGTTTTCACTCTAACTATACGAACAATTGTAGTCATACGAGGTCAGCTTATGTAGACGTGGTACGCCTATCAATTGAAAGCTTCTATGGTTATTTTGGAGGTGTACGTACGATATGGGACTACTCAAGACAATATCTGTTTAAATATTCTCTTGATTCATCCACCTTGGTTTTGCGTAATGCTTATATTGGTTTGATGCGAGGTATGTATGCATCAAATTATCTCTCATTTTTAGCGATGTTATGGAAGGCACCTCTACGTACCGATGATTAAGACATAGAGGGCCCCGCTCACATCGTTGTTTAACATGTTCTCATTGAACTAAGATTATTTTTCCATGCTTTTATGCACGATATCGATGTTGTGTTTCATCATGTCGTAGTATGAATCACCATCGCTACCTTCTTTACCGATAGAGTCTGTGTAGACTTTACCGATGATATCTCTGTCTGTTTCTTCACTTAAACTTTCCATACTTCTTGAATCAACACTTGTTTCAACTAATAAGTGTTTTACATCGTTGTCTTCCACGAATTTAGTTGCTTGTTTCATTTGTTCTGGTGTACCTTCTTTTTCAGTGTTGATTTCCCAAATGTAACCTGCGTTGATATCAAAGTTTTGTGCGAAGTATTTGAATGCACCTTCACTTGTGATCATGTTACGGTCATCTTCGTCAATATCATCGAATTTATCTTTACTGTCTTTATCTAATTGTTTCAATTTATCGATGTATTTGTCACCGTCTTTTTTATAATCATCTTTGTTGTTTTTATCTTGTTTTTCTAATGTATCTTGAATGGCTTCAACATATTTCACACCGTTACTTAAACTCAACCATGCGTGAGGGTCACGATTAGAATCTTTTTTCTCTTCACCATTTAAATAAATAGGATCTACTTTATCAGAAACAGCGACGACTTCATCATCGTCTAATGATTTATCTGCTTGTTCTAACGCTTTGTTGAACCAACCGTTACCTGTTTCAAGGTTAAAACCATTATAGAAAACGACATCTGCATCAGTGATTTGTTGAATATCTTTCGGTTTCACTTCGTATTCGTGTGGATCTTGTCCAATCGGTACGATACTGTGTACTTCAACTTTATCTCCAGCTACGTTTTTCACCATATCATAAAGAATTGAGTTCGTTGTTACGACGTTAAGCTTTTCACCTTTGTTACCTTCATCGTTGCCTTCACTGCTTCCGCCACCTTGACCACAAGCTGCTAGGAAAACGAGTAAAGCCATCAATAAGACTGCAATTTTTTTCATATTATCTATCCCTTCTGAACTTTAAATTTTAATTTTTGAGCTGCAAACACAATGACATAAATGAGGAATGCACAGAGTACAATTGTCGCACCACTTGGTATGTTATAGATGTAACTAAAGAAGAGTCCGACAATCGAACTTACGACACCGATTAGGCTGGCAACAATCATCATCGTATGTAATTTTTTACAGATTAAGAATGCAGTTGAAGCTGGTGTTACAAGTAAAGCAACAACTAAGATAATACCTACTGTTTGAATACTTGCGACTGTAACAAGTGATAAGAGTAACATAATAAAGTAATGGATTAAGCCTGTATTCAAGCCACTCATTCTACTAAATGTTGGATCAAAGGTAGATATTTTCAATGGTCTGTAAAAAATAATGATAAGCGCAATTACAATCGCGCTGACAATGACTGTCGACATCAATGTGCTGTTCGTTACAGCGAGTAAGTTACCAAATAGAATGTGCTGTAAATCTGTCGCACTGTTCACTAAGCTGATGATGATAACCCCAGCTGCTAAGAATGCGGTAAAGCTAATCCCTATCGCTGCGTCTGATTTCGTCTTACTGTTATTGGAGATAAAACCGATAAACAGACTCGCTAGCATACCGGAGATAAGTGCACCGATAAACATAGGAATACCAAATACAAAGGAGAGTGCTACCCCGGGTAACACAGCGTGACTCATCGCGTCTCCCATCAGTGACAAGCCACGTAAAATGATCAAGCTCCCAACTGTTCCACAAGCAATACCTACAACAATAGAGGTAATTAAAGCACGGTTTAAGAATTGATAGTCAAATAAATGTTGCAAAAAATCCATGTTATTCACACACTTTCTATATTACTTTCTGAGTCATTCGGATTCGTTAAAAACGTTTTATTCAATTTATCTGATTCCACCGCTTCTTGACTATCACCGAAATAACGGACTGTTTTATTGAGTAAAATAATTCTGTCAAAGTACTCTGATGCTTTAGATAAATCGTGATGCACGATCAACATTAATTTATTTTGTGCTTTAAGTGCTTGTAATTGCTGGATGATGAGTTGTTCACTTTGGAAGTCGATGCCGACAAAAGGTTCATCTAAGAAGTAAACGTCACTTTCGGACATTAACGCTCTCGCTATTAAGACACGTTGTAATTGCCCCCCACTCAACTCAGAAATCTGGTTGTGGCGTAATGACGTGAGTTTCAATGTGTCGAGTAGTTCTGTTAACTTCTGTTTTGTATTTGATTTTACAAACTTGAACCAACCTATATCTTTGTAAGCGCCTGAGATAATGACATCTTCCACACTAATCGGAAAATCTAAGTCGATTTGTGCCTTTTGTGGTATGTAAGTAATCGATTTAAGTTGGCTCGTTGTATCTTTACCGTTTAATTTCACTTCACCAGTTGCATGAAACTCCCCAATAATTGATTTCAGCAATGATGATTTCCCAGCACCGTTTGGCCCCATAATACCGATGATTTCTCCCTCAACGGGTATTTCTAAATTAATATCTGATAGTACCTGTTTGTGACCTAATGTTAAATTTAGGTCCTTAACTGTTAACATTTGTTCATTCTCCTTAATATATTTTTAGGTAAACCTAACAATAATTATAGTATACCTCTAACTTTTAGCTTGTCAAGTTATTTCGTGATACAATAAGGTGAATGTTAAGTGAGGTGATTCAATGTTAAACGAAGAAAAAGAAGACTATCTTAAAGCTATCCTTAAACATGATGGGGATAGTCGGTTTGTAACCAACAAAACATTATCCAATTACTTAAATATTAGACCGCCTTCTGTCAGTGAAATGGTGAACCGCCTTGAACAAACCGGTTACGTCAAAACGAAACCATATAAAGGGGTCAAACTAACAGAACAAGGTTTATCTTATACACTAGATATCATCAAACGTCACCGTTTAATCGAATTATTCTTGATTAGAGTTTTAGAATATAGTTGGGAAGAAGTGCATCAAGAGGCTGAAATCTTAGAACACCGTGTCTCTCAATTATTTGCTGATCGTTTGGATAAATTTTTAGATTATCCTGAAACGTGCCCGCACGGTGGTATCATTCCTCGTAACAATGAATATAAAGAGATTTATACGACGAATTTACTTGCGTATGAGGAAGGAGACCATGTCACAATCAAACGTGTGAGTGATCGTACAGAATTGTTAATCTATTTATCAAGTAAACATATCTCTATTGGGGATACAGTTGAAATCGTAAATAAAGATGATACGAACAAAGTGATCATGGTTAAAAAAGAAGAACATTTAATTATTTTGAGCTATGATAATGCAACGCATATCTTCGCTGAAAATAATGAAGCACAATAAAACAGGCTACGATAAGGAAACCGATGTATGCTGTAGTGAGCTCTAACCTCATTGGCTCATTCACAACATTTTTCCGTTATCGTAACCTGTTTTTTTATCATAAATAATGCGTAGTAATATAATATAGTGAAAAAAGATTCACGACGATCCAAAAGAATGTAAACACAAATGTTGGGATACGTGTGAGTTCATTTAACGTCGTGCCATCCCAACTGACTTGTCCACGTGCTAATGTTAGCTTAACGATCGTCCACGTAGACTGGAGGACTTCACCGAGTAGCGTTCCTAAGAAAAAGTGATAGACGATTGCAATCACCACAATCAGAGAAATATTTTGTGGTTGTTGTAACAATAGATATAAACTGCCTATCAATCCGAGTACGACAAGAATCGGCACTGCTTTACGTGACGTAAGAAAAAGAAAATAACTAAAGATGATGAGATAACACACGATAAATATACTCGGATATTGACTGTTTATTAATAGAAAACCGAGTCCTAACATAATCGGTGGCATCACGTAACCACCTAACGTGGTGATGACATGACCCAATGTGCCACTAGACTGAGTGACGGCATAGCCTTGCTGAGACGTCGCAATACGCTCAGAAGGTCTGACAACAATGACCAGGTCTCTTGCTTTTCCACCACCTATTTTATTAAACAGGATGTGCCCCATCTCATGGGTTAAGACCGGGATGTAATTTAAAATAATATCGAAATATCGCACGAAGGATTTGTTTCGATAATAATGAATTAAAATGTAAGCAAGCGCAATCAAGATGACATATTCAATATGTAGCTCAAATGTTGCGCCTAACCATGTATGTAACGTTTGCATAACCATACCTCAATTGTGTTATATTTTCGCAATCGTCTCTTCAGTCGCCATGCAAGAGAACGAAATACCTGACTGTAAGTTTCATCGGCCTTTTCTTTTATTATAAATGAATCATTTCTGTTAAACATTTAGACTTTAGACGTATTTAAATCTGACTCCACATGTGGCATGATAGAGTGAAATAAAAAACACGATGTAGAATCATCGTACACGACATCTGTCAACAAGGAGAAAGAACATGACTGAAACTGAACGCACACACCACAACAAAGTGAATGTCCTATCTGTCTATTTCGATAATGTTTCTATGACGGATATGACGCATGACATCAATCAATTTTTTAACCAACCCCATGATGAGAATCTCTTTATCGTCACTGCAAATCCTGAAATCATTGATTATGCGACGATGCATCCGGACTACTTGAGATTAATCAATCGTGCAAATTATGTCGTACCGGACGGCACAGGGATTGTACTCGCCAGCAAAATATTACGCACACCGCTTCAAACCCGCGTTCCTGGCATTGAGTTGATGGAAGCGTGCCTCTCGCTTGCTAATGAACGCCATCAACGCGTCTATTTGTTAGGTGCCAAACAAGAGATCGTTAGAGAGGCGCAAAACCGCTTGTCACAACGCTTCCCAAATGTCACGTTTGCCTCACACCATGGTTATATTGACGTTGAAGATGACCAGATTGCAGAAGATATTCAACAATTCAATCCAGACTATCTCTTTGTCGGTATGGGCTATCCCAAACAAGAACAGTGGATCGAACGTTTTCAATCTCACTTTTCCCAAACGGTGTGCATCGGTATTGGTGGCGCAATTGAAGTCTTTAGTGGCGCTAAAAAGCGTGCACCTAAACTCTTTCAACGTTTAAATATCGAATGGATCTACCGCGTACTTATTGATTGGAAACGTCTGAATCGACTCCAAAGTATTCCAAGATTTCTAGTTAAAGTGATGAAACAAAAGCTCCGTCGGTCATAACAACGACGCAATTAGAGCATGACCTCACTCAAAAATGAACATCATACCACTTTATAAAAATGACTGCACTCGTATGTCTGATGACACGAATAAGTGCAGTCATTTGTTGTTCTAGCTGATGATTATACTGTGCTGGTTGCCTCTTCAACGGCATGCCATGTTGTTCTTATACCTTTGATGAGATTAAGTTACCCGATCGACGACAACCATTTCATCATAGTTGATGGCTTCTCTGATTTTCAATGCTGTCGTTTCAGTAATCTCGCCTTCTTCAAGCAACTCAGCAAGAATTCGACGCTGTTCTTTTAACGCATTTAACTTAATCTTCGTTAAGTGATCTTGATACGCTTGGTTTAAAAAGTTAGCGGGCGTCAGATTATCGATACGCATTAAGTAACTATCACAAATCATACCCACCTCTAGCTTGTTATCTTCTGTGGTCTCCTCACTCAGTCTACGCACGACGTGATAATGCACGATACGCATCATCTTAGCGATTTCGTTTAAGTTATCGACTATCGCGAGCGGAGATGCAGCATTGGTTTTAATTCTCCGGCGCAAACGAAGTTTCAACACGAATGTGCTTAACTCTACTTTCACCCTTTGAATGAGTGATGCTTGTTTAAATACTTGTGTGCGCTCTGCATATCTCATGTAGTTATCCAACATATTGCTCGTAATGTCGCCTTCTTTGACAAGCATATTGAGCGTCTTACTTTCTTCATCGAATGCGATTTTTTGTAATCGTTCGAGTTCGGTTGAATTTTCATCCTCATTTTCCACTGATTTTAAAAATGCAAGCTTATCTAGATATTCTTTAATCACATTGCCATAGCGATAGCTTGAATGCTCAGTCGCTTTCTTATGTAACATTTCGATGACTTGTTCTAAAATATAAATTCTTGCTTCTTTAAAATTAAGTCCTTTTACTTTCGGTTCTGTCATCGCCGGTGTTACGAGCGGTAACACGACTTGAGCGACTACTAAGCTAATGATGACGATACATGACGCGATGAAGAGTAAATCATCACGATAGATAAACTCTTGCTGATTCCCTAAAATGTAAGGCAACGTCAACGCAATCGCGAGTGAAATCGTACCGTGCACCCCGCACAACGACATGATTAACGCATACATGCTTCGTTTTGGTGGTTGTTCGGTCGATGCTTCGGATTCGTCTTTAAACATCATTAACTTTTGGAAGGGACTAATCGGTAAGTAGAAATACGGATAGAGCACATAAACCCATAAAAAGCGAAAGAGATAAAGTGCGATTGCTACTAATACCGTTACAATGATGAGAAAGAGTAGATTGTGAGGTTCATTCGTAATAATACGACCCACAACTTCTGGTACTAAAAATCCTAATATTGAAAAGACAAAACCATTTAACGCATAGCTTAAAATATTCCACGTATGGTTGTAGCTCATCTGTAACCGTGTCCGAGCCTGTGCAATACGATCTCGTTCGAAACCGTGGACCAGACCAGCCACTACTGCAGCGATAATACCTGAGGCATGAAACATTTCAGCGACGAGATATGTGACAAACGGTGTGAGTAACTGAATAAAGGTAAACATATTAATGTTTTCAATACCTCGACGTGTTAATGTCACTCTAAATCTAACGAGGAGTACACCAATCGCTAAACCGACGAGGAATCCACCAATAGATGAAATGAGGAATTGACCAATCGCATCCCATAGTGAAAATGCGCCAGTTATTAACGTCGCTACCGCAATCTTGAATGAAATGATACCTGCAGCATCGTTGAGTAGTGACTCTCCTTCTAAAATGGTCATTGCACCTTTAGGTAACACTTTACCTTTCGTAATCGCTTGAACGGCCACTGCATCAGTCGGACAGAGAATCGCCGCTAACGCAAAGGCCGCTGCGAGTGGTAATTCAGGCCAAATCCAATGAACGAAAAGGCCGACGACAATCACGGTCGTCACGACGAGTCCCATCGCCATCATGAGGACAGGTCGTATGTATCGTCCCAGGTGAACACGCGAGACGTGCACCCCTTCAACGAATAGGAGTGGCGCGATGAGGACCATGAAGAGTTCACTATCGAAGTGGAATTCTACTGGGATTGGTGTCACGTACAACAATCCACCTAGAATAATTTGTATGAATGCTAGGGGTACTTTAGGTAAGAATACATGGATCAACGAACTGATAATCACCAGAATAAGAAATATAAGTAATGTTTCAAAAACGTGCATGCTTCCACCTGCTTCTTCCCTCTCTAATTAACACCGCATCACTTGATATAAAACGATACAAACCACTGTCATAACAAGCAAAATTGCACTAATTGCGACACGCTCGTTACAAAAATGATTTAATCATTTTAAAATTGATGTTTTATTAATTTTACCTTATTTTACACAATATTAACAACTTACGTGACTGACATCATGCAAGTTCACTCTCATATAAATACGTATGGTTATAGCATTTTTCTAATCTTGATTGAACGCTCATTTTCAAACAAAAAAGAAAGCATTGCGACGTCTTCACGCTTTAAACTGCGTAAATGACATCCCAATGCTTTCTATAAATCTTTTATTCATTTATCATTCTAGTCTTGATTACTTTGATTTGTACTCTTACTGTATTGTTGACGTAGTGATTCTCTTTCTAGTGCACGTCGTTTCAGTTGTTCGAAAGAATTCGTATCGGAATTACTTCTCAAGGTATTCACTTGTTGGGTTGTATCTGATTTACGATACATGTAAGCCCCTGTGCGATAAGCTGCACGTGAAATCAAGTGTCCACCGACTGGAGAAGTTAAGTTGATGAATACCAATGCTAAAATCATACGTACACTAAAGTAACCTTGGTATGAAATGAAGAACACGATAACACCTACTAATGTAAGTAGTAAGGATAACGTCGAACTTTTCGTTGCGGCGTGACTTCGTAAAAAGACGTCATGGAATTTCACGAGTCCGATTGAACTAATCAATGCGATAATACTTCCGAGGAAGATCATAAAGGACGCAATCAAATTAACGATTTCGTTTACTGTTCCCATTAAAGACGTGCCCCCCTTCTATGAATCGCGAAATAGACACCGTACTTACGAACGAAATAATCGCGATTAACAGGATGGAATCCAAGAAAGAGACGGTTTTAAAGATAATACTTAACGTTCCTACCAGTGACATCAAGATAGCACTTGTCGCATCGAAAGTTACGACACGGTCTGCAGTGGTAGGTCCTTTGATCAACCGATATAACGTGATGAACAAAGCAATACCAAAGATAATCGCTGCTGCAGTGATAAAGAAATTCGTGAGTGCTTCCATTAATGTGTCACCTCCAGAATGAGATTTTCGTATTGCTTAATACTACTCAACAATTTTTCTTTCTCCTGGTCAGAAATATCGATCGCATGGAGGAAGAATTTTTTATTTTCTTTAGAAATACGAATCACCGTTGACCCTGGTGTGATAATGATTAAGATTGTGAGGAACGCGATTTCCCAATCACTTTCTAAATCTGTTTCATAAGTCACTAATCCTGGGTTCATATCATTCGTTTTAAATAAAATATAAGTAATGATCGAAATACTAGATGTAGCGAGCTGATACAAATAAACAGCTAAGAACTTAATCGCAACCCATATTTTTTTTATGTAGAATTCTTGTCCGAAGAAGCGATGTAGAATATAGATTACGAGTAAACCGATGAGATAACCCGCACAGAATGTCGTCAATTTGAACGAATCTTCATCTTGAAAGAGGACCCATAAGAAAGCAATAACAATATTTAATACGACTTGTCTCACTGTCTATCATCCTCCTTAACTAAGTGCGGGTTGACGGTTTGTTCATAAACACCATCATCCAAGTTTAAGTGTGTCGCTTCAGAAGTCACTTTGAATACTGCAGGTGCGAAAATACCGAGTAATACGACAGCGCCTGCAATGACACCAATGACACCTTTACGACATCTTGGGATGCGATTGTATTGGATTTCTTTACCATTTTCTTCATCACCAGAGTACATGACGAAGAAGATTCTAAAGAGGGAATACATCGCAATTAAGCTTGTAATGATGAGTAACGCTAAACCGATGTAGTTGCCATTTTCGATCGCACCGTTGAAAATATAAAGTTTTCCTGGGAAACCACTAAATGGCGGCACACCACCGATTGCGAGAATCATGATAAAGAAACAAACACCGAAGAACGGTTCCTTTCTCGCTAAACCGTAGAGCGAGCGGTATTGTCGATAACCTGTCATGTACACCAATGCACCAATGATAAAGAACAACAGTGTCTTGACGATGATATCGTTGACAAGGTAGAAGATCGCACCGTTAACTCCTTCAAATGTATGGGAACCGAGTCCGAGAATAATATATCCGATGGATAACACAACTTGGTAAGCTGCGATTTTCTTAATGTCTCTATAGGCAAGGACACCAAAGGCACCAATAATCATTGTTAAGCAAGCTAAGAACACGAGTAATGGATGTGTAATTTCTGCATAGCTATCAAAGATTAAAGTAAAGAATCGGATAAGGGCATATGCCCCAACTTTTGTCATCAATGCTGCGAAGAGTGCAGCAAGTTCTGTGTTTAATACCGCATATGCTTTCGGTAACCACATGAACACAACCAATGCTGCTTTAGAAGCGAATGCAACTAAGAAGACCATTGAAATGATGAGTACAGTACGATTATCGTTTAACTCACTGATACGTTGTGCTACATGTGAGAAGTTTAATGTACCAGTTAATTTATAAAGTAAACCGATACCGAGTAGTAGCAACCAAGAACCGAGTATGTTTAATACGACGTAAATGATGGCTGCTCTCAATTGTTCAACTGATTGTCCTAACGTAACCAATACGAATGATGCGAGGAGCATAACCTCGAACATAACATAAAGGTTAAATAAGTCTGCAGTTAAGAATGAACCAATCACTCCGACGGTTAGGAATAAGATAAAGCTTGGTAAGTAGTAACGAATGGCACGTTTTTCAGCACGGCCAAACCCATAAGCGATAATCATTGTGACCACAAAGCTTGATGTTGTAACAAGTAAGAGACTTAATGGGTCACCAACGAATTGAATCCCAAACGGTGCGCGCCATCCCGCAAAGTCTAACACGAGCGGTTTATGATTCATGACGTAAATCAATAAACACAACGCGAGTATTGTTGTAACAGCCATGACCCCGCCAGATAAAATACGTGATAAGAGATTACGTTTACGAATAAATACAAGTAATAGTGCACCGAGCATCGGGAGCAACATGAGTAAGATTAATAGATTATTCATCGTTGTCATCCGCTCCTCTCAGTACATCGATTTCATCCTCTTTCGTTACACGGTAAGTTCTATAAACTAACACGAGTAGAAAGGCTGTCATCGCAAATCCGATAACGATCGCTGTTAACACTAAAGCTTGGAGTAACGGGTCCACAAAGTATTGTTTCCCCGAAGCGATCAACGGCTCCGACATATGTTGACCATAATGACCCATGCTCATAATGATGAGGTTCCCTGCATGAGTGTAAATGGAAATCCCGATGACAATTCTGATGAGATTGATTGATAGTATCATGTACGTTCCGATAAATACTAAGAAACCAATCACCAATAACAAGATCATATTCATGAGCGACCACCACTGATCGACAACATGACGGTTACAACGACGCCGACGACTGTGAGTAAGACACCTGATTCAAAGAGCGTCACGGTTGTCACGTGTAAATCGCCTAATAACGGCAAATCAATGTGTGCGTCTGTTTGGTAAAGGAACGGTTTACCGAAGAACATCGGAACGACAGCCGTTGCGACAGTAATCAATGAGCCGATGATCATTAAAATTCTAAAATCAACAGGTAATGAAAGGAGAACCTGTTTCACATCGAAGGCCAAGAACATGAGTAGGAATGCCGAACTGAAGATGAGTCCTCCAATAAAGCCACCACCTGGATTGTTATGTCCTGCAAAGAACACGTAGAAACCAAATGTTAATAAGATAAAGACGACAATTTTCGTTACCGTTTTTAAGACAACATCATTCTCTTTCATCTTGACCCCTCCGATCTTTAAAGTTAAGTAACGTATAAATACCTAATCCTGCAATAATCAATACTAAGGTTTCAAACATTGTATCGAATCCGCGGAAGTCACCTAAGATGGCGTTGACGATATTTTTACCGCCTGCAAGTTCATCCGCTTTGTGATAGAACGTTGAAATAGTACCGATTGAATCACTTTGTTGTGTGACAAAGATAAGGAAGACGACGGTTAATGCCATGATGAGTGATACGATAATCTTGATTGTTTCACGTCGTTTATTCACATTACTACGCGGTACGTTTGGTAAGCGTGAGAAGCTGACGATAAATAACATTGTCGTAATCGTTTCAACCACGAGTTGCGTAAGCACTAAGTCTGGTGCTTTCATCACGATGAAGAAGATGATAACCGCATAACCAATAATACCGTTCAAGATAACCATTGTGAGACGTTGACGGATAAAGATCAGTGCGATACCTAGAATGAATACGACAATCGTAATGATTACTTCTAGTGGACCAAACTCACCGATGTGAATTTGATGTAAGTGAGGCATGCCTGTTCGAATAACACCGTATACGACGAGTGCCATGAAAATTAATAGCGTCACGATAATGTAATGGTTTAAGCGGTTGTTCATTAAAACACGAACGGCATAACCAGAATTATGTTCAAACAAACGATAAATGCTAGCATAACCGGATGTAAGAGAACCGCGTTGGAATTTGTCTGCGATGCGTTTCCAATCGATAGAAAGTACAGCGATGAAACCAACAACGATGACAATGACACTTAAGATTAATGGTAAGTTGACGCCGTGCCATTGTGAAATGTGTGGCGCATACTGATCGACGGCTGAACCGATTGTCATACCACGTAACGCTGGCAGAATCACTGCATCTCCAAATACATTTGGTATGAAGAAGATGACCGGAATGAGCACTGCTAAAATGGCTGAAGGTAAGACGAATAATTTCGGTTCATGTACATGATCGTTCGGGATATCAGCTTTGTCATAGTCACCCCAGAACGTTTCTTTCACTAAATGTACACCGTAAATCAATGTAAAGATACTTGCGATGACACCAATAGCAGCAATGATTACAGTTAAGATTGTGCCAAACTGTGGTAACTCAGTCGCATTGACTAAGCCATCAAAGAACATTTCTTTACTTAAGAAACCATTCAAGAATGGAATACCTGCCATTGAGAGTGCACCGAGTAACATCACGATATGTGTGATAGGTAATACTTTTCTTAAACCTGATAAGTTACGAATATCACGTGTACCTGTTTCATGGTCCACGATACCGGCACCCATGAAGAGTGCACATTTATAAATCGCATGGTTGAAGAGATGGAATAATGCTGTGAATAAGATGAATGCATAAGCACTTGCGAGTCCATCTGATGTGTGTTGTGCAAATCCACCGCCGAGTCCAACCATAGACATGATCATACCGAGCTGACTGATTGTAGAGTATGCAAGAATACCTTTTAAGTCATATTGACGGATGGCATTCACGGCACCGAACATCATTGTGATGAGACCTGCGAAAGTCACAACATATATGTAGAAATCACTGAGACCTAATACCGGTGTGAATCTGAGTAGTAAGTATATCCCTGCTTTAACCATGGTTGCAGAGTGTAGATAAGCACTGACCGGAGTTGGTGCAGCCATCGCTTTAGGTAACCATACATGGAATGGAAATTGTGGTGATTTAGTAAATGCACCAAGTAATAACATAATAATGATTGGTATGAATAATGGATCATGTGCGAGCTCAGATTTTTGAGCTAAAATTTCAGTAATCGTATTTGTTCCTGTCACACTGTAGATCATCATGAAGCCGGCTAACATAGCCAAACCACCTAATACAGTAATGACGAACGATAACATGGCACCATATTGACTATCATTTTTACTATACCAATAAGAAATAAGTAAGAAGGAAGAAACACTTGTTAATTCCCAAAAGACGTACATTAAAATCGTATTGTTTGAGGTTACAACCCCTAGCATACTTAACATGAAGAGCAATAGATAAGCGTAGAAACGAGGCAAATTATCTTCATCTGCTGAAAGATACTGTGTTGCATAGAAAAATACAGCAACCCCAATAACTGAAATGAGTAAGCCGAATAATAAACTCAACCCGTCTAGCCTGAAGTCGATATTGACATCTAGTGCTGCGACCCAAGGAATTTTAATCGTAGTGAAATGACCCTGGAGTACTTTTGGAATTTGCACTAAGAAGTATACAGAAGCAATGACTGGAGCAATTAATGCAAGCCAACCAGCGTAACGTGCTAACTTAGTATGACTCAGTGTGAGTAACACGAGACATATGATAGCGATAATCGCTATAAATAGGTAAATCAAGCTCATTCACGCCTCCTTTGTTATAGGTTTAAAGCAATCGTCGTGAGACTTGCTTTTTTCGATATACCAATAAATTTCATTGTTTCTATTGTAGTTTGATGGCCCAAATATTTTTGGATAATAGATATTGATATACCCGATTGATATGCGTGATAAGCAAACGTTTTACGTAAGGTCGTTAAACCGATATGTAACATGCCAATATCAGCAGCGGCAGCACGTATAATACGATATGCTTGTTGTCTAGATAGACAGTGATGTGTCCGATTGGATTGGAACAACAAATCGCAATCATTTAACTGTTCATGTGAGATGTATTGCGAAAGTTCTTCACGTAAATCTTCCGGAAACATAATGTGGATGTTAGCCGCATGGGGCTCTACCCAATACAATTTGATCTCTCCGGAATCATTTTTTAAATCTTTGACCGTTAAATGTAATAATTCAGACAACTTTACACCTGTATGTATGGCGAATTTAAAAAATAAATAATCACGTTGGGATCTCGCACGTAACACCTCATACATCGCCTTAATTTCATTCATGTCTCGAATGGGATTGACTTGATTCATATAATCACCCCTATCATATACGTTCCATAAACAATAATAAACTACATTTAAGTAACATGAAAGTGTTACATATTATCTCATTTATATTTAACCCCTTTCATCATCACTTTCGATATATAAAGTGAAAGGAGGTCATTACAATGAACCAAGCAGAACAACTCGCATTGACTTTAATTCAGACCAAAGTGAACGAGGAGGGTAAAGCCGTAACGTCTCGTAGACGTTTTACCCAACTCAACCCCAATGTAAGCCAAAATTCAATGAAAGCTTTCAAACAAATCATTGAACTTTTAGTCGACGAAAAATTTGAGTCGATTCAAGTCACACGTACAACTGAACTTAACTAAGGAGGGATTTAGCATGAACCAAACATTGGAATTAATTTTCACTGATCACACCAATAAACAGATCAAATTGAGTTTGCCAAACATTATCACTGTACCTAGCGAAACCGTCGTTCGAGACAATATGAAAGCACTGTTAGATTTAGATATCTTACGTCCGACAAGCGGCATACCAAGCCGTATTCATAGTGCACAGCTCATCAGTAAGACGACACAAACGATATTCACATACCAACCTGCCCATGCGTAATGCATGAGCTTTAAATCAAAATAAAAGGTAGCATGTCCAAGCATTGTGAGGGAGTCCATTTTCCCTTACAGTGTTTGACACGCTACCTTTTTTATATGCTTGTGTTGATGTGACTAGAATAAAGCTAGTTGTTTTAAATAACGATCACTGAGTTAGTTTTGCTTCATCTGTGTCGCTTTAGGTATTAACAGTTGAAGTAAGATGAATGTGAGTAACGCAATGCCTACATTCAGATAAAATCCAAATGTCGCACCTAAATAAGCATCAGAAATGGATTTCCCGATTGCATACAGACTACCTGAGAGAGCGACACCAAATGCATTACCGAGTGAAGAAGACATTTTATAAATACCTGATGCCATGCCGACTTCTTCATCTGGTGCATTTTCAAGCGCAGTATCCATTGATGGTGTTGCGTAAAATCCTAGACCTAAACCGTATAAGAAATAACCAATCACACAACTGACGACATAAGCGACAGGTGGTAAAAAGACGAAAGAAATACATAAGATCCCGCACATATTCAAGATACTGCCAATGACCATTGGTTTTTTCGCACCTAAATGTTGGAGAATCTTCTCACCGATACGAATAGTGACAATGACCGTGATTAAATATGTAATTGTTAAAGCACCCGACTGAAATTCATTGAAGCCTAGCGCTTCTTCAGCGAATGAATTACCGACAATGAGTGTCCCTGCGACCGCATTCATTAAGAAATTGGATACCGTTGCACCGGTATAACCTTTATTAGCCAGTAATTTAAAATCAATCAGCGGATGTTGTTTTTTCACTTCTACTAATATAAAGAGAAGACCTGCAATGACAAATGTGCCAAATGCGCCGAGAATGGTGAAGGATAACAGACCATACTGAGATGATTGCGTAATGACGAAATTCAAGCTAAAGATCATGACGATGAAAATCACAGTACCGACAAAATCAATTTTTTGATGCTGATATTGCGAAGCTTTCGCTTCAGGTGTCCCTTTAATTAGCAACATAGAAAGAATAGATAGCACGATAGAGATGACGAAGATCCATTTCCACCCTACTGTTGATGAAACGAGTCCTCCTAAAAATGATGCGACGCCAGCACCACCCCATGAGCCGATAGACCAATAACTGAGTGCCATCTGCCGCTTCTCTTCATCAAAAAAGGCTTTGATTAATGAAAGTGTAGACGGCATGATGACCGCTGCAGAAAGCCCTTGGATTACACGTCCAATAATTAATATGAAGACGCCAGGGGCAATGACCACGAATAATGAACCGATAATGTTGAGTGCGAGACCGATATAAACCATTTTGACATAGCCATACTTATCGGAAAAATTACCAGCTACAACGACAAACATACCTGCAAAGAGTGCCGTTATACTGATTGCAATGTTAATCGTACTGCCACTACTATCGAAATCTTGTTGAATCTTTGGTGCTGCATTTAATAATGAATTACTAAACAACCAAAACGTTAAAACACTGAGCACAATTCCTATCAGCAATGTGCTCCCATTTTTGACATTTCTTTTGTTTCTCATTACATTTCACTCCGAATTTTAAATGTTATATAATATCACACTTCCATATGCTATTCCTTTTATAAATATTATTTCAAGGTAAAAGATATAAAAATTATTTATTGTTTAAAATAGTTTGCTTTAGCAACTTTAAGTGATAAAATATATCAGTATTATTTTTAAAAAAGGAGCATCTGATATGTCGGAAAACACTATGACAAAATCGAAAAGAAATATAATTGTCACTGTCATGCTTGTCAGTGCCTTTGTCGCAATGTTAAACCAGACAATATTGAACACTGCTCTGCCCGTCATCACTGAAGAAATGAACATCACTGAAACTACGGCTCAGTGGTTGATCACAGGCTTTATGCTCGTTAACGGAATCATGATTCCACTCACAGCATTCTTCATGGAAAGATATACAACCCGTGCGTTATACATCTTCTCTATGGCTACGTTTGTGCTCGGTTCAATTGTCTCTGCATTCGCACCTAACTTCGCCATCCTAATGACTGCGCGTGTCATTCAAGCGGTCGGCGCTGGTGTGTTATTACCTTTAATGCAATTTACTGTATTCACCCTCTTCGCCGTTGAAAAACGTGGTTTCGCGATGGGACTTACAGGTATCGTTGCACAATCAGCTCCGGCTATTGGGCCTACTGTTACCGGTCTTCTCATCGATCACTTTAGTTGGAGAATGCCATTCCTCATCGTAGCAGCGATTGCACTGCTCGCATTTGTTATCGGTGCACTCTTCGTTCAAAATAAAGGCGAAACAAAAGCTATCAGTCTCGATAAAATTTCAGTTGTTTATTCAACATTTGGTTTCGGACTCGTCCTTTATGCATTTAGTAGTGTAGGTCAACTCGGCCTTAAATCTCCTTTAGTATATATTACATTCATCGTTGGGGTTATCATCATCACGATCTTCGTCTTACGACAACTCAAAATGGATACACCATTACTTAAAATGGATATTTTCAAAAACAAAACATTTACACTTTCTTCAATCGGTACAACATTCGTATTCATCGGTATTGTTGGACCTGCTTTACTCATACCAATCTATATACAAGATGGCTTAGGTTTATCTGCTTTGCTATCGGGTATAGTTATACTACCTGGTGCAATTGTCAATGCATTTATTTCTGTCTATACGGGTAAAATCTATGACAGATTTGGTGCGAAAGTGTTAATCATTCCAGGATTTACACTATTAACGATTATGACAATACTACATTCTTTCTTAACTGTAGACACACCTTATTGGTACGTTGTTGTGATTTATGCGATCCGCATGTTCTCTGTTGGGCTCATCATGATGCCATTAAATACAGCTGGACTTAACGCATTACACAACGATGAACTTTCTCATGGTACTGCAATCATGAATTCATTAAGAATTATCGCCGGTGCTATGGGTACAGCTATTAGTATTACGGTTATGTCTGTATTCTCAAGAATGTTTGTAGAACACGGAAATCCAAGCGGTACAAAAGAAGAAGTGATGCAACAAGCAACCGTTCGCGGTGTCGATGCTGCCTTCATCTTTACAACCATCTTAATCGTTATTGGATTTATCCTTTCAGCATTCATTAAAGAGAAAAAACAATCTAACCATAATGTTCAATAGTGAAAACGCAAGTGAAATAATTTCTGAAGAAGAAAGGTAGATGACTATGAGTAAATTTTCTAAAGAAGAGAAAGTTGAAATCCTATCTGATATCGTTGGTATTAAAACGGTTAACGATAACGAGATCGAAGTTGCAGAGTATTTACAAGACCTATTCAAAAAACATGATATCGATACTGAAATCGATAAAATTAACGACAAACGTGCAAACTTAATCGCCACAATCGGTGAAGGTGAACCTGTCGTTGCTATTTCTGGTCACATGGACGTTGTTGATCCTGGTGATGAAGACGATTGGGAACACCCACCATTTGAATTAACCGAAAAAGACGGTTACCTCTATGGCCGCGGTTCTGCTGATATGAAATCAGGTTTAGCCGCACTTGCCATCGCAATGATTGAAATCAAAGAAAGTGATGCACTCGAAAAAGGTACCATTAAATTCTTAGCAACTGCTGGAGAAGAAATGGAACAAACAGGTTCTCAACAACTTTACGAAAATGGTTATATGGATGATGTAGACGCGCTGATCATCGCTGAACCATCAGAAACATCTCTTGTTTACGCACATAAAGGTTCTATGGACTTCCGCATCACTTCAAAAGGTCTGGCATCTCATAGTTCAATGCCTATCCTTGGTAAAAATGCAATCAAACCTTTAATCGACTTCATTCAAGCCATCGACAAAGATTATCAAGAAGCATCTAAAGATATTAAATTTGAAAAAATGGACTTCTCAAAACTGCTTGATTTAGCTAAAGAAAAAGGTCGTGACGACATTGATGATGATGTTATCGAAAGCGTCGTTTCAGGCTTAGTTCTTAACAATACAGTCATTAAAGGTGGTAACCAAGTTAACTCAATTCCTGAGGTTGCAGAAGCTGAATTTAACGTACGTACCGTACCTGAATTTGATAATGACAAAGTAAAAGAACTGTTCCAAAAACACCTTGATAAAGTCAATGACGAAGGTGGCGATCTTAAATCAGAAATGTTCTTAGACTTAGATCCCGTACTTACAACTGGTGACAATGACCTCATTAAAACAGGTCACGACATCGCAAGTGACATGTTCGATGAAGAAATCATTATCACACCTACTGTAGGGGTTACAGATGCTTCAAACTTACTCAGAGGTAAAGACGAAGACTTCTCTTTCTTAATGCTTGGACCTGGTAGTACACCACACCAAGTAGATGAAAATGTTAAAAAAGACACTTACCTAGACTTTATTGATTACTACATTAAATTATTAACAACATATATCAATAATCAATAATACTTCAATGGATATAGATCAAAGAAGCGTGGTCGTTGCAACGCATGATGTGTTGCAACGGCCACTTTTTTGTATTAAAAAAGGGATGACTACCGTCACCCCTTACATCGATTAGATATGCTTTTACTCTTATGCTTCCACGTAACGTTTCAAGTGCTTAGACGTTAACGTATCTGCTTCATTAATAAAGTCTTTCGGTGTACCACTATAGAGGACGTTACCTCCTTCTAAACCTGGACCTGGTCCGATATCCATCACCCAGTCCGCTTCACACATCGTAGATAGATTATGTTCGATGAGGATGACCGTATTATGATTTTCTATTAAATCATTGAAACGATCCATTAATAATGGAATATCCGCTTCGTGTAGGCCTGTCGTTGGTTCATCAAAGACAAAGACTTTATTCTCATGATCTTCTATCAAGTACTGACTTAATTTCACGCGTTGGATTTCCCCACCTGAAAATGTAGAGAGTGGTTGACCAAGTGACATATAACCTAGGCCTGTTTTTGCGACTGAATCTAACACACGGTGAATATCTTTATGCGATTCAAAGAATGATAGACCTTCTTTTACCGTTAAATCAAGTACATCTGCGATAGAATAGCCATCTACTTTCGCTTCTAATACTTCATCTTTATAACGCTTACCGTGACATACCGGACAAGTTTGTGAAAAGTCACCCATAAAGGCAAGTTCTGTTTTTACATAACCTTTACCACCACAATTTGGGCAACCGCCTTTAGAGTTATAACTAAACATCGCTTTTTTCAAACCTGTTTGTTTACTGAAGAAACTTCTCACCTGATCAAAGATGCCTAAATACGTCATGAGATTGGAACGGCTAGACCCTTGTAATGCTTTTTGACTCATAAAGATGACGTCATCGTCGTCTCTAAATCCTGCTTTAACGAGCGTACTCTTACCTGAACCTGCAACCCCTGTTAACACGGTTAATGTCTCTTTCGGAATAGAGGCCTTAACTTCTTCTAAATTATTTTCGGTAATGGGGCCGAGTTCATAATAACCTTGAGGCTCACGTACCTCTTTTTTGAGATGATGTGTTTCTGAAAGTGCACGGCCAGTCGCTGTATCAGATTCAAGCAAGTCATCATACGTGCCTTCAAACGTAATTTGACCGCCGTCAGTACCTGAACCTGGTCCCATATCTATGACGTAATCCCCTTCTTTAATCACATCGGGATCATGTTCTACAATCAGTACCGTATTCCCTTTATCTTTTAGAGATTGTAAGATTTCATTGATCTTCGCAATATCTTCCGGATGTAGACCCACACTTGGTTCATCGATGATATAAACGAGATCGGACAGTGGACTATTCAGATGACGAATCAATTTGAGTCGTTGCGCTTCCCCACCAGATAATGTCGTCGTTACACGATCTAATGTGAGATAACTAAGTCCGATATAATCTAATGCTTCTAGTTGTTCAAGAAGAGGTTCAATAATGTATTTCGCCGTAGGATCGTCTAATTCTTTAAGGAAATCAATATTTTCTTTAATGGTCATTTGTGTAAAATCAGAAATATTATAGCCATTAATCTTACAACTTAGCATTTTTTGATTGAGTCGTTGACCATGACATGTTGGACACACTTTATTCGTCACGACATGTTTTAAATGTTTTGCATAGCGTTTTTTGTTGAATTCTTTATCCCCTAAAAAGATACGACTAAATCTATGAATGAGTCCCACATATTTTGCTGATTTACGCCACTCTTTAGGCGGATTCTCTAATTTCATCGGTTCTTGATATAAAAATAAATGCAACTCTTCATCTGTGTAGTCTTTTAATTTTTTATCATTATCAAATAAACCACTGTCACGATAGGCTTTACCGCGTTCTTTATCTGGCCCGAACGATGGGAAGTCAATCGCGCCTTCATTCAGTGATTTGTCCCAATCGAGTAATTCATCTAAGTTGATATCTTCAATGTAGCCTAAGCCTTCACATGTTTCACACATGCCACTCGGACTATTAAATGAAAAGGCATCAGAGTAACCAACAAATGGTTCCCCTATCCGTGACCATAATAACCGTACTGAAGCGTAAATATCAGATACGGTACCGACTGTTGAACGTGAATTACCATTAAAGCGTTGTTGGCTAATCGTCATCGCTACCGGTAAGTTTTGAATTTCTTTCACATCCGGTCTTGGTTGTTGGTTTAAGTGAAACTGTATGTAACTCGAATAACTTTCGTTCAGTAATTGTTCAGATTCAGCCGCAATCGTATTAAACACGAGTGATGATTTTCCTGAACCTGAACGTCCGGTAAATACACTAATTAAATGCTTAGGTACAGACAAATCAATATCCTTTAAATTATTTTGCACCGCACCTTTGATGTTAATATAATCCATACGTCTCCTCCTCTATTTCTCGTATGTCATTGGAATCCTTAAAAATACGCCGTAATAACTTTATTTAACGCATAAACAGTATGATTGCTTGATCCAGAAACCAGCCAAAAGTCATGAAGCTAGATCATAAAACACAAAAAACGTATTCCTGATTGAGTATGATCAAGAAATACGTTTTTAAGACCCTCGGCAATACGCACTCGTTAAACCCGTCTCTGCTGAGTTATGAAGCTTAACGAAATGAATGCCGCTTGTCATGAAAGCCGATTATGATTCATTCTTTTTATGTTCAATCACTTCAGTGTCTCTGTTATCTGCAATGTTGCGGGCACGTTTCATCGCATCTTCTTTTTTATCAAAGCTGTCTGTCGCTTGTGATGCTTGGTCGGTTTTTACTTTCCATTTACTATCTTCGTAATATACATGTACATCACGATCGTCTAATGAAGGATCGGATGATTGATTATCATCGTGCTGAGTGATTTTCTTATTTTTTAATTCTTTAAGCTCAGAGTCACTGGCATCCTTGTACCAACTTTCAGCTTGTTTCGTAGCGATAGGGATTGTATCATTTTCACTGTGACCATCTTTAAGCATGGCATTCCCAATATCAATCGCTTTTTTACGCTCTAACTTATCCATGTTCTTCCAACTTTGTGGATAGTCATCCATTGTCCAAGGCATTTACGATCATCCTTTCATCCAGTTCTTAATTGTCGTTTACCACTCTTCGCGTTACGATAAACCCTGCATTTTAGGCTTGCTGCAAGTTTGTTTTCCTGAAATAATAAATCAAAAACATTATATGAAATATAAATATATGTACAATGTAAATTTTTACCTTTAAATTATGATTTAACTAATATGATTTAGGGAAATTATGGGAATGATATCATCATATGTTCAAAAGGAGGTCTATATGAGTAAAGACATCACCATAGGTCTCATCCCATCTCCTGATATGCCGCAAAAAATGGTCTCTAAAATCATTGATCATCTCGGTTCTGAAATGGCACATCATGTCGATGATGAAGTGAACTGGCGGTTTTCTCAATATGTTGCTTCCATCATCGGTACAGCAGAACATGTTGATAAAGCGATCGATATCGCCATCGATATCCGTAAATCAGAGGACTGGGACTTCGCTATTTGTATTACAGATTTACCAAGTATTTCTTCAACGAAAACGGTTATCTGTGATATCAACAAAGCTTCCCAAACCGCAATGTTATCGCTACCTGCTTTAGGGGTGATGAACCTAAAAAATAAACTTCGAGACTTGATTACAGGTATCGTCAGTTATATATACCACGATCAAGATGAACTACCACATCTCATAAAGAAACATCATAAACTTTCGAGAGTGATTGAGGTACAACCTAAAGGTGATGATGAAAATGAAGATGAAACAACACGATTGATTGTTAAATCGACGATCTTAGGTTGGTTACATTTAATTACAGGCATGACCTTGGCAAATGAACCGTGGACTGCTATCTTTGATTTCAAAAAAATTATTTCTGTATCCTTCGCTACAGGGACATATATTTCGATCTTTTCAACGCCGTG
This sequence comes from Staphylococcus auricularis, assembly GCF_001500315.1. Classification (GTDB taxonomy): domain Bacteria; phylum Bacillota; class Bacilli; order Staphylococcales; family Staphylococcaceae; genus Staphylococcus; species Staphylococcus auricularis. The sequence continues at coordinate 109,075 of NZ_LLER01000020.1, read as the reverse complement.
GGACTTGAGTCTCCATTATGATTATTGGCGTTTTATTTTACTGACCTTACTTTCAATCTTCGGTATGGTCGGCTGGTTAATTTATGCTTATCATTTATGGGAACCACCTAACCCTAGAACACAACGTTTATACCGTTATGTTTATAACTTTACAACGCTCACGACCTTAACCATTATTACCTTTTTAAACTATCTAGCACTCTTTGTACTACTTACGTTTAGTATCTTGCTCTTCGTCCCCGCATCACTCTTTGCAGGATGGACCTCACTTGAGCTCAACAATCCAACTGCAGGGGATTATTTCCATTTAATCTGGTTTGTAACATCTCTCGGTATCCTTGCCGGTGCGATGGGTTCTGCGGTAGAAAGTGCAGATAAAATTAAACGTGTCACTTACTCTTATCGTCAATACTTTAGATATGAAACACTAGAACAACAAGAAGAAAAAGAAGAAGACAGTCAACACGAAGCAGAAGATGACGATGAAAACTATGAAGGTAATAAACAATCACATGATAAGGAGGAGGAAGATGAGTAATCAAACGATTTCAATTGGTATCGTCGCAGCACCAGGTGTCCCCGCACGTGTAGCAACAAACTTAGAAACAAATTTACCTGATGCGTTAAAAGACCAAATCAGTGATCAAGTCACTTGGGATATTCATACCAACGTCGATCCGCTCACTGGTTCTGCAGAACATCTGACCCCTATCTTTGAAAAGATTTCCGATTACCAAAAAGAAAATGAATGGGATTATACCATCGCGATGACTGATCTTCCTTTATTTAAAGATGACAAAGTGATTGCGATTGATATTAATAAAGAAAATGGCGCCAGTGTCGTTTCAATTCCTGCTTATGGATGGCGACTTATGCAAAAAAGACTGTTACAAACAACGATTGGTATCATCAAAGACTTTAATACAGATAACCCTCATCCAGCACTAAAAGCCGACCACAGTGAAAAAGAAAGTGATGCGAAAAGTAGTAAGCGATTCTCACGTCAATTTCCACTAACATCCATCAACCAAGAAGAAGACTATTTAAACGATACGGGTTCTACCCATAAACGCTATATCGTTTCATCTAAATTAAACGGTATGATTCGCTTGCTTAGTGGCATGACGTTTGCGAACAATCCACTGACTATGATGAGTGGTTTAAGCAGTGTGCTCGCCATCGCATTTACGACAGGTGCATTTGGGATTGTCTTCACAACCATGTGGAACTTAAGCTATGTATACAGTGAATGGCGGCTCTTTATCATTTCTTGTGTGGCGATATTTGGGATGATGATTTGGATCGTCATCGCGCACGATTTATGGGAACCGCTTCGCGATAGTAGTCAGAAACGGATTACCATGTTATACAACCTCACAACACTCATGACGTTGTTTGTATCACTGTTAATTTATTTTGTGATTCTGTTCTGTCTCTTCTTACTGACAGCGGTAATTGTGTTACCATCAAGCTATCTCGGCGCTGCACTTGAATTAAATGAAGCAGCTGGTGTCGTCGATTATATTAACTTAGGCTGGTTCGCAGCCTCTATTTCAACAGTTGCGGGTGCCATTGGTGCAGGTTTAAACAACACCGAACTCATTCTCGAAAGCACGTATGGTTACCGTCAGAAAGAAAGATATAATGAATTGAATGAAGCACAGTCCTCAGATGAATAAATGGTTGGATGCTCAGGGCAAATGTTGTCCTAACTTTATAAACGAAAAGAAGCGGTTGAAGACTTTGAAACATCAAGTCGTTCAACCGCTTTTGTTATATGCGCGATATGCTTAATTTTTATGCATCGCTGATAAACAATTATGTTGCATATGAAGTAGTGCATTTCTGATATATACATATTGTGGTAAGGCAGGTAACGATTGTTGCGTGAGTTGTTGTCCGCGTTCATAATATTTCGCGAGATTTTCGAACACGAGCAAATATTGGCCCATCGGTTCTGCATCAATCGTTTTACGCTTATCGTTGTACATCGCCCGTGAGAGCATCAAGCTCAGTTCTTCTAACGCATGAATGTTGGCGTAATAAGCTTGAATATAGCGTTCCTTGCTGAAGAGCTCACCTTTAGCACTGTTGTACACTTCAAGCATATTACTGATTTTAATGCTTAAGTGAAGCAATTCGTGTTTATCAAATGGTTGTTCCCCCATCTTATCTGTTGAAAATAAGTAATGGAAGAGCACCGCTTCTTCTCGAATCACATCGACAATCGTTTTCGGAATCATAGAAGACGCCGTTTTACGACCTAAGATCATCACACCTATCACAGCGATGACGATACCCACAAAGACATCGATTAAGCGCGGTAAGGCGTTAAGAATAGTTAAGTTACCAGATGCTAAACCGTTTAAGAGTAGCACTTGGATCGTGATGAAAATGACTGCATAGAAATAGTTCGCACCTACGATCATTTCTGTAAGTCCTGCTGCGACGGCAAGTAAAATAATCGCGACAGGAATAGGAGGTGAGAAGAGTAATACGACTGATAATACGAGGACACCTAAAATGGTTCCAACGCCACGGGAACCTGCACGTTCAAAGCTGTGCCACGTAGATGAGCCGAGCAATACGGTATGCGTACTGATTGGAATCCAATATGCTTTGTCAAAATCAAACATGAGTGCGATTATAATCGAAACCGCCATAATGACAATGTAACGCAACGTATTTCTAAATTTGTAAGACTCTAAACTTAAATTCTGCAATAGTGTTTGTCCATGTATAGGTAAACGCACATCCATTTCATGCTTGATTCGTTCATCACTGACACGCATCATTTCGTCCACTTTAAAGATGTGGTTCACCAACATTTGAAATTCAGGCTCGACTTGTACTTCTTTTTGCCATTGCGCACGAATATCGCCTTTACCATAGACTAATTTGATGACGTAATCGATCATCTCTTTGATAATCGGTGGCAATGGACGATGTCCGTTTTCATTCAAATCAAGCAACTCTGAATGGATGGCTTGTGCTAAATTATGTAATAACAGCAACCGTTGAAAACCATTCGGCTCACTTGAATGCGATGCTGAAAATGTCACCAATGCTTTATCGGATCGACGGAAGCTATCGACAGCTAAACGAGACACTTCCATAAATGCATTAGGATCATCGAAATTATATATCAGTTGTTTTAACATATTATAATCGTTCTGTACTGCTTTGAACTCGCCAGCATTTCTAGAAAAATAAACGGTTAAGAGCACGACAACTGTCGCTAAGAAGCCCCCAAAGAGCATCGCACAACCTCTGAATAACGCTTCATCCGGCGCATGAGGTAAATTGATCGGTAAACTGAGTGATACGATAAAGAATATCGAAGAAGGACCTGGGATGTTTAACGTGCTGAAAATATAATACGGCACTACTGCAAAGATCAGTAACAAGATCCCAAAGATGATGGGTTCATCGACCGTTAACGTGCCCAGCATCATTCCTAGAGAAAAGCCAATACTACATAGTACAACGGTGGTTAATCTTGAACGTAAGGGACCACCAAAGACATAGATGTGTGCCAACGTACCTGTGGCTACTAATAATCCCGTTGAAAAATGATCACTAAAATAACCAATAAAAAGTGGTACAAGCATTAATAACATCTGTCTTATCCCTTTATTGATGTCTACTTTACTCGCGTTAAATTGGAGTAATGCTTGCAAATACTTTTTCAACTTGAACCTTCTTTCTCTCTTTAGTTTAGCGGGTACCGTGGTTTCACATGTTTTAACGCAACCACTTCAACCCCACTTGCTGTTTCTGTTCAAACTCGAATCGGTTCATTTGAGCATGGTCTCAATTTATTCGACTTCGTTAATTTCCTCGGAAATATGATCATAATCGATATCCGTTTCTAAAAATGTTGGATCATCGATTGGAAAATGTTGTTCTAATGTTTCAATATGATGAAGTTCAACTGTACCAGATTGTATATTAAAGTCTAACACATGTCCGCCAAATGTTTTATCGTCATCAATAAAATGTAAGTGGAATCCACCTGAAGCAATACCGTGGAAGAGTTGTGGCGCATAAAAGCCAACAATGGTTCCTTTCATGTCTGTTTTAGTAAATTCTGGTTGTTGCTCAGCAGAGTTTTTCAAACGTGTATAGGGTGGTTCTTGTTTCGGTAACATGCGTACACTTATATCTTTAAATTGACCTGTGACTTTTACCGCTAAGAAAAGATTTTTACTTTTCGCTTGATCGAGAATCGCTTGTTGTAATGCATCAGAAGCTTGCTCACTCTCCACTTCAAATTGTGAATCCTTTTGAAACGGAACGACTGTAGCAAACGGCGTTAATAATTCTCCTGTTAATGTTTTAAATTCACCCGCTGCATTTGCATGATATGCTTTACCATCCAGGATGATGACCTCTCCGTCAGAACCAGACAATGTCCCAATACCTAAATCTCCATGCGCTAAAATATCATTGATAGAGGCTGTCCCTTGTAACATACCTGCCATTAAATCAGCTAACGTGCCATGTTGATATAACATTTCTTCATCTCCCATAATTTACAGTACTTCTTACTTTCATTTAGTATTATACAACGGTTGTCGAATTTCTTCATAGGTTGAATATAACAGCTATCTTCCCTTCCTTTTTGAAAATATAAAACGCACACGTGCTGGTCAATCATCAACTGATTCAACTGCACATGTGCGCATTTCAAACTATTTTAATTTATGTTTTTCTACGATTAATGGTTTATCCGGTTTAACAAACAACCACATGATAATCGCAAAAACAACTGGAATGATAATTAATTGAAGTGTGAGCGTCCAACCGAGACGATCTGCTAAGAACCCAGCTAATAACGGGCTTAATAAAGCACCTATGTTGCCCCATAAGTTCATCCAACCCGATACAGAGCCCGCAAAGTTACGTCCAAGATCAGTTGCTGCAGCCCAGCTCATGCCTGTTGAAATACCGATACCGCCTAAACATAATGACAACCACAGAATGTTAATCACTAAATCTTCTGAACGTACAGACATAAATAACGCAATACTAAATACGACAAAGCCTGTAATTGCGATCGAGCCACGTGCGACGAAGCGAGATTTACCTGCTTGTAAAATTTTATCTGAAATCATACCACCAAGCATGATGAGGACGAACATCGCTATCCATGGTGCACCTGCCGCCCATGCCATATCAGGATCCGTTAATTTCACGTGATACTGCTCTGTTAAGTAAGTCGGTAACCAAATTAAAAAGAGTGCAACGACAAACTGAACTACAAAGTATTGAGCCGCAATCGCATAAAAACTGAAACGTTGGAAGAATAAAGACCATGGCGCAGTCGCTTTATCCGTTTGAATGACGTCACGCTCTGCCATAATGTATTGTTTCTCTGCTTCATTGACCATGCGGTGTTGCTCTGGTAAGTCTTTCGCAATGATGAACCATAATAGTGCAATGATAATCCCTACAAAACCAAAGATGTAGAACACGGCTTGCCAACCGAACATATTAACGATGGCAATCGTTACTACTGGTGCGATAACGGGTCCAAAGTATGAACCTGCGAGTAACGCACTTGATGCACGTCCTTTTTCATTTTTCGCAAACCAAAATGAGTTAAATACTGCGTTTGAAGGATACATCGGTGCTTCCCCTACACCAAAGAGGAATCGCACTGTATATAATAAACCATGATTTTTCACTAAACCTGTTAAAATCGTAAATGCACTCCACCAAACCAGGGAAATCGTCAACATTTTCTCGGTCCAAATTTTTCCGCTAAAAATCCTGACGGTACTTGCATGAGCGCATATCCTAGTGAGAAGAATGATGCTAATAAACCAAATTGCGTTTTGGTTAAATGTAAATCTTCCATCATCGGAGCCGCTATAATAGAGATGTTTGATCTATCCATATAAGCGATGACGCCAATGATGAAAAATGCAGCCATAAAAAACCAACGTACCTTTGTTCTCTTATGTGTCATAGTGTTTCCTTCTTTCCTGATAGCCTAAATATCAACTTAAGTTGTTTGGATCCACTTGATATTAGCACATAATGAAATCGGTTACAATAACATTTTTATAATTAGTGAATAATGAAACTATTTTATGTACTAGCTAACCATTTAGCCCTGTCAGTTATACATTTTTCTGCTCATTGTATAATTAAAGGAATTTATTTTACTAAGTTTTACAACATTTAAAAGTAGAATAATTCTAACTTTACGATAAACAAATAAAAAAAGGATTAACTCCCCTTATCGAGTTAATCCTTCCATATTGATAGAAATTTCTCCCTTTAGTTATGTATACTGGAACTTCTCCCTCGTATTGTTAAGCCTCCAGCAACATAAATGTAACTAAACATTGGTGTGTTTAATTCATCGTTTATTTAAACGCATACCCCTTGATAACGATTTATGATTAGTGATTGTTTATACTGATTTACGCTTTTACTTCTTACACCAATGTATGATCCGTCTATGAATTAGTTACATCATATATTATACAAAAATTCAGATACTTTTAAACCCTTACACAGTGAATTATTATATACTTATGTGAATTAATGAGTTATTTTGCATATATTTTATCTTTCTACATCAAAAATTGATCGAACTTCTATTGCTACATTTGTGAAAATATGAACAATTTACTCCTTTAATCTATTAAAACAAGTGTTACACTTAGATTTTTACATATTTGAGTAACATAACGATTCGCTTTTAAGCATCATTCATGATGACACTTTTACTATTATATCAAAACATACTTGTACACAATTGCTCATATTTTATGATATGTTGGAATTGATCTGATCTATGTGTAAGCGTTTTACTACACATGATGATATAGAGAAAATTACAAAAGATGGAGTGAACGATAAATGACTATGCCGTCATCGAACAAATTAAAAAGCAGATATTTAGATTTACTAGCTAAACAATTTGATAATGAAGAAGCGCTCGCTACAGAAATTATTAATTTAAAATCAATCCTCGACTTACCTAAAGGTACTGAGCACTTTGTCAGTGACTTACACGGAGAATATGACGCCTTCCAACACGTGTTACGTAATGGTTCAGGCAATGTACGTCAAAAAATCTCTGACATTTTCCACGACGAGTTAAGCGAACAAGAAATCAATGACTTTGCGGCGTTGGTTTATTATCCTGAAGAAAAAATCAACCTCGTCAAAAGTGATATCAAAACGAAAGATGCGTTAAACCAATGGTACATTGAAACCATTCACCGTTTAATCAAACTCGTGACATATGCTTCATCTAAATATACACGTACGAAATTACGTAAAGCATTACCTAAAAACTATGTCTTTATTATAGAAGAATTGCTCTATCACAGTAATAAATATAACAACAAATCTTCTTATTATAATACGTTGATGAATCAAATCGTCGAATTAGAACAATCAGACGATCTCATCATTGGTTTATCCTTTACTGTACAACAGCTCGTTGTCGATCATCTGCATGTGGTCGGTGATATTTACGACCGTGGACCTGATCCAGATAAAATTATGGAAACGTTGATCAACTATCATTCTGTAGACATTCAATGGGGGAACCACGATGTGCTATGGATTGGTGCTTATGCCGGTTCTAAGGTATGTCTCGCTAACTTACTTCGCATCTGTGCGCGTTATAACAACTTAGACATCATTGAAGATGCATATGGTATTAACCTAAGACCGTTACTTACATTAGCCGAAAAATACTATGACGGTACAAACGATCCATTCCGTCCAAAACATGCCGACGATTTAGGAGAAGAAGAAAAAGCACAAATCACTAAAATTCATCAAGCGATCGCGATGATTCAATTCAAACTTGAAGCACCAATCATCAAACGTCGTCCGAGCTTTGATATGGAGAGCCGTCTTGTGTTAGAAAGCATTGACTATGACAATCTCACAGCAACACTTTATGGAAAAACATATCCATTAGAACATACATGTTTCCAAACGGTCGATCCTAATGATCCTACTGCGCTCACAGAAGAAGAACAAGAAGTCATCGATAAATTACTCCTATCCGTCCAACAGTCTGAAAAATTAAAACGTCACATGACCTTCTTGATGCAAAAAGGAAAACTCTATTTACCTTATAATGGTAATCTGTTAATTCACGGCTGTATCCCAGTCAATGAAGATGGTGAAATGGAATCCATGGAAATCGATGGCGTAAAACGTTATGGCCGTGATTTATTAGATCACTTTGAAGCTTACGTGCGTTATGCGTTCAATCATAAAGACGTCGGTGATGATTTGGCGACTGACCTCGTATGGTACTTATGGACAGGGAAATATTCATCACTCTTTGGTAAGCGCGCAATGACGACGTTTGAACGTTACTTCATCGCTGATAAAGCTGCACACAAAGAGATTAAAAATCCTTACTATTATTTACGTGAAGATGTCGACATGTGTAAAAAAATGCTCAAAGACTTTGGTCTAGATCCTGAACAAGGCCGCATCATCAATGGTCATACACCTGTCAAAGAAATCGATGGTGAAAATCCAATTAAAGCTGACGGTAAAATGCTCGTCATCGATGGTGGCTTCTCTAAAGCCTATCAATCTACTACAGGTATCGCAGGTTATACACTGTTATATAATTCATTCGGTATGCAACTCGTTGCGCACCAACACTTTAACTCTAAAGAAAATGTGTTACGTAATGGGGCTGATGAATTATCTGTACGTCGCGTCGTAGATAAAGAGCTAGAGCGTAAAAAAATTAAAGATACGAATAAAGGTAAAGCCATTCAACAAGAAATTGATATCTTAAAAGAATTGATGCAAGATCGCTTCTTAAAATAAAGCGCTCCACCCTAATGGTAGATATATTAAGTGATGTTCTACAGATTGCTCACCTGTCCTCGCTTTCCTAGGCGCCTCACTTCAACTAATTTTGGCTATTAAAAAACGCCTTAAATCATTTCATGTATTTTGCCAAAATGGATTTTCAGTTTCGGCTAGATGCCTCAGGAGTCTCGGACGGTGCTGCAATCTTTCTAAGCGACTTTATCCGATTTTTCGGGTGGAGTCGCTTTTTCTTATCTTGCTTTATCTATAATTTCTTGAATTTTTATAAAATCTCACGATTTTACATCCTTACTTCTAACTTAGTAACAGTAATATCCTCATTAGTTTTAATAAATGATTGTTCATAAGCACAACTTGTGTCCTTTAATTTAGTTTTAGGGAAACCACAAAAATGCATCCGTCAAATGAGCCTTAGTCGCTCACTTGACGGGTGCTTTCTTTTTACTATGAGAATTTAATTGTTATAAGCATCTTTTAGGTAACCTATCGTACCTTCTTCAGTATCATTGAAGTTTGTGTTGTTACGTTTTAATGTGACTGTATTCTCTTCATCAATGTGATAAAGTACCATATCATTGTCCGTTAATTGATTTTGTTTATCTGCTGCAATTTCTTGGATTTCGTGATCTTTCACAAAATCATCGAACCATTTCGCCGTCATTTCTTGATCAAACAAGATGTGATTTTGAATGGGTCCATTGATGTTTTGACGCGCACGTTCATCGTTAAATGCAATCGGCATCATGTCTACATTTTTCAGACCAAACTCTGGTACAAGTTCATTAAATGCCAATGTGTTTAAGACGAATGATTTTGCCATCAATAGACATTTATCATAACGTGTTAAATCAGCGTAAATACGATCATTACTAGATAAGAAGTTACCTTCGAAGACTTCAAAGCCATCATTTTTCGCACGTTCTTTTGTATTAGAGAATAGGCTGAACATCATCACTGGAATGTCGTGCTCACGTAATTTAGAGCCGAGTTCAAATGAAAATTCGCTATCACCAATAAGAATAACGCCAGGTGGTTCTGTACTTGATAACCCCATCGCTTTACTCAATGGAACGAAACCAAAGCCATAGATGACAACGGTCACGAAGACAAGCCCGAATGTAACTGGCATGATAAATTCTGCCATCGGTGCATTATCTTCTACGAATAAACCTGCAAAGAATTGAGCTACGGTAAGCACAACGATACCTCTTGGTGCCATCATACCTATCATGAGACGTTCACGTAGCGAAATTTCGGTTTTGATTGTTGAAAGTAATACAGAAATCGGTCTGACTAACACGATCATCACGATACAGAAGACCACGAGTTGCCATGATAAGACACTTTTTAGAATGTCTAACGTTAATGAAGAAGTGATTAAGATAAAGACCGTTGAGACAAGAATCGTTGATGCATTATCAATAAAGTGATCTGACTCTTTGAAGAGTAAGTCGTGACGTTTTAGACGTGCCATTGCTAAACCAAAGATCGTTACAGCAAGCAATCCTGACTCTGGTAAGATTTCATCACAGATACCAAAGATGAGTAAAATAAACACAAATTGGATCGGTGGCATCAAGTTTTGCGGAATCTTATCATGCTTCACGAGTTTCATAAATATGTAAGAAGCTAATAAGCCGATTGCTACAACGATAAGCAATGTAAGAATGTAACCAAAGATCGTTTCTAACGCAAAGCCTTTGTCTACGATATCAAAGACATAGAATGCAGTTAATGCGACCATTGGACCGACTGGATCGAGGATGATACTTTCCCAACGTAAGATCGAGTCGATACTATTCCGTACTTTACCTTGTTTTAATAGGGGTTGAATCACGGTTGGGCCTGTGATTAAGAATAAACCACCTAATACGAGTGAGATTTCTACAGGGAAATCTAAAATATAGTGTAGTGCGACAGCGCCAAGCAACCATGCAATCGCTGCACCGACCGTGATAATCCGGCTGACTGCTTTGGAGACGCCTCTTAATTCTCTAAAATCAAGATTACTACTACCTTCAAATAAAATAATCGCTACCGCGAGCGAGACCATAGGTGAAAAGACATCTTCACCTAACGTTTCTTGTGGGTTGACTAACCCTAAGATCGGACCAATGAGAAGTCCAACAATAGACATCACTACAATCGATGGCCATTTAATCTTATCTGCCAGCCATTGACTGAAGACACCGAACGCAATGAAGATGACGATGACTAACATGATTGGTAAATCTAATAGCGACATTGTTTTCCCTCCAATTTCTCAAACGATATGCATAAAGCATATGACTACTTATCATTTATATTTTATTGTAAAAACTTATGATATCAGAATTTAAAAGTCTATGCATCGAAACATGCATATTATTTTTTACTTTTACAATCCTCTATATACCCTAATTTTAATAAACTATTGCACTATGTTTCAAAATCGTCATGATATATGATTGTATATGTTACTTTTCGATGTTCGCTCACTTCATACGTTCAAAGCTTGTATGCCCCACCTCATATTCACTTCATATGACAGGATTTGTCCGACTGACTGAATCAAATGACGTTGTGTTTTCCTGATGTAAACAATTGTTTACTGAACAATGACTTTTTATTTATTTTCCCCACTAAATAAGTTACAATGTATACTTGTTGTTTATTAAATAATGAATATTAATATGATTAATACATATATAATATAGAAAGGATACATCTCATTTTGTCTTATTTAAAAGAAATCATCACCGTTGCCTTTGCCTTTGTAGGGGTTGTCGTAGGGGCAGGTTTCGCAACAGGTCAAGAGATCTTTCAGTTCTTCACAAGTAACGGTGGATATAGCGTTTGGGGTATCCTCATTACAGGTGCCCTCGTCACTTTAGGCGGTATTTTTGTGATGTATACTGGATATCATTTAAAAGCGAATAGTCATTCTGAATCAATTCAGTATTATTTAAAGCCAGGGATAGCTAAAGTCTTTGATTTGGTCTTAACGTTATTTCTCCTCGCCTTGGCAATGATTATGACAGCAGGTGGCGCTTCAACGATTCATGAAAGCTTCGGTGTTCCTTACTGGTTGAGTTCACTCATCTTAATCATTGCGATTCTGTTAACGCTTTGTTTGAAATTCGATCGCTTAATTTCAGTACTCGGCATTGTCACACCATTTCTAGTCATCATCGTTGCGATTATCGCGTTTTACTATTTCACAACCGCAGACCTGTCATTTGATGAAGCAAAAGCATACGCAAACGCACATCATACAGATAGCAATTGGTGGTTTGACGCACTGAACTATGCCAGTCTTCAAATTGCTGCTGCCTTTAGTTTCCTATCTGTCATGGGCGGTCGCATTCATAAAGTACAAAGTACGATTTGGGGCGGCTTACTCGGTGGACTTATTATCACATTCTTATTATTAGTATTGAATCTGGGTATGGTCACAGAGTTCAAATCAATCGTTGATGTGTCCTTACCTTCATTATTACTCGCCAATCGTATTTCACCCATTTTAGGCGCAGCGATGTCACTCGTTATGGTACTTGTCATCTATAATACAGTCGTCGGGTTAATGTACACCTTTGCATCTCGTTTTACAACACCATATTCAAAACGATATTACCGATTACTACTCATCATCAGTTTGATTACTTTTGCGACGACATTTATCGGATTTATTTCTCTTATTGGAAAAGTATTCCCGGTGATGGGCATCTTCGGTTTCATTCTTCTCATCCCTATCCTATGGAAGGGATTTACGCAAAAACCATCACGTCATTCTCAGTCATAATGCACATTCAATCACTTCTTTCATATATGGTCGGCAAGTCTTTGAGCTTGTCGACTTTTTATGAATTAACCAAAAAAATTAAATTGGTTAAGCGTTTATCCTACGGTTATCGTAACTTTGACTTCTTTAAAAATAGGATTTTTAATATCTTTAGACTTTATAAACGAGATAAGAAAAAGGCGACTCCACCCGAAACATCGGATAAAGTCGCTTAGAAAGATTGCATCACCGTCCGAGACTCCTGAGGCATCTAGCCGAAACTGAAAATCCATTTTGGCCAAATACATGTAGTAATTTAAGGTATTTTTAATAGCCAAAATTAGTTGGCAGTAGATGACTGGATTGAAGATGCGCTTAATTGAGCTTTTTCAATCCTAGTCATCCTTGCAGGGGTGGTACAACGAAATCTTTATACAAGATTTCTGTACCTCTCCCAAGTGAGGCGCCTAGGAAAGCGAGGACAGGTAAGCAATCTGTAGAGCACCACTTAATATATAGTGACATTTTCCCACCTTAAATGGTGGAGAGACATTTTTTTATCATCTCATTTAGCCTTTACTCCTTCTCTTCATGCCGCTATTTACTTTTGTTGCTGAACTCAATATAATAACTTTGATAACTATTCTCAATTAATTTCCGGAAAATGTAAACGCTTAATGCAATCCTCAACTAACTACTATATAATTAAATTAAAGCTCAAATGCTATACAATTTTTTTAAATTAACGCTAATACATATGAGAAAGGTGAAAAGATGTGGATGCAAAAATAAATTACAAAAAAATAATTCTTCCTATTGCAGTCGGGATTATCATTTGGTTACTCACGCCATTTAAACCCGCTGCCCTTGATGATACAGCTTGGCGTATGTTTGCGATATTCATCGCGACAATTATCGGTTGTATCACGCAACCTTTACCCATTGGTGCAGTCGCTATCATCGGTTTTACTGTCGCTGTTGCTACAGGAACAGTCGATATCGATACTGCAGTTCAAGGTTTCGGTAATCCGAGTATTTGGTTGATTGCGATGGCATTCTTTATTTCTAGAGGCTTTGTCAAAACAGGATTAGGTCGCCGCATTGCCTTACAATTCGTAAAGTTATTTGGTAAGAAAACATTAGGATTAAGTTATTCTCTAATCGGTGTCGATCTGTTACTCGCACCTGCAACCCCAAGTAATACTGCGCGTGCCGGCGGAATTATGTACCCGATCATCAACGCATTATCTCGCCAATTCGGTTCTAAACCTGAAGACGGCACAGCACGTAAAATGGGTTCATTTTTAATATTTACAGAATTCCACGGAAACTTGATCACTGCTGCCATGTTCTTAACAGCAATGGCAGGGAACCCACTCGCACAATCATTAGCACAACATCAAGGTGTTAATATTACATGGATGAATTGGTTCCTTGCAGCGTTAATTCCTGGTCTTATCTCATTGATTGTGGTGCCACTGATTATCTATAAAATCTATCCACCACAAATCAAAGAAACACCAGATGCGAAACCATGGGCAGACAATCAACTCGCAGACATGGGCAAAATGAGTCGAGATGAAGTATTTATGATCAGCATTTTCCTCATCGCCCTCTTGTTATGGGTACTCGGTTCAACCCTTGGCATTAATGCAACTCTTGCTGCCTTTATCGCACTGTCATTATTACTACTCACAGGTGTGTTAAATTGGTCCGACGTATTAAAAGAAACAGGTGCTTGGAACACACTCGTATGGTTCTCAGTCCTTGTCATGATGGCCGATCAATTAAATAAACTTGGCTTCATTCCTTGGTTGAGTAAAGCCATTTCAGGTCAGTTACACGGTTTAAGTTGGCCGATTGTACTCGTGATCTTAATTTTATTCTATTTCTATTCACATTATCTTTTCGCAAGTTCAACGGCCCACGTCAGTGCGATGTATTCTGCATTACTCGCAGTGGCAATTGCGACAGGCGCACCACCATTATTCAGTGCCTTGCTACTCGGTTTCTTCGGTAACTTGATGGCTTCTACCACACATTATAGTAGCGGCCCTGCGCCGATACTCTTTTCATCCGGTTACGTATCTCAAAAACGCTGGTGGACCATGAATGCACTGCTTGCATTCGTTTACTTTATCATCTGGCTCGGACTCGGTTCGCTCTGGATGAAACTGATCGGTTTTATGTAATTTAATGCACGCAAAACTTATTTAAGCACGACTTCTGTTTTGATTAACGATACAGAAATCGTGCTTTTTTTCGTGAAAAATTCGCCTATATACCATGAGAGTTATCAGTTTAATTACAGCAAACCGATGAATTTTACATAATTTTTCATAGAAACGGAAGAATATTTCTTGCACATTACATCTTAATATTCTTCCTATTTTTTGTAACTTCAAAGTTATTTCACTGTAATTTACAGCGCTAAATCATATGTTACAGTACACAAGGTAAGTTAATAAAGCAGAGAGATAACGCAAGAAACGTAAATATATAAATAAAAGAATCTAAAATTAATATTGGGAGGATTTATTCATTATGAAAAAATTAGCTACAGCTACAATCGCAACTGCAGGAATCGCTACAATCGCATTTGCAGGTCAAGACGCAGACGCAGCAGAAAACAATAATCAATCTTCTTATAACTATTCTTATACAATCGATCAAAATGGTAACTACAACTACGACTGGCAAGGTAACGGAAACGACGGTTACAGCTATACTTACACTATCGATCAAAACGGTAATTACAACTATGACTGGCAAGGTACTCCAGTAAATAACAATCAATCAGCACAAAACAGCAATCAAACAAGCACTCAATCTTATACATCAAACAACACTGGCGGTAAAGGTGCGAAACCCGCTTCAACAACTTCAGATAAAAGCTATCATGTAAACACTGAATCAGCACCTTCAAACGGTGGACAATCACTTTCTCAAGCTTCTGGTTCAGGCAACAACACATACACTGAAGGTCAATGTACTTACTACGTATACGACCGTGTTGGCGGTAAAATTGGACAAACTTGGGGCGACGCTAGCAACTGGGCTAACGCAGCAGCTCAAGATGGTTACTCAGTAGACAACTCACCTAAATCAGGTTCAATCTTACAATCAACTGCAGGTTCACATGGTCACGTGGCTTATGTAGAAAATGTAAACAATGACGGTTCTGTAGAAGTTTCTGAAATGAACTATGGTCACGGCCCTGGTGTTGTATCACAACGTACAATCTCAGCTGACGAAGCTTCTTCTTACAACTACATTCACTAAGATTGAAATATCAAATAGAGGCGGAGCATTTACCCCTGAGGTAAGTGCACCGCCTTTTTTATGACGTCATATTTATTATTGTGCTAACAGTTTTTGTCCTGCTTCAATACCTTCTCTTGATAACTCATGACTGTTGACCCACACCGTTTCAACATTCGCGCCGTGTTGTTTCAACAGTGAAATCAAGCGTTTACTTTCTCGTACTGGACTGATTGGATCTCGTTCTCCAGCAGAGATTAAAATATCCATATGGCTTAAGTCAATTTCATTTGTAACAGGTAATGGATACAATGGTGCGTATAATAAAGCTTTATGAAAATCAATACGTTCATCAAAAATCATGTTCAGCGCAATGTTAGAGCCATTAGAAAATCCTACGACAACTGCTTGTTCAAGATCAAACTCATATTGCTGTGCAGCATCTTTTAAGAATTGTATTAAACGATCTGTACGAAAATTTAAATCTTCAATATCATATTTCCCTTGACCATGACGTTTAAAGAATCTATTCATACCATTCTCTGAGATTTCACCTCTCACGCCCAAAATATTGTAAGATGGGTTTAAGTTTTGAGCTAAAGGAATGAGGTCGTTTTCGTCGCCGCCTGTGCCATGTAATAAGATAAATGTAGGTGCATCGGGCGCACCTTGTTTAAACACGTGTTCCATGATTCTATTCCCCCTCTTAGATTTGTGATGACTTGCTACATCTCTTATTGTACATCATCATCGTGGTTGCGTGAGGTATCAAAGTGTCTAATTTGAGATTCGATATAGTCACGTTGAGGTTCTAACATCGGTGGTAATGAGAGTGTTTCACCAAGTGTTTCGTATGGTTCATCTCCCATGAATCCAGGTCCGTCTGTAGAAACTTCGATTAAAATGTGACCGATACGTGCATATAGAGCTTCGAAGTAGTAACGATCTACGAGTCCTGAGTTAACGACACCTAATTCTTTATATTTATCAATCCATTGCATGATCGCATCATGGTCTTCTACTCTAAATGAGACATGGTGCACTTGACCGTAACCTGGTTGAGCAAACGGACCGTCTGCATCTTTACGTAAGATGACTTGGCCACCGTTGCCACCTTCTCCTACGTTAAGCAACACAGCATTGCCTTCTTCTGCAACAGGTTTCATACCATAAATATTTTCTAAGATTGTTTTGAAGTCATCAAAATAGCTGACTGTAATTTCTATTGGTCCTAAACCATAGATGGCTTTATCTTCTGGTACTGGGCCATTTTTCCAAGGTTCACCTGGTGCAACCCCTTCATTATTTTCATCAGAAACAAGTTGATAATTTTGGCCATCGCTTTCTTCAAATGGAAGTACTTTTTTACCGAATACAGTTTGAATGTCTTCATGTTTCACATCATAATCATCAAAACGTTGTGCATAGTATTCAAGTGCTGCATCGTTTGGCACTCTGAATGATGGTTTCGTAATCGCATTTGTACCATTTTTACCTTCAGGGACATCAGGGAAATCGAAGAATGTCATATCAGTACCTGGGTGACCCACATCATCCGCAAAGAATGTATGATAAGTGTAAATATCATCTTGGTTTACTGTTTTTTTAACGAGTCTCATACCGAGCACTTCTGTAAAGAATTTATAGTTACGTTCTGCATCGTCAGTCATCGCAGTGACATGGTGAATACCTTTTAATTGATTATTTGTCATGAAATATCCTTCTTTCTTTATTGTTATTTATCTCTAATTCGAGATATTTTCAGCTAAAAATTTTAAGTGCACAGCTACACTTGAGTGGTTTGAGCACTTAATTTTTTTAAAACATGTTGTAAGGTGGTTAATTCGTCGTCTGTCAGCATCGAAAAACTATCCGTAATGATTTGTGCATGTGTCGGGAAAATCTCTTCCATTAAGCTCTGTCCCGTTTCAGTTAAATGAACTAAAGTCACACGTTTGTCTTGTACGTCACGTTGTCGTTGAACTAACTGCTTACGCTCTAAGCAATCCACGACATAGGTTATACTGCTACTCGCAATTAACACACGAGATCGAATACGTTGAACCGGTTGCGGCCCTTTATTAAATAAGAGCTCTAGCACGCCGAATTCTGTAATATTCAAATCGTGTCGCTTCGCATCTTTCGCTACAATGTTTGTCAGTGTATCAATGGTGCGATTCAATCCAACAAATGCATTTAACGATCGTTCGGTTCGATCCATACTCATCACCTCAATTTATTTCGAATTCGAGATAAAGTATATAGCATGTTTGTTATTAAGTCAACAGTTTAGTTTTTATACCGATTGATACGAAAAAACACAGCATAAAATCTAAGCTACTTAAACTTTATACTGTGTGCATTTGGTTATTATGATTGATATTCTGCGTTTGTATCATTATTGTAATGGTAACCGATGTCATACGTAGTAACGGTATTATTCATAATTGGACTTTCACTCTGCTGTGAATTTGTGCGTACATTTTTATGTGCCTCTTTAAATACATCAGATGTGAGCCACGTTTTAAATGCTTTTTCTGAATCCCATACCGTTAAAATTTTAACTTCGTCTGCATCTTTTAAACCATTCGTTTGAGTGACGAACATTTCTTTAAATCCATCTATCGTTTCAATGCCTTGACGATTATAAAAACGTTGAATCGTCTCTTCAGCTGAACCTTTTTTCAATTCTAATTTATTCTCTGCCATAAACATATTAAAATCTCTCCCTTTGTTAACCCCTATCATACCTATAACAGAAATGTATGTGTAAACTTGAGTTTATGATTGATTAAGTTACTTCGAGTATAATTGGTTTTGATTATCATTGTCAATTAAGTTTTATACAAGAGACAGCATTGCGTATTAAAATTACTGCGTTTGTAATTCATTCTACCGGGTAAAATATGAATATAGCGGTTGATAATGACCTATGTTTCAATCGAGGTTGAATTACAACCACTCACATTTATTTTCCTAATGACAATCACGCGAAAATATATAGGAGATGATTTTATGGCTGAAATTAAACAAGGCGATCATCAATTCTACATTGGTGAAGACGAACAAAATCCAGATGCAAAAATCACTTTTAGAACCGTAGACGATAGCACAATTAATGTTGATCATACGGGTGTACCTGAATCAATGGGCGGTCAAGGTATCGGTACTCAACTCGTATCCGCTGTCGTTGACTATGCACGCGACAATAACTTAAAAGTTCAAGCAGATTGTCCATTTGCGAAAAGTGTCTTCGAAAAACATGAAGACTTTCAAGATGTCTACGCAAAATAAACCAAACGACATAGCAGAGAGCTGGTCCCTTATCGGATCAGCTCTCTTTGCATATGATATTCTAATGTGCTGAGTTCAATACAACTTCATCAATGATGTATAAGACGCCTTGATGATTATTTGACGGTGCAACATGTTGAGCCGCTTTAAATACATCCTCATCCTTCGCGTTACCCATCACATAACTATGAGGTGTGAGTTGTAACATATCTAAATCATTATTTGCGTCACCAAATGTCATGAGTTCATCAGCGGTTAAACCAAGTTTTTGTAATAAACGTTTTAGCGCAAACCCTTTTGTAACGCCTGGTTGAATGACATCAATACTGTCATGTCCACTTGAAACAAGTCTGATATCATCTTCAAATCGTTCCGCAATATCTTCATCTAAAGTCGGATGTGTTTCCCTATTGACGTTAAATGCGATTTTCACAAATTCATCTTCTGGTAATGGATTAAATGACTCCACTTCTTCTAATTGGCGGTAATAAAAATGCACGTTCTCCTTAAATGCTTGTGGCGTATCTTTTAAAATATAAGCACTGTTTAAACCACACACGATAATTTCCTTATACTCGCGTGCTTTCACTAAATAATCAATGACATCACGATATATCGCTTGATCAAAGGCATGATAATCGATGCGTTCATCTCCATGGTATAACACAGCACCATTCTCTCCGACAAAGTACATCTCACGTTCTCCAAAAATCGAACGTAACTTTGCATATTGGTTTCCACTCGCTGCAATAAATGCGATATTCTGTTCTTTAAGTTGTTGAAAAATACGTTCAAAACGCGGTTGATCGAACGTTTTCTCATCTGTTAAAAATGTGCCATCCATATCTGTGGCGATCGCTTTAATCATTCCATACCCCTCTATTCTCTCTTCTTATTGCTTTAACTGTATCAAATTGTATAGGCGCTTGCCACTTTATTTCATTTTAGACAAAGTCACTTTGTTCAAATTTAAAATATTTTATATTTTCTAATAATTTATCGCTATATTGATAAAATTCGTGTACAATAAAGCATAACCATCGGGGATTAGAGGAGGCATTTTATGGAGCAAAAAGATTTAAGCTGTTCATCAGGACGCTTAGAAATAAGACCGATCGCGTATTCGGATTACGAAAGTTGGCTTGAAGGATTTTTAAATCGAAGTCCTTCTAAGCATCCATATGACCAAGGATTGATCGATATGTCTGAATGTACACAGGAATGGTTTGAGGCTTTAGTCGATAAACATCAAGCGCTCATGAAGGAAGATGACATGTATATTTTCGCTATTTTTGATCAATTAGGAAATCATCTTGGCATGTTAGATATCGTCACGATTCAACGCGCAAACTTTAACTGGGGTGAAATTGGTTATTTTGTACATAATCAGTTTTGGAGACAGGGTTATGCTTTTGAAGCCATATCTAAAATCTTACCTTTAGTAAATGAGCGACTCGAATTTCATCGTATTGAAGCGCATGTCAATATCGATAATGATCCATCAATCAACTTACTCAAGAAAGTAGGTTTTGAATACGAATGTACACGTAAAGCTTTCATTTATGAAAATGGCGCATGGACAGATAATAAGATTTTCTATATTAATTTAGATTAAAGATGACATCAAAAAACGAGGCTCACGCGATATGGTGAACCTCGTTATCCTTCAATAAATTAAGATGCGACTTCTTCAGCGACAAAGATTTTTCGTGTATCCCACATGCCTGTTTCTGGATTAAAATCATCACATGTAATCAATGTGAGTTGTTGTTTATCTGAATCTTGTTCGTCTAATACCTTCACATCATCGGGTTTAACATCAAATATTTTTGTGATTTTGTACGTGCGTTTTTCATCGTCGATGGTTAAATTCACTTTACTGCCTTTTTTAGCAGCAGGGAGATTTGAGAATTGATAATCGTCGCTATCTGTAAATGTATGACCTGCGATGGCTACGTTTTGATCTTGCATAGATTCGTCTTCTTCAGCAAAGCTAACGCCACGATCTAACTGTTCTGGTGTTGCTGGTCCAGGGTAAACAGGCTCTTTGATATCAGCTGCTGGAATAGAGATATAACCGGCCATCTTAGATTTGTCTTTTGGAATTTCTAACTTTTTCTTCTCATTACTTTTTTCTTCTGACTGCTGATCGGAAGCGTTACTTTCTTTATCATAGTTTTCAATTTTATCTTCATTTTCTTTATTTTGTAAGTAATTATCGATATGTGGCTTAGCAAAAAGATAAATGGCCACGAGTATTAAGATGACGCCAACAATTGTTAGCACCCAATCCAACCACTTTCTCATCGTTCATTTCCTTTCATGTTGAGATCTACGCCTACCTTTTAAAACTTAAAAAAGATATCACTGGTAGATCCTACTTTTTACTTTAATATCATTAGTATAGCATGACTTGAGTTTAAAGTGACAGCGGACGTTTTTGAATTAATGATATCACCGGTCAGCTAGCCAACGATATACATTCATTCGTACACTTTTTTTCTGCTAATATTTTCAAATCGTGATTTCGACACTTCAATATGTGTTATCATCATACTATGTTTTATGATTAAAGATTAATAATATGACTTAGGAGGTGTTTCTCGTGATTAGACAAGCGACTGCCCATGATTTACCTGAAATACTAGATATCTATAATGACGCCATATTGCATACTACTGCGGTTTACACTTATCAACCGGTCACATTGGAAGAACGCCAGCGATGGTTTGACCAGAAACAGCAACAACAACTCCCTGTCTTTGTATTTGAAGAAGCAGGACAGGTTGCAGGTTTTGCGACGTATGGTTCCTTCAGAGATTGGCCTGCCTACCTCTATACCATTGAACATTCTATTTACGTAAGTCCACATTTTCAGGGGCAAGGGATTGCATCACAGTTACTCGACACACTGATCAACTATGCCAAAGATCATCATTATCAAACGATTGTTGCGGGAATTGATGCACATAATGCTGCGAGTATTGCATTACATGAGAAATTTGGCTTTACACATGCCGGCACATTGTCGAAAGTGGGATACAAATTTGACCAGTGGCTCGACTTAGCCTTTTATCAATTACAGTTAAAATAAAAATGATGCATCTCCTGATATTGAACCAGGACATGCACCATTATTTATTTTGTCTCAAGTGAATAAGTAACCTTACATACGTATATAGGAAAACAATCATGATACTGATTGATATTGATTTTAATAAACGATTTTGCCACGTGCCATCAACCGTAAAATAATATGTCAAAATCGTATTGATGGTGAGCGTGATAAAAAGTATAGCTAACTTAAAAAGCACCCATCCCCACTCCTTTACATCAGTTTAGTGGGTTGGATGCTTTTTTTCAATAGTAAATGAAAGCGATCACACTTTTATTTTATGATTTGACGTTTTCTTCGCCAAAGATTTTACGTTTAATTTCTTGTCCAGTTGGTGTACCAGCAAGACCGCCCATACCTGTTTCACGTAATGAAGAAGGTAAGTTTCTACCAACTTTATCCATTGCTTCGATAACTTCATCAACTGGGATACGACTTTCCACACCAGCTAATGCTAAGTCTGCTGAAATTAATGCGTTACCTGAACCAATAGCATTACGCATGACACATGGGATTTCAACTAATCCGGCAACTGGGTCACAGACAAGTCCAAGTAAGTTTCCGATTGCAATGGCCATCGCATGACCAGATTGTTCAGCAGTACCCCCTGAAATTTGAACTGCTGCTGATGCTGCAATCGCTGAAGCTGAACCGACCTCAGCTTGACAGCCACCTGTCGCACCGGCAACGCTGGCATTGTTTGCGACAACTTTACCACAAAGTGCAGCTGCGAATAAGAAATCAATCAATTGTTCATCATCAAAGCCGTGTGTTTTTTCTAATTTGAAAATAACACCTGGAATCGTACCTGATGAACCAGCTGTTGGTGTAGCACAAATAATACCCATCGCTGCGTTAACTTCGTTTGTTGCAACTGCGCCTTTCACCGCTTCAATCATTTCTTGTCCTGCTAATGGATGTTCGTTTTCGCTGTATTTTTGTAATCTGATGGCATCTTGCCCTGTATAACCTGTTACACTTTTTACGCCTTCACCTGTTGTACCTTTTTTAACAGCATCTCTCATTACTTCTAAGTTAGATCTCATTTGTTCTCTAACTTCTTCTCTTGGTTGTCCTTGAAGATCCATCTCTTCTTCGATCATCATTTCGGAAAATGATTTATTATGTTCAGTTGCATAATCTATTATCTCTTTCATAGATTCAAACATGATAACACCTCTTTATTTAATATACGAAAAGACTATGTCACTATATTTATTTCTTATACGTTCTAGGAGGTCAGGATCTAAACTTTTATTTAGATTGCACGCTAAGAGCCAACCTTCTTTTTTAATCGTTTTAATTTGTTCATTGATGTCGACATTCCAGTCAATCAAATCGTTAATTAAATGGTTAATTTGTGCATTATCTGTTTGACCATCAACGACTAAAATGGGTAGTCCGTGATTCATCAAAATACATAATCCATTTACATTGATACTTTTAATTTTAATTGTACCGCCACCGATAGAAATACCATTGACTTCAACGTGACGATCGCCTGCATCTGCTTTAATCAATGCACAGTTAGGATGTTCCCCTAGACTTGAACCAGATTCTTCGATGATTTCAACTTCAATTCCTTTGTCTTCTGCGATTTCTAAAGCTTCTCGAATACGCGTGTCAAATGTACTAAAACCAATTGCTCCCCCAACTGTAGCTTTATCTGTACCATGACCAGAATGTGTTGCTGCAAATGATTCGTAATAATGTACCTCAATTCGTTCTGGCTCTGCTTGTAAAACAGAATAAACTGCGTTACCGATTTTTACAGCGCCTGCGGTATGTGAACTTGAAGGTCCAATCATGACGGGCCCAATCACATCGAAGGCACTTTGATAATCTTGTTTACGCGCCATAACTACTTCATCTCCCTTAATTTTAATATGCCCTATGCATTAATTTGCTTGGTTTTGTGTACTTTGTGCTTTGAAGTTAAAATTAATAAGATTGAATTTCTTAATAATTTTACTGATGATATATCCTAATACGAGACTGACAATGATGACAGTGACAATGGTTACAACGGCACGTACCGGTTCGTTAAAGCCGAACAATACGATTGCACCAGCAATTGGTGTTGCCATACCTGTAACATTGATCACAAGACCACTAAATGTCACGATACAAGCATTGACCATTCCAACAAGGGCGTTCGCACCATAAAGTTGTAATGGATACTTAGCAATTAAATCAATTTGAGTTAATGGTTCAACGGCAACTGCAAATGCTTTAGAACCATTGCCACCAAGATTTAATTGTTTGAACATCATGAGGTTGACGAATGAACTACCTGTACAAGCTAATGCACCGATAGCCATTGGAACACCAGTTAAGCCAAGTAAGCTTGTTAATACCATTGAACTTAGTGGCGTCATACCTGTAACCGGAATAATCAATCCTAGAATAATAGCTAACGCATAAGGATGATCATCACCGACTGCTGTAACCGCACCACCAATTTGTTGTAAGAGTGCTGTTACTCCAGGGCTAATAATTGTAGCAAGTAAGAATGTAAGTGCAGGTGCAATTAAGATAACTACAATTAAATCGAGTCCTTCTGGTACTTTTTTCTCTAAAAATTTAACCCCAAATGATATGATATAGGCTGCTAGAAATGCTGGCAACAATTTGAAATCATGTAACACTAAACCAACAATAACAGCAAAAACAGGAGAAATACCCATTTTCGTACAAGTAAGGAAACCAACAGCTACCCCACTTAAACTACCAGCTAAATCCCCAATTTTTTGTAGAAACTCAATGTCGAACACGCCGCCAATCGCATAGCTTAAGAATGCTTGCGGTAGAAACGTCGCACACGCGGCACCCGAAAGTGCTTGTAAACCTTCCTTACCATAAGGCGCAAAATTTAAAAACAACGTCATCGCTAAAAGCACGATGAGTAGTGTGCCGGTCCCTAAAACAATATCCATTTCCCAATTACCTCTTTTCAGTTTTCTTTATAATTTATTTGTAATTCACAAATATCTATAAATAATAAGTAAGCGATTTCAAATAATATAATACTATAAACATCATATTTTTGTGAAGCGATTCACAAATCATTCCCGATGTAAAATATCCCTTTTGAAGTGTTAAGTGTGTTTATTAATCAAATCGCCTTCATTGAGACCTAAAAAAGACGCATAGTGGAAATTTTAATTGGAAAATTCATCGGTAAACCACTTTTTTATGCTGTTTTATCACTAAGTTGTCACAAATTGTTCATAGTTAGAAACCACTTAAATTTATTTTAATCCATTGCAAACGGTAACATTTTTACTATGATTTTTAAATGTATTTAAATCACTTTTTGGTTTATTTTGAAAAAGTAATTGTATATTTGCTACAAAATTCAATAAGCAAATATTTTCGGAAAATTAAAAAAGATAACACATTTTCCGTCTTTCTAAAAAAGCAAATTGGAGGATAAATAATAACTGTAGTTTAATATTATCTATACTTATATTCTAACATAGATAAATATAAAGTTACACAAAACCTAAATTATTAAGCAATTAACCCTATTCACAATTATTTGACAATTGAAGAATGGTGTGTGCAAGTCACTTTTAACGAATAATGATGAAGTTTGCATTCGTTCTGTCACATTTCCCCATGTTTTATAAAAAATACGTAAATTTTTTGTAAAATCGAACTAAACGTTCGCTATTCATAATATAATGTAGGCAAAGAGGTGATATATCATGATAAAAAAATCTCAATGGTCCAACTTACTGAGTTTAGCTATCGCAGCATTGTGTTTTTTATTTATTATCGCTGTCGTCCTCTTTCTGTTAGATGCCTTTCATATTAATACTTCTGGCGCTTCTTATATTATCACGTTAGGTAACTGGTCTTTCGTGAGTTTTTTCCAATATGATCTCTACAACGGGTTATTCACCTTGTTCGCAATCATTACACTGGTTTTATTCTGTATAGAAAGTGTTCATATATGTTATTCCATGCACTAAGATGATTTTAAAGAACTTATATTAAGCTTTATCTTACATAGTGCTTCATAAAAAAGGAGACGAACTTCAACCGAATGGGTTGGAGTCGTCTCCTTTTTGTTTTATATCAAAATGGGTCCTTACTACACATCCTATAATCCTATAGCCTTTTTTAATCCTACGAGTTGAATATCACGCAGTGTCGCCGCCACTTCATCAATATCTATATGATCTTTATTATTGGACCAATATTGGAAGGTCTTAATCAGAATAACAAAGACATATTCTCTCACTAAATCTCCACGTACTTTTGACACGTGTTGCATTTCCTCTAACGCAAAAAAGCGTTTAGCAATTTCATTTTTTAATTTCATTTCAAAGCTTGAATCTCCATTACGCCCGAGTAATCGCTGTATAGCTAAAGAGTATGGCTCTAATGATTGGAAAATTTGTTTGTACATTTCCACATTAAAGATATTTTCTCCTGGAAATTGTTGCTGTAATTTTATTCTTTCATCATTGATATGACTCACAATCATTTCTTCAATTTCTGAAAGCAAATCATATTTATCTTCATAATATCTGTAAAAAGTACTTCGAGTCACTTCTGCTTGTTCAACAATTTGGTTCACCGTAATTAAATCAAATTTCGTATGTTCTAGTAATGCAATTAAACTTTCTCTGATATTGCGCTGAGTCAAATTTGTCTTTCTTTCATACCCCATATGTTGCCTCCTTTTCAAACTCAATATAACACAAAATAATACATATTGTTCGAAATTGTACAAGGCATTTCATTTTGTACTGTCTTCGTAACCTAAACCTTGCTATAGTGCCAAAGTATTCAATATAAGAAATTTAGGAGGCTTGTTCATGTCTACTCAAGCAAATCACAATAGACATTTAGATATTCATGGTCAACCTTATCGACCAACCGTAATCATGAGTATCATTTTGTTAGCTACCTTTGCGGGTGCACTCATGCAAACGTCTTTAGGTACTGCATTACCGACCTTAATGGAAGATTTCGATATCGACTTTAGCACTGCTCAACAAGCAACGACGTGGTTCTTACTTGCTAACGGTATCATGGTTCCATTATCTGCATTTCTCGCAACTCGAATCTCGACCAAATGGTTACATGTCAGTTCATATGCCATTTTACTCTTAGGTTTAATCTTAACCGCTATCGTACCTTCTCAAACAGAAGGATGGGCACTATTCCTTACTGGACGTATTGTAACAGCCGTTGCAGTTGGAATTATGTTGCCACTGATGCAAATTATCATCATTAACATGTTTCCACCAAATCGACGTGGTGTGGCGATGGGATTAAGTGGCTTAGCTGTCGGCCTTGCCCCTGCCATGGGTCCTACCTTTGCTGGATGGATCCTCAATAAAGATCACGTGCTACTTGGCATTACGATTACAGATTCATGGAGAAACATCTTCGTCTTACCGATCATCATTGTCGCAATCGCATTTGTATTAAGTTTCTTCTTCATGAAAGACGTCATTCCAAATCGCAAATTGAAATTAGATATCTATTCACTCGTACTTTCATGTATCGGACTCGGCCTGTTCTTATGGGGCTTTTCAAACGTTGCGACAGAAGGATGGGGTAGCGTAGGCTACGTCATTTTACCTATTATTGCGAGTGTAATTATTTTAACGTTCTTTGTAATTAGACAGTTAAAATCTTCAGATCCGTTCTTAGATTTACGCGTCTTTAAAACTAAAGGCTTCACGATCGCAACTATCGGATTGATTGTCGTCACAATGGCAATGTTCGGTGTTGAAATGATGTTACCGACGTACTTACAAAATATTCACGGGTTTACGCCTTTTGAATCAGGATTAACGTTATTAGCTGGCGCGCTCATGTTAGGCTTTATCTCACCGATTTCCGGTGCGCTTTATAACAAAGTCGGCATTAAACGCTTAGCTTTCGCAGGCTTCACGATATTGACGCTTGCATCGATTCCATTTGGCTTTTTAACCGATCACACATCACCTACATTAATTCTAATACTTTACGCAGTTCGTATGTTCGGTGTTGCCATTTTGATGATGCCATTAACTACGAATGCGATGGACGCCCTTTCTACTGAAAAAGGTACGCATGGTACAGCGGTGAATAATACAGCAAGACAAGTTGCCTCATCTATCGCGGTCGCATTACTCACATCTATTACGCAAAATATGATTAATAATCACATGCCAGCATCTAGTTTAAAAGAAAGCAATCCATTAAAATTTGCTGAACTCGCGCAACAAGCTTCAGTAGACGGCTTTAATACCGCATTTATCATCGGTATTGGCTTTGCCTTAGTCGGTGTCATTATCGTACCGTTCTTGAAAATGAATTCAACAGAAAGTGAGGAGAAATAACATGATAGTAACGATTGTCTTAGCCTTATGTGTCTTTGCGAGTTGGCTCTTAATTCCTCATAAAATCACACGGTATATTTTAGGAACGTTAGCTACTCTTGCGTTGCTACTTCAAGTTATTGCGATTACTGCAAACATGACGCACCACTGGGGTATGGAAAAACAAGTTACAACTTCAGATAAAAAAGAAATCTATAGTGCAGGAGATCAAAAATTACCTACTAACCTACTGATTACCAATGAAATTGGGGAAGACACAGATAACTATGTCATGGTTTTCAAAAATAACGAAGATGATAAAGAAGCAAAACCCCATTTTAAACCTAATATGGATAAATCACACATGTCAGAAGCAGTGAAAAAACAAGCGAAATATGAAGTGAAAGATACGGATCAAGCCACACAACAAACAACGAAAGAAGAATGGGTCTGGAAATCCGATTTCTATAAATTTTTACTGAACTTTGGTGACGATCAGCAGGAATTAATTCAATCTACGACGACTGTAACTGTACCCAAAGACACATGGGTCGTGCTTAATGCTGACCAAGCGAAAAAACTACAACAATCTCAAAAAGATGCACAGCAACAAAAGGATCCTAAAAAACAACAACAAATGGCTCAGCAGTTAGCAATGAAATACAAAAAACAACATCCAGATGCTTCAGAACAACAAGTTAAAGATTATGTTGAACATCAAACACAAATCCAAGTGACGAAACAAATCAAACAGATGATCTCTGACCAAGATTAATGCTATAGATTGTAAATATAGGAATTTTCTGAAATTAATATTGTCACATCATACGTATAGTTATATAATAAATATGAAAACAGGCAGCCATATGATAGCACTGTGTTAATGTTTACATTGACACCTATACTTAATCATTTACACTCACATTCATCGTCATTATCATAGCTTGGGCTGCCTTGTTTTCTTTACATATTGAATTCTACAATCCATATTACTTATTTTGAGATCTATTCATAAATAAATGCTCATTTTTTTATTTTTATCCCCTTTTTTATTACTACGATTCGAATTCAGTTACTTTCTTATTAATAAAAACACCCTTTTATACATAAAAACTATCTTTTTATGAAAATTTATTTCTCAGTGATCATAGATGCAAGCGTAAATTGTAAAATATCCCTAATACAACCAGAAGATTTTTACGACAAAAGGTGATTTTATTTATGGCTATCTCAACACTAACCATTCATAGTAATATACATACCACTCTACAACGTTGTATCGATGAAGTAATTATTTTGTTCCCGTTATCGTATCATTGCAGTATTACGAGAAATGGCAAACATTATAATATCCATTCTGGCATCATTATTAATAATTCAGATCTTTACCAAATTCACGACAGCAAAGACTTGGTTGAACTACGTATTCCATTAGCCTGGTTTGTGAAACGTTTTGATGATATCTCTCATTCTTACTTTGATTTTGCACAAATTCAAAGCCCTTTCGAACTGAAATCACTCATTTTACAAAATGTGTCACCGAAGTTTATGAATAAAACGATTGAAACAAGTAACGTTCTTAAAATTATTGATTTTTTAATTAAAGAAGCACGTATTCCGCTAACCCAAGTGTATATGCCTGTGGTTAAAACTGAAAAACCTTTAATACGTAAACTATTAGCGTTTACGAACCAACACATCTATGAAAATATCTCAACTTCAGATTTAAGTCAGCACTTTTTCATTTCACAATCTTATATCTCAATTTTATTCAGTAAACATTTAGGAATGAATTACAAGGATTATGTCGCATCGTTGCGTATATCTCTTTCTTTATTAGATTTAACTCAGAACGGACTGATGTTGAATGAGGTCTTCCATAAATTTAGTTATACCAATATGGCTACTTTTACGAAACAATTTCAACGGTACCTCTATCAAACGCCGCGACAATATACAATGGACTATCGCGCACTTCACCTTAAAACCAAGGTGACTTGCAGATTCTTCCATTCGACTATGCCGCGTACCACGAAGATATACAGAAATTACAATCTCAACTCAATGAAGTTGAAGTGAGAAGTTTGCACCTCAAAAATTTAAAAGAAGTGCACTCCATTCCACCGATCGAAACTTACATACA
This sequence comes from Staphylococcus auricularis, assembly GCF_001500315.1. Classification (GTDB taxonomy): domain Bacteria; phylum Bacillota; class Bacilli; order Staphylococcales; family Staphylococcaceae; genus Staphylococcus; species Staphylococcus auricularis. Next base: position 78,341 of record NZ_LLER01000020.1, on the reverse strand, counting down.
CGTGACTATCTTGCTGATTTAGTTAAATACACGCACCAGTATTTTAATCACTTTGAACTGAAACGGTTCGCTGCGCCAAATCTGCTCATTCGTCATTTAACTGACTCAGATTTTGAAGAACTACATTCTTATTATGCGTTAATTGTGTTAAAGGAGTTGATCGACAACGGTTGTCATGTGACGTTTCAGCTCGACTCCATTGCGCTTTACCATCGTTGCGAACAGTTTTTATCAAAGCTGTTAGATGCGGGAACCATCACTACACAACACTTTGCTTCCCTTACATTACTATTTAACAGTGCACAAACCCCGTTAAATGATATCGCTCTGATTCGAAGAAGTGCTCAAAGCAAATTACCTTCTATTCGTTTCGCATATATCATTGATCATTATTTAACTGAGACGAAACTATCAGACTATACGTTAGAATCATTAAAATCGGTCAGTATCGATTTTTATTTTATCGAATCTGACCTTATCACTTTTAACCAGTACTTATGTGTGAACGCTGAACAATATCACACGACTTCAAGCATTAAAGACAACATTCAACAGTTTATTAAACAATTTGGAACAGAGGCAAAGCAACTTGTGTTTAACCAAATGACACATAGTGGTATTCGTGCATATTTTGAATCCCATTGTCACTTAATCAATGTACATCTAACTCAATTTATTATCGAAATTAGTCAGCACATTGGAGGCCTCGGTTATCCGATTCAGTCAGAGGATAAAGATCAGATCACCTTACTCAATCACCATCTTTGTAAAATGCCGGTCGTGCACATCTATCAACTGTTAAGACAATTTATCGGCTATCAAGTCATGTGGACCCCTTTTGGGATTGTGAGTAAACGCGACAATCAGTACCATTTATTGCTCTTTGGCGCCACAGAATACAATGATGAACAACGCGTCTCTCGGTTAGTAAAGGTCTACCATGAAACACAATCACAAACGACGATTTTTACACGTGTATTAAACCAAGAATTCGGTACGATTGAAAATGCTATCCCATCGACTATGGATCATGTGTACTTAAATCCTTCCATTATCGAAGCTTTAAATGAATCGAATCATATGAGTGCTAAGATTGAAACACTCAAACACAATGGCTATTTTGAGATTAAACTTCAAAATCATTCATTACACTATAAAACTTTTTTACACTATTAAAAAGAGTGGCCATGAAATCCACGTTCAATAGATGTATTTCCTCGTGCCACTCTTTTATTGATTGACGACAAATCTCTTTATAAGTTTTTTCTTCTAATCTTTAGTGTTATTACTCAATTATGATGGTGGGTTACTTACCGCTTCATCTCCTAATATTTCCCGGGTAATACGGTCTCCGATTTGTTTAGCAGCTGTCCCTTGTTCCAAATGACAAAAGCGATCCGCAAATGCTTTGATTTGATCTTTATACGTCGCTTCAATTTGAGTTAGGTCTTTCAGTTGTTGTGTTAATGTATGCGCATCTTTGATGATTGGACCAGGCAATTCATGTAAGTAATCCATATAGAAACCGCGTAATGCTTCATCATATTTTTCTAAATCATAAGCGAAAAAGAATTGCGGACGTTGTAAGATCCCGTAATCAAACATGACGGATGAATAATCTGTGATTAATGCATCACTGATTAAAAATAACTCGGACACATCGTCATACTCAGACACATCATACGCAAAATGCTCATATCCAGTAAGATCTAATTGTTCAGCTATCAGATAATGCATGCGTAACAACAGCACGGTATCATCACCGAGTTGTTCATACATGTCAGCGAGATCAATCTTCAACTGAAAGGCATATTTTCCTTTTTCAATATATTCATCATCCCGCCAAGTTGGTGCGTACATGATGACTTTTTTGCCTAAAGGTATATTTAAATTGGCTTTAATGTGCTGGATATAACCTGTATCATGCTGATGATTCACGATGACATCATTACGTGGATAGCCCGTCTCTAATATACGTTCGGGCTCCATCCAAAACGCCGATTGGAAAATCTCAGTTGAATAGCGATTCGGTGAAATCAAATAATCCCAACGTGCAGTTTCCTTTCTGAAGTTAATTTTATATTGAGCAGTCGTTGTACCTGGCATACGCACATGGGTCATATCCCCTGCTAACCGTTTCAATGGGGTACCGTGCCAAGTTTGATAGTACGTTTGATTATCTTTCTTATTGAGTGTAGGTGCTAAACGCGCGTTCGTAATCCAGTGGCTCGCTGTAGCATATGCTTTGTAATAAGCATCTGATCCCTTCAACACTTTCGTTACAGGCCCAGGCACCTCGTGTTTCAAATGATCTTTAAATACCCAGATATAGTGAAATTGCGGATAGTGATGCATCATATATTCATAAATATATTTTGGACTATCACTATAATTTTTCCCGTTAAAGCTTTCAAAGACAATCGTATGAAGCTCAACTTTCGCGTCACGATCATACAGCTGGTATTTCGATAAAGCCTTTCCTTTACCGCCTATAATGAGACGCTTCACATGTTTTACGACATATCTCAACGTGCTAAACCGTTTGACCATTTGAGGACGGCCACAATATACGAGTAGCATGCTTGCGATAAATAATGGACGTTTTGTTTGTAAAATCTGACGTAGTGTACTTTTAACTACCGCTTGTAACAATGGAAAATGTTGATCATAACGTACTTTGATGTCTTCAAGTGAAGGATTAAATGCATCCATGAGTAGGTGCACCATCCGTTTTTTCAATATCATTCGATGGACTGATTGCGATGCAAGTTTTAAACTACGGAAAAAACTCGTCCCATAATCTTTAAATTGTGTATCAAAATCTTTCATAGACAGATTTGGATTTTCAAATGGATAAATGACCTCACCTCTGTAGTAAAAATGAGCACCTTCGACATATTTAAATCGTTCAACGTATTTCAAATACTGCAACATGAACGGTTGATCGATGAAGATAGCTAAACATGTATCAAATTGAAGGTGATGTCCTTTTATGATAGACGTTTTAAGCACGATGTTACATACGGTTTCATCACGTAATAAGTATTGTGTCTCAGCAGTTGAAGTTAGTGTGTGAACTAATACTTCAGACGTATCGAGTGTTTCAGGACGATCAGTACTGAAAGTTGAAATCGGCGCAACCAATGCATCTTGATGCTCAATGTGTGCTAAATAAAATTCGACACTATAGGGCGCTAAAATATCATCTGCGTCGACAAACATTAAATAGGGTGTTGTTACTTGTTCGAGACCTTTATTTCTCGCTACAGCATGACCATAGTTATCATCTAATTTGATGTGAATGTTAGGTTGATCATACTGTTTAAGTAACGTCGTGACGATTTGTTCTGAGTTATCCGTTGATCCGTCATTGATCAAGATCAGTTCAAAATCCCGTTCCGTTTGTTGTAAAATGCTTTCCAAACAAAGTTGGATGTTCTCTTGATTATTGTAATACGGAACAATGAGAGATAGTTTTTTCATATTAACCCGCTTCCTCTTTAATAGAAGTTAATATATGTGATTAACCTAAATATATTTCTCATAATTATATATACATCAACCATCAATAACAAGTCATAACGTTGCAACTTCTAGTAAAAATGGTTAAATCTTTATTACTATAGTTAGATGAGTTGTCTACATTATATTTTGTCTTTCTATTCTAGACACTTTTTTAAATCTGACAAAATAGACAAAAAAATCCACCTCAACTCGGAGGTGGGTTTAACTCATCATTTCATCTGTTTCCACATGCTACTACCGCATGACAATTCAAAATCTATCATTAATTTAATTTTTGTTGCATAAAACGCATGACTTCATCTTTCATTTCTTCGTCACGCAATGCATATTCGATTGTCGTTTTCACAAAACCAATCTTTTCACCAACATCGTAACGTTGACCTTCAAAGTCATAAGCGATCACTTTCATGTCATGATTCATGCGCTCAATCGCGTCTGTCAATTGAATTTCGCCACCGCTACCTTCCGTTTGGTTCGCTAAGTAATCAAAGATTTTAGGTGATAACACATAACGACCCATGATTGCTAAATTAGAAGGTGCTGTACCTTGCGCAGGTTTTTCAACGAATTGTTTCACTTCATAACGTCTGCCGTCTTGTTGACCAGGATCAATAATACCGTAACGATGCGTATCTGATTCTGGCACAGTTTGTACGCCGATGACTGAAGCGTCATTCGCTTCATATTGTTCAATAAGCTGTTGAATCGCTGGTGTTTCAGAATCAACGATGTCATCTCCTAATAACACCGCAAAGGGTTCGTCACCGATAAACTGTTTTGCCGTATAGATTGCGTCACCTAAACCGAGTTGTTCTTTTTGACGGACATAAAAGATGTTTGCGAGATTCGTTGCGTCATGAACCTTTTCTAATAAAGTATCTTTTCCTTTGGCTTCAAGCACACTTTCTAACTCTTGTTGTCTATCAAAATGGTCTTCAATCGCGCGTTTGTGTTTACCAGTTACGATGATAATGTCTTCGATGCCTGCGCGAGCAACTTCTTCTACGATATATTGAATGGTTGGTTTGTCTAGAATCGGTAACATTTCCTTCGGCATCGCTTTCGTTGCGGGTAAAAATCTTGTGCCTAATCCAGCCGCTGGAATCAGTGCTTTTTTTACTTTTTTCATAGTCAAATTCCTTTCGCTAAATAGAGTAGTTTAATTAATTCATCAAAATAAGTTTGATAATATTTTGATTCATAATGTGAATAAGAAAAACCAAAAGGATAGTTTTTATCTGAATGGTAAGGTAAATGGGTTAAATCAAGCACCTTAACTTCAGGATAACGTGTTAACAATATATTATCTAGTTTTTCCCAATAATAGTTCGAACGTCTAGCTTGATCGAGGCTACCAAAGTTTCTAATTGTCCCATCGTCATCATAATATTGTTCCGATAACCGACCACGATTTAAAATGACGTGATTCAATGGGATGATGTTAGATAGACGAGCCATAAATGCATCAAGTATTGGAACCCATCGTGATAGAAACATCTGTTCATCTTTATAACAGTCTCTACGCCAGTCTTGAACATAATCCCTTAGCCGTTGTTCTTCTTTAATCATATAGTTATAAGTGATGTGTGCCCCGTTCGTGAGTTCAATTGTTCGCACCATCGCATCCGCATATAAATCAATAATGAGAAATTCAGGTGCTTTTTCTGCTAATTGATCAAAAAATAAATGCTTCATATCTGTCTCAATGTACTGATAATCAGGGTTCTCTTTATATAAATCTAATAATTGAGCCGGCGCTTCCGTGCCGTTAATACAACTTTCAAGCGTACTGTGAAATTGGGTATACACACAATCGATGTAACGTTTATATTGTGGGTTAAAGTAATCACTTGAATTCAACGCATTTCGAGAAAAACATGTGCCTAAGACTGCGATACGTGTTGCTGAATCATCAGCTGTCTTTGTCTTACTTCTAAGGTAAAGACTCAAAGCACCTCTCCCGTTCACATACATTGTACCTTGGATATGTGGCGTCAGTTGCACCTTAGCTTGTGTGAGCGATACATCTTCCGCCAATGATACATACGCCGCTTTTTCTTCGGTCTTTCCTACTAATAGGTCGAGATTATCGCCCTCTTTAAGATATTGTTGAATGTTCAACGTTTCATCACTGAGTCTCGCGTCACCCTCAAAGAGCGGTAATGTCGTCAATACTTGATAATCAAACATATTACCTTGGCGTTGTCTCAATGCTAAATATAAATTTAAATCTGGTGACGACGAGTTCACATGTAATGTTAGAGCTGTCTTGTCTACCTTCACTTCATTTACTTTTAACTGCTCGCTCAATCCTTTAATACGACGTTTCAAATAGTTGTGCTTCTCATGGTAATCAACCCCAGCCGCTTCAAATGTGTCATGTAATGCATGATAATATCTTGAAAGTTGGACAGGTGCTTCTGCACGATTACCTTGTTTATCGTAACGTTCTGCATATATTTTCCAGCATTGATTGACCGGATATTGTTCGATGATATCCAATACTTTTAGTGCTTCCCCTTGTAAATCAGCATTCGATAATGGGAGTGCTTCTGTATAATACTTCGACGTTTCATTCAGCATTTTACATAGCTTGAGCTGGTAATGGCATGTGCTATCTAATTGCCATACATGATGATCTAACGTTAAGATTTGGTCGAATGATTTTGGTGTCACCTTCACATGTAATTGTTGTCCTTTTGATAGCAACGTCACATCATACAGTGAGTTGAGCGTCGTAATCGTCTCATCTATCTCACATGGGATTTGAAGCTCAATGATGAGTGCAGTACCCTCTGTTACATCCGCCCCAAACCATTGCTTTAAATCAATCACCAACTTATGTCTCGTACTCCGATATGGTAGTGAATATTTCTTCACAAATTCTCCGACGCCATCAACGAAGTGATATTTTAGCTTTTCTGATGTATATTCTTTTGGGATGATTAATTTCTGATCGCGTTTTAATTTGATGTTCGTCATAATGGTCCTTTCTCACTGTTGTTCTATTTACAGTTGTTTAAGCGTTTCGAATAAAGTTTTTCTCGTTTGTGACTTCACTTCAAACAGTTTGTCATAAGAAGCTTGGTACGGCTCAATGAGTTTAAAATCATGTTCACTTATCGTTTGCAATGCCTCAAAGAATTGATCCAAGTCACTGACGACTTGTCCGATATCACGGTATTGAATCGTTTTAGATGCCACGTGATGAGAGGCGTATTTATTATATTGGTAAAAGATGACATTCTTTTGTTGGAATAGAAAATCTACGGCGACTGAAGAAAAATCAGTAATTAAACATTTACAAGAAGCGACCATGCTTGGAATATCCACTTGTTCTGTCGTTAAATATTGAATCAATGGATGTTCACTTGTTAAGTAACGCGCATATTTTTCAAACTGTGGATGCATTAAAATGTTTAATTTTAATTGATGTGCCTCTAAATAATCCACCAACCGTTTATCTGTCACTAATTCTTTAATCTTTTGATAATATTCTGTTTCTAAAAACTGCGCAACTGTAAGATTTTGGAGTCCACGTTGCCAAGTCGGCATAAATAAAATCTCATCGTTAAATTGGCGATGTTTCAACAAATTATCATGTCGCACCATACCTGTGATCAATACTTCTTCGGGCTTATAACCCAGTGTTTCACAAATGATTTGACGTTCATATTGACTATTGGCTGTAATATAATCTACGAGATAATCTTTTTTACTCAAATACGGCGCAATGTTGTGAATAATCATCCCATGTTGTATCGAGATGATTTGTTTCTCTGCCAATTCCTGTTGGTATAATTCGCGATATAATTTGCCATGATAAGGCATCATCGTTTCTTCAATGGTAAATGACGTAATATACTGATCTGCCAGCAACATCATCAACTTATGCTTGAAGCTCTTTAAATAGACCACATGCCCTAATGGTAATAATTTTTCGATTGCTTTTGTCGCAGACTTATCAATTAAATAATAAGCTGCCACTTCATTCTGATGTTTTCTCAGATATTCGAAGAAGAAATATGAGTTATCGGACGCTGTATTTGTACGTTCAGAAATAAGCCATATCGGTTTCTTTAAATCTCGTTTGATTTGTGAAGCGAGTATTTTTAATCCTGCCTTTTCTACCTTACGTGCCCACTTCTTCACTTGTCCTCTTACGTTTCTGAATTTCTGAGTCTTCTTCCACGCAGCACTTTGTCTAATATCGATATGATCCACATCATAATTGGCTTCAATGTGTTCGACTTGTTTTCGCCAATAGCTCTCACTACGATATAGTACCAATGCATTTAATGCTTCCTCATCGAAATGTTGCTCGAGTAAACGGTAGAATAAATACATTTCTGACGTTTCTTCCTCTTTAAAACTAGGGCAGACCGCAATGAGCTTTCTTATACTATCAAATGTACGTTGTTGCAGCGCTTGAGAGATGTCCTTTTCAAATGATTTATGATTAAATATACGCTCTACATATTGAATCATGGCACTGTCATCAATAAAACAATGCGCAAAGGTAGTCGCAGGAACATGGTCAATTAAATCATTGAAACCATACAATATATCCTCTTTGTACCACAGATTACGCAAGTCGCGGCCAATATAGTTCGATTCGATATAAAGTTTATGACTCGATTCTAACTGTGCGAGATAATATTTTGCGATTAATGATTGTTCAGGATATGCATTGGCTTTGATAATGATACTTGAAAATAACTCCCGCACATCCGACGTCGTAAAGTCATATAATGTAATCGCATCGATATTTTTTAGTGTGAGTTTAGCGATATCCACTTGTTGCGCTTCCATTTGTCGTATCGCCTCTACGACAGCTGTTGCTTCAAATGCAAAATCAACATTATTATAAAAGATGTAATCATATTCAGTGAAATCCACTTCGAGATTTGGCTTTGAATCTGCTGGATTGTAAACAATCGTATGATCAAACAGATCTTGTTGTTCAAAGCGTAAAAATTGTGTGATATTGCGATTCTGATTATGGAATAGAAGTTGTAGTATCCGCATTTCGTAACCTCCACGTCACTTCAATAAATGTAATTTCTGCATCATTCGACTCAATTGATAACTTTTAGAATGTTTAAACTGTTGTTGTTCATTTTTCATACGCACTAAATAAGTGCCACGGTAATAGCTTTCTCGACGTTGTCTTAACAGGGCTGCATATTCAATCGCAAGCGCATACGCCTTATGGTGAATGAGATTCACAATCGGTTTTTCATTATTCAAGTACAGGTCTAATACTTGTGCATCATATTCAGAAACGACCTTATGTATCCCTTCCATACACTGAAGTTGTTCACTTTCCGTTAACAGTTCAAATTCTGGGTCAAGAACTTTCCACAACAATGATCTCAAGGCATTCATTTTAAAGAATGGTAAAGTCTCTGCATCATAATGTGGCGCACATAGTTCATATGCGAAGACATCATTTCTTATCGCATCGATGACTGCTTGATGCGTTAATGATTTATTCTCTCCTACCTCTCGATTGCGATAGTGATAGATCACTTCAGAGATATAGCTAAAAGCATCAGCACGCGTGTATAACAACGTATCTACAATCTTATCCTCACCATTTCGAAGATCCTCTGTAAATTGAATTCGCTTTTTCTCATAGAAAGCTTTGCGTATTAATTTTAAAACGACCCCGATTTTGACTTGAGCAAAAAACGGTACTTCAGCTAGTGATACAGAGGTATATTGTTTCTTTAACTTGTGCTGCTTAAACGTCGTATGTTGGAAAGTCGATCCATCTTCGTTAAAGGATTGCATCGTTCCCATCACAAAGTCATCTTCAGGTTGCATGTGATCGAGTAATAACCCATATGCGTGATGCTCTAAAATATCATCTGGATCCATAAAATGGATAAATTCTCCATGAGATAACGAGACGCCTTTATTACGCGGTTTACCTGGTGATCCGTTATTTTCAGGGTAGCGATAATAAATAAAATGATCGAATTGATCACGATAGCGTTCTGCGCGTTGTTGCGTATCATCTGTAGAACAATCATCCACGATAATGATTTCTAAATTCTCCTGCCCTACTGTTTGATGTAGCAATGACTCTAAACATGCTTCTATATATTCCCCAACATTATATACGGGTAAAATCACTGAAATTTTCATGCGTTAACTCCTTTAAACTTTTTCGTTACTCGGCGTATACCACGCGCTAACACTGAAGGGCTCTTGACTGTGATGACTTGATGCGCAGCTTCATGATGGATCTCCGCTTCAAACCCAAACATGATCTGCATCCAACTCAATTTTGCCGTGTACAAATTGAGAGAAAAGTCTTCGATCTCCACTCCACACATTGAGACACATTTCGTCCGACATAATTGAGCTGTTGAAGGACGCGTTTTTGAAGTGATCAAGACCTTTGCATCAACCGGAAGTCCATAACTCTCGTCAGAAAAACTAAAGCAAATCTGACGCTGTTTCAGCTTGATATATTGGATCAACAACTGAATACATTGATAGTGTGTTTGATGTGGAAAGGGTAACGATTTGAGCTCATATAAAAATGCCTTATAACGGTTCGGACAGTTGAGTTGTTGAATGATTGAGACTGAGATGAAACGGAATAGGATTTCAGAAATTTCGATGAACTGTGGATCTTCCGTCACGCAGTGCTTGTTTAATTTACTTTGATTATGCTCCAATAAATATTCCAAATAATGCAGGGCAATTAAATATTGCACATAAGGTAGCACACAGCCATGGTATTTTTCAGATTGTTCTATCAACTCGAAATAGTTATTTTCAATATGTTTGATATATCGATCTGCAGATGTCCAGCATTCACGACTTAATGACTGAGGGTTATTTCTGTCATAATAGTAAAACGCATTTCTAATCAATCCATACTGCCCTTCCTCAATGAACACTTGGTTAATTAATAAAGTATCTTCCCAATATGATAAGGCCGTATCAAAACGATATCCCTTATCAAAAATACAACGTCTAAATACGACGCCTCCAATATGAAACTGTACAGCACGCAGCTGCGACGTGATATCAATCACATCTTCTCTCTGATCGAATTTGTGATTTAACATAGAGGGCCGTTGTCGTCCTTGCTCTTCGATCACAATCGGTGCCACAGCTATATTGACTGCTTCGTGTTCGCTGAAGAACTGAATACTTTGTTGTAGAAAATGAGGGCTTAACCGATCTGAATCGTCCACAAAAATAATGTATTCACTTGAAGGATTCACATGTTGTAACCCTAAGTTACGTGCCGCGCTCACACCTTGGTTTGCTTGATGTAGCAGTTTGACGTGCTTGTGATTTTGATAATTTGATAAAATATGAGCGGTATCATCCGTACTTCCATCATCGACGACAATAATTTCAATCGGTAACCAGGGAACATAAAAATGATGTATTAAATCGTCTATAGTCTGTTTAATCGTACTTGCGCCATTATATACAGCAATAATAATAGTAAACATCTGGGCATCATCCTAGTTGTGTTCTACTTAATTTAACTAATTTAGTTAATTTTTTGTTAATATAGCGTTTTATTTACTGGTATCTCATTATACAATACCATATAAAAAATTGCGACATCTATCCGTAATACATGTCGCATTTCCGATTTAAATCAGATTAAAAAAGCGTTGTAACTGCACTAATGAGCCCTTATTTAAGGCGTACTGAGCAACGACACTCCCTTGTTCAAGCTCAGCGATTTGATCGACGCAATTCAATAACAGCTCGTAGTCATGCGTAATAAGAATAACTGTATAACCTGCTGCTGCAAGTTCATTCAATTGTTGACTCATCTCTCTCATACGTGCACCGTCTAAACCACTGGAAGGTTCATCAAAAATCAGCACCTCGCGATCTGCGACCATCGCACTCGCTACAGCTAAACGTTGTTGTTCTCCCCCAGACAATGCAATCGGATGTTGTTGTTGCAATGAGGCAAGTTGGTGTTTCTCCAACTCCGTTTTGATCTCATCCGAGTTCATGCCAGGTTGACTCAACAACAATTCTTCTTCAACGCTTTCTGTGAAGAGTTGATGGCTCACTTCTTGAAAGACCATATAGATCCTTTTTAATCTTTCTTTATTGGATAACACTTGTTGGTCGAACATGATGCGTCCATGGTTCGGATGTAACACCCCGGTTAAACAGCGCGCAAAAGTCGACTTCCCTGCCCCATTGTGCCCGATTAATGCGGTAACTTGTCCTCGTGCAATATGTAGCTCATCGATATCTAAAACCCATGGGGCACGTCTATGATAACGATATTTTAATCCTTTAATTGATAAGCCATCATGATTACTTTGATCTGTATGTGAACTCGGCTGTAATGCACGTAGATCGGTCGCTCTCAACCCGAGTTGAGCCACTGCGGTTTGTGGCAATCGATTGAAAGCTTCAGCATCATATTCCTCAATCATCTGACCATCTGACATCACAATAAAGCGATCAACTAAATCCATTAAATAATATAAACGATGTTCAGCAATGATGATCGTCTTACCTTGCCTTTTCCATTGATGAATCATTTTCTTTAACTTTTCAATCGTCGTAAAGTCTAAATTTGAAGACGGTTCATCTAAAATGATGAGCTTATGGTGCGCCACTTGGACGGCAGCACATGCTAAGAGCTGTCTTTCTCCACCTGAAAGATTGAAAATATTGCGATCCAATAAGTGTGTCATCTCATTTTGCTTCGTCACCTGTGCGATATCTTGAGCAATGAGCGCTGGGTCTACACCATAGTTTTCCGGCTCAAAAGCAAGCTCACTCGTCGTATTAAGACAGAAAAACTGCGAACGTGGATTTTGAAACACAGAGCCACAATTTTTCGAGATGTCGTACAAGTCTTGATCGATTAAAGAGGTGCCATTGATGCTAGCTTCACCTTGCAAGTCCCCTGCAAAGTACTGAGGGATGAGCCCATTCAATATACGGATTAAAGTCGTTTTTCCACATCCAGATGGTCCTGTTAAACATACGACTTGTCCTTCCTCTACGGTTAAATTCAGATCCCTTAAAATCGGTTGGCTATCTTCATAACTAAATGATAAATTTTTCAACGTGATCATACATGCACCTTCAAATCAAATAATAAAGTATGAATAACATCAAGGTTAACACTAAAAAGCAAATATCGATCAAAGTAAAGCTAATCCGTATTAAACTGGTCCGTGGATGCTTTAAATTCAACCCTCGTGTCATTGACGCAATCGTGAGCTCATTCCCAATTTTCATTACGCTATTCAGTAATGGGACCACTCGATATTCCAAGTACACAATTGGATGACGCAAAGCATGGGAGCATGTGATACCTCTCATTTTCATCGCATCTTTAATATGCGCTGCTTCTTCCCTTATCGTCGGAAAAAAACGAAACATCACAGCAATCGGAATCGTAACTTGATTTGGAATCTTTAATGTTTCTAGACCTCTAATGAGTACTTCGACTTGCGTGCTTTTTAAAATATAATAACCCATGAGTAATGGTGGCACGAAACGGGTTACAATCCCGCTTGGAATAAAAATAAGCAAAGTGAGTGTTTGATGCTGGGGTAAATATGTAAATGCTTCTCCGTACCAAGTGATCCCAATCAACAATCCGAATAAGACACCGATTTTAACCTGCCCAATCAACATACATAAAATGACGGGAATGCATAGCAATATCAATCTCACAAAGACATCGGGGCCAGACACTGCACCGGTTAATGCAATAAATGAGATGACTAACATCAAAGCAATTTTAACCCTTGGATCTAAGTTGAACGGATGGTGTTGATGGATCGTTACTTCATACATGTTTAAATCATTCCTGCTCGTTTAAAATGTTTTTTCAATACTATTCTTGCGATTTCGACACCAACCCATGCACCAATCACTGTCGTAATGATGATGACTGGAATCATTCCAACTGAAAATAACCCTGCTACAGTTTCTTGATAGGATTCACCATATTTATCTTCTATAAATGAAAGGTATTCATTTCTCATAAAATAAAACGGAATAAAATTCCCCATCGACCAGAAAGAAAAAATAATATAGCCAATGCGATTTAGCTTCCAATCTTTGTATTGACGTAAAGACATCACGTAATCAGCAATTATAATGACGGGCACACTCAATATCAAGGCCACCCATGGATGTCCCATCATAATTAAAATGATGTTCACGACGATTCCGCAAATCGTCAACGCCCCAAAGGTCTGTGTTTTCATCACGAGCATCATAATTGGAATACCACCAATAAGCCCGATCATCGCTGGCAATAGGACCATAAATATAGGGATGATACCTAAAATGCCAGGCGGTGCGATTAAGATAAAATAAATCGCAGTAAATATACCAATATATATTAAATCTTTTACTTCTAATTTACGTTTCTTCATCCTTACACCCTTAATCTCTTATTATGTGGAATATCACGCTGCACAGTTCTTTTTACTACTCTTTTAAAGATACAATAATTGAAAATGATTATCAATGATTGGATAAAATGTTTTGTCATTTTTAATTGCCTCATGTCTATATTCCAACGTGAAAAGAAAACGTGTTTTCCCTCCCTATCGGATGATAACAACACCCTTGTTGACATTGATAATTCTAAATTGTTAGAATAATGTTTATATTTAGGAAATGAATTGTAAATTAAGGGGATGGAATATTATGAAAAAAGCAACGTCACTTATCGAAGAAGATGGACAATATTTTGCTAAACCAGGACGCATCAAATACTATCCGTTAGCCATCGATCATGGTCACGGAGCGACATTAGTTGATGTGGATGGAAATACATATATTGATTTACTCTCAAGCGCAAGTTCACAAAATGTGGGTCATGCACCACAACCCATCGTCGATGCGATTAGCGCACAAGCACAACGCTTCGTCTACTATACACCGGCCTATATGTATCATGAACCACTCGTTAAACTCGCTAAAAAGCTCTGTGAAATTGCACCAGGTAATTATGAAAAGCGCGTGCTGTTTGGATTATCAGGCTCTGATGCGAACGATGGTATCGTTAAACTCGCTCGTGGTTATACAGGTAGACCTTATATCATCAGTTTCACAAATGCTTATCATGGCTCTACATACGGTTCACTTTCAATGTCAGCCATCAGTCTCAACATGCGTAAAAAATATTCACCATTAGTCCCAGGCTTCTACCATATCCCGTATCCTGATAATTATCGCGGATTATATGAAAGTGAAACACCTGCAACTGTCGAACAATATCTCGCACCTTTTAAAGAAATGCTTGAAAAATATATCCCCGCAGAAGAAATCGCGTGTATTGTTATTGAAACGATGCAAGGTGATGGTGGGTTATTAGAACCGATTGATGGTTACTTTAAAGCACTTCAAGAAATCTGTAGAGACAACGGCATCCTTCTAGCAGTAGATGATATTCAACAAGGCTTAGGTCGAACAGGCGCATGGAGCTCAGTTGAACATTTCGACATTGAACCTGATTTAATCACGTTCGGTAAATCGCTTGCAGGTGGCTTACCGATGTCAGCCATTGTCGGTCGTGAAGAGATCATGAACCACTTAGATGCACCGGCCCATCTCTTTACCACTGGTGCAAATCCAGTTAGTTGTGAAGCTGCACTTGCTACATTACAAATGATTGAAGATGAGAATTTGTTACAAGCGAGCACAGATAAAGGGAACTATGTACGACAACGTATGGACCAATGGCCAGCGCAATTTGACTGTGTGGGTGATGTACGTGGCAAAGGGCTCTCAATCGGTATCGATATTGTTTCAGATAAAGCGAAGAAAACGAGAGACCCTGAAGCGGCACTCAAAATCTGTAATTACTGTTTTGATCACGGCGTCATCCTCATCGCTATCGCAGGTAATGTCCTCCGCTTCCAACCACCACTCGTGATTGAATACGATCAATTGGATCAAGCGTTAGATACCATTGAAGATGCGATTCATGCACTTGAAGCGGGTGAGTTAGACAACTACAATATTGCAGGACAAGGATGGTAATAGCTCGAGTCCTTCACTTAGCGATATAAAGATACAAAAAAGAGGCTGAATGTTGTTTCAGCCTCTTTTAATGTGCGCATTATTGTTAGCACTTATGAAATTTTTGTTTTATGTTCTATCTGTTACCAACATCTTGTCCGACTTCAACGGTATCGTCGTCTTCGTTATAGACAGCCGCTTGAACACTACCGAAGTTTGGATCGTTACGTTTTTCTTCAACGTTGTAACCCATGTTTTTAAAGACGTCGATATCTGAGTTTGGCATGGCTTTTTCATAATAAACCGTACCACCATCGTTGTAGAATCTTGGTTTATCAAGTGCATCTTGAAGTGTGCTGTCATTTCTGATGTAATCGACAATCACTTCGTTCAGCATAGTAGGGATTTTGTTACCACCTGGTGTACCAATACCCATGTAGAAGTTAGGTCCTACGACAATCGTAGGTGCTGTAAATGAACGTGGTTGTTTGTGTTTTTCACCATAGTTTGGACTGTTTGGATCGCTGGAGAAGTTTTTCAAGGCGTTGTTCATATAGAAGCCTTCTTTCATGTACTTACCAGAGCCGAAGTAACTGTCCAATGTATTCGTTGTACTTGTAAGGTTACCGTCTTTATCGACCACGACGAAGTGGGTTGTATGTGTATTATCTATACCTTCAGGATTAATTTCTTCTTGTGTTTGGTTAACCTCATTCAATTGGCTTAAGATATATTCTTGAGATAAGTAGTTTTCTGAATTGTTGTCTTGACCATTAACGATATCTCTATTTTGATACATTAAGTTTCTTGATTTGATGACCCCTTCAAGATAATCTGTACGGTTCATTGGAACTGAGTTATTCATTGCTTCATCGATTTCTAACCCTTGTAACATTAACGTACCTGATAATGGGTTTGAAGCTGAATAAATTTTGTCGTTGAGATAATCCGTACTTACTGGTGCTTTAGGTGTCATTTCATAATCTTGGAAGTCTTTTTTAGTCAATTTATTATCTAATTGTTTAGAGATACTTTTACCAACTTTATCGTAGAAGTAATCTGGGCCATTATCTCGAATCCCTTTCAACGTTTTAGCGAGTGCGGGTTGTTTCACAACGTCACCTTCACGTTTAGTTCTACTGCCGTCAAAGAAAGGAGAATCACGATCTACGTCGGAACCATAAAGTTTCAAGCTTCGTTCTAATTCTGAGTCTACTTCAAAGCCGTCAGTCGCAAGAGGAATGACATAATTTAAGATGTCTTTTTCGCTCATTTTACCTTCGCGTTGGTGTGCTTCATGCATCCCTTTTACAAATCCTGGGGTACCGATGACATCTTTTTGTTTAAAGTTATAAGATGAAATATCTTTGTATTGATATTGTTTAGGTTCAGCGTTTTGATCACCATTGTATGTGAGCATAACGCCCCCACCACCGAGTCCAGAGGAGTGTGGTTCTGTAACGGCTAGCGCATAACCGACACCCATCGTTGCATCAGCAGCATTACCGCCATCTTTAAGTATCTTATTACCGATACGCGTAGCGATTGTATTGCTGGAAGCCACTCCATATTTTTGTTGATTAGATGCAGATTGCGTATGACCTGCGATTTTATTTTCATACAGTTCATTTTTATCGTAAGTATCTGGTTTCGTATAAAAATAAAACACGAATGATACCGCGATGGTCGCGACTAAGATCAGAATCAGAAATTTTTTATTGTACATATTCATCTTCAACTGGCTCCTTTAGATAAATATTTAACTTCTTCTGTTTGGATCTCTTGTTTTTCATATTTATCTAAACCTTCATTCGCTCTTGCAAACACAACAACGCAGAAGATTAGTATGATCAAGAGAACAATTATGATTGCTACGCCACGTTCTTTAATCTTCATATACATAACCTCCATCTTGTTTTTCTAATTTAACATTTTCTTTCTGCAGGTTATTCATCAGTCTTCTCTCTTCAATTTTGTTCATCTTGTTCGTAGAGATCGTACCACCTTCATATTTCACTGGTGTAATTTTGAAAGTAGAGTTTTTGTTATTCCAATCTTGTTGCACTGCGATACTTTCTTTATTTTTAGATAAGAAATTCTCAGATGTTGTATTACCTAAGCTGTAAAAGATGGATGTGTTGTTATATTGTTCTATCGGTTGCACCACTGTATTATGTCCGACAATCACATCCGCACCCGCTTTTGATAATGCGTGCGCATATTCTTTTTGTCGTGTTGTGACGTTACGTTCATCAGGAATACCCCAGTCTACATTAACAACGACGTAATCGTTATTTTTCTTCAAGTTCTTAATTAGCGGCATAAAAATGCGGGGTTTCAAACTGATAGACGTTGTATTTCTCAATGAATCTGTATATTTAGATTCTACGTCTGTAAATGATACGGTTGCGACTTTTTGACCGTTGATTTCTTGTTGTACGGTTTTACTATTGATTGGGTTTGAACCGTTACCTGTAAGATAGTTGTAACCGACTTGTGATTCTGCTTTTTTATCTAAATCTGTAGCTTGAACGTTATCAATTTTATCGTTAACGATATTTAAACTTGTGAAGCCTAGACGTTTTAAAAACATGATGTTTTCGATGTTTCTATTGATGTTAGTCTTCTGATCATTGGAGAATTTGGCGATTCTCAAGCTACCTGTTGAATAATCACTCTGCTTCAATACATTTCTCAGTGCTGCAAATGACTCATTCAAATTTGTTTTATGTATGTGAGAGTTGAGGGTAATATTACCGAAATAAGTGAAACGCGTATCTCCTTGCGCTTTTGCCGTCGCGTTAATTGACTCTGTTTTTTGAGCACTTACCACAAAGACAATCAAGACAATGGCGATAGCTAATACCACTAAGGTAAGCAGTGAGTTGTGCTTTTTATGCATTTTAGCCCATTTCAATACCCGTTCGCTCATGGTCAATTTTTTTTGCTTTTTCATTTTCATGCTCCTAACTAATTAATAAAGCTGTAAAGGAATAAAATGACGTAAGTGATACAAGTTAATAACATACATGAAGCCAATGTAATGACGACACCTTGTTTTTGGATTGTATTAGCGATAATACCAGGAATAACGACACCAATTCCGGACATTTCGACCATTTCAAACGGGGTGAGGGGATAAATCAAATCTAGTAAGAACTTGAGTATCATCCCTGTTAATATCATAGCTGCGAACTTACGACGTCCGTATAAGATAACCCAACGGCTCACACCGTGGTTCACAATAAAGTATGTAAGGCAACTAATAATCAATACTGATAACAGCATGACTGGTTGATCAAAGATTAAGGCTAAGTAACCTGGTACGACTAGACCTGCTGGATTAATGCCGAATTTCTCAGCGAATAACAAACTTAAAACGACACCTATAAATAATGAAAAATATAACTCTGAACCTATCATATGATTTATATCCCTTCTATATATTCTGCAATTTCTTTACCGGGTCCGTGAATATTACCGGCACAGAAGATCAATGCATCTTTTGATTCTTCATAGACTGCTTTTTTCACATCTTCAATGCTATGGCCTTCGAAGTTTAAGTAATTCACATCTGGATAATTTCTCATGACTTCACTGACTAACTGCGTGCTCTTACCGGTACAAATTAATGTGTCAAACTTAACATTTGGTATGAAATCTTCTGCGAATAATCGCGTTCTATCTACCCTGTCTGAACGACAGTTTAAGATGACGACCACTTTTTCGTACGGATAATTGTAAGAAGCAACTTTATCTAAAATGGCCATAGTGGACTGTGGTTCGTTTGCCGCAAAAGCATTGACATAGACATTACGCGTTTGATTGGCTTCGAAATATTTGATTTCGACTGCCCCAGAGTCAGCTGGTGCATTAAGCATGCCGCGCGTTGCCGTTTTAGCATCAATGCCAAGTGCTTCTGCAACACCCATCGCAATTGCAACATTGTCAGGGAACACGAGGTAATCAAACTTACGTAAGAATGATTCTGGCACTTCATTTTTATCAACGACAATGACTTTCGTACGTCGTTTTTTCGCTTGTTTAATAAAGAAGTCGGTGTATTCGTCTTTCATAATGACGAGATGACCATTATAAGGAATGGTTGCGGTAAAGGCTTGTGCGACCTCGTCTAATGTTGGTCCTAACACATCCATGTGGTCTTCCATCACGTTAACGATGACACCAATGTTTGCTTTGACAAGTTCATTTTGGAATGTAATTTGGTAATCTGGGTTGACCGCCATACATTCATTGACTAAGGCGTTCGCTTTTTGGTCAACGACACTTTTCACAATGTCGCGTTGCTCACCAATGTTGGCGCCTTGAGGTTTTCTAATGACTGGTGTTTCCTCGTCTTGATACCAATACATCATTCTCGCATCTGTACCTGTCGTTTTACCGATCACATGATACTGATCTTCCTTTAAAATACCGAAAATCAATCGTGTTATGGTTGATTTCCCTCTAATCCCGTTTATGTTAATCCGCACTGGAATTCGTTTTAAGCGTTGATTGTGTCTCTTTTTATCTACGATGCCTAAACATAAAACCAATACCACACAGATGGTAATGATAAAGAACAATATATGACCCTCATTTCAATGTATTTTCATTGCTTTAGCATATAAAAAAGGATCAGAAAATGATGTTGCTATTATATGAAACATCTTAGTTCAGCATATCGCTGCACATACTTTTTCCATTTTCTAATCCTTATTATAAAACATGGTACTCCTTCAATATTTAGCCACATTAAAAAATGTAAAGCCAATGTAAATTTCATATTAATATTGAATTAAAGTTCCCAAAATTTAAAATCACCGTTTATATGACAAGTCATTTGTCACGACGGTTGCGTGATTGCAAGTATTTTTATGTAAATTCTTTTAATATAAGTAATAAATTTACTTGTTATTTACATGTACTTAATATTCTCATGTTACGTTTATTGTAATTTAAAGGACAAAACGAGGAGGTATCTGAATTGAGTAAATATAAGCGTTTCATACTTACATTATACTTAGGTGTGATATCTCTAATAACGATCGGTTATCTGTTAATGATCTTAATTGGTAGTATACAAGGAAATGATATGAAAGGTGCTGCACTCGATGCAGATAATACCAATCATAGTAAGTTTATCGACTCTAGAAATGACCGCGCTGATACGCCTGAGCCGAATGCAAACGAGATACACTTATTCAACTCTAAATCAAACATGCTACCTTCCACTCTTCATATCATAACACCTGCAACATTGAACAACAAACAGTAACAATCTACTCAGGATTGAAAATTTTCAACTTCATTTTTATCATATATCGTTTCAGAAAATGATTTGTCGCTCCCCTCCCCCTACACTTAAAATGAGCTACGCACCCTCACAATAATCATCTATGCATGCGTAAGTGGATCTCTCGCCAAGCATCCACATAGAATAAGCCATTCAATATGCGTTTCTCTCACACATTGAATGGCTATGAGTCACACCAAACTGTGCCTGACTCAAATTTTTATTTGTAATTCTCAAAGTATTACCATATTATTATACTTCTTTTTTATTATTTTTAAAGCCTAATGCTTATGAATAATTTGTTTGAGTTGATTTAATATACGTTTACGCTCTGGAATCGGGAAAATTGGAAATACATGGAACAAATTGTAACCGATAATAAAATCGTGTGGAATCATTTGTTCGTTGAGTTTATGAGAAAGGCGCTCTGCATCTGGGTAGAGCGTTTCTTTTGTGCCGATTATGATGGTCATATGTCCAAGATGCGTTAAATCACCATTAATTGGTGATAAACGCCAATCTTCTAATGGCCGATCTCCAGCCCATAGGTTTAAGAAGAATTTACCACCAGGTATCGCAATCATTGGATCATCACATTCATACCGTTTGGCTTCTGGGTTTGATAATGTAGCGTCGAGTAGCGGAGAAATCATCACAATATTACTCGGTTGTGGTAATTGTAATGTCTTCAAATACTGTGCAAAAGACAGCGCCATTTGTCCACCTGCAGAATCGCCCATAATCGTTAGTTGATGTGCACTTTCAACTTGACTTAATAACCGTTTATATAGCGTTTCTAATAACTCAAAGGTAGTGCGATAGTCTGCGTGTGGTACTTTCTTGTAGATAGGCATCACAATTTTAGCATCTAGGGTAGCTGCTAAATCATCGACAAATGAAAAGTGTTGATCGCGTGGATCTCTAAACCACGCGCCACCATGAATATATAACACAGTTGATTGTTGTCGATCATTTTGATTATTAATGATATAAACAGTTTGGCCTTGTACATCATAGACCTCGACTTTATGTTTAAAATGATAAGATGTGCCTTTAAACGGACCTTTGGTAGACGGGCTCACTTTATCCATCATGCGCTGCGCATTTTCAGCGGTCACAAATGTCTGTTTCACTCTCGTTACTCTGAGCATCATTTCAAAAAGAAAACTAGGATAACTTCTTTTTTCAACTACTTTAGAATATAAATAAGATGAAAGTACAGTACCTGCAGTCACAGCAGTTAATCGTTTTAACACGTTCTGTTCCTCCTAAAACTTCATTCACTCAATTGAATCGATTTATGATTCGAGCTCGCTGTGCAAGCTGTCATACATCAAACTGAGTTGATGCTCAAATGCCTGCATATCGATAAATCGGCCTTGTCGATGCATCTCTTTACCACCATAATAAATTAAATCTACAGGTACGGTGAAAATAGATAATTCTCCCGCAATGGCTTCAAGCTGTGATTGATTAATCACACCAAGTGGCACGCCATCATATTCATCTACTAAATCGGCAATCTGTGGCAGCACCGCATGACAAACACTACAGTGGTCTTTCATGACGTGAATCACAGCAAGCGGATGTATCTCTACAAATTGGTGGAAAGCTTCGATTGTTGTTAATTGTTCCATGCTTTACCCTCCTTTATGTTTGCGTCTAAATTCGTGCGCTACTGATTAGAGCGTCTGTAGTAAGACGCTTGCTATACAACGGCGCTATTTTAGATACAACGTGCATCGTGATAAGACATAGACGTTAGCCGCTTCTATAGATGTACAAACACTGGCTTCTTATGGATCGACAGTCGTTTTCGTTGCTATGTTCATTATAATAAATTAAATTGCTTTTTTCATATATTACTGATTCATATCGCTTGATGTTGACGCACCTATTTAGATTAGTGCTATTATTTTATCGGTCATTTTTACGTTGATCTAATAATCCTTCGATTCGATCTCTAATCACTTGTGTATACCCTTGTAGTCCGCCTGTATGCACAAAGAGGATACGATCATGGTGCTCATAATGACCTTTCTTGATTTCATTCACCAATCCGCGGAAAGCTTTTCCGGTATAAGTTGGGTCTAAGACAATGCCTTCGAGTTGTGCGATATCAATATAGAACTGTAATTCTTCATCCGTCGCAATACCATAACCTTCACCGATGTAATCATCCACAATGCGGAGCGTGTCAAAATCCTTTACCGTATCATCCAAATCAAGAATGATATCTTGCACCTTTCTTTCAAATGCTTGCGTACTCTGATCGACAGCATAACCAATGACCTGTGTCGCATGTTGTTCAGTATGCGCACCGTACCATAATCCCGCATAACTTCCACCAGAACCGACTGCGACATGGATAGAGTCGAAGTTGATACCTAATTGTTGTTGCTGTGTGACGATTTCATGATAAGCATCAATATAACCATGTGTACCTATCCAATCCGATGCACCTACTGGAATGAGTAAGGGATTGTGTTGTTGTGCTTTCAAATCTTCTGCTACGGCTTCCATCGCTGACTCTCGTGATTCATCTGGACCAATTAAATGTACTGCTGCACCTAGTATGCGATCTAAAAATAGATTCCCTTCAAATTCATCATACTCACCACGCAATACAAGATGACAAGGTATTTGATATTTCGCACAAACGGCTGCTGTTGCACGTGCGTGATTAGATGTGATGGCACCCGTTGTAATGACACAATCAAAGCCTTGATCGAGTGCATATTGAATCGTATATTCTAATTTACGTATTTTATTACCTGAAACTTCTGTGCCAGTATAATCATCTCGTTTAATATAGATATCTTTACCAAGTTGCTCACTTAAGTTTTCAAGTTTGTGTATAGGTGTTGGTAAATGCGCAATATTTAACTTACGTGATAACATAGCCCCTGCCTCCTTATTCTTAGTGCCATTATAGGCATTTCATTGTGTCCCCACAATCGATATCCCTTTCACTATGACCATTTTACTAAGCTTTATTTGAAAAATATATCACTTTGATGATGCTTGCCATTCTCGCTTTAATAATTCATATCGATGCATATCTCGGAGTTCGCCTCTTAAAATGTGTTCTTCTCTATCCGTATTAATGAATTTAAATCCAGCTTTCATCGCTACTCTATTGCTGCTATGATTATCAACATCACAATAAATCAAGATTTTGTTTAAATCGAGTGACGTGAAACCGAAGTCACATAAACGTTTCACACATTTAGGCACAATGCCTCTCCCCGCGTATGCCTCGTCTATCCAATAGCCAATCTCCCCTTTTTTAAATTTAGGATTGATTCCATGAAGATCGATCGTACCGACTAACATGTCGTCGTAATAAATGATGAATAATCGCCCGGTGCCTTCCACTTGTTGCGTCAACATTTCTTTGATAAATGTCACATCTTCTTCGACGGTCATATCATCATGAATAAAATCAAGATATCGTGCTAAATGTTGTTTGTTCCGTTCTTTAACTTCAAAGAGTTGTTCAGCCATGACATATTCAGGTTGTACCATAGAAATATGTTGATCTACTGAAAGTTGTACAAATGTCATCAAATCACCCGCTCTATTTTTAAATTAAAACAATATTACCACAATTCAATTAATTTACAACATGTATTTATTTTTAAATCCATAAAAATACGCGTCATTATCCGGATGATAACGACACGTATCAACTTAAATTTTATTTGACTGTAACAATCGGTTGCCCTAATTTCACTTGGCCATATTGAATGTCTGCCAATGTACGCTCATTTAAGTTTGTAAACACGAGTGGTGTTACTATACTTGGTGCATGCTCTTTAACATAGTGTAAATCGATTTGCATCAACGGTTGACCTTGCGCTACTGTTTCATTTTCCTCAACTAAGCTATCAAAGCCTTCACCTTGTAATTTCACGGTATCGATTCCGATATGGATTAACATTTCGACACCTGACTCGGATTCAAGACCAATCGCGTGTTTCGTCGGAAATACCGTCTTGACGACACCATCAAACGGTGCAACGATGGTTCCTTTTTCAGGTATGATAGCCACACCATCACCCATCATCTTCTGCGCAAACACTTGATCTGGCACTTCACTAATCGGTACGAGTTCACCTGTCGCAGGTGCGTGAATGATATCATCTGTCACTTATGCAACTTTATCCGCTTCTGCTTTGTCGACTTCAACGCTTGTATCTTCATCTTCTTCTACAATCGTTGTTTCACTCGGCTTGGTGATTTCACCACTCATGATTTTAGCCATATCGTGTTTAATTTGATCTGATTTAGGACCGAAAATAGCTTGCATGTTATTGCCGACTTCGAGCACACCTGAAGCACCGAGCTCTTTCAATCCAGACACATCAACTTTTGCTTTATCAACGACCTCTACACGTAAACGTGTGATACAAGCATCTAAATGTTTAATGTTTTCCTTACCACCCATCGCATCAAGCACATCAAATGGTAATTTCGCGACAGATGTATCGCGCACTGCCGCTTCTTTATCTTCACGACCAGGCGTTTTCAAGTTAAACTTCTTAATTGCAAAACTAAACAAGAAGTAATAAACAACTGCATAAACTAAACCAACTGGAATAACGAGTAAGGCATGTGTACGATCCCAGTTTAATAGACCATATAAAATATAATCGATAAATCCACCAGAGAATGTCATACCAATTTTCACATCAAGCAAGTGCATGACAAGGAATGATGTTCCTGCTAATAACACGTGGATGACGTAAAGAACTGGAGCGACAAATAAGAATGAGAACTCTAAAGGTTCTGTAATCCCCGTTAAGAATGATGTCAGACCTGCCGATAACATCAACCCACCAACAACTTTCTTACGCTCTGGACGTGCATAACGATAAATTGCGAAAGCGGCAGCTGGTAAACCAAACATCATAAATGGATATTTACCTGTTGTGAATGAACCTGCAGTAAATGGTACACCGTCTTTCATTTGCGCCATCCAAATACGTTGGTCTCCACGAACGATTTCTCCTGCTTGATTCACATATTGACCAAATTCAAACCAGAACGGTGCATAGAAAATGTGGTGAAGCCCAAATGGAATCAATGAACGCTCAATAATCCCAAAGATAAATGTCGTCAGTGCTAAGTTTTTATCTAATAAGAAGTTTGAAAGGCTATTTAACCCCCTCTTGAATTGGCGGCCATACGAAACTTAAAACTACCCCAGCAAGAATTGCGACTGCAGACGTTACGATAGGTACAAATCGTTTTCCTGCAAAGAATCCTAAAAATGCGGGTAACGTAATATTAAAGAATTTATTGTAACACCATGCAGCTAAAGCACCCATAATGATACCGCCAAACACACCGGTTTGAAGTGTCGGTATACCAAGGATTAAGGCATGTGCAGGTGCTCTATCCGCTTGTGATAACTCTTTAGCCCCTTGTGCATAGCTATAAATGTCATCAATCGTAATATTCATCACTTTACCCATCGTGGCATTCATGATTAAATATCCGACTAATGCGGCAAGTGCGGCTACCCCGTCACCACCTGCAAGACCGAGTGCAGTACCTACTGCAAAAAGTAACGGTAGATTATCAAAAATGATTTGACCTGAGGACTCCATAATACCTGAGATCATCACAAAAATTTGATGGTTTAACCATGGCGCAAGCTCGACGAGTTGGTCGTTGTGCATCGCATTCCCCAAGGCAAGTAGTATCCCTGCAGCTGGTAAAATGGCTACAGGTAACATCAACGCTTTCCCAATACGTTGCAACTGCCCAAAAGCTTTCTTGAACATAAAACAAAATCTTCCCTTCCTACAACTTGAAAGCATAAAAAAAGGCATGAGCAAACAAAACTACTTTTTACATAGCTTTTATGATTTGCTCATGCCTGCATAACCAGTAACACGCTTCAAGTATGGATTTTTTCTTAGTATACACTGAACCCAACTCAAGCACAATAGGAGATTGCGATGCATGTATGTTTTTTCATACACTTCAGACTTTGTCTATATTGTGCTCCCATTTTAAATGACAAGACGTGCAATGTTCATGGCTATGGCACAAATGATGACCCATAGGAGAATGATTTTCCAAGCGAATTTAATCCACTGAATGTAACTAATTTTCGCAACAGCAAGTGCCCCCATTAACACGGCTGAAGTCGGGAATAGCACATTACTGATAGAGTCACCGTATTGGAATGCGAGCACGGTGATTTGACGATTGATATCTAGCAAATCAGAAATAGGAACCATGAGTGGCATCGTCGTCAACGCTTGTCCTGATCCAGACGGGATGAAGAAATTAAGCATGAATTGCAAGATAAACATGAGGACGATCACGATGTAAGAAGGCACATCTGTGAGTAAGGTCGTCATCCCATGGACAAGGGTATCGATAATTTTCCCGTTTTCTAAAATGACGATAATCCCTTTCGCAAAGCCGACGATCATCGCACCAAAAAGGATCTCTTTCATCCCATTAATCATCGCATCGAATGTACCGTTAAAACCAAGACCTCCGATAAAGCCTGATAGCAGACCGGCGAGGATGAAGTTCGCACTCATCTGATTAAAGCTCCAACCATATGAAAAGATTCCATACACATTGAGTAAAATCGCTGCGATAATGAAGAGGAGACTGATCATTTGTCTTTTCGTAAAACGTTCTTGTTTCACCTCTTGTTGATGGTGTGCATCTTCTTTTTCTAAGTTTAGAACGACACTTCGCTCAGGATGGCGTTTAATTTTAGCAGCATACCACATTACTGAACTGATTGCCGCAATAAGGATGAATATGTAGATCACAGATCTCAGTTCCCAACCTGAGAACATCGGTATTTCGGCGACCTTTTGTGCGACACCGACTGTGAACGGATTAAGCATCCCACCGATAAAACCACTCGCAGCACCTAAGATAACCATCGCCGCACCTGTCATCGCATCATAGCCTAATGTACGTGCGATAAGGATGCCAATGGGTACAAATATGATGGTTTCTTCGGCGAGTCCTATCGAGAAACCTAAGATAGAGAAAACGAGCATCGTTAACGGAATCATCAATATTTTCATATTGCCCAATGCACGCATTGCTTTGTGGACGCCATTTTCAAAAGCTCCGGTTTGATGCACAATACCGAACGCGCCACCGACTAAGAAAATATAGAATACAATTTCTCCACCGCTTAACAAGCCTTCAGGTATTGCTCTGAAGATGTCTAAAAATGAGGCACCCTGTTGTGCCACCTCATGATAAGAACCATCCACGACGACAGTTTGCCCATCTCGTTGTTCTCGATCATATTCCCCAGCAGGTATGATGTATGTCAAAATCGCAGATACTGCAATAATACACATCAATAACGCATAGGTGTGTGGTGTTTTAAACTTAAATTTAGCTTTGTTCTTTGTTGACATGAATATCCCCTCTTTTATGTATGGTTAGGTTTGATTCAAACAAACGACGTTGTTCACCTTAACACGTGGATACGTGAAATGACGAATCTTTCCCATGATATGTTGAAAACATCCTAACCGTTATCTTAGGTATATAGCCTATTTTTCAAATCTTTATACATATTTTTCTGTAAAATTGGATAATTGCGACATTTGTGCGACTATTATTTTAATTTATTTTCGTAATGCAATATTTATTCTATTTATAATTTATATTTTGTTTGATATTATAATGCTGTCACAATATCTTTACTTTGTCCCCAGTTATTGTTATCTTTAAATTGATTTTATCGTGTTCGGAGGTGTTATCATGAAGTTTATTTCATTTTCTGCGGCTACATCTCGTGGCTTAGACAAAAAGGTGAATCGTTTTTTAGAAGATAATCCGTACATCACTATTATAGAAACGAAGTTTTCAGCTGCATACGGCGGTGTTTATGTTGGGATTTTCTATAAAGAGAAATAACATCCCACACTTCAGCTTTAAATCAGCTTGCTACCTCGCCAATTCAATATCACCGTTTCACATACAAAAAGAGCTATGAAGTCATCTTCAAATGATGACCTCATAGCTCTTATTTTTGGCTTCAACTGAATTAGAAGAAGCGTTTTGCTGCTGTAGTTAATGGTGGGATTTCGTTGTAGTCTAATTTTTTATCTTCTGTAATTGAACGATATGCCCATTTACCATAACCATAAGCTTCGTCTTTAACGATTTTACCTGGTAGTGGTGCAGCAGTTGAATCGACGTAAACATTCACGATAGTTGGTTTGTTTTCAGCTAATGCATCTTCAACCACATCGTCGATTTTGCTTGAATCTGTAAGGTTGTAACCTACACCACCACAGCTTTCAGCAAATTGAGCTAGGTCAATATCTGTAAAGTCGATGGCGTATTCTAATTCACCTGCTGATTGTTGTTCGTATTTAATGAATGATAATTGTTCATTGTTTAATACGAAGATGACCATTGGTAAGTCATATTGGATTGCAGTTGCGAAGTCTTGCATTACCATTTGGAATGCACCGTCACCTGCGATACCGATAACTTGGCGGTTAGGGTAAGCACGTTTTGCTGCAAGTGCACCTGGTAACGCACAACCCATTGTTCCTAACCAACTAGAAACGATGAATTTGTTACTTGTTGTTAGGTTTAAGTAACGTGTACTCCAAACTGTAGAAGTACCTACGTCTACAGAGAAAATTGCGTCATCTGTAGAAGCTTTATTAATCGCATCCATTAAGCGTTCTGGACGGATTGGGTTACTGTTATTTGATTTATCTTTTCTCATCCAAGCATCCCAAGTCGCTTTACGTTCTAGTGATTTATTTAAGAATTCACGTTCAGTTACGTAGTTAATTGAATCTGTAAGTAATTGAAGTGCGAGTTTGCTGTCGCCTACAATACCTACGTTGACGTCAAAGCGATGACCGATGACTTCTGGATTTGTATCGATTTGGATGGCTTTGATATTTTTCTTAGGTAGGTAGTCTACATATGGGTAGTTTGTACCAAGCAAGATGAGTAAGTCAGCTTCTTGCATTGTTTGGTAAGACGGTTTAGTACCAATTTTACCTAAGTTACCTAAGTTGTATGGATGTGAATCTGGTAAGATCCCTTTCGCTGGTAAAGTGAAGATCGCTGGAATTTTAGCTGCTTCAATAAATTCACGAACTTCATCTTTAGCGTGTTGTGTACCTTTACCGATTAACACAACGGGACGTTTACTTTTATTAATGAGTTTTGTTGCTTTTTTAATGTCACGTGGTTTTGGAGTGACACGTGCTGGTGGTGCTGTGTCAACTTTAGTGTTTGTTGTGTCTTTCACTTTGCGTGTTAATAAGTTGTTCGGCAAGATTAAGACAGAAACACCTTTTTTCTCATAAGCAGTGCGGATGGCTTCATTGACAATACCGAAAATATCTTTGTCATCTTCACTCACTTGGTGACTGTATACTGCAACACCGTCGACCATTTTTTTAATATCTGTTTCTTGGAATGCTTTTGTACCTAATGCTGTACTGTTAGATTGACCTGCTAAAATCAATTGAGGTACACCATCTAATTGTGCATCGTACATTCCGTTAAGTAAATGGATCACACCAGGGCCACCGATACTCAAAGCGACACCGATTTTACCTGTTAATTTTGTATAACTTGCTGCAGTTAAACTTGCAACTTCTTCATGACGCACATGGACGAAGTCGATACTTTCTCTTTCAGTACGTAAATTATCGACTACAGCATCGATAGAATCACCAGGGATGCCATAGATATGATCGATATCCCATACTTTTAAAGCTTTAACGAGAGCTTCATTTGCTTTAATTTTTGCCATGTTCAGAAAAACCCCTTTCATTAATTTAACCATGATATGATTACTTAGCGTGAAACGCCCTTCACTTTGAACTAGTAGTCATTGTATTGTGTAGCCACAGCCGTAGACTTGCATATTGGTATTGATATGAAACGTTCCTCAATTGCTGTCGACCTACACTTTAAGCCCTATATCATTTTTAAATCCGTATAGATTTACTACAATACTTCAGTCTAAGCTACACTCACTTATAATAAAAATATTCATTTTTAATAGCACCTATTACTTTTTTCTATGGATAAGTGCTTTTTTATATACTTTGCCCTTTTTCTCGTTTTACAAACGTACTTTCATGAAATCGATCCACTTTCTCGTCGCATGACTTAAGTATTTATCCTTGCGCCAAATGACACCGAGCTCCCAACGCATCGCTGGATCATCAATATAGACGTTCGCAAAGTTATGATCTAAAATCTTAATAATATTCTCTGGTAAAATGCTGACACCAAGATGAGCATTTAATAAGTTTTCGATAAAGTTCCATTGTGAAATCTTAGAAATGGTTTTAGGCACAAAGCCTGCATTTTTAGCCGCTTCAATAATTTTGTCATTTAAGTAAAAGTTCTCATTGAATAAAATGAAGTCCTCATCTTCTAAATCTGCCATTTTAACAACATCTTTTTGTGCCAAGGGATGTTCTTGATGCAAGATCAATCTTAAATCTTCTTGATAAAGCGGCATCGAATGAAACATCGTTTTATCTACGGGTAAGGTGGTGATTCCGATGTCGATTTCATCATTCGCGAGTTGCGCTTCGATCGTCTTACCCCCATTTTCGATAAAATTAAATGTGACCTTTGGATATTGTTGATGGAATTCACCTAAGATTTGGATGAATTTATTCATATTCATGACCGCAGATAATCCTATACTGATATGCCCTGTTTCTAAATCGAGAATGTGATTCATTTCAGTCGGCAGATTATGATAAAGTGCTAAGATTTCTTTACTTTTTTGGTAAAATATTTGTCCTGCATCTGTTAGGGAGAGTTGTCGTTTACTGCGATCAAACAGCGGCATCCCGAGCTCTTCTTCGAGATCCTTAATCGCTTTACTAATGGTAGGTTGGGCAATATAGAGGTGTTTTGATGCATTGGTCATACCGCCTTGATCTACCACTTCCACAAAATAATTCATATGTTTAATATCCACGTCACTTGCCTCCAACTTCATTCTATAACCTATCTCTCATTTATATGATAAAACGAATCATGACCCATGTCACCCTCCGATGTTAAATGAGTGCTCTTGGAGGTCACCTAACCATCTCAATTTCACCTTAATATTAAATTAATATCATAGGGGTATATAAGGGGTAATTCCACCTCTATATATTTAAAATAAATGAATACTCATTCATATATCTACGAGTATTATGACCTGATTTGTCAGGAATTGAGACAATTTCGTGATAGAAGATAGCGCTCCCATCACTTATATCAATAGGTTTCAGTGTATTTATAACACGCGAATTCAGCTGTTTTATGATATAATACAAGTGGCTCGAAATAGAGGTGATATAGTGACTTTTTTTGAATTTATGCAAGATTTTGTTGGTGATGATACACCTTTAGGTGAATTGGCTCAATACATTAACAATGATGTCAACTTCCCTAAATCTGTCTCAGACACTCGACTCATTTTGCTATATTTTCACGATATTTCAATCGAAAAAATATAGCTGTTAGTACAGTTAAACGAGCCATAGACTTATTTAGTCAATTCACTACATATAACCAATCAGCGGTAAAAGCGTAGGTTATTATCACTTCTAAATTCAAAGGGAAACGTCGCTTGTCCTTGGGCGAGTGGCTGTTTCTCTTTTGATTTTTTGTGTTCTATCATGTATCGAAGGGGTGCGTATATGCCCCTGTTTCACCCTTTGGATAGATCATAGAACGACAAAAGGAGTAGCACAGTATAGATATCGCTGTGCTACTCCTTTGATTATTAAGCCTTGTGATATGAGAGGCTAGATAGATTCATTTATTTTTTCACATTATTACAAATATTCATACTATTACCATGTGCTTTTTAAGACAATGTTGTATTTGGGCCTGTCGGTGTTTGATCCAATTTAATAATTTTAAAGCCAATAAAGCCATAGATAATGGAAATAATTGGAACTACATAGTTAAGTATCGCAAATGGTGCATACTCTGCAACGGATACCCCTAGTGTCGATGCGATAAAGACCCCGCATGTATTCCAAGGTACAAACACACTCGTTAGTGTCCCACCATCTTCTAAAGCACGTGACAGATTTTTAGGATGGAGCGCCTTTTCTTTAAAAGCTGAAGCATACATACGTGAAGGAACAATAACTGAGATATATTGTTCAGAACATGTCACATTCGTACCGAAACATGAAACAATGACAGAGGCGATTAATGTACCAGTACTTTTCGCAAACTTCAATATGACGTTAATCAATGCAGCAAGCATACCTGAATATTCGAGCACACCGCCAAAGGTCATGGCTACAAGTGTCAGTGATATCGTGTAAAACATCGATTCTAAACCACCACGATTAAATAACTCATTTACGAGTTCATTGTCCGTTTCAATCTTGTACCCTGTTTGCAGCGCTGTCATCGATTCAATGAGCGTCCCCCCCTGTACAAAGATCTGAGCGAAGAAACCGAGGATGATACCGACTGTGATGGCAGGTACAGCAGGTACTTTCATCATAACTAGGGCGATGACAATCACCGGAACGATGAGGAGCCACGGAGTGATGACAAAGTTGTCCTGTATCGCAGTTAATATGCTGTCTATCTTTCCTGTATCGACATGGTTTTTACCATAACTCTGACCGATAAAGAAGAATGAAACTAAAGCAATCACTAACCCTGGTATCGTCGTATACAGCATGTGCTGAATATGTTCGAACAACGGTACGTCTGTCAGACCGGATGCGAGGTTGGTCGTATCAGATAATGGGCTCATTTTATCCCCGAAATACGCACCACAGATGACTGCTCCTGCAACCATGCCTGGTGACATCCCCATGCTGATCCCTATCCCCATCGAGGCAACACCGACTGTAGCCATCGTCGACCAACTACTTCCAATCGCTAACGATACTATGCCACAGAGGATGATGACGACCACTAGAAAGTAACGTGGGTCGATGAGTTGAAGTCCATAATAAATCATCGTTGCTACGATACCGCTACCAATCCACGAGCCGATGATGAGTCCGACTAACATAATGATGACGACAGCGGGTAAGGCATGCCGAATCCCCTTGTACATCATTTTTTCGACTTCCTCAAAGCGATACCCATGATACATCGTTACGATGATTGCTGTTGCTGTCCCAATCATAAGTGGTATATGTGGTTCTTTTTCAAGGACGGCGACGGTATAAAGCATCGCTCCAATCATAATGGCCAACGTGAATAATACGGATTTCAGTCCAAGTGGCCGTTTTGGTTTTCTCTTTTACGCTTCTTTCATGAAAACACCCCTTTTTCTTTTATATTAATCAATTGTGTAACCGCTTTCAATCATTTGTATACATATTTATTAAACTTTATTTAAAATTATTTTCATTTACAATTTTAGTTATCTTTGAATTTATGATATTAAAATTGGACGTTTTTGCAACAATTTTAACGCCCAAATAAAAATAGGACGACATTTGCACGCTAATGTTTCAGATGGGTTACATTTCGTTGTATTAATGATGACGAATATTGTTATCTGCACCTTTTCCCTGTATGATGCTATTGATCAAATGAATCCATCGATTTAACAGAGGAGCTTTATTTCATGAAGTCATTTTTATGTCGTGTCGTCTTAGCTACCACAGTCTTATTATCTGGTACATTTACATATGAAACACTACAACAAACGCAAGTTTCCCATGCAGCTGTGAATTACTATTCGAAAAATAGTTGTGCGTGGTATGTATTTAATCGAAGAGCGCAATTAGGTAAACCTGTCTCTAATCAATGGGGCAATGCGAAACACTGGACTGCCAATGCAAAGCGTGCAGGTTATCGCGTAGGAAGAAAGCCAGCTCGTCATGCAGTGATGCAGTCACCTAAAGGGCGCTATGGCCATGTCGCTGTCGTCGAACACGTTTATAGAAACGGAAGTATCAAAGTCTCAGAATATAATTATAATCGACCATATGGTTATGGTACGCGTATTCTCAATCGTGCTATCGCAAGACAACATCACTTTATTTATTAAAGCAACTTAACCCATTTCACATAAATAAAACCACCTTAACGGGAGTGCATAGAGACGCCCATACTAACTTACATGTATATGGTGTTACCCTTCCCCCATTAAGGTGGTTCTTTCATATTGGTTTTATAATGAAATGTGTACCGGTCTGTCTTTTACAACTCACAGACACCATCTTATATAAAGTAGTTAGTTACGTAACCCTTCTAGAATACGCTTAGCTGCGGCTGTATTAGCACGTGGTTCTTGTTTCAACGCATTCGCTACTTGTGCAATTTCATCACCTTGCGCACCCACAACAATGGCAAGGGATTTATATTGTAAACTCATATGGCCTTGTTGAATACCTTCAGACACAAGCGCACGACATGCAGCGAAGTTTTGTGCTAAGCCGACTGCAGCGACCACTTCACCTAGCTCTTTCGCTGTTTCTACATGCATGAGTTCTAACGCTGCTTTAGCCATCGGTAATACTTTCGTACCTCCGCCTACTGTAGCTAACGTCATCGGCACTTCAATCGTACCAATAAGTCTTTGACGTTCACTATCATAATGCCATGTGGCTAACCCTTTATAATGACCATCTTTACTAGCATAAGCATGAGCACTCGCTTCGGTACCTCTCGTATCATTACCTGTAGCGAGTACCACTGCATGAATCCCATTCATTACACCTTTATTATGTGTAGCAGCTCGGTGGATATCGACTTGAGCAAGGTCTGAAGCACGGGCCATACGCGCAGCGACTGCTTCACCGTCTTTATCCCCTTTTGTTAGATCGGCCACATCAATTTCACCGGTTACGCTCACTACAGAGGCAGTCGCATGATTAGATAGAATACTCATCAGGATCTCTCTATCTGGCAACTCTTGGCTTAAAAATGCGGCAATGCCTTCTAATATCGTATTCAACATGTTCGCACCCATGGCATCCTGTGTATCTACGTACACTTTTAAAGAAACAAACTGTGCAGATTCAAATGTATCCACATCCATTTTACGGTAGCCGCCACCGCGTTCGATGATAGATGGATAAGCTTCATCCGCAATTTGTTTAATTTGGGGAGCTAAGTCTATGAGTTGTTGTTTTAACGCAGCTGTATCCGCAACATGGTCAAACACAACTTGACCGATCATCAATCGTTCACTAGAAACGACGTGGAAGCCGCCTGTTTTACCAACTAATTTTGCCCCGTAACCGGCAGCTGCTACAACAGAAGGTTCTTCAACCATCATCGGTACGACATAGTCTTTACCTTCAACCGTAATTTGAGGTAGTAACCCAACCGGCAAAGCACCTTGCGTGATGACATTTTCAATCAGACTATTTGCGACATCCTCATCGATTATTGCATTGTTTTCCAAAATGGCTTTGGTCTCTTCAGATAACCAGCCATGTGAGACCAGTTGCTCCAGTTTCTCTCGTCGTGGAAGATGTCGAAATGATTTATCTAATGATTGCATGGATTATTCCCCTTTCTTAACGTGTAATGCGAGACCTAAACCACCGCCGATACAACAAGTCGCAATACCAGACTGTTGTTGCTCTTGGTTCAAGATGTTAACCAATGTGGTAACAAGACGTGCACCACTTGCGCCGATAGGGTGACCGAGTGCAATCGCGCCACCATATAGATTTAATTTATCATCTGGAATACTCAAATTATTTTTCACTGCTAAACTTTGAGCTGCAAATGCTTCAGTCATTTCGATAACATCTATATCTGATAACTGTTGATTGGTTTTATCCAATAGTTGGCTTACAGCGTAATATGGCGCATAACCCATATAATCAGGTTCACAGCCCACTTCTGCGTATTCACCAAGCACACCTAAGATGTCATAACCTTGGGCTTTCGCATAATCTAATTCCATTAAAATCACTGCTGAAGCGCCGTCGTTGATACCTGACGCGTTACCGCCTGTCACGGTACCATTTTCTTTGAAGATGGTTTTTAATGTGCCTAATTTTTCAACATTACTATTAGCACGTATCCCTTCATCCGTATTCATTAATTCTCCATTCACATCTTCTAATGGCACAATTTCATTGGTGAATTTGCCTGCTTCTGTTGCTTCATGCGCTTTGTGTTGAGAGGCGTTCGCAAATTCATCTTGTGCTTCACGTGTAATGCTGTATTTTTCAGCGACCATTTCCGCTGTCACACCCATGGGTTCTTGTCTAAAGGCGTCCATTAAACCATCATGCATATGACTATCCACGGGTGTTTCTTTATCATCAAGCAATAATTGAGGCGCATTCGTCATACTTTCTGTGCCTCCGACTGCAACGACTTTCGCTTGGCCGAGTTGGATGAGTTGTTGACCTAAAATAACTGCTTTCAACCCAGAGCCACAAACTTCGTTCACCGTCATGGCTGGTGTAGTGTAAGGTAATCCTGCTGCGACACCAATTTGACGCGCTGTATTTTGTCCATTTCCTGCTTGTAAAACATTACCGAAAATGACGTTTTCAATGTCTTCTGGTTTGAGGTTGATTGCTTCCATAGCAGCAGATAAAGCATGTGTACCGAGTTCAACTGCTGAATAATTGCTCAATCTACCTTTATATCTTCCAATCGGTGTACGTTTTGCGCTAACAATTGCTATTTTATTCATATTAAAAAGTAAACTCCTTTATTGTAATTTGTAAAATTATTGTAAACATTCGTTGTATTTTGGTATGATACAGGTGCTATTCTAATAAAAAGAAAGGTAAGATACATCATGTCAATTGGTATTGATAAACTCAATTTTTACGTTCCACAGTTCTATGTAGACATGGCTAAATTAGCCAAAGCAAGAGATGTTGACCCAAATAAATTCTTAATTGGCATCGGCCAAACTGAAATGGCTGTCAGCCCAGTTAACCAAGATATTGTAGCGATGGGCGCTAATGCTGCCAAAGATATTTTAACTGAGGAAGAAAAAGAACAAATCACGATGGTGATTGTAGCCACTGAATCTGCTATCGATTCTGCAAAAGCTGCAGCCGTTCAAATCCACAACTTGCTCGGTATTCAACCGTTCGCACGTTGCTTCGAAATGAAAGAAGCTTGCTATGCAGCGACACCTGCTATTCACCTTGCTAAAGATTATCTTCAATCAAGACCGAAAGAAAAAGTGCTCGTTATCTCTAGTGATACTGCACGCTATGGAATTCAATCAGGTGGTGAACCGACTCAAGGCGCAGGAGCGATCGCGATGTTGATCTCTCATGAACCACGTATCCTTGAATTAGCAGATGACTCTGTCGCATTTACTGAAGATGTTTACGATTTCTGGAGACCAACTGGCCATAAATATCCACTCGTGGCTGGTGCGCTTTCTAAAGATGCCTACATCCACTCATTCCAAGAAAGTTGGAACGAATACGCGAAACGTTATGACCGCTCACTCAGTGACTTTGCGAGTCTATGTTTCCATGTACCTTTCACTAAAATGGGTAGAAAAGCCTTAAACTCAATTTTAACAGATG
The DNA here is from genome assembly GCF_001500315.1 of Staphylococcus auricularis. Taxonomy (GTDB): domain Bacteria; phylum Bacillota; class Bacilli; order Staphylococcales; family Staphylococcaceae; genus Staphylococcus; species Staphylococcus auricularis. The sequence goes on along the minus strand of NZ_LLER01000020.1, from coordinate 40,007 downwards.
AAATTGATGATGAAACAAAAGAACGTCTTACAGAAGGTTACGATAACGCAACTTACTATAACCGTTATGTAGGGAATGTCTATACTGGATCTCTATATCTCAGCTTAATTTCACTCCTTGAAAACCATCACTTACAAGGTGGAGACACATTAGGCCTCTTCAGCTATGGCTCTGGTTCTGTGGGTGAATTCTTCAGCGCTAAAGTCGTTGAGGGCTTTGAAGAAATGCTAGATACTGAAGCACATCAAACAATGTTAAATCAACGCCGTGAAGTTTCTGTTGAAGAATATGAAACATTCTTCAAACGTTTTGACAACCTTGAACTCGATCATGACACTGATTTAGCTGGTGCGCAAAAAGGCATTTTCTACCTCGATAAAATCGAAGACGACATTCGTTATTATTCTACCTTAAATTAAGTGTTAAATCACTTGAAAATAATGTACAATTGACCACTTTTTCAGCGGGTCACATCATCCCTTTTTCAACATGCGTAAACGAATCGATGAAGTTTCTTTATGCGTTTGACATGCTTGGGACGCACATATTTTCATATCTATAAAGTACACCCCTTATCAAAATCATGATAAGGGGTGATTTTTACTGCGATCAAAGTATTGACCGCTTCAATTATTGAGTTATTTATTTTCATGTTGCTGAGGTTGTTCATCATAAGCGTGATCTACGTATTCCTGATAGCGCTTAGGATCTGGTTTAATCGTTAATCCTAAATCTTTACGCTCTCGGTTCGCATCTTTGTAAAATGCGATCATCATCAGAGCGACAACAAAGCTAAAGGGTAAGGCTGAAACCAATGCTGCAGATTGCAGTGCATTGAGTCCTGTATCGCCGCCAGCCAATAAGAGCACGTATGCAATCGCTGAAAATGCAACGCCCCATACAACTTTAACGATACCTGAAGGATTTAATGTGCCGAATGACGTTTGCATACCTAATACATACGCTGCTGAGTCACCTGATGTGACGAAGAAGCTGACGATAAGCGCAAGTGCGATAATAGATAATAAGAACCCAAATGGTAGATGATCAAATACACCAAACAATTGGGTTTCTGGCGGTAATTTAAAGATAGATTCGTGTGCTTGTCCTGTTTTAATACCTGTCGCACCAAATGTACTAAACCAGATAATACTGAAGACAACTGGTACACCTAAAACGCCGATAATAAATTCTCTGATACTGCGTCCTTTAGAAATACGTGCAATGAAGATACCGACGAACGGACTCCAGCTCATCCACCAGCCCCATGAATAGATCGTCCATTGTTGTAACCAATCCGATTTTTGCTCATTTAACGGTGCCACGTCTAAACTTTCAAATAAGAAGGTATTGAGATAAATACCTGTGCCCGTACTCATCATGTTTAGAATTAATAACGTCGGTCCAACAATAAAGATGACGAGCAGTAAGATAATCGCAAGTACCATATTGAGGTTACTGAGGTATTGAATCCCTTTACTCAAACCGCTCCATGCACTGTATAAGAAGAGGATGGTAATTAAAGCAATAATGATTCCTTGAACGAGTGCATTGTTCGGAATGCCAAATAAGTAATTGAGGCCTCCGTTGATTTGGATTGCGCCGACACCCAGCGTAACCGCGACACCAATAACTGTCGCAAACACTGATAATGTATCGACAATGTCACCCCAAAAGCCATCGACACGATCACCTAAAATCGGTCTCAATGTTTTAGAAATTAAACCATTTTCTCCTCTACGGAACTGAGAATAAGCGATGATTAATGCCACAATCCCGTAGACGGCCCATGTGTGGAAACCAAAGTCCATAAAGGCTGAACGAAAGGCTTGTCCCATGGCCTCTTTCGTTTGTGGATCTGCAGTCGGTGGTGCGAGATAATGTGAAATCGGCTCTGCAGTACCGTAGAATACAAGCCCGATTCCCATTCCTGCACTGAATAACATCGCGAGCCATGAGAGTGTATTAAACTCTGGTTGATCTGTCGGTTTACCTAATTTCAACTTACCGATTGGACTCAATAGTAAAAAGACACAGAAAGCTAAAATAACGGTAAATAGTAACATATAGTACCAACCAAATGTATCATTAATCCATGTTGAAATAATGCCTGCTACTTTGCCAAATTGTTGTGGAAATACTGCCCCTAAAATCACGAGTACAACCACGATAGAGATGGCATATATAAATACATTAGAAAATTGACGTTGATGTTTCGCCAATTGAAACGCCCCCTCAAAAAATTCAATAAGACGTTAAGTAGCATATCACACTCGTCAAATAATTCAATGTTACAAAAATAACGTGGACCATTAGTGCGGTTGATGTAAACCGCGCATGTCCACGTGTTCATAGGTTAATAATTTAATTTTATTGTCTATCCCGCCACCATAACCAGTTAGATTCCCATTGGCCCCGACCACACGATGACACGGGATGACGATGGATATAGGATTACGACCGACTGCACCACCTACTGCTTGAGCTGACATCCGGTCCTTCCCTGTTTCTTTAGCAATGCGTTTTGCAATTTCACCATAGGTCCATAATGTGCCGTATGGAATTTCCTGTAAGATACGCCATACCCGTTCTTGAAACGGGGTGCCAGAGGGTTTAACTGGTAAGTGTGTTTCAGGTTCTTGACCTGCAAAATAACGGTCTAACCAGCGGCGTGACTGTTGAAATATGGGAAGTGACGCTTGGTTTACGAATGCATCAGCTTCAGTATCTTCGTTGGTTTGATTCGGCAAGTAAAGCCCCGTTAACGCTTCACCGTCTGAAGTCAGCGTCAATCTCCCGATAGGTGCGTCATAATACGTTTGATAAAGCATTAGATCATCTCATTTTATTTTCATTACATACGCGTAAGTTGTGTCTTATTTAAAATTATAAAGGTCAATGTCTTTAGATTTCGCATATTCTAGCGCTAATAATTCAAGAATATTAATAAATGTTGGATTGCCTTTTACTTTTATAAATTGTACATTGAGCTCATAGTCAATCGCACGAATTTCTTTCGCTTCTTCAGGATCTAACCCTTTATCTTCTGCAAATGCTCTTTTAAATTTGTTCGTACTTGCATCAGATTTTAAATTGAATTGACCTAATTTTTCATATAAATCTTTTTGCGTTGGTCGGTGTCCAGTGCTATAACCCCCTGCTTGGCCAACATAGACCGGTTCATCTTCTTCATCAAAGATAACAAACACACCGTTTTTACCTAATACTTTTTCTCTGTCTTCTTTTTCGAATGATATAGCATCTTTTTCATTGTATTTAAATACCTTTTTTAAAGGCTTTTTGTAGTCTTCTAAAAGTTCTTCTATTTTCTTATCTGCTTTCACAACGATCTTCCTCTCAATATTATAGAATCAATACCCTTTACCCTGTTACGATACGTTCCAATCACTCAGTGATGAACTCTTCTATATAAAATATGTAAATAGTGATGCAGCAAGACGTTTGAGCTTTGCTACACCACTGTTAATCATCTCTATAAGGCCTGCATATAGCCTTATGATACCCCTTTTCAAAAAGTATGCTTTTATCGCTATTAAAATTGTTCAGAAGTCACTTTTTGATGTAAGAAGTTTAATAAATAATCTGGGCTACCTGTTTTTTGATCGGTACCTGACATTTTAAAGCCACCGAATGGATGATAACCGACCACTGCTGCTGTACAGCCTCTATTTAAATAGAGATTACCTACATCGAACGCTGCTTCTGCTCGGCGCCAATGACCACGGTTATTCGTAATGACTGCTCCCGTTAAACCGTAATCCGTATCATTCGCAATTCGTAACATTTCATCAAAGTCTTTTGCGCGTATAAATCCTACCACAGGACCGAAAATTTCTTCTTGCATCAACTGGTCTTTGGATTGTAGTTCTGAAAAGATCGTAGGTTCAACAAAATAACCGGTTGAGTCATCGGTACCTCCACCATAAACCAGTTGCCCTTCTTCCTTACCAATCTCGATATAGCGTTTAATTTTATCAAATTGTTTTTGATTAATCACAGGGCCCATGTCTGTATTGTTCACTGTATTACCGAGTGTTAAATTTTCAGTGAGTGAGACCACTTTATCTAGCACTTCATCATGCAGAGATTCATGGACAATAGCGCGAGAACATGCTGAACATTTTTGACCAGAAAAGCCAAATGCCGATGTGACAATCGCTTCAGCAGCTAGGTCCGTATCAGCACTTTCATCCACGATAATCGCATCTTTACCACCCATTTCTGCGATGACGCGTTTCAAGAATGCTTGTCCTTCTTGAACTACGGCTGCGCGTTCCACGATGCGTGTACCGGTTGCACGAGAACCTGTGAAAGTAATAAAGCGCGTATGCTTACTATCAACGAGCGCATCTCCAATCTCTTTAGGATCCCCAGGAACAAAGTTAATCACCCCTTGAGGGAGACCTGCTTCCTCTAAGATTTCGATTAATTTAAATGCGGTAAGCGGCGTATCTTCGGCTGGTTTTAGTAACACTGTATTCCCTACAATAACGGGTGCCACAGTGGTGCCAGTCATAATTGCAAATGGAAAGTTCCACGGCGGGATTGTTACCCCAGGGCCGATGGGTTGATAGAAATATTTATTATGTTCGCCGTTTCTATCTAATACCTCTTTGCCATTCGCTAATGCCATCATTGAACGCGCATAATATTCGATAAAATCGATGCCTTCTGCGACATCACCGACTGCTTCGTCCCACGGTTTTCCTGCTTCATAAACCATGATAGCTGCAATCTCACTTTTACGACGTCTAATCAGTGCAGCTACTCGAATGAAGAGTTGTGCACGGTCTTCATGCGACCATGTTTTCCATGTTTGAAAGGCTTCCGTTGCGGCTGAAAATGCTTTTTCGATATGTGTCAAATTTGCTTTAGAGACATGTGCAACAGTCTGTGATGTATCTGCTGGGTTAAGTGATTGAAACGTCTCATCAGTATAAATGTGTTCGCCTTGAATGACTAAAGGGACGCGTGTACCAAGTTGCTGTGCCACGTTTTCAAGTTCAGTTTGAAACAATTCGTTTTGCTTAGCGTCAGTAAAATCAATGCCTGGTTCATGAGTGTAGTGAACGACCATGGTATAACCCCCTATGTTTTAATTAGTGAAAATAAGAAGTCTGAACAAAACGGTTAACAGTGTCTCACATCGACGGCTAAGCGAAATCATGTGATACATTTCGTCGAAGTCATTCGATGTCAGTCGATAATCGTAGTTCAAACTTCGGTATGAATTTCCCATCCCTTTTCATTTTTCATTTTAAAGATAAAAATACTTAATTGCAAACACTTTCCTTTACCTTGTTAAATTATTTAAATAGTAACTATATTTAATAGTTATTTACTGTTTTGTTGTATAAATAAGCGGTGTGATTTTTATTATAAATATAGCTAATTAACGTGATAAGCTTTTGTGAACTTTCGTTGACTATAGGTAGTATCTTCTATAAACTGTAAATAATACATATTTTACAATATTTTCTATATTTTTCAGCATTTTTCAACGCAATATCACGTTATATTTTGGAGGCATATATATGAAGTTCAAACCACTCTTATCTACCTTACTTATCGGTTCGCTCGTCCTTGCTGGTTGCGGCAATCAATCTGACGATGCCTCAGATAAGGATGAAGATAGTAAAAATTCAACATCTCAACAATCAGATAAACAAGACCAAGAAAAAGATAAAGACAAACAGTATAGTAATATTTCTTACCCTAAAGATGGCGTTAAAGGGATTTACGTTGCGCCTGGTAATGTGACTGGCGACAATTTCGATGAACTCATAGATTTTATTAACGACACAGAACTTAACGCAATGGTCATCGACGTTAAAGATGACGAAGGGAACATCACGATTGATTTCCACACAGATGACAAACTCATTCAGAAAAATACGGTAGAAACCATCGATGCGAAAAAACTCATTAAAGAAATGGAAAAAAATGACATCTACCCTATTGCTCGTGTCGTAACATTCAAAGACAGTAAATTATCTGAAGAAAAACCAGAATGGTCATTTAAAGATCAAAACGGCGAAGTTTGGCAAAGTGATGGCGGGGACAGCTTCTTAAACCCATTTGAAGAAAAAGTATGGGACTATGATATGAATGTGGCAGAAGCAGCCGCAAAAGCCGGATTTAAAGATATTCAATTCGACTATGTGCGTTTCCCTGAAGGTTTTGAAAATCAAGACTCAGAATTACAATATTCTAAAGGAAAATACGAAAATAGTGATATGAGTAGTACGGATCAACGTGTGGACACTATTACTAAATTCTTAGAACAAGCTAATAAAAAATTAGATAAATACAATGTCCAAACATCGGCTGACGTCTTCGGTTATGCAGCTACAGTTGAAGAAACACCAGGTATTGGTCAAAGCTTCAACAAAATTGCTAAAAACGTAGATGCGATTTCATCTATGATTTATCCATCACACTGGAGCCCAGGTGACTTTGGTCTTGATGCACCAGACTTAGAACCATACAAAACAGTCGACAACTATTTAGATAAAGAAACAGACCTATTAGATGATTTAGGTAAAAACAAACCGAAATCACGTCCTTGGTTACAAGACTTCACAGCTTCTTACTTAGGCGAAGGTCAATACAAAGAATACAACGCACAAGAAGTTCAAGATCAAATCCAAGCACTGAAAAATCATGGTATCGATGAATTCCTACTTTGGGATGCATCAAACGAATACTCTGAAGGTGTCGATTACACACCAGAAAAACAAACCAAAGATAAAGACAGCGACAACGATAGTGAAAGCGACTCAGACAGTGATGACAACAGCAGCGATGATAGTAACAACGATGGTGGTAACGAACAAGCCGAAAATGAACAATAATGAGACAATAATGGAGACAGCATTGCACACGCAGTGCTGTCTTTTTTTATGCATATATTAGTGAACCTTTAAAACTTTCCTTTATATATAAAAGAAAAAATTATCTGTGCGCTCATTTTTATAAATGAAACGTGTCGAACTAAATTATAAGACATATATTATTATGATAACCTAATTTTGTTATTTCTTTTATTTATATTAAAATACATTGATACTACATACTCAATTTTAAAAGACTTTTTAATATATATTGGTATAGGGGACACGGAAATAGGTATACGAAATAAGAAAGGATGTTGAAAACATTAAAAAGGATGACATGTGTTACTTTATCTGCAGGTATCCTTGCTACAGGATTAGCAGTACCACAATGAAGCACAAGCAGTCGGTAGCCACTATTACAATGGTATGCACGAACCGAGCCAAAGCACAGGTTATGAAAAAGCGCGTAAAATAAGTAATAATAACATCTCAATGGAACGCTTTAAATATAATAAAAAGACAAACTATTGCGCAGTGGGTCGTGTAAGCAATCGCGACGGTTGGAAAGGTAAAGGTAAAGACAGTATGGGTACTGGCTTTATGATAGATGATCACACCTTCCTAACCAACAGTCATGTTGTAGAAGATAGTAGTGAGAAGAAAACCAAACCCAAACACGTCAAACTCCAATTGAAACGTGACGGTAAAAAAATCCCATATGAATTTCAAGCCACTAAAATTACTAAAGTCCCTTCTTATGACATCGCAGTGGTAAATACAAAAGAAAACATGCGTAAAAAAGCAAACGCCAAACCACTTAAATTAGCAAGTGATAAAAAAATCAAAAACTTAAAATATAGAAACAAACTTTATTCTGTGGGTTATCCAAAACTCAGTGGAGATAATACAAAACCTTATAAATATCATCTGTGCTATTTACAACATTCCAGTAACCAATCAGAATTGATGACCAAAGATTTCTTCCGTTCAGGAAATTCAGGTTCACCCATAATCAATAACGGCGGCGAAGTCTTTGCCCTTCGTACATACGGTTACAACCTTGACGGTAATGCTACCGATAAATATGGCAAAGCAGAACTTGCGGGCGGAGAATCTATCCAAGGTAAACCTAAGAAAACCATCCGCAATCACATGGAATAAGGTGAAAACAGTCCCATTAAAAAAGGGGGCTGTTTTTTATTACTGGTCACAAAATTTTATTTTCATATGCATTTAAATTTTAAAATTTTATATAGCTCATTTTTTATTCACAATCAATTTTGGTTATTAATCTCCCCCAAATATGCCCTTAAAATATCACTTTTTATTTATATTGGTAAAGCATATAAATTATAGTCATTAGGCGTATTACAATATTGTTTTTTTACAATTATAAAGAAACACATTTAAAATTTTTATTTACTTTTAAAAATAGCAAAAGGCCTATTTCTATTTTGTAAATACAAAGTATGAATTTTGTAAAATTTATTAATTATTGTTGCAAAAAGATTACTAAAGCGTTTTAATAATAGGTGGACGATGTTTTTAATTTTAAGAAACAGAGGGGTTTTAATTTATGGATAAGAATTTTAAACGTAACTACGGAATTAGAAAACTTAGCGTTGGCGTTGCCTCTGTTTCATTAGGTGTATTAGTTGCTTTAGGTGTTAACAACGATGCACAAGCTGCTGAAGAAAACTTAGACAGTCAAGCTCAAAACGTTCAAAATCAAGCTGAAGCCGTTCAAGGCCAAGCTCAAGATGTTCAAGTTCAAGCTGATCAACTTCCTAACTTAGACGAAGTTGCTGATCAAGCTAACGCAGTTCAAGATCAATTCGAAGCTACTGAAGCTCAAACAACTGCTGCTCAAGATCAACTAGAATCTACTCAAGAACAAGCTGAAGCTGTCCAAGGTCAAGCTGAAGCTACTCAAGAACAAATTAATAATCTTCCTAATTTAGATCAAGTGGCTAATGATATTAACGCAGTTCAAGATCAATTTGGTGATGTTGAAGCACAAACTGGTGCAGTTCAAGACCAATTAGAAGCTACTCAAGAACAAGCTGAAGCTACTCAAGGTCAAGCTCAAGACGTTCAAGGCCAAGCTGAAGCTGTTCAAGAACAAATTAATCAACTTCCTGACTTAGAAGCATTTGGTGGTCAATTAGAACAAGTTCAAGGCGAAGCTCAAAATGTTCAAGGACAAATTAGCCAACTTCCTGATTTAAATGCGCTCACAGGACAAATCCAAGATGTTCAAGCTCAAATTGCTCAACTTCCTGACTTAGAAGCACTTGCTGGTCAATTACAACAAGTTCAAGGTCAAATCGAACAACTTCCTGACTTAAACGCACTTGGCGGTGATGCTCAAGACGTTCAAAATTCAATTAATCAATTACCTGATTTAGAGGCACTTGCTGCTGACTTACAAGCAGTTGAAGGTGAAATCAACAGCCTTCCAGATTTAAACGAACTTGGTGAACAAATTAAAGCAGTTGAAGAACTAATTCACCAACTTGAAAGTGGAGGTTATTATGATCCTTCTATTGAAGGTCCAACTGTAGGTGAAGGTTCAAGTTGGAATCAAGATTTATATGATGATGGTCAAGATGTAGCTATAGGTTCAGAATTCGATCCAAATCTCATTGATGGTGTAATCGCTAAAGATTTAACTCCTAAAGAAAATGAACCTGATCCTGTTCCAGAACCACCTGCTCCTGGTGAACCTGCTCCTGGTAATCCTATTGATGGTCCACATCATCCTGGTGACGGTATGGGTGTAGGCACAGCACCAGTAGATGATCAACCACCTTATCCTCAAGATCCAGATGATCCTAACAAACCTGGTCAAGATCCAGATGATCCTAACAAACCTGGCCAAGATCCAGATGATCCAAACAAACCTGGTCAAAACAATCCTGGTGATAACGAACAAGGCGGTAACGACCAACAAGGTGGTAACGGCGTAGTTGCAGGCAATAACGAAAACGATGGCAACAATGGTAACAATGGTCAAGCTCCTACCAACAGCGGAAATGTAGAAGGTGCTAATAACGGTGAAAATGGTGTTGCAGTAAGCGAAAATGGTTAAAACACTAATGGCGAAGCAACATCAAATGCACAAGATTCTGCCAAAGCTGACAACGAAGCTAAAGAATTACCTGAAACTGGTCAAGAAGGATCAGTTATCGGTACTACAGTATTCGGTACTTTAGCATTAGGACTTGGCGCTTTACTTCTTGGTACTCGTCGTAAACAAGAAAACAAATAATCTCTTATAAAGTCTTAACAAGATCGGTTAGTCAAACAAATTATAAAACATACACTCACCCTTTAAACTAACTGCTCAAATGCATATCATATTAAACATGTGATAGACGCCCTTCAAAGGTTTTCACTGACCTTTGAGGGGCGTATTTTTTATACTACAACTCATTTTTCTCCCTCAACATATAAAAAAGAGATTCACATGTCTAACTCAACGGTTAGTCATATCAATCTCTTCTTATTATATTGATTATTTCAATCGACTTTCATTTACCTTTTTTATTCTTTTCATAGTTTCTCAACGTTTCCATATCTTTATCACCTCGGCCTGATACAGTTGCGACAATGATTTGGTCTTTGTCCATCTTAGGTGCTAATTCTAGTACGTAACTGATCGCATGTGCACTTTCTAATGCTGGGATAATCCCTTCTAACTTACTCAATGTAATCAATGCTTCTAACGCTTGTTCGTCTGTCGCTGAAGGATATTCTGCTCTACCTATATCATCATAGTAACAGTGTTCTGGCCCTGCCCCTGGATAATCTAATCCTGCAGAAATTGAATATGGTAATAATACTTCGCCTGCTTCATCTTTAATGAGTTTCATTTTCGTGCCGTGAAGAATACCTGTCTCACCTTTATTAATCGCAAGAGAGTAGCGATCTGTCTCATAACCTTCTCCAGCTGCTTCTACCCCGTACAATTTAACGTCTTCATCTTCGACAAATGGATAGAATGTACCGATTGCGTTAGAACCTCCACCGATACATGCGACAACTGCATCTGGTAAACGTCCTTCTTGTTCTTGAATTTGTGTCTTGATTTCTTTACCAATCACACTTTGGAAATCTCTCACCATTTGTGGGAATGGATGCGGTCCTAATGCTGAGCCTAGTAAATAATGTGTATCTTCTGTATGTTCCGCATAATATTTGAGTGCTTCATCCACTGCATCTGTTAATGTCGCTTGCCCTTCTTCTACTGCAACGACTTTCGCCCCTAGTAATTCCATTCTATACACGTTAAGCGCTTGTCTCTTCATGTCTTCTGCACCCATGAAGACCGTCATTTCCATATCGAAGAGTGCTGCTACAGTTGCACATGCAACCCCGTGTTGACCTGCCCCTGTTTCAGCTACCATTTTCTTCTTACCCATCCGTTTTGCAATGAGCGCTTGGCCTAACGTGTTATTAATTTTATGGGCACCCGTATGATTTAAGTCCTCTCTTTTAAGGTAAATTTTTGCGCCACCCAGTTTTTCAGTTAAACGTGCAGCATACGTTAATGGCGATTCCCTACCCACATAATTTTTTAAATAATAATTTAATTCGTCATGAAAATCTGGATCGTTTTTAAATTTTTGATACGCCTCATTAAGTTCGATAATCGCTGGTTTCAATACATCAGGTATAAATTGACCCCCGTATTCTCCATAAAACCCGTCTTCAGTTGGTTCCAAAATAATATCTTTAACCATGTCAATCATCCTTTCAATTTAAATTATTTGAATTTTTAGATATTTTTTACAAAAATATCTCTTTCTCATCTGATGTCTCACTGCGTATGTATAGATCACTCTAAGTTGTCGATACTCAAGATGTGGTATGATCTTTAATCTGAATACATTTCATAACTTTACTCAAAATTCTCGTCGTTCACATTTTAACCACCTCCACTACTGTCAAAATTAATTCCTTTATACAAAGAAACCACGCGAAAACGCTCTGCAAACACAGGACGCTTCCGCGCGGTACCACCTTGACTTAGTTAAAAACTCACTCTTATTATTCAATTGTCTCCGAGATATCCCAATTCATCCATACCTTGTATCAGTTCACATCAACCACTGACTTTCTGCTTGCTACAAACGGTATACACTACTTTAATATCAAGCACTAAAAAACACCACAATTACGCGCTGCAATAAGGACGCGTTACCGTGGTGCCACCTTAGTTAACAAATCTTGTTCACTTTTGTATATTCAACTCGCCTTAAAAGCCCAATTCACACATAATCATGTGCTAATTTGCATCACCCATTAGCTTTCTGAAACTACATCAATCATGTGCTACTACTATCTTCTAAGATTTATAGTTGTTAGTATATAAAGAATTATCCTAATTGTCAAACTCTTTTTTGAGAATTTTCTAATCCTCATCTTCTTCGAGTGATTGAACGACTTGTGCGGGTACGCCGACTGCTAACGAAAAGTCTGGAACATCTTTCGTGACCACACTCCCAGCACCTATAACCGCACCTTTTCCAATCGTCACGCCTGGTACGACTACAACATTCGCACCTAACCACACATCATCGTGAATGGTGATAGCTCTCGCTTGTTCAATCCCTGCCCGACGTTTCGATGGATTGAGTGGATGATGTGCAGTATAAAGCCCACATCTCGGCCCAATCAATACGTGGTTTCCAATCGTAATCGGTGCACAATCCATGAAATAACAATCATGATTGATAAACACACCCTCCCCAATTGAGATATTACTACCATAGTCTACTTGAAACGGTGCCAATAGCTCTAAATCTTTGGGTTCATCTCCGAACAAACGTGCCAGGATCTCATTCCGTTTTGAAGTATGACTCGGCTTGGTTTGATTGTATTCGAAGCAAAGATCTTTTGCTTTATGTCTAGCCTGTTGTAATGCAGGATCTCCAGCTGCTTGGTACCATTCGCCATGAATCATCTTTTGCCATTCTGTCATAGCTTTTCCCTCCTCATCGCACTGTTTACTTTTATTTTAAACTATTTCGGCACAAAATGAATTTAAGTCGATTACAACTAAAGTACGAAAGGAGATTTCTCCCTAGGCCTCATGCAATCTAACTTCATTCAATATACGATAGAAATATCAACAAGATCACGAAAGGAGCTTCTTATATGAAAGGCATTCTTAAAGGTATTTTCGTGGTGTTAATCGTCTTAGGTATTGTCAAAACGTTTGAAGACCATGATTTAACCCAACATTTCAGTCAAATGTATGATGAGTTTACGCAACGTCATGATGTTGCAGAGGTGAAAGATCTCAATCCAAACCTCTCCAAGATTAAAGATACAGATGAACTGTTACCAGCTGATTTCTTCTAATCGCTCAAATACAGTTTATCGTAATGAGAACTAATAAAGACATTTTTCATTTAAAGGTGAGCCCTTTGTCAAAGATGATTCGAACTGAACCGCAATGTCAAAACCGATTTTCAGTTCAATCATCTCAACACTTTTTACACTCAACTTACCCATTTTAATATGTCTCGTTATATTTAATCCTAAAATAACGTGTAATTCACCTACATTCGGGAATAATATAATTGTAATTGTTGAAAAATATTAAAGATTAAATAAATGAGGTGAGTTTATGATAGTGAATTTAGAAGGTCTAGATATCAATGTCGAAGTAAGCGGTGAAGACAATGAAGAAAGTGTGCTACTGATTCACGGATTCCCGGATTCTACAAAACTTTGGCGTGAAGTCGCACCTAAACTTGTAAGTGAAGGTTATCAAGTCATTGCGTTTGATTTACCTGGCTTTGGTGAAAGTGCCATTCCAAATGACGGCAAAACATCTCGTCTCGATAACATTTCAAATATCATCGTCGGTTTATTAAAACATCTAGAAGTTGAAGAAACACATGTCATCGGCCATGATTGGGGTTCAGTCGTAAGTTGGTACTTTACATATAACCATCCAGAATATGTAAAATCATTTACAGCTTTAAGTGTCGGCCATCCAAAAGCTTTCTTAAATAGTGGTTTCAGTCAACTACTCAGTTCTTGGTACGTGATTTTAATTCTTAATGAAGAACTCGCTGAAAACCTATTCACAGCCGATGGTTGGTCATTATTCAGAAATTTCTTCGTTGCAGATGAATGTGAAACAAACTGGATCCCTGATTTAAGTAGAGATGGCAGACTCACTGCTGGTTTTAACATTTACAGAGCGAACTTAAACCCAGATTACAATGACGACATCATGAAATCTGTAGACGAAATCACTCGTCCAGTACTTGCCATTGCAGGTGACAGTGACCCATCTCTCACAACTGAACAAGTGGATACGTCTAAAGAATATGTAAAAAATGATTTTGATGACATTACAATTGAAGATGCTGAACACTGGTTACCACTTTATCAAGTGGATGAAATCGTCCCACCTATCCTCGATTTTTTAAAAAAACATAGCTAAAGATCTAGAATACCACTACGCGATAACGACATTTATTTTCCTATCAATAGAGGCTGGAACATGCAAGTTCCAGTCTTTTTTTATGCGAAAAATGCTGAGTTCAATGATTGACTTTTATACCCTTAGGGGGTACATTGAATGTAAAGTTAACCTATAAAAATAATCTAACCTGTATTAAAGGAGGTGATGACATGTCAGAACAACAAACGACATTAGGGATTACAGGGATGACTTGTGCGGCATGTTCTACACGTATTGAAAAGCGTTTAAATAAAATGCCTACCGTAGAAGCCCAAGTCAATCTAGCAACAGAAAAAGCGACCGTTCACTATGATAAAAGTGAAACCGACCTTACAAACGTCACAGAAACGATTCAAAAGCTTGGTTACGACGTACTCACTGAAACACTCGAACTGAATGTATTTGGGATGACTTGTGCGGCATGTTCTGGACGCATCGAAAAGGTGTTAAATCGTATGCCAAGTATTAAAGAAGCGACAGTTAATCTAGCTACAGAACAAGCCACTGTCACTTATTATAGTTATGCCGTTGATGAAGCACAGATTATCGACCGTATTCGTCAACTCGGCTATGATGCGGAGCCTAAAACTGACACTCAAGATAAAACGTCACATAAAGCACAAGAACTCAAGCACAAACGTACCAAACTCATCATCTCTGCAGTGCTCACCTTGCCTTTGTTACTGACAATGGTCGTTCATCTGTTTGGCATGCATCTACCTGACTTACTCATGAATCCATTGTTCCAATTCGTCTTAGCGTCCATCGTCCAATTTGGTATTGGGGGACAATTTTATGTCGGCGCGTATAAAAGTCTTCGTAGTGGCGCTGCAAATATGGATGTATTGGTCGCATTGGGTACAAGTGCTGCTTATCTTTATAGCGTGTATGAAACAGTACGATGGCTCACTGGCATTGAAGCTTCGCCTAACCTTTATTACGAAACAAGTGCAGTATTAATTACCCTCATTTTATTTGGAAAATATTTAGAAGCTAAAGCGAAATCTAATACCACACAAGCACTTGGTTCATTACTCAATTTACAAGCAAAAGAAGCACGTGTAATACGTAACGACGCTACTGAAATGGTGCCAGTTTCACAAGTTAAGGTAGGCGACCACATATTAATCAAACCAGGTGAAAAAATTCCTGTTGATGGAAAGATTGTTGAGGGACAAACGACGATAGATGAATCGATGTTAACGGGTGAGTCATTACCCGTTGGAAAAGAAAAATCTGATCAAGTCATAGGCGCAACGATCAATCAACACGGTTCCATCACAATACAAGCTACTCAAGTCGGAAAAGATACTACTCTAGCCGGTATTGTCAAAGTCGTTGAAGCTGCGCAAGGGTCTAAGGCTCCCATACAACGTATAGCCGATCATATTTCGAACTATTTCGTTCCTATCGTTGTAGGCTTAGCGTTGTTAACCTTCCTGATCTGGTTGTTACTCGTCGATCCTGGCGCTTTTGAACCCGCACTGGATGCAGGTATTTCTGTTCTTGTCATCGCTTGCCCGTGTGCACTCGGTTTAGCGACACCCACATCAATTATGGTAGGAACGGGTCAAGCAGCAGAACATGGCATCCTGTTCAAAGGCGGCGAGTTCATTGAAACGGCAGGTAAGGTCGATACGGTCGTCTTAGATAAAACAGGGACACTCACCCATGGTAAACCTGAAGTCACTGATTATGATGGCTCTCATGAGCTACTACAACTTATCGCAAGTATTGAATATTATTCTGAACATCCGCTTGCGAACGCCATAGTGAACCATGCTGAAGCTCAAAATATGTCACGTACGAAAGTAGACGATTTCAACGTGTTGCCTGGACTTGGTATCCAAGCAGCTGTAGAAGGTCATGAAGTATTAATCGGAAATCGCCAATTACTCACACAATATGGTGTGAGCTTCAGCCATGCTGAGTCCCATCTACAACAATTAGAAGCTGAGGGTAAAACTGCGATGTTGATTGCTATCGATCATCAGTATCAAGCTACACTCGCTGTCGCAGATACGATTAAATCATCTGCTAAAGCAACGATTGAGACATTGCATCAACAACATCTGAATGTCATCATGTTAACCGGAGATAACGCACGTACAGGTGAAGCGATTGCGCAACAATTAGGCATCGACCGTGTCATTGCGCACGTTTTACCTGATCAAAAAGCCGCAGAAATCCAACAGTTACAACAACAAGGTCATCGTGTAGCGATGATTGGAGATGGGATCAACGATGCACCAGCACTCGTTCAAGCAGACATTGGTATTGCAATCGGTACTGGCGCAGATATCGCTATCGAAGCAGCCGACATCACCATTTTAGGTAACGATTTAACACTACTTACTAAGGCGCTTACCGCAAGTAAGAAAACGATTCGCAATATCCATCAAAATTTAGGCTGGGCACTCGGATATAACGTGGCTGGCATTCCGATCGCCGCATTCGGCTTACTCGCACCTTGGGTAGCCGGAGCTGCAATGGCATTTAGTTCAGTCAGTGTCGTCGCAAATGCGTTGCGCTTAAAACGCATGAAGTTATAATTAAATTAAAGACTCAGGAGGAGGAATTATGATGACAAATCAAGTGATACAAGTAGACGGGATGAGTTGTGAACATTGTAAAAGTGCTGTAGAAAACGCATTAACCGCTTTATCAGGAGTGGATCAAGCAGAAGTCAATCTCGAAGCAGGCAATGTGACTGTAGACTATGATTCTGAAAAAGTAACCACTAATGACATGAAAGATGCGATTGAGGATCAAGGATACGACGTGCCTCAACTTTAAGACTTTAAGTCTCTTATTTATTTCAATTTCATAAATCGCATAAAAGTGCCGGAGCATGATTAAACGCTCCGGCATTTTTTATTGATTGTCTCAGTTTACACGTAATTCTGTATCTCCAGTCTGAATGACATCTAATGTTGCGTCTAACGCATAGACGATGAGATTTTCAACGGCTGCATCTGTATAGAATGCAATATGAGGTGAGACAATCACATCTTCACGATCAATCAATTGTTGTAATAAATCATCTTGAAAATCTGTATTGCGTTGATCACTTGGATAGAGACCTTTTTCCCCCTCATATGTGTCTAACGCTGCACCTAAAAGACGACCATTATCCAAATATTTAAGTAATGCTTTCGTATCTGTGACAGATCCACGTGCACAGTTTACAAACACCGCATCTTGTTTAAAGTGAGAGAATACATTTTCATCGAATAAATAATTTGTCTCAGCACCACCAGGCACATGAACGGTCACAATATCTGCTTCTTCCACCGCTTCAATCAACGTATCTTTGTACGTCACTACCCCATCTAAACGTTCATTTTCAACAATATCATAAGCCACGACTTTAGAACCAAAGCCTTTCGCGAAAATGTCAGCTACGATAGAACCAATGCGCCCAGTGCCCACGACTGCGACTGTTAGATCTTTGATTGAACGTGACAAGATAGACGGTTCCCATCTAAAATCATGTTCTGCCGTTTTACGTTGCACTGCATTAAAATGACGCACAACGTTAATCGCTTGGCCTACTGTATATTCAGCAATGGAATTAGGTGAATAAGAAGGTACATTGGAAATAATCACATCATATTTTGATGCTAAATCTAAATCATACATATCAAATCCGGCACTACGCTGCGCAATTTGTTTAATGCCGTATTGATTTAATTTTTTAAAGACGATTTCATCTAATGGCAATTGTTGAGAAACAGAAACCCCATCAAACCCTTCCACTTGATCAACTGTATGATTTGTCAGTAACGCATTGGTTAACGAAACTTCGACATCATGCGTCTCTGCCCACTGTTTAATAAACGGTTTATCCTCTTCTCGAACGCCAAATAATTTTATTGATACCATGATATCAACCCCTTGATTGAATTTAACTCAATAATTGTTTCTTACCACTTAGTGATAGAGCGAGGAGAGTGATTGAAAACGTTTAGCAGCTGTTTCAAGCGCTTCATCATCTAAGGCTAAAGAGATACGCACATAATTCCGCCCATTCTCACCAAACGGCAGACCTGGCGCGACCAATATCGATTGTTCTCGTAATAGATAGTCGACGAAGGTTTCACCATCCATAGACGGCGGCGTAGGAACCCATAAAAAGATACCACCCGTCATCGGTTCATAAGGAATATCAGCCTCGTCTAACAACGATGTGAAACGATCTCGACGGCGTTTAAATGTACGACCTTGCTCATCTAAAAAGTCATCATAGTGATTGAGTGCATACGTTGCTGCATCCTGTAATGCACCAAACATGCCGGCATGTGTATGAGAATGGTATTTCTTCATCGCTGCGATGATCTCTTTATTACCAACTGCAAACCCTACTCTAAATCCAGACATATTATATCCTTTAGAGAGAGAGAATATCTCGATTGCAACATCCTTTGCTCCAGACGATTGTAAAATGCTCGGATTCTTCGCATCTAATCCAAATGCACTATATGCAAAATCATGTACAATCTTCGTCTGTGTACCTTTAAAACGTTCAATGGCTTCGTCAAACGTCTCTTGTGTTGCGACTGAACCTGTCGGGTTATTCGGATAAGTAAGGTATACGAGTTTGGTATCGTTTAATACGTTTTGATCTACGCGATCCCAATCAGGAAGGTAATGTGGTGGCTTTAACTCAAGAGGTACAGGTTTTGCATCCGCTAACATTACACCTGCTAAATAATCTGTATAACCTGGGTCAGGTAATAACACGGTTTCCCCTGGATTTACGATACATGAAGGCAACGCGACGAGTCCATTTTTCGTCCCATATAGAATGCAGACTTCTTCATCCTTATCGAGCGTGACATGATACTGGCGTTGATAAAAGTCTACAATGGCTTGTTTAAAGCTATCTTTGCCATGGAATGCACCATATTTTTGGTTTTCTGGCTCTCGTATTGCATCAGCCATGGTTTCTACAATGCCGCTCGGTGTTTCTCCGTCTGGAATACCCACTGCCATATTGATGAGCGGTAACGGACCATGTTCCACCTTTCTCCCCATCGTCTTCCCAAAATAACTCTCCGGAATTGCTGCAAGTCTATCTGAAATAACCAACTCAAATCACACCCCTAAACACATTTATCCAGATTTACATATCCTCTCTATTGGCTACGGTCTCTATTTAACTCTATCTCCATGTTAAATGATGCTAACCATCTAGTTGTGTCTTCCTCTAACATATAATTGAATTATATTTATATTATCAGAAAATTCCAACATGTCAAAATATCATTTCATTTAAATAAAAAGAGGTTAAAACCTATCAAAGGCTTTAACCTCTCAAAAACAATATAATTCGCGTTATGGTTACCGGCTTACCACCAACCGTGGTTAGCGCGGAAAGCAATTGCTGCATCAACTGAACCATAACGTTGTTGTACATAGTTTAGCATACCTTTAGTTTGATTTGCTACTGAACCAGTTCCCCAAGATTCCATTGTTTGACCTAAACCTCTGTAACCAGCAGGGTTAACTGCATTTGGATTACCACCTGATTCAGGTAAAACGATTGCGTTCCACATTGCTTCGTTACCACCAGCAGCTAAGAATTGAGATTTAACAGAACCGCCAGTTGAAGCTGGTGCTGAAGTTTGTGCTACTGAGTAACTTCTTGTTGCTGGAGCAGCAGTTTGTGTTGTTGAGTAATTTCTAGATGAAGTATATGAAGATGTAGATTCAGGTTGTGTTGGAGCTGATACTGCTTCTACATTGTAATTGCTAGATTGTTGTTGTCCTTGAACATCAGCTGCAGTGTTTTCATAAGAAACAGTTGAAGCAGCTGTGCTTACATCTGCAACATCATTTGATGCAGAACCTACATAGTACCATTGCCATTCCCAGCTGTGGCCATCAGAAGTAAAGTTATAAGCGTTACCATTGTATACAAAGTGGATATCATAAGCGCCTTCTTGAATTGGTGCTGCATTTAATTCTGAAGGGTGGTTTTGAGCTAAGTCAGCTAAATGTGCATAGTCCACATTTTGTTCAGAAGCTTGTGCTTCGTTGCCGTCAGTTGCTAATGAGTATCCTGTTACGCCTAATGCTACTGCTAATGATGAAGCTAAGATTGATTTTTTCATAATAAAAATTCCTCCATTAAGTTCAGTGATCATATTTATACGTTACTTTATATTCAAATTTGCAAACTACAAAAAACTTTTATATTGACTGATCTATGTTGTTGATCGTGTTCTCTTTTTTCGACAAACATAATATAGCACATTTTTTGTACAGTAATATTACTCTTCCTTTACAATTCTTTACAGTTAAAATTCTATTTTGTAATAAAGATATCGTTTTGTTTCATTCTGTAACATGTTATTCATAGCGCTTTATCACAATAAAATCGAATTTTATAAGATATAACACTGATTTGTCAGTTCTTAAAATGGATTATTTTATACTTTGAAATATTACATGCCATTTTTCTGTAATCGTTTTGTAATAATTGAATTCGTACAAAAAGATTATTCAATAGAGGTTCATTTGACAATGATCATAGTTATTTTACATAAAAAAGGTGAAATAACTACTAACCGTATAGGTAAATCGTTATTTCACTCATTGTTTGGACTGTTATTTAATTAAGATTGATGTGTCACACCCCATAATGCCGCTTCACATTGTTTAATAATATGTTGTAAGGCCATGATGCGGGCTGTCTTTTTATGGTCAGCAGGAATGACGAGCCATGGCGCATTTTCGGTATGTGTTTTTTCAATCATGTCTTCACTTGCTTCTAGGTAAAGCGACCATTTTTCTCGATTACGCCAATCTTCATCTGTAATCTTCCATTGTTTATCTTTATTTTGTTCTCTGTCTTCAAAACGTTTCAGTTGTTCATCTTTATCGAGTGTAAGGAAGAATTTCAAGATGATGGCACCTTCTTCAGTCCACATTTTTTCGAACTGATTGATTTCATCGTAAGCGCGTTGCCACTCTTGTTGGGTAGCAAATCCTTCCACACGTTCCACTAAGACGCGACCGTACCAACTGCGGTCAAAGATTGCGATATGTCCGCTCTTCGGCATGTCATGGGCAAAACGCCATAAGTAATGATGATTTAACTCAACATCGGTCGGTGCACTCACCGCGTGAACTTCATAACCCGTCGGATCTAACTTTTCCCTCACGCGCTTAATGTTACCTCCCTTACCTGCTGCATCCATACCTTCATAGACGAGCACTAACGGAATCTTTCTTTCATATAGCGCAAACTGGATTTCCAACATACGTTGTTGTAATTGTGCGAGTGTCGTTTTGTAGTCCGATTTTTTAACTTTCGTCACTTCTCGGTTAAAATAATCCGTTTCAAAGTCAGATGTGAACTGTCCATCTCTTTGATCCTTACGTGCTTCATGGCGTTGAATTGCGCGTTCTAAACGGTCGATGAGATGTTCATACATTTGTTTCATGGCATCTTCACGTTGTGTATAATCAATCGTTTGCCATTCACCTTTTTGAGCGTGCTTCAATATGTCTTTCATTTCTGCTGAGTATACTTCAGGTGGAATCAACGCTTCATATTCTTGTGCCTTCCACCTCGTGAGTGGATTATCTTTCGTCTGACGAATATGAGCTTGTCGTTTTTCTTCACTAATTTCAATGTAGAATTTAATGATTTCGTAACCATCTTTATCCAACATATGTTCAAAATCATTAATCTGTTGTTTCAGCGTGTCATAACTATTTAACTGTTCACGCTTTAATTCATGTGCTTTGTAATCAATATACTGTGCATACCAACTTCTAAAGTATACATTGATTGCACCTTTCGCTGGGATGGTTGACCAATAGTGCTGTAAAAATGTGTAACGTAAATCCGCTTCAGATGGCGGTTTTGTAGCGATAAATGATGTGTATTTCGCGTCTAATGTCAATAATAACTCATTAGCCAGACGCGTTTTCCCTGAAGCAGGGACGCCTTCAAATACGACCATGATTGGGATGTGAAGCTGATGTGTTTTCCGTGTGAGCGCTGCTACCTTTAATGCAAGTTGTTCTAGTTCTTTAGCCATTACAATCACCTCTGTTACGCTTATTATAGCAAGAAACCGGCCTAACACAATCTCATTTGCATCTTTTTTATAAAATTTATATTCCATACAACTCACCTTTATAATTATACATTTCTGTATGTTATAAACGATAGCTTATTTTCTTCATATATGACATCACTTTTTGATGAAATAAATAAACATACCCGTACACCATCGTGTTGATGTGCGGGTATGTGAGTTTAGCCCATATCTTATGCTAAAAACTTAAAGATTTTATTATCGTATATTTTCAAGACGCGCATTAATAATGTATTCACGAGATAGCCTGTGATAAATGGTACGACAAAGAACGCGACGAAAATCAATAACAATGACATCCAGAATGAGGTATCCATAAAGCGAAACGCATTGATCGGTCCGACGAGCCCTATGATTCCAAATCCTGCAGATTCTTTCGTACCGCTAATCCCTATCAAACTACCGAAAAAGCCAGTGACCGCTGCTGTGATCACTATCGGTAACAAAATAATCGGATAGCGTAACATGTTCGGCATCATCATTTTTACGCCACCTAAGAAGATGGTAATCGGTACGCCGATACGATTCACTGTCACAGTACCTGCAACGAGTACCGCTTCACAGGCCACAATCCCAAGTGACGCGGAACCTGCAGCGAGGCCCGCAATACCAATGGCGAGTGAAATCGCTACGGTTGATAACGGAGAAATAATAATCATGCTATAAACCATCGCTATAAGGATAGACATGAGGACCGGTTGTAATTCTGTAAACGAGTTGATCATATTGCCAATGCCAGTTGTAATTAGGCGCACGTAAGGTAATGTAAATACACCAATCAACCCTGAAACACCACCGATAATCGTTGGTAATACAATAATACTCATACTACCAAAACGATCTCCAGCTAATAAAATTAGCGCTACTGCAATACAGGCAGTCAACACAGTATTGATGATATCGCCGATACCTACAAGTTGCCAGGCGCCATCTTTAAATTGGGCTGCCCCACTCCCAACAAAGGCTGCACTGGTCACGACTGCCACTGCGAGTGGTGCTAAATTAAACTTATACGCGATCAATGCGCCGATCAATAGTGGCACAGTAAATTGAATCCCTTGTGTGACATATAACAAGGTCTGAAAAATTGAAAAGTGTGGGACTAATGCTTTAAATAATTCCCCTAATATCGCATTCGGTATCAAGCCTGCTACAATGGCAATAGCGATTCCCGATAGTACGTTGTTGATAAATTCTCTTGGACTGACTCTCTCCATAATTATTCCTCCTAAAAAAGTACAAAAGATAGTTATTAATATAGCACAAATTCACAATTTTCTGAATATTTAAAGTTATATTTTTATGTTCTATTTTATACTTATTGAGGAAAGAATAAATATGTAATATAGCGTATTTCAATCAAAGCTTATTAAAATATAAAGAACTGATACTATCAATTTACACCGTAACTAAATGATACGGGGTTAGGAATGTGGACACATATCATCCTGACCTCCTTTTTTAGTCATTTGACGAGTCGTATTTTTAGTTAAAGGAGCGCGAAATACATTGATTTGGTTATCAATTTTTCTATTTTTATTTGTCGTCATAGGTGTATCCGTATATGCCTATATCCGTGCAAAACGTGTAAATACAGATAGTGCAAGTGGGTTCTTCATGGGAGGAAGGTCCCTCACAGGTTTCACCATAGCTTCAACAATCATCATGACAAACTTATCTACGGAACAAATCGTAGGACAAAACGGACAAAGTTATGTTGTTGGTATGGAAGTCATGGCGTGGGAAGTCACTGCAGCCATTGCAGTTGTCCTTCTCGCTTGGGTATTCTTACCTAAATATTTACGTTATGGTGTATCAACTGTATCAGAATTTCTAGAAATACGTTATGATACGTTTACTCAACGTATGATATCAATACTATTCATAGTAACTTATGTGATTTCATTCTTACCTGTTGTACTTTACTCAGGTTCACTCGTTTTTAATAAAATGTTCCACATAGGTGAATATTTAAATGTCAGTGACAAAACAGCTGTCATCATCATCGCTGGTGTCATTGGTATCTTTGGTATTATTTACTTGTACATAGGCGGATTATCATTAAGTGCCTACAGTGATACGTTATATGGTATCGCGTTAATTGTGGGAGGACTTGCGATCACCTTACTCGGACTTGGTCATCTCGGTGATGGTCACGTTTTACAAGGGATTGACCACGTCGTCCAAAATACACCTGAGAAGTTAAATGCATTCGGTAAAATAGATTCTGATGTTGTACCATGGCCAACACTATTTTTCGGTATGCTATTCAATAACTTATTCTTCTGGTGTGCGAACCAAATGATTGTGCAAAAAGCACTCGCTGCTAAAAACTTAAAAGAATCACAAAAAGGTGCCATTTATCTAAGTTTATTCAAAGTCTTTGGCCCAATTTTCACAGTTATCCCTGGTATCATCGCATTCAATATGTTTGGTGGCAACCTCAGCAACTCTGATAATGCTTTCCCAACCCTATTGAACGAAGTATTACCTGGATGGGCTTACGGCTTATTTGGAGCAGTCATCTTTGGTGCGATCTTAAGTTCATTTGTAGGTTCATTAAACAGTACAACAACACTCTTTACGATGGACTTATACAAACCATTATTTGCGAAAAATAGAAGTGATAAACACATCGCAATTGTAGGGCATATTGCTACTGTAGTAATTGGTGTGATTGTTGTTTGTCTTGCACCTGTCATTTCACTTTTCCCAAGTGGTCTTTACGCAGTCGTACAAGAATTTAATGGCTTGTACAGTATTCCACTCATCGTATTGATACTTGTTGGTTTCTTTGCAAAACGCACATCAAGTTTAGGTGCAAAAGTAACATTAGTCGCACATATCGTGCTATACATCTTACTTAACATCTTCTTACCAGATGTTCATTACCTATACTTCTTCAGTGTGTTATTCTTTGTCGACTTAGCGATCATCTTACTTTTCAACCATTTCAAACCTTCCAATACGTTCGATATCCACTCCAACTACGCTAAAGTGGATATGACACCTTGGAAATATCGCTATGTCACAGGTATTATTGTGTTAATCTTAGTCGTTATTTGCTATATCATCTTCTCACCGATCGGTATCGCAAAATAACAATATATATGCACGCTTGTTCAGTGACCTCGGGGGTTATTGAGCAGGCGTGCTTTTTATATGGAATCAATTATTAAATATAAATTTTTTGTTAATTTTAATAGGAATTACATATTTATAAATTATTTAATGTTAAGCTATAGTTAAACAATCAAATTCAAAATGGAGGCGCTTATGAATTTTTTAGTTACGCAGACAACATTTTCTTTTTCCACGATGATTGTCACCGTGCTGAATATATTATTGTTCGTTCTCGCAATCTATCTCATTTATCGTGCCATTAAACACTTTAATACAGTCGAACGTATCGATAAACATCTAGCTCAACTCATTAAAATACAGCAACGTGAAAACAACGGCACCAGGGACAAGAAAGGATGCAACAAGAGACAAGTACAACGAAGACCAATCGGCGCAAAAATGAATCGTAATATGCATGGCTGTCATAGCTTCATTTTCAGCATAAAAAGAGAGACCTTATTTCAGGTCTCCCTTTTTATTTGATTGATTATCTTTTAAAACAAACATGTTGAGAAATAATAACAGCAGCGGTGGAAAGATAAAAAATAATGAAAATAACCCAATCACAAACGGTAATGTGAGACAAGCTAACACGATACCAAATGTAGATAGTAAAATGTAGTTATTATTTTTTGAGCGAATCAACCACAATGCCTCCTCTTTCTATAGCGGATACAACGTTTTAGTCACGTTGCATTGTTACTGTTCATTGTCTCCTTGTTGTTTAGAAAAGAATTCATCGATTTTATTTTTAATTTCGCCGAGTTTGCTATTCACATCTTCTAAGATTTGGTCCATCTTAGAATCATCATTATTTTCTTTAGCTTCATCGGCTTGATTGAGCTTATTCACTGCATCTTGATATTCTTCAGCAATATTTTGTGCATAATCAGAGTTAACTTGGTTTTTCAAATGATCGACTTCGCCTTGTACTTGACTGATCAGTTGTTCACTATTGTCCTGATTATCTTTGATACTCGCTTTAGCTTCATCAATTTTCTCTTGAATTACGCCTTCTTTTTCTTTAATCAAATCATCTGACATCGCTTGTTGCTGATTATTTTGTTGTTGCGTATCATTTTTCTGTTGTTGATTTGCCGCTTCATTCGTATTTGAAGGCTCATCGTTCATACACGACTTCAGCCCAAAAATCAGTGCGATAACAAATAATATTAAAGCTAAAATGCCAAGGAAGTTTTTCCAATTTCTATTTCTTCTATTCTCCTCTTCTAACATGCGCATGTGTTCTCTTTCATGTGCACGTATTTCATCGTATCTCATGTAGTCATTGTCATGTCGATACGCTTCATCATATTCATATGCATCGTCACGATGTCGTTCACTTCTACGTAAAGGCAGACGATGCGGTCGTGACCTTTTATCATGTTCTGTCATTTCATCTCTCCTCTTTCTCAGTGACATTTTTCTAGATCATACCATTTTATTAACATTCGCCATAGCACCACTGCGTATTTAGAATACATTTTCCAAAGCACTCAGTAATAAGAACTATCTTAGCCGTTAAGACTGCGCTTCTTTTTGTAAATGTTTGTTATATGAACGATACATGAGTAATAAGCTAACTAACCATACAGGTGCGAAAATGACGCCGATACGTGTTGAAGGACTATATAACAACACGAGGAAAATAAAGACAAAGAACGCAATGATCGCAACTGAGACCGCACGGCCACCTGGTAGTTTAAATTGACTTTGTTCGTGTAAATCTTTGTGATGTTTTGTATAACGATAGTACGCGATAACTATGAGTGTCCATAAGCAAATGTTTAATACCGTAGAAACGGTTGAAATATAGACGAATACACGTGTCGCATCCGGAATAATGTAATTTAATAATACCGCAAATAATAATAGTCCAGAAGACGCGAGTAATGCGTTAAGTGGCACACCACGGCGGTTCGTTAATTTGAATAATGGTGGCGCTTGTTGACGGTCTGCAAGCCCATATAGCGTACGACTATTTGAGAAGATACCACTATTACAAGCTGATGCTGCCGCTGTTAAGACAACAAAGTTGATAATGCCCGCAGCAAACGGGATACCTACTAATGCAAATAATCTTACGAACGGACTTTCATCTGGATCTAATTGATGCCAAGGAATTATTGAAATCATCACCGCAATGGCACCTACATAAAACACAAGAATTCTAAATGGTAAATTGTTGATCGCTTGTGGAATCGTTTTTCTTGGATTTTTTGTTTCCCCAGCGGTAATCCCTATCAGTTCAATCCCTATGAATGAGAAGATCGCCATTTGGAATGACATCAAGAATCCTGAAATACCATTTGGGAATAAACCACCGTGACTATAAATATGTTTGACAGAGGCTGTACCATACGGTGTTTTAAACGCCATCGCAATAAGCACAATACCGACAACGATAAGTGCAACAATTGTCGCGATTTTGATGATTGCAAACCAGAATTCTAACTCACCAAATATTTTCGTACTCAATAAATTAAGTGACATGAGCAATAACACACAGGCAAGTGAAGACAGCCAGTTTGGTATATTCGGGAACCAGAATGACACGTACTTCGCTACCGCTGTGACTTCCGCCATCCCTGAGATAATCCATGTGAGCCAGTATGTCCAACCTGTGAAGAATCCAGCAAATGGTCCCACATATTCATTAGTAATATCGGCAAAGGAGTTAAACTTTAAATTTGATAGCAACATTTCTCCCATTGCACGCATAAATAAAAACATGACTAAACCGACAATAATATATGTAAGTAATATAGACGGACCAGCAAGATGAATGGTTTGTCCAGCACCTAAAAAGAGTCCAGTCCCGATTGCACCACCGAGGGCAATCAATTGGACATGTCTATTACTTAACTCACGTTTTAAATCATTAACCATAAAACGTCCCCTTTAAATCTAACTTCTTTAACTTATTATTAAGTATACCCATTCCTTCATATATGTAATAATATACTATTATCCTGCTAAATATTCTATATTTTTCGAAAAATAATTGTGAAAATTTTGATATTAATACAGGGTTATCCAATATCTTATATATGTGCTATCAATATGGTACGCATCTCCTTAAGCATATTCATCGATAAAATGGGTAAATATAATCAAATCTTTAGTTTGAGTTTTACATTTTAAGGAGGAAGACAAATGAGAGTCGCACTCATCACTGGGGGCAACAAAGGATTAGGTTATGAAACCGCTCGCCAGCTCAAAGAACAAGGATATAAAGTTTATATCGGTTCACGAGATACAGCACGTGGGGCACAGGCTGCTGAAGCGCTTGATGTCACTTCTATTCAACTCGACGTCACCGATGAAGACTCCATTAAACAAGCAGCAGAGGCCATACAGGCAGAAGAAGGTCGTTTAGATATTTTAATTAATAATGCAGGAATTTCTGGAAGTATGAAACCACCTGAAGCGATTACTGCTGAGGTTATGCAGCAAGTGTATGACACGAATGTATTCGGTATCGTGAGAATGATGCATCATTTTGTCCCATTATTAGAACAATCCTCACAACCTGTTGTCGTGAACGTCAGTAGCGGACTTGGCTCATTTGGCATGGTAACAAACCCTGATACGGAAGAATATCAAGTTAATTCACTCGCCTACTGTTCTTCTAAATCAGCTGTGACAATGTTGACCGTTCAATACGCGAAACGTTTAACACACATGCAAATCAATGCGGCTGATCCAGGTTCAACTAATACAGATTTAGTAGGTGATTTCAGCAACCAAGCTAAACCAGCAACTGAAGGCGTGGTGCCGATTGTTAAGCTTGCCACTATTGATAAAGAAGGGCCAACTGGTACATTTATCAACGCTGATGGTCCAATGCCTTGGTAATAATAATAACGCAGTTTAGAGACACTTTTGGTGCATACATTGATATGTATAAACAAGAACATAAGGAGGTCCTTGTGAATGGAAAGTATTGAATTACAAGGTGCTAATGTCAAATATCATAAAATAGATGAAGGTCCGATTTTAATCTGCATTCCTGGCGCGAATGGTACGGGCGATATTTTCATGCCACTCGCTCAACAACTTGCTGATCAGTTTACTATCATAGCAGTAGATCGTCGTGGCTATGGCGAAAGTGAATTAACTACGCCGTTACCTGATTCTGTATCCGACCCACATGATGCTTACCGAGTTAAACGTGATGCAAAAGATATCGCTGAAATTGCACAAGCTGAAAGTGATCAACCGGTTTACGTTTTAGGTTCTAGTTCTGGTGCTATCGTTGCGATGCATGTACTTAAAGACTATCCAGAAGTGGTTAAACGCATTGTCTTTCACGAACCGCCTATCAATACATTTTTACCTGATCAAGCTTACTGGGCTGATAAAAATAATGAAATCGTTGATATTGCACTCAATGACAGCATGCCAGCAGCAATGGAAGTCTTCGGTAAGACCTTAAATATTGCTGAAATTGATAAAGAAGCCATGTCCAATCCATCAAATATGGGCGAAGGTGTCGAAGCTGAAAAACGTTTAAATGAAATGCTCAATTGGTTTAAATACGAAATCAGACAATATACAACGTCTGATATTACAATTGATGACTTCAATCCTTATTTAGAGCGTATCACTTTACTCAACGGTACGGATTCACGTGGTTCATTCCCACAAAGTGTAAATGCGTATATTTCAGACCAAACAGGGTTAACAATTACTGACATTCCAGGCGGTCATTTAGGTTACGTTCAAAAACCTGAAGGCTTCGCACATGTATTAGCAGATGTACTGAATAAGGCTGACAATTAATTTCTTCACTATATGAATATAAAAAAAGTGGGATGACGAAATCAATGTGAATGATTTGATTTCGCTCCCACTTTTTTTGTCTAAAATGTAGTTTTTGAGTGACAATGTCCACGAAAACATCACAATGATGATTCATTCGCTTGTGTTAAAATGCGGTCCATCGCACGATCGACTTGACGTGCATAGATACTACCAAATTTTAATAAATGGAACATAAGTAAGTATAATCGATAGAACTCTAATCTTAATGAAGCTCCATTAGCTAATGGATATTGGCGGTCATATTCATCATAAAAGTCTTGGTTGAACGCGCCAAATCCAAGGGTGACACCTATATCAAATTCACGATCACCATAAAATGGCGCTGGATCAAACAATGCAGGACTCCCATCAGTTAAGAACATATGATTGCCGCCCCACATATCTCCATGGACTAATGATGGTTTACTTTCATGTTCAGCTAAAGCTTTTACCATGACTTCACGTACCGCATCGTATTGTCGTGCGTCTTCAGTTGTCCATAATCCCTGCTCAACAATCCTATCACGTAAGACATCCATGCGTTGATTAATAAAGAGTTGTGACCAGGAGTCAGTCCAATCATTATCAAAGTTTATATCTTTCCCACTATGTGGATAGTCAAAACCGAACTGTCCATCAGGTTGTTTCATTTGATGTAAACGTGCCATTAATTTAGCTAAATCACGTTGGTCTCCGCGTCCACCTTCTTCAAGATAAGTGATTAATAAGTACGCATCGCCATCAATCTGACCATTAGCAATGACCCGTGGCGCCAGAATATCTGCTTCTTCAAATGCGTTTAATCCTGCTTGTTCTGCTGCATAAAAATCTGCCTCTTGATTGCGTTGTACAAGTAGAAAATATGGCTCATCATCGGTGATCACTTTGAACGCTTCATTGACATCGCCCCCACTGGCCGGGCGAATGTCTTTGATGTGATCGACCGGGAGTTCTTCTTTCCATTGATCTTTCATTCTTATCACTCCTATGAACGATGTTGCTTATATTATTGCCGATTTCGCTCACCCTTAATCAATATATTTCCAAGGAAATTTGTGTCACTTATTTAAATTTGCAGGGATACATCTATGAAAGCATTTCTGAAAATGATAATCTATTAGTGATAATATGAAATAAATAATGAATCATACGAGATTCAATATGCATAAGCAATTGCTATCAAACTCACGTGATTTCTCACGTTTCATTTTCCTAAAATGAACAAGAAGTCCCGTGCAAAAGGACGATGTAGATCAGTGATATACCGCTTCATTGTCGTAGCTTCATACTGCTACACCGTCTACGTTAACCTAATAAACTATTTATAAATGGAGCGACAAACGATGTATAAATTAATTAAACCTTTGTTATTTCAAATGGATCCAGAAGAAGCACACGGTAAAACCATCGATGCTTTGAAAATCTGCCAAAAATATCCTTTATCACTCTCTATGGTGTGCCGGATATTCACTTATGAAAACCCTGTGTTGAGTCAACGTATCCACGGCATCACGTTTAACAATCCAGTGGGCCTTGCTGCTGGATTCGACAAATCATGTGAAGTACCTAAAGCGCTTGAAATGGCTGGCTTTGGTTCACTTGAATTAGGAGGCATCACACCGCTACCACAACCTGGGAACGTTAAACCGCGTATGTATCGACTACCAGAAGATGATGCGATTATTAACCGCATGGGCTTTAACAATATAGGTATGAATAAAGCACTCAGCAATTTACGCAAATTTAGCTATAATTTACCCGTCGGCATTAATGTCGGTGTGAACAAAATCACTTCCTATGACGAACGCTACACAGACTATATTAAAGTCATCGATACATTTAAACACGATGCAGCATTCTTTACCATTAACATCAGTTCACCGAATACCGCTAATTTGCAGAACTTCCACAATAAAGATGAATTTGCGTCATTAAGCCAAGCGATTGAAGACTACAAATCACAACACAACTTGAATACACCTATTTTCATAAAATTAACGTCTGATATTGAGCTTGAAGACTTTAAACAAATTTTAGAGCCGATTACACAGACGTTTGACGGCCTTATTTTAGCGAACACAACGCAAAAACGTGAAAATTTAAATTCTCCAAATCGCGAACAAAGTGGCGGCTTAAGTGGTCGCCCGTTATTCGAACGTAATCTAGAACTTGTGAAATGGGCTTACCAACAAACAAAAGGCAAAATGTTAATCATAGCCACTGGTGGTATCTTCACGACAGACGATGTCATCGCAATGATGCGTAACGGTGCCTCACTCGTGCAAATTTATAGTGCGTTGATTTATCAAGGCCCTGGTTTAACAAAATCACTTAATAAAGGGTTAGCTCAATACCTAAAAGAAAATGGCTACGAACATATCTCTGACATCATCGGCTTAGACGCGATTCAATAATTAATAAGTTAAATTATCATTACTCGCAATATTTTAGGATATAATAAGAGTGAAGAGGTGATTAATATGTATAATAATATTTTACTTGCATATGATTTTGATAATTCATTTCATAACGTGCCAAAAGAACTTGCCAATTTAACTGCGAATAACACGCAAGCGACTGTCACAATACTCAATGTCATTCCTGAAATCGATTTACAAAAATCTGTGCGTTATGATAACAAACACTACGAAGAACTCGTTGAAGAAAAAGCTGACCAACTTCGCCCCTTTGTTAAAGAGCTTGAAGATATTGGTTTAGAAGTGAACATCCGCTTCACTGCTGGTTCTATCAAGCAAGGTATCTTAAAAGAAATTGAAGATAATGGTTATGATATTATCGTCATGAGTAATAAACGTCCTAAACCAGGATTGAAAGATGTGTTAGGCAATGTCACACATAAAATCGCAAACGCCGCACCAATCCCAGTATTGATCATCAAATAACGCAGCTTTACATGAAATTTATAGAAAGTGACGTCTGCACAAAATAACGAAAAAATGAAGGCTTTTGTCCCTCGAAAAATGAAAAATAAGAAGCGAGATTGACATGATATCCTACGTCGATCTCGCTTTTTTGTATGCGTGCTTTTTCTTTAATTCAATTCTAGCACGCTTTGTACACATTATATTCAAAAAGTTACAAAATTTTATATTAATTTTTAGAATTATCTAACTATTACACCTCGTTATGTGGTATGATAATTTTTATCTAATGATACAACATATTATAAAAGTTGTATCCAAAATTTGGAGTGATGATTAATGAGTAACTTTTTCCAAAAGATCTTACGAAGGGAAGATCCCCGTGTTTATCAAGATAAAGATTCACATTTAATGCGTACATTGCGCGTACGTGATGTGATGGCACTCGGTATAGGGACATTTGTTTCAACATCTATCTTTACATTACCTGGTATCGTTGCCGCGACACATACAGGGCCTGCCGTCGCACTGTCGTTCTTATTCGCTGCGATCGTCGCAGGGCTCGTGTCATTTGCCTATGCTGAAATGGCGTCTGCTATGCCATTTGCGGGTTCAGCTTATTCCTGGATCAACGTTGTCTTCGGTGAGCTTTTCGGGTGGGTAGCCGGTTGGGCTCTCCTCGCTGAATACTTTATCGCAACCGCCTTTGTAGCGTCAGGATTCTCTGCTAACCTACGTGGGTTAATTTCACCTTTAGGCATCAAACTGCCGGACGCATTATCCAATACATTCGGCAATCAAGGTGGCATCATCGATATCGTTGCTGCTATCGTTATCTTACTTACAGCTCTATTATTATCCTTTGGCTTATCAGAAGCAGCACGTATTGAAAATATCTTAGTTGTCTTGAAAGTGTTAGCAATCGGTTTATTTATTGTCGTAGGGCTTACAGTGATTAAACTCGACAACTACGTTCCATTTATTCCTGAATATAAAATGACAGACGCAGGTGCATTTGGTGGTTGGCAAGGTATTTATGCTGGGGTCTCTATGATTTTCTTGGCTTATATCGGTTTTGACTCTATTGCAGCGAATTCAGCAGAAGCAATTAATCCTCAACGCACGATGCCACGTGGTATCCTCGGTTCACTGCTCGTAGCGGTCGCCCTTGTACTCGTTGGTATGTTCCACTACTCTGAATATGCGAATAACGCAGAGCCAGTAGGATGGGCTTTACGTGAAAGCGGATTTGATGTCGTAGCAGTGATTGTACAAGCCATTTCAGTGATCGGTATGTTTACAGCGTTAATCGGTATGATGCTCGCAGGTTCACGTTTACTTTATTCATTCGGCCGTGATGGTTTGTTACCTTCTTGGTTAGGAAAATTAAACGACAAACACTTACCAAACCGTGCATTAGTGACGATTACAACAATCGCAGTGATTATTGGGTCAATGTTCCCATTTGAATTCTTAGCACAATTAATTTCAGCAGGTACGTTAATCGCCTTTATGTTCGTATCGATTGGTGTGTTAGCATTACGTCGTCGTGAAGGTAAAGACATTCCAGTACCAGCATTTAAAATGCCACTCTTCCCAGTGTTACCAATCCTTG
Source organism: Staphylococcus auricularis (assembly GCF_001500315.1). Lineage (GTDB taxonomy): Bacteria > Bacillota > Bacilli > Staphylococcales > Staphylococcaceae > Staphylococcus > Staphylococcus auricularis. The sequence continues at coordinate 5,124 of NZ_LLER01000020.1, read as the reverse complement.
GATTTATCAGTGTAATCTTTGTATTCTGGGGATTAAGTACAGAAGCTAAAATCTATACTGCTTTTTGGTTCTTATTCGGTTTAATCATTTACTTTGTATATGGATTACACCATTCTAAGAAACATTTGCGATAATGAATAAAAAGAGACCAAACATGAGTTGTTTTAACTCGCGTTTGGTCTCTTTAATATGTCTTTATTGTTTAGTGACTGAACGATTGAGGTATCTCTTTAATGATTTCTGTTGTTCTTGGCATTTTCCTTTAAAAAATTTGCTACTAGGAGCGCTGCAATAATTATTAAAATGATACTAATCAACGCGATGATATAGCCATTTGGACTGGCAGAACTTATGTAAAGTATTAAACCAATCAATATTAAAACAAGCATCGTAGTCAATGTAATTGAAACATTCGACTTCATTAAATCCTCCCCTTTTTTAAAACAACTTAACCTTAAATAATTTTAATTTTTAAGTTTAGCATTTTATTCTTACACTTATATGTATATCACAGATTGTTAAATTATAAAAATATCTTATAAAATGCTATATTTTTAAATTTCTGTATCACACAAATAAAAAGCATGCTAAGCGATTATTTTCACTTAACATGCTTTTATAAATTTTTCTTAGGCGCGGGTACTTTTACTTAATTTCAGCTTAATCGGTGCATACACAAGTAAGATCATGAGGAGTAAGCCCATGTATCCAATAATTGGATAAAGCGTAGACATTAAGTCTGTAAATCCAACAAAACTGATGATAAAGCCTACAAAGATAACCGCTGCATAAACGAGTTTGAATGAAGTTGTTCCGGCTGTCGTAAATCGTGTCGCAAACGCGTAAAACATACCCAAACATGTATTGAAGATCATGAGATAAACAACGATTGCCATGATGAAACCGAGAATCGGAGACAATTCATTGACAATACCTAACATAGGTAGTGGTAAATCGCCGACAACTGAAATTTTAGAAAATATAGCTAAATGGCTGAGCATAATCATTAAACCTAACACAAAGCCACCCACTAATCCGCCGATTGCTGCGACTTTGCCATCTTTTTCATTACCGCCCATCACAAAGGTCATTGATGCACCGAGGCCTACATTAAGAGAAACATAGTTCACGCTTGCTAAGAACCAGTTAGACAATGCAGATTGATGTCCACGTGCGATGTGGTCCATATCAGAAAATGAACCTTTCATCGTAAAGACACAATATACGGCCACTAGAAGGATGAAGATGATAAGTAACGGCGTAATATTACCGATGACTTTAACCACACCATCAATTTTCAACATTCCCGCTAGCAACACGAGCACTGCCATTAACAATGTACCGACAAATGGTGGAATCCCAAATTGTTGTTCTAAACTTGAGCCACCGCCAGCTAACATTACGACACCAAATCCAAAGACTGTGATGATGAGAATCACGTCCACAATCCAAGCGATTCCTTTACCGAAAGGATTGTCTCCCGTAATTTGATGGATGACGTCATTATGCCCCGTCGCTTTAAATTGATAACCTAACCACATCATCATCATACCGACATACGCGAATAATACTGTGGCTACAAATGCTGCAATAATACCTAATGTGCCAAAACTCGTAAAATACTGTAAAATTTCTTGTCCAGACGCGAAACCTGCCCCGACAATGAGCCCGATAAACGCACTCGCAATTAATAAAATTCGTTTCATGAAATTGCCAATCCTTTCATCTCTTATGACTAAAATGCCCATATAAAAATTTATTCGATCCGCAACTAAAACATTTAGCAATGATCAAATACTTGCACTTAATTTATACTAAAAGTATTCTGTAACTCAATAGGAAATTGTACATTTTAAGTGCATTTTATTAAAGTAAGCGCTTACAAAAAGTATTATACGATATTTTTTAATTATAAGAAAGCAAGGGAGCAAAATTTTATTATTTGTTCCCTTGCACAATTGGTTTTTATTTTATTTTGATTCGCCTTTAAATGCGTTTTGATATTGTACATAACCTGAAAGATAGTGTTCAATATCATCGATACGTACACGATAACCATGGTGTTTAATAAAGAACGCACCTAAGATACGTTTCGGATTTTTGAAGTACATCGCAATTTCCGGATAGAAATAACCCGTACGTTGATAGTCCGCACGTAAATGCAATGTTTCCATGAAATAGTCTTCATTTATGAGAGATTCCACTAAGTCTTCGTGTCCCGTTTCTTTTGCTTTTTGAATTAATTTGTATGTCGCCATTAACATTTCTAAGAATGTTGGAAATGTGGTTTCACGGTTATGAATATAATCTAAGTATCCTGAAACATTTTGAATACCAAATTTGAAATAACGTTCATCATCTTCATATTTTACTAATTCATTTGTACAATAACCGAGCCAGTGGTCGTGATATTTCCAATAATCTTCAGCAATGAATTTTTCGAATAATTGTTTAACTGTTTTTAGCCATAATGGATCTTTATCTACTTGGTATAAACGGAGTAATGCGAGCGCAGCTTCCCCATCATAATAGACAATTCTAAATGTTTCTTTCACAGATAAATCAGGATAATTTAAAACGTGTGTGGTTTTACCTGATTCTGCATCAATCATGTTTAAAATTCCTTTTGCCACATGTTGTGCAGCTTTTAGATATTTCGATTCATCAGGATGATGTTTTAAATATTCCACGACCGCAAAAATAAATGATGCGTTTTGTCCAAGTTTTATTTCATTCACGTCATTTGTGTCATCAAAGACATAACCTGCACCATCTTTTTCATAAATATGTTGATCAATCACATAATCAATTGCTGGCGCTACTGCAGAAGTATCCTCTCCTAAGTACGCTAAGCCTTCTATTAACGCATAAGCAGATGAGCTATGTCTCAACATATTATAGTTACTAATTTTTTTATCAAAATGTGGGAAATAGCCGTAGATAAATCGTCCATTTTCTTGAATTTCATTTTTTAAATGATGCACACTTGTCGTAATGAGTTTATCAATTTCGCTATGTAAATCCTCAACTTTACGCAGTGTTTTTCTATAACCACGTTCGCCTAACGTATGCACACCCTCTTCATCGCTAATATAGGACTGAGTGTAAAATTTGGTAACGTTTTTGCCTTCATAAGTGTCATGTTTATACGCTACTTTATGAGACGTATATTTTCTTAGATAATTATTAATATTAGCTTCAGAGAGCATCATTCCGCCATTTTGCTTATCTGGTCGAACAAAAGCATTCGCATTAATTTCTTCAGGTAAAAAAGTTAAATTCCAATTATCATCAAATGCAAGACCAAAATCGATATAATTGCGTCTTGTTTCTATCAATTGGCGTTTTATATCGTGAAATGGCACAGAATCAGTTTCAGTCACAATGTCCAGTTTTATCCATTTAGGATAGGACCCCGTTTTCTTTCTAAAATTTTGACATTGTTTAATCACATTTCTTTCTAAGTTACGTAAAGTTTTCAATAACTTCACAGTCGCTTTGATATTTTCCTTACCTAAACTTAGAAAAACGTAAGTCGCATCCTCTAATTCTGTCGCTGTTTCTATTAATTGCTTGATATTCGATTCTATAGTCATTGTTTACCTCCAAAATTTGAAAAAGCTTAAATATCAATATTCTCATTGTGTTTACTAACTATTATATCAAACATTTATACAAATTGTATTTTACACTGTTAATTTTGTGAATATCATTTTTAAAAGAAGCTTGAACATCAACTTTATCGTTAAAAATATTTAATTGTAAATGAAGAAAATAAGAGTTGTACTACGTTTACTGAGGAGGATAATTTTTATTATAAAAAACTAGACAGCAGAAAAATCTGCTGCCTAGAAATTAAATGTATTATGATTCATCCTCTTTTTTACGTTTGTATGCTAGGAGAAGTGCACCTAAACCTGCAAGTAAGCCACCGTATAAAGCGCCATTGTGTGATTGACTCTCACCTGTTTCTGGTAACTGTGTCATTGTTTGCATTGATGAATGACTGTGTGCTTTTGATTTCATTTGTTTAGAATCATTTGAAATCATCTCTGGCTCCATTGCAGTAGTTGTATGACGATCCATGTTTGAATGCATTGTATGATCACCATCTGTAGCTTTAACTGGTTGTTGGTTACCCGTCATGCCACCATCTTTATCGTGATTTGTATTCATATTTGGCGAGTTCACCTTATTCATATTTCCATCATTACCAGATGTCATATTTTCTTTAGGCATATCTTTCATGTCTTTAGGTTCTTCTGGATTAGGTTTATGCTCAGAACCTGATGAATCACCTTTATTTGGTTCGTTATCTGGGACTGGCGTCATGCCATTATCTGGTGTTTCACCTTTATCTGTCTCTTTGCCTGGGTCTGGAGTCATACCATTATCAGGAGTCTCACCTTTATCTGGCTCTTTTCCTGGGTCTGGGGTCATGCCATTATCCGGTGTTTCACCTTTGTCTGGTTCGCTACCTGGATCTGGTGTCTCTCCATTGTTCGGTGTCTCGCCTTTGTCAGGCTCATTGTCTGGATCTGTATTCGTGCCATTGTCTGGCGTTTCACCTTTGTCTGGTTCTTTGCCTGGATTAGGTGTCATTCCATTATCAGGCGTTTCACCTTTATCCGGATCTTTGTTTGGATCTGGTGTCTCTCCATTGTTCGGTGTTTCACCTTTGTCTGGTTCGCTACCCGGATTTGGCGTCATACCACTATCTGGTGTTTCACCTTTATCCGGATCTTTGCCTGGGCCTGGCGTCATACCATTATCAGGAGTCTCACCTTTATCTGGCTCTTTGCCTGGGTCTGGCGTCATACCATTATCCGATGTTTCACCTTTGTCCGGATCTTTGCCTGGACCTGGTGTCATGCCGTTATCTGGTGTTTCACCTTTGTCTGGTTCTTTGCGTGGATCTGGAGTAGTGCCATTATCTGGTGTTTCGCCTTTGTCTGGTCCTTTACCTGGGTCTGGCGTCATGCCATCATCTGGTGTTCCACCTTTGTCCGGTTCGTTGCCTGGATCTGGCGTCATGCCATCATCTGGTGTTCCACCTTTGTCCGGTTCGTTGCCTGGATCTGGTGTCATGCCGTTATCTGGTGTTTCATCTTTATCTGGCTCTTT